>CAZMHH010000096.1:0-14115 GCA_964566035.1 uncultured Thermodesulfobacteriota bacterium
AAAAAGAAACAGCTTGAAGATGTCCGCACTAAATCAGGATACCAATTGCGCCATGCAAACAGTGCGGGGATGAAATATAAGACTGCAAGTTACCATCTGCAACAATTTAATATATCTTTAAAATCCAGACTTAAAATAACTGTTTATGTTTTGGTCAATCATCCCTGATACATTCTAAGAGCTTTTTTGATTGACACTTCATCTCTATTTTTCTATACTTTCCTATAAAACAGAGGTGTGTTTTTATAACTGTCAGCATTGGAATTTGTTATTATAATGAAGAATAATTTTTCAGAGGAGATTTGTTTATGCCGTCCCAGCCAAAGGTTGCATACGATATAGAGGTTATCCACGACTGCATAGTTCGTGATACAGAGACTTACCGGAAATTTGCTACTAATAAGAAGAAACTCAGCCTTTATGGTGAAAAACAGAAACTTCTTGAATACCATCCTCAAATCAAAAAGATGATTGATATCGGTTTTATCAGAGCACTTGATAAAAAGCGGGGAGAGTATGCTGCCAAAGTTGCCTGGATGCCCTCGGCATTGATTATCACTGATCAGCGCATAAGGGAAATGTGCCGCAATATGTTTCTGCTCCCTAAAGAGTATGCTAAAGTTGCAGGCATCGGGTTTGGTCTGTGTCCAGGACTTGGGAAAATGTCTGCCTGTCCTCCATTTTCATTTACAGCAGAGGAGACAAGAAGAAAACTTGATGATGCTGACATTTTCATTGCAATACAGTCTATGGATTTTATTGAACCGCCAAAATACCGGGGCTGGCATGATGTGATGGTCAATAAATTAAGAAAGGCTATAAACAGAGCTTCGGGCAGGGATTGTGTTACCTCAGTATTCGGTGCAGGACCCTGCAATCTCTGCTTTCCAAATCCATGTATGGGCGGAGGCGAATGCCGTTTACCCGAACAGCGGGTATTTGCACTTGAATCATCGGGAGTCGGGGTTATCCAGCTATGCAGGGATATGGCTCTTTTTTCGGGAGATAAAAACTGGGAGGTCAAATTCAGTAAAAATTTCGGGACCCCGAAGCAAACTAAAAAGGACTGGAAGATTACCTTTGGCGTGGCAGTGAAACTACTCTGTTGATCTGCAATACCGACTGATTAATTGACTTGCATCCCTTAGTCCAAGCCGCTCTGCCTTCCACCAATCCAGACAGGCTCCATCTTTATCTCCAGCTTCAAATCTTACAGTCCCTCTGCCCTGATAGGCTATCGCGAGTTCAGGATTAATCTCTATTGCTCTGTTTAAATCTTCAAATGCTCCACGGTAGTCTTGGGTTTCAAGTTTCACAACCCCTCTGCCATAGTAAGCCCCGGTATCATCAGGGTTAAGCTCTATTGCCCTGCTGTAATCTGTTATAGCACCGTTGTAGTCATCAAGTTCAAATTTTACAACACCCCTGCATGAATATGCATCTGCATTTTCAGGATCAATCTCTATTGCTCTGTTTAAATCCGACAATGCTTTGCTATGGTTGCCGAGTGCAAGTCTGGTAATTGCTCTGCCGGCATAAGCTTCTGAGTTTTGCGGGCCATTCTCAATTGCTTTATCTAAATCTTTCATTGCTCCTTTGTGGTTGCCTTCTTCAAGTTTTGCCATTACTTCTTCAAAGGACTCTTTATATCGAGTATCCTGATTGTAAAAAAATGCGAGGTAAACAACCGCTATAAAAAGTATTGAGACTAAAAAAAGTTTTTTCACAGTGTTTCCTTTTTTTGTAATATTTACCGCTTTTAACTTAATAACAAAATCAATGTGTGAAATTATTTGTCCAAACACGGTTTTTAAATAGCAGGTTTTGTATCAAAATCAATGACTGTTTTAATATTTGCAACTGTAATTTCTCTCATCTAGCATCTTTGAGGTTTTAATATTGTATGTTTACAAGGGTAGTTATATTGTTCCTGCTAAAAAATATAACCGCAAACATAATAAATGAAAATGATAATTATGTTTTAATGCTTTTTGCCCCTATTTGAGGATTTTTTTATAATATAGTATTCTATAAACAATTATGTCAAGGAGAAAAGATTTATTTTAGGGTTGCCATAACTGTGCATCTAAACATATGGAGCAATTTTCAAAAGAATAAAATCAGTTAAATTCCCTTGATATATAAGTAAAAAATCTTTTAATATTGAAAAAAAATAACAAATTGACTTCTTAAATCTTTTTAGTACAAAATATTAGATGCTTTGTTACCTCTTCCTTAAAACAAGCAGCAAACAGAATAACTTTTTGATTTAAGGGAAATTTAAGTCATGCGCACAGGTACAGCAAACCTGCCCCTTCACGGAGGAAAAGCCCCAGCCTGGCTTTTTAACCGAATGAAAAGACTTGCCCGTGAAATTATTCTTATCATGCTTTCAGACCTTGGTTCTCAGGAGCTTATGAAAAAAATTTCAGACCCTTTCTGGTTTCAGGCTTTCGGCTGCGTGCTGGGGTTTGACTGGCACAGCAGCGGGCTTACCACCACAGTCTGCGGGGCAATGAAGGAAGCTGCAAAAGATATCTCTCATGAGACAGGCTTTTTCATTGCAGGCGGCAAAGGGAAAACCTCACGAAAAACCCCTGATGAAATTCAAGGATACGGCAAACACCTGAAATGCGAACCAGACAGCCTTGTCTATGCAAGCAGAATGTCGGCAAAGGTTGACAGCTCTGCTGTGCAGGACGGATACCAGCTTTATCACCATGTCTTTTTTTTCAACAGACAGGGACAATGGTGCGTTGTTCAGCAGGGAATGGACAAGGATTCACATTACGCAAGAAGATACCACTGGCTCAGCCTTGAACCTGTAAACTTTGTCTGTGAACCCCACAGTGCTGTATGCTCAAGTGTTGTAAACAGTAATACACTCAATCTGGTGGCACTTGAAGCTGAAGAGAACAGGAAATCATCAACTCTTTTTGCTTCAGAACACCCCGACAGAATAATAAAAGGGGTGGAAAAAATTTCAAGCCTTGATCTTCCTTCCCGCCACAGTATAATTAGAACCGATATAAACAAAAAACATCTCCACAAGGTGATGCTTCAAACATACCAAACACAACCATGTGATTTTGAATCCCTGCTTGGAATAAGAGGGGTAGGTGCAAAAACCCTGCGTGCTTTAAGTCTTCTGTCTGAAATTGTTTATGGCGCTGAAGCAAGCTTTCGTGACCCTGCCAGATTCAGTTACGCTCATGGAGGGAAAGACGGTTATCCGTATCCTGTGAACAGAGATGTTTATGATGAGACCATAAACTTTATGAAGGAGGCTGTAAACAGAACAAAAATCGGTGAAACTGATAAAAGACGGTCTTTCAGACAGCTTTCTCTTTTTGTGGAAGAAATAAAAAAAACATCTAATAGCTGATAAACGGGCTATGGGAGAACCTAAAAGAGATGAATGTGTGGATGGGTTTTTACCCATATACAGAAACATTAAAGCTATACAGGAGGGAACAAAGATGAAAAAGCATTTTTCAATAATTGCGTTGTTTGTACTACCGCTGTTTATTATTTTTTCATGCAAGGATGAAAACAACAACACCCCGTCTGAACAGGAAATGCAATATATGGAATCTGATGATATGGCAAAGTCTGTAACAGATCAGGTCGTTAAAGCAAATTCCCAGCTTGCCGTAAAAATTTTCGATGCTGTGTGCAGACAGGAAAAAGGCAATAATGTCATGATTTCCCCTCTTTCAATCTCAATCGCCCTTGCAATGGCTCTCCAGGGCGCAAGCGGTGAAAACATTGAAGAGATGAAATCTGTGCTTGGTTTCAATGACATGGATATTGAAACCATCAACAACGATTTTTTCTACCTTATAAACAGTCTTGAAAACGCTGACAGGGATATGCTTCTTGCAATCGCAAATTCTGTATGGATGGATAAAATGTTTGAACCCTGCGTTAAAAAGAGTTTCCTTGAAAGCCTTAAGAAAAGTTACTCGGCTGAGCCCTATTGTGCTGACTTTAAATCTCAGACCGCTGTTGATGAAATAAATCAGTGGGTAAGTGCCAACACAATGGAGAGGATAGAAAAAATAATAACTGAAATTGATCCCCTGACAGTTATGTATCTGATAAACGCTGTCTATTTCAAAGCGGCATGGAAAATCACATTTGACAAAGGGTTGACAGAAAAGTCGGTTTTTACACTTGAAAACGGTCAGGAGAAAGAAGCATATATGATGAGGTTTAAAGATAATCAGGAGTTATATTTTTACTCCAGCCCGTGGGGAGAAAAATCCGGTTACACAGCAGTTCGAATCCCCTACGGCAGAGACAAATTTGCCTTTTATGGCTTTATCCCTCATTTCGAGCAGCTTGACAGTTTCATTTCGAGAATGGATGATGAAGGAATAGAGAGTTTTTTTTCAGATCTCACGCCCCGGGAAATACCGGTGCTTCTTCCGAGGTTTAAATTTAAATATGAAAAAAGTCTTGTTGATTTATTCAAGCTGCTTGGGATGAAAAAGGCATTTTCACCCGGTGGATTTTTAAACCTTGCAGAAGACATAAGAGACCTTTACATCTCCGATATTATTCATAAGACATTTATTGAGGTAAATGAAGAGGGAACGGAAGCTGCTGCGGTTACGGCTGTGGAAATAAACAAAACTTCTTTGCCTGCCGGCTTTTACGCTGTAAAACCATTTATATTTGTTATACGCGATGATCGTTCAGGAACAATACTGTTCATGGGCAGGATTGAAGACCCTACAATTTAGTGTTTTGGCTTATAAAGTATCTGTTTTTGACATTGTTCAAAATGCTGTATCCTGTTGAGTAGTCCTTTGCAGGAATGGTAATTCTAATTCAGTTCAAAGCGGATGGTTACAGAAGATGTAAGACTCTCCTCCTTATAAAATTCGGGAAATGCAGGATAAGGAACTGCCTTTTTTATTGCATCAAGTGCTGCCCTGTCAAGTATTGAATGAGGGGATGAGGAGATAACCACCGCATCCTTTAACACCCCGTCTTTTGTTATTACAAACCTGCACACTACCTCCCCCTGCATGCCGCGTCTTTTTGCTACAAGAGGATAGTTTTTTGCTTTTTCTATGCGGGAAAGGATCCGGCTTAAAAAATCATCAAGGTTTTCCTCTATATATCCGTCTGAGTCAGGTTGAGGAATTGAAACAGGAATATGCTCTGAGGTTTTTATCGTTTCAAGTTCTTCGGTTTTTCCCTCTTTTCCTTCAGATGTTTCCTCTGACAGAGCAGGATCCGGGCTTAAAGATGTCTCTGCTTTCTTTTCGATAAGCAGAGGCTCGGGAAGTTTTTCAGTTCCGCTCTTTTTTTGAGGTGTTTCAACGGGCGGTTCTGCTTTTTTAAGCGCTGTATTCTCCTGAGCTGCCCTCACCTCTTCTTTTTTCTGCGGTTGGTCGGTCTTTGACTTTGAGAGGCTTTCTGCAGGAGGCACATGAGACGGTTTCTCAATAAAAATTCTCATTGGGCCCGGCTGTTTTAAAACAGGCAGAGGAGTTAAGTATCCCAGTACAATAAAAATACCGAGGTGTATAAAAAACGAAAGAGTAAAAAAAACAATAAATGATCTGTTCTGCAAAGGTTTCATTTTTTTACGGATTGCCCTTTTTGTCTGCTGCTATTGTAAGGGTTTCTGCGCCGGATTTATTGATAATATCAATTACATCAATTAGTATTTCCACTGTATTGTCTTTATCTGATTTGACTGTTACGGTTTTTAAGTTTTTTCTTATATATTCTGCTTTCAGTATATTCTCGAGAGTTTCAATTTTAACCTCTTTTCCGTCAAGAAATATTTTCCCGTTACCAAGTATTGAAACCGTAATATCATTTCTTTCATGAACTGATACTGAAGCAGCATCCGGGAGATTGATTTTGATGCCTGTATCGCGTATAAAACTTGATGTAAGCAGGAAGAAGATTATAAGCAGAAAAACCATATCAATTAAAGGCGTGATGTTTATATCACCGGCTGATCTTTTAGTTCTATCAAAGGTCATGTTAACTCTTCTCCCTTATAGACTCAAGCAAATCAAGAGCGGCACTTTTCATGGAAGCCTCAGCCCTGTCAATCCTTCCAAGGAAGTAACTGTAAAAAAGCAGAGACGGTATGGCAATGCTCAAACCCGTTGCAGTTGTTATCATTGCCTCCCAGATACCTCCTGCAAGCTGAGAAGGATCAACCACGCCACCGTAGTTTTCTATCTGCATAAATGCCTTTATCATTCCTGTAACTGTTCCAAGCAGTCCAAGAAGCGGAGCCACATTTGCAATAACCTGTAAGCCTCTGAGATTGCGTTCAAGAAGAGAAAGTTCATGAGAGCCGGCTCTTACGATGGCTTTTTCCATAAGACTTTCTTCGCTGTATCGAAGATAATCTTTTATGCCTGCGCTTAAAACTCTTGCCACAACCCCATGTTTGGTATTCAGGGTATTCAGAGCCTGTTCGGATCTGCCTTGCCGGACATCACTTAGAACAGGTTCAAGGAAAGAACTTGTGTCAGTCTTTATTTTTAAGAATCTGTATCCTCTTTCAAGTATTATTGCAAGTGAAACCACCGAACAGAGCAGAATGGGTATCATAAGTATCCCGCCTTTTGAAAGTATTTCAATCATATTTCATTTCTCCTTTTTTAATAAAGTGATTGAGTGATAGTAATCATTAGAAGTTGATGGATACGTAAACAGTCAAAACAGAACCCTTATGTCATTTCTGATGGAACAGTAAAAAGTCCACATCTGTCATCTCGAACGAAGTGAGAGATCTCATAACACACTGAAACAACGAGATTTCTCAGCCTGCTGTCGCAAGGTTGGAAATGACAATATGGTTGTTTTTGGGCTTTTTACTGTTTCATCATTTCTAACTAAGAGAGAAACCTCTTTAAGCACCTTATGAGAACTTTCCCCTCGCTTTGCGGGATTATAGGTGACAGTGGAGAACCTTTTACGGGATCAACAAAGTTAAAGGGAAGACTCCCAGTTTTTATAAATCACCTGCTCCTGACTTCTGCAATCTGCTTTCTGCTGTTGTCGCGAACCGAATTGTAAACTTCCATTATAAGCAATTTTTAGATTTTCTTCCAGTTTAACAAGAATAAAAAAAATATTTGACAAACCGGGCTGTTTTATCTATTCTTAATAGAATATAAAACAGACAGCTTGTATGGTTTTTCAAGGGAAGATGGTGTAAATCCATCACGGTCCCGCCGCTGTAACCGGTGACAAAAGCTTTAAATGATGCCACTGAAATTTTTTCTGTTTCGGGAAGGTAAAAGCAAGTAGGATGATCCGGGAGTCAGAAAACCTTGCCATGCAATGTTATGTCATCCATGCCATTTCGCGGAAAATGGACGGGTGAGATTTTTTACCTTTCCTGCCCCCGCACCCGAAACGGTGTGGGGGTTTTTTGTTTTTTTACCGTTTAATTAATTTTCAAACAAGGAGAGAGATTGATGTGTTCAAGACTGAAGAAAGTACTGGCAGGAATTTTTTTGTTTTTACTGTTTTTTTCATTCGAGGCTGAGGCTCAAAGCAGAAAACTTTTTGTTGTTACAAGCGATTATGAAACAGGAGGACACGCAGTTATTAATCTTGACTCATTGTCGGTTGACACCATTAAAACAGGCTCTCTGCCCTCTGATGCTTATGTAAGAAGTTTTGGGGAAAAGGTATATGTGGTAGGAAGGTTTATGACCAATAATGTTAACGTATTTGACAGAAACGACTTTGAAAGACCCGCTAATCAGTATTCAACAGGCGCAGGAACCCACCCTCATGATATACTCGTTTTAAATGACTCTAAAGCATATCTGACCATGTATGATAAGGATTATATCAGCATCATCCATCCGATGACAGGCAGTGAGAGCGGAAGAATTGATATGTCTGTTTTTTCCGACAGTGACGGACTGCCCGAAATAGACAGGATGCTCTATCATGACGGCAGGGTTTATATCACAGCTCAAAGGCTTGACCGGGACAATTATTATGAACCGACTGATTTCAGTGTCATCGCCATCGTTGACCCGGAAACAGATACGGTTCTTGACAGTATAGAGCTTTCCAGAACAAACCCTGTTGACATGCAGTACGTAAGAGGAGTTGATAAAATAATGGTTGCTGAGGCTGGGGGCTATTTTTCAATGGTTGAAGGGGGGCTTGAGTATATCAATCCTGTCACAAAAGAAGCTGAAGGCATACTGATGACAAAGGATGATTTCGGGGGGACATTGGGCGCAGGGGTTCTTGGCAGAGCAATAGAGATGGTCAACTCAACTCAAGGCTATGGGCTTATAACCGATGCGGATTATTTTACAAGCATTGTTAAGTTTGATTTGGGAAGTATGAACGTGGAGCCTATTCACAACCCTCAGACAGGTTTTATTCACAGCGATATTCTGCTTGACGGTGATTATTTATTTGTAGCCGACAGAACCATGGAAAAACCGGGTATCAGGGTTTTTGATGTCAGAACCAACGTGGAGATAACAAGTGAACCTATTGATGTCGGTCTGCCTCCGGCATGTATGGTTATTGTTGAGCATTCAGTGATTCCCCCCTGTCCGATGGAGGAGATGTTTGCAGGTGATGAGGAAAAACTTTCAGATTTAAGAAATTTCAGGGATAATTATTTAGTAAAAACAGCAGCAGGCAGAATGTTTGTTGATTTTTACTATAACAATGCTGATATGCTAAACTCTGTTCTGAACAGCAATCCCTACATCCAGAAATCAGTTAAGCAGATAATAGAACTGATGGTCCGGAAGTAGCTCGTAGCCATAAGCAGCTATCATCAAAAGCAGCTGATAAGTCCCGCGCTTCGCGGGATTAAGCTGTTGTCTGATAAGCAAAGACATAAAAAGATTTTACTTGAAACTTGCATCTTGAAGCTTGGAACTTGAAACTTTTTATTCGAAATCGTAGTCGAAAAAGGATCATACACAAATGTGTGTTGCAAAGGCTGAAAATATATTTTTTTCAATAGCCCAAAAAGCGATTTTAAAGGACATTAACCTGAAATTTGAAAAGGGGAAAATTCATGGAATTATCGGTCCTAATGGATCCGGTAAAACCACCCTGCTTAAAAACCTGTGCCGGATATGGAAACCCCAGACAGGCAAAATAATGGTTCAAGCAATGGACTATAATAAGTTTTCGAGAAAAGAGCTAAGCAGGATTGTAACCCTTGTTCCTCAAAACACGCAAATTACTTTTCCTGTTTCTGTTTATGATGTGGTTGCAATGGGCAGAAACCCTCATGCAGGACGTTTTGAACTGTTAAGCATAAATGACAGAAAGAAAATTGAAATAGCTCTTCATGAAACCCACTGTTATGAACTAAAGGACAGAAATATAAATGAATTATCCGGAGGCGAAGGTCAACTTGCTATAATAGCAAGGGCTCTCTGCACAGAGGCTGAGATTATTCTTCTTGATGAGCCCACCTCAAACCTTGATATTCTTCACACCCTTCAGATAATGGAACTGCTTGCAGGTCTTAAAAAATCGGGTAAGGCTGTCGTGATCAATATGCATGATCTTAACCTTGCTAAAAAATATTGTGACACAATATCAATCCTTCATCAGGGAAGGGTTCTGTTTTCCGGCAGTTCTGATGAGGCTTTTTCTGTTGACAATATAAACAGTGTTTTCGGAGTTAAACTGTTGCAACTTAACGATGGCACACACACTTTCTTCGATTTTTCATTAAGTTAAATTTATAAAATTTGAGTGTTCAAGGCAGCCCTGCGGTTTTTCGCTCGAGATTGGGTCAGAGTTATGAAAAAAATTAAAACTATCTTATCTGCGATATTGAGTATCTGTGCCTGCTTTCAGTTATGTGATGCCGCAGAAGGGTTCTATGCAGACATTGCACCGGAAATAAATATCCTTAAACAACAGCTCAGTTTTGTAAGAGCAGATGACTCATCTGAACAGCAATGGCAAAGAACCATTAAATATATTGACCGGAAATATGATTTCAGAAATGATTCTTTCCATGAAGAGAATAAAGAATTTTTTATGCCATCAAAACCCATGCGGATAATATCTCATCCTGTGGGAGTGGCTGAGATATTGTGGTCAATATGCCCAAGAGAAAGAATTGTCGGTTTTAACAATGCTGTAACAGACCCTAAAATAAGTTTTATTGCAGAAGAGATAACAGATGATACTAAAATCTTTTCCACTCAGCAGACAGAACTAATAATCGGTCTTCAGCCTGATATTGTATTCACAGCCTTTTATTCTGATGATACATTCAAAACAAAGCTTAAACAGACAGGTTTGCTTAATTTTGATATTGGTTACTTTGGAGATATTGAGTCTATAAAAGAGCAGATACTTCTGATTGGGGACATTATTGGTGAGAAAAATAATGCTATTGCCCTTGTTAAAATTATAGATGAAACCATTGAAGGCATTAAAGAACAGATCCCTGAAAACCATCCTCATCCTCATATTCTCTACTATGCACAAGGCGGATATGTTCCCGGCAGAGCAACAAGTTTTAATTCAATATGCAGCCTCATAGGCGCTGTAAATGTTGGAACTGAAATGGGAATTTCTTCATGGGCACAGGTTGATTATGAAACACTGCTGAAACACAACCCTGATATAATTATTCTGCCTGCAGGAAACGGAAATAAAAAGCTTATTAAAGACAACCCGCTTCTTTCCCATGCTGATGCAATAAAAAAAAACAGGGTTTATTCTATTGATCCCGTTTACATGGGGGCAAGCTCGCAGTTTATATTATTAACCGCAAAAATTCTTTTACATATTGCATACAGTAATGAGCAAATTTAAAAAAGATTTAGCTATCTTTATTATTATGGTTTTAATAACAGCAGCAGGCGGGTTAATCTCCCTCTCTTCTGGCGCCTGGGATATTGATGTTCTGGACGTTGTCAAAATTATATTAAATAAAACAGCCTTTTTCTCATATTCTGTCGGTGAGGTTGAGACTACAATTATATGGAATGGACGGATGCCAAGGCTTGCAGTTGCGTTTTTTGTTGGAATGGCTCTGTCTGCAGCAGGGGTTATCATGCAGGGTGTTTTTAAAAACCCCATGGCAAGCCCTGATATTATAGGCATAAGTTCAGGAGCTGCTTTCGGGGCTGTTACCGCAATATATCTTGGGCTGGCATCGGTTTCACTGTTTGCGGTTCCAGTGTTTGCCGTAATTTTTGCCATGGGCGCTCTTTTTACTGTTTTTTTTATTGCAACAACAAGGGGCCATACCAATGTATCAACCCTGCTTCTTGCAGGTATTGCCCTGGGATTAATCTTTGGAGCTCTAACTTCATTTGTCATAACCTTAAGCACAAGGGAGTTTGATGTCGGCAGAGTAATTGTGACATGGCTGATGGGAGATTTAAACAACCGATCATGGGAGCATGTGTTAATAGTGTTTCCTGCAGTTTTAACCGGTTTTGCAGGAGCTTATTTTTTTGTTAAAGACCTGAATATTCTGATGATCAGCGAAGAGACCGCAGCCACACTCGGGGTCAATGTGAACAGATCAAGAAACTGTCTGCTTCTGTTTGCTGCTCTTCTGACGGGTGCGTCAATTGCGGTGGCAGGGGTCATTGGTTTTGTGGGGCTGCTTGCTCCACATATTATGAGAGGAATTGTGGGGCCTGACAACAGAAAGCTTATTCTGTTTGCAGGGCTCCTTGGAGCCTTGCTCATTATCTATTCAGATCTTTTTGTAAGACTGATAATAAATGTTGATCTGAGAATCGGGGTTTTAACATCATTGATGGGCGGACCCTTTTTCATCTATCTGATAATCAAACACAGGAAAAGGTTTGAGTATTTTTAGCAATTTAGCTGCTGGCTCATAGTTTAAATCTGTTTTTAGTTTCTGATTTTGCTTAACAGGTTAATAGCCACTATCTTACCAGCTACCTGCTATTGGGGATATTTTGAATTTTTTTTTAGTCATCTTCACAGTCTTATTAATTTTCATCCCTGGCATTTCCAAAGGAGAAACAGTGGATCTGGGAGAAGTGGTTGTCCGGGAAGAAAAAGAAGTTCAACCTGTAGCAGATGTTTCAGGTTTTGTTACTGTTATTAATGCGGAGGATATTCCATCACAGGTGTCATCCATTCCTGAGATACTTGACCAGACGGTTGGTCTGAATGTTAAACAGTATGGCGGGCTTGGTGGTTTCAGCACAGTATCAATACGAGGTTCTTCAGCTCAGCAGGTCGTAATTTATCTTGATGGAATACTTTTAAACAGAGCTGTTTCAGGGGTTGTCAACGTAGCTGACATTCCAATTGACAATGTTGAACAAATAGAAGTCTATCGAGGAAGCTCACCTGCCCGCTTTGGCACATCAGCTATAGGCGGAGTTGTAAACATTGTTACAAAGAAGGCAAAAAAAAGAGATTTTAGGTTAAACTACAGTTTCGGTTCATTTAAAACCCATAAAACAAATCTTTTTGCATCACAGCGGTTTAACAGGTTTGACTATGTGTTTTTTTTCAACCGGACAGAGAGCCGGGGAGATTTCAGGTTCAAGGATGATAAGGCCACCCCATACAACAAGCAAGATGATGAATGGACACACAGGCGCAACAATGCTTTTCATTCTGAAGACCTTCTTATTAAGACAGGCTATGATTTTCCAGCAGGCTACCGGGTCGATTTTCAAAACGACCTTTTTAATAAAAAACAGGGAGTGCCTGGAATTGGCAGTTTTCAGTCAAGGGATGCAGGGCTTAGAACCTTAAGGAATCTGTCACATTTGCGAATTTCAAAAACAGGTTTTCTATTCTCTTTTTTAAATGCGGAGCTTCTTCTGTCCAACAGCTTTCAGAGACAGAAATTCAGAGACCTGAAAGGAGAAATCGGTATCGGCAGCCAGAACAACAGAGATGACACAAATTGCCTGACTGCCCAGCTTCTGTTCTCATTTTTAATCGGACAGCATCAGAACATTACAATACTTGGGGAAGTATCCAGAGAGACATTCAGGTCAAAAGACAGGCTTGCAGATTTAAGCCAACCAGAATACACCAAAAGGGTAGGGTATCTGTATGGTTTTACAGAAAATGCAAGGGAAAGAATTAAACGTTCAACAGACAAACAGAAAAGAGATTCTTTTACTTTCAGTATAGAGGATGAAATATATCTTTTTGGCGGCAGGATTATTATAAATCCATCAATTAAATATAACCGTTATAATAACAGGTTCGGCGGCAGGGTTCCTTTTTCAATGCTTCCCATTTCACCTGAAAGCAGCAAAACAGAAGAACATTTGACAAGAAAGGTTGGCGCTGTCATTAACCTGACTGATTCTGTTTCTGTACGTGGCAATGTCGGTAAATATTTCCGAATGCCTGCCTTTTATGAACTTTTCGGAGACAGGGGAGCTATTATAGGAAACACCAGCTTGAAGCCTGAGAAAGGCTTAAACTGGGATATGGGCATAAAACTGCAACATAATTTCAGCAGGATAATTAAGTCTTTTGTTTTTGAATACTCATATTTCCGCAGTGAAATGGAAGATCTTATTCTGTTTATCCAGAACTCTCAGCGTACATCAATTGCAATGAACATTTCAGAGGCGGTTATTAAAGGACATGAGTTTTTCTGGAAACTGGAATTTCCCCTTCATTTAAGGCTCTCAGGCAACTTTACAATTCAGGATTCTGAAGACAGAAGCAGTGTTGCATACTGGAGGGGCAACAGGCTTCCCGGGAGACCTGAATATCAGGTTTTTAACAGACTTGAGTTTCACAAGACAAAATACAGGTTTTTTTATGAGATTGATTTTATGGATAAAAACTATCTTGACAGGGCAAACTCTGAAATAATCAGAAGACGGACATTCCAGAATATTGGATTTTCATTAACTCCATTAAAATGGGTGACATTTACATTTGAGGTAAAAAACCTGACCAACCGTCATACCTATGATGTTGCAGGATATCCTCTGCCGGGCAGAAGCATGTTCTTTACGGTTGATTTGAAACTGTAAGAACTTATTCTTATTTGATGAGCCCGTAAAAAGTCTAAAAAGCTCCCTCTCCCTCGGGTGACTGTGTCGCAATTGATTTTTGTGCAATATATTTATTTACAATAATGAT
>CAZMHH010000097.1:0-13934 GCA_964566035.1 uncultured Thermodesulfobacteriota bacterium
AAAAGGGAACTATTATGACAGATAAAAAAAAGGGCGCAAAAAAAGAGATGATAATTAATAGCTATATGAACCAGATGATATTTGACCTTAAACGTGGTTTTTTGCAGTATATTGTGCTAACCCTTATTAACAAGGGACCAAAATATGCGTATCAAATAAAAGATGAGGTCTTTCAGGTAACGGGGGGAGAGTTTGATATAGACAGAAACAACCTTTATAAAAGGCTTCGGACAATGGAATCCGAAGGGATACTTAAGAGCCAGGAAAAACCCTCGGTTCAGGGAGCAAACCGAAAATACTACTCACTTACACCTTTTGGAAAAAAGTTTTTTGAAGACATATCTTCTATATTAAATCCTGTTATCGAATCTTTCTATGAAAGGGTTGATAAGGCATTTATAAAATAATGTAACGGACGCTACTATCCCGCCTCCGCTGATTCTTTTTAGCCCCGCTCAGCACGGGGCTAAAGGGTTATTTTGCAGTTATATTTTTGCCTCAAACACCAGATTTATAGGAGTTTCTGTTGCTCTCCGGAAACGGGTAAAACCTCCTTTGGTTACAACCTCTCGGATTTTGGCTTCACCTGCCTGCCCGCCAAGCACCATCTCCGCTTCCTGATCGATTGCTCCTGAAACACAAAGAAGAACAGATGCACAGTAAAAGAGTCTGCCCACAGGATTTAGATTATCCTCAATCCGGTCACCGGCTCTTGGCTCTACAATCATCCAGCTTCCATCAGCTTTTAAAATACTGCTCATGTGTCTTGCTACCCCGACAGGGTCTCCCATATCATGAAGGCAGTCAAACATTGTTATCAGGTCATAGGTGTTGTGCAAGGGTATATCCTTTGCGCTGCAGGGCAGAAAAGATACCCTTTCTGAAACCCCTGCCTCCAGAGCCCTTTTTTTTGCCCACTCTATTGAAAAGTCATGATAATCAACACCTGTAAAACGTGAATTTGGATATGCCTCGGCAAGCAGTATGGTTGAAACACCATAACCGCATCCAACATCAACAACAGTAGCCCCTTTTTTAAGTTTCTCCTCAACACCGTCAAGCGAGGGTATCCAGGATGTTGTAAGGTTTGCAACATAGTTCGGCTTATAGAACCGCTCCGCCCCGAAATAGAGTTCAGGGTCATGCTCATGCCATCCAACTCCCTGGCCTGTTACAAAAGCTTTTTCAATCTTTGCCTCAGACCTTATTGCAGCAGTAGCAGCCTGAAAAGCCCCTGGAAGATAGGCAGGGCTTTTTTCATTTGCCAGTACAAATTCCTGCTCAGGAGAAAGAAAATATTTGCCGGTTTCAGGATCATATTCGACATAACCGCCGGAGGCCATTGCCGGAAGCCATTCGCCAACATAACGCTCAAAGGTATCTGTCTTTTCCGCAATTTCACGGGCAGTCATTAATCCTGCTCCAGCCATTGCTTTAAAAAGCCCGAGCTTTTCCCCTATCAGAACAAGTGGAGAATGAAATGTCGCTCCAATATCCTCTATTACCTTTTGAACCATGTTGTTTAGTTTCGTTTCATCGATTTGCATGCTTTTTTCCTTTTCATCTTTCAATAATCGTTTTCATATTAATAACCATAATAAATTCGGTGTTTCTTAGAAATACATTCAAAGGGTTTCTCTCTTTTCCATATAGCCTACAACTGAGTTATTTTTTACACATCTGCTCCTTCACTTTTTTATAAAATCAACAAAAGCCCTGCATAAGGGAGACTGTGTTCTTTTTCTGTTCTGTATGACATAAAAAGGTCTTGTTAAATCAACCCCTTTTACAGTAAGCCCTTTTATAAGTTTATATTTTAATTCCTCAGTAACCGCCTTTTTTGATATTACTGAAACGCCAAGCCCTGCTTTTACAGCCTGTTTTACTGCAGTTGAACTTCCCATTTCTGCTGTTACTTTAAGGTGCTGAGGATTAACACCTTGCTTTTCTATGGCTCTCTCAAAAGTTATACGTGTTCCTGAACCTTTTTCCCTTAACACAAAAGGTTCTTCTACAATCTCGTCAGTTGATACAGCTGAATTTTTATTCCATTTATGGTTTGAAGGTACAATAATTATAAGTTCGTCCTTGTCAAAAGGTGTATAATCAATCTGCCTGTTTTCTACCTTAGCGCCCACAATGCCGATATCAACGGAATAATCGATCAAAAGCTGTATAATTTCTTCAGTATCACCTATTCTAATAGAACTATTTATACCTGGATATGCGGTTCTGAACCTGCCAAGCATTGAGGGAATTATATATTCTCCCGGAATAGTGCTTGCGCCAATTACAATGTGTCCGCTTTTTAATCCTTTATAAAGCTTAATTGTCTGTTCAGCCTCATCTGTCAGGGCTATAATTTTTTTTGCAAATTTACAGAGTATTTCTCCTTCGCGGGTAAGTAATACCTCCTTTGATGTTCTGTCAAAAACCTTCGACCCTATGTATTCTTCAAGTTGGGCAATATGCTGGCTTACTGTGGGCTGTGTTAAATAGAGTTCTTTTGCAGCTATAGTATAGCTCTTCATTTCAGCAACCTTTTTGAATATCTTTAACCGGTGCAGGTCTAACATAAATATTTATCTTTCTTTGGATTTATTCCGTCTACTATGCTTTTTTTATTCTCGTTATCTGTTCAATACCTCAAAGTATTTTACCCTATCAAACATGACAGTCAACCTTTTTCTAATAAAAACAGCTATCTACTTAATTGGTTTTTATATATTTGATGATTCCTTAAAGAGTCATGAAAATCACCTTTTGTCGTTTCCATATAGAGACCAACCCAACCCTGAATTATAGGACACGGATTTGCGCGGATCAACGCGGATTTGAAAATCAGTTTTTTGACAGGATCAACAGGATAAGGCATTTCATCAAAAAAAATCGCCTTTCGGCGATATCAATCTTTTTTTTGATGTTTTTAATCTGCGTCATCCGTTTACCCCGCCCCGTGAAACCCACTTTTGCTTTTGTTTTACTGGGGTTAAATCATGTTTTAGCTTTTATTTAACTGGGGCGTTAATCCGCGTCCCATAATGGTTTTCTGCTTTTTAGTTTTTCCTGATAGCTGACTGCTGACACCTGATACCTGCTTGAATCTTGTGTCTTGCAGCTTGCCACTGCTTTCCGCGTCCCATTGTTTATTCGGGTCATTGAGATTTAAACTCAGAAGCCTGTCTTGAAATCCATTTCCGAATGGTTGTTACAAATTCATCAAAATCATCCAAGTGATTTTTGAATATTGCAAATACCTGCTGCAGATCAACATTTTCGTAAAAATGAACAATTTTATTGCGGAAACGAGCCATAAGGCAATATTGTTTTGCCTGCTCCGGGGTAATCACACCATGTTCTGCAAGAATGGTAAAGGCATCTGCGTAGCTGTCCGGTTCCCGCCATTTTTCATCTGAGATGATGTGATGCGTCAAGTCAATGCATGCCTCTGCTGCAATCTGTAGCGTACGTTCGACAAACCTTTGTGCCCGGATATCAGAAATAAAGCGGTCATAAGTAATGTCATCCGCATTTCGCAAATCAGTAACGAAACCCTCTATGCTAACAAGCAGTCGTGATATGATATCAATATTTACCATGAGACAGTCTTATTCTCTTTTGTTGATAATGTTTTGCATCCACATAGCGCTTGAAAGAAATTAACTCTTTAACTGCCCGTACGGCAGGGGTCCTTTCAAACAGACGAATCCCTTTTGCAAGAACCTGGTGCTGAAGTATCGGGGATACCCTTTGAAGAACCACAACATCAACCCTGCGCTTAAGCTTTTCTTCAATAAGCAGACCTATTTCCAGATCCAGAAGAGGGTTGTCTTGATATGCTTTCTCGTCAATGAACACAGCAACATCCACATCACTCTCTTTTGAAGCTGTATCTGCTGCCTGTGAACCAAAGAGATAGAATACTTCAATAGATGGAAATTTATCAGTCAATTCAGGCAGTATCTCATAAATATGGTTTGCAGGGTTTCCCATATATGACCCTTTTTAAGGAAAGTTATCTTATATATTAACAGATCCGGACATGAATTTAAAGTTTAAAGTCAATTTTTGCCCGCCTGCCCCTAATGATAGGACACGGATTGACGCAGATGAACGCGGATTCAAAAACTTTTTGTTTTTTAATCCCTCAAATCCGCGATCATCCGCCTGCCCCGTGAAATCACTCTTTGGCTTTTATTTCACTGGGGTGTCCCATATTGCCTTTGCTTGCTTGCCCTGTGAAATATTTACCCAATAAAACACAGCCACAAGCTGTTGAGCGAAAGCGGGTTTTATCGGGGTACGAAGTATCAGCGCAGCGAATTTCACCGGGGTATCTTGGCAACTTATATTTCAAGACCTGCCCAGCCCCCTCCTGCTGCTTTACGGGTCTCATACCGCCTTTCCAGATAGAATCATCAACTGGGTATAATCAATCCGCTAAGTTGCTCATATAGTTGAAAGTTGGCATCAAGGGAAATGATTTTTGAACCATATTTAATTGCTGTTGCAATAATAATCCGATCTGCGGGGTCACGATGATGGTCGGGAAGATTGGCTGAAAGAAGTGCTATTTGTTCATCTATAGGCAAACAGCTTATTTGGGCAGTGTATAGCCCTATCTCAACCCATCTTTCGATCGGAATGGGCAGCTTCATTCGATTATGTTTAACAAGATATGCAACTTCCCAGCAAGAAATCGCTGAAACAGCAATTTCCTCGGTGTTTTCAATAAGGGATATAATATCCGGCTTGAGGTCAGATGAAGTCAACCACCGAACCCATATATGAGTATCAAGCAAAATCATTTTAACACTTCCCAGTCATTTACCGAAACAGCAGGCTCAATTAAATCATCATAAATTTCTGATTCTTTTAATTCAACCGGTGGTTTGCGACGGATGCTCTTTTTTTCGGTCTGCTTTGTATTCTCAAGAACGATAACCTCAAATGAATCTGCCATCATCTCAGAAGGAATGTCAATTGTTATTTTGTGGTTTTCAGGCTTTGCTATTATCCTTAATGCTTGCATAACTTTAACCCCTATTTTTTGTAACACACATAAGCAGTATAATTTTAAGATAATTTTTTAACAGTGGCAAGGGAAAAAACAACGGATACTGATGGAACACAGATTAACGCGCATACACTGAGATTTAAAGGCAATATGGGGACGCTGATTGACGCAGATCAACACAGATTTAAAAGCTTTTTGTTTTTAATCCCTCAAATCCGCGTTCATCCGCTTGCCCCGTGAAACCTGTTTTGCCTTTGTTTCACTGGGGCGTCCCATAAGGGTTTTCAGCTTTTAGTTTTTCCTGATAGCTGACTGCTGACACCTGATAACTGCTTGAATCTTGTGTCTTGCAGCTTGCCACTGCTTTCCGCGTCCCATTGCCTTTGCCTTTAATGTTTTATCCGCCAAATCCGCGCAAATCCGCGTCCCATTTTGCCTTTGCTTGCTTGAATCTTGGCAACTTATATTTCAAGACCTGACCCCAGCCCTTACCATCATCCCGGCATTATGCAAAAGAATGTTGATCTCTGGGAATTGGTTTCAGGCGATTAATCTGTTTTGCTTCATGACTGTTCATTGCATGCCAAAGATCCCAGTCCTGTTGCAAGCCCAGCCAGAAATCAGCAGACATACCCAGAACACGAGACAGC
Organism: uncultured Thermodesulfobacteriota bacterium; assembly: GCA_964566035.1. GTDB lineage: Bacteria > Desulfobacterota > WTBG01 > CAIYCZ01 > CAIRTM01 > CAZMHH01. The sequence continues at coordinate 5,668 of CAZMHH010000097.1, forward strand.
CGCAATGCCGTGTCCGGAGTCACCGAACGCCTGCCTTTTATAATTTCGTTTAGACGAGGGTAAGAAACGCCCAGGCAACGAGCTAGTTCTGCCTGTGTCAGATCAAGTGGCTTGATGAACTCCTCGAAAAGCATCTCCCCGGGATGGGTCGGGGGGCGATTTCGAGGCAACCGTCTTCCAACATCAGTGGTAATCTGTGATTTCGAGCTCATAGGCATGACCTTTCTCCCATTTAAAACAAATGCTATATTGTAGATTAATGCGGATACTGTATTGATTCTCCTGGATGCCTTTCAAACGTTCCAAGCGATTCCCAGGGGGCACTTTAAGTTCATTGATCTCTCGGACTCTGTTGATTTGATCCAGCTTCCGGCAAGCAACCGGCCAAATAGATTGAGGGCAACATCTTCGAGCTGCCTGAGATGCTACGCCATCAAAAATATCTTCAGCGCCGGCAGACTTAAAGTTTTTTATCATGGGTTATATTATAATGAGGTCCGTTATAATTGTCAAGATGTTTGAAATACTTAACAGACAATAGGACACCCCGGTAAAATAGGTTACACATTTCACGGGGCAGGCGGATTTGCGCGGATCAGCGCGGATTTGAAAAGTCTTGACAATTCCTTGACAAAAGAATAAGGTTTTTCAGACATGAAAACCACATTGCCACAGGGCGATGTAAATCCTGTACATCTTGTCTAATCCCTTTTTTTATTTTTTACGTTCTTAATCCGCGTCATCCGCGTCCTATTTTGCCTTTGCTTTCAACTTGAATCTTGAAGCTTGCCACTGCTTTCCGAGTCCCATAGCTTTTGCCTTTAATGTTTTATCCGCGTCATCCAAATCAAGACCTGCCCAAGCCACACATATCCATGGCAGCCTCCACGATCCGTTCTGCTGCCCTTCCGTCATACTTGTTTGCAAAGAGCTGGTCTGTATATTCCTTCCTTTTCTCTGCATATCTGTCCGGCTGCGCAAGGTTTTCTGCAACCGCCTGCGTTATCTCGTAGATATCCTTGGTCTGGCAGCCGATATCCCGCCACTTAAACTCAATATCATCAGGGTTATAGTTCTGATAGGTCTTCCAGTTAGGGTTGTTAAAGAGCACAAGGGGTTTGTCAAGTGCTGCAAACTCCATCATAGCAGAGGATACATCCGAAATCATAAGATCACAAAGGGCAAGCAGAGGGGCGATATCCTGCTCATCGGCATAGATCACCCGCGGATCTCTGCTCACAAGCCGGTGATACATCTCTTTATACTCCTTCTTGGCAGAGCCGTGAAGCTTGACAATAACAAGGGTTTTATCATCAGGCACAACATCACCGATTCTGTCCTCGACAAAAGGAACGGCAGAAAGTTCATCATTAAAGGTCGGTGCAAAAAGAACATACCTGAAGGTGTTCTGCGGCAGTCCGTATTTTCTGATGGCTGCATCCCGGTTCATTTTGCCTGAAAAAACAGAGTCAAGCTTTGCCATACCAGTGGCGGTAACCGGTTTTGAGATAATGTTTTTCATCACCTCTTCGTGGTATAATCCTGGAACACATATTATATCCGCCTGCTCTTCGCGCCGGGCGGTATCAGTATTTGTGTAATACTGCCCCTTGGACAACACCCCATGACCAACATGCACAAGTTTGCCGCAATCCTGAACCCAGGGGTAAGCAGAATCAGCTATAAATGTGATATCAGGTTTAAACTCCTGCGGCACAGCATACATCTTCTCACCGAAAGCCTTCAGCAGATTTAATTCCTCAGGCATAAACCCTGCGCGTATCTGAGGTGCATGCTCCATATACCCGAATGCAATCTCCGCATCCGGATGCGTCTCTTTTAATTTTTTGTATATCGGAATTAAAACCGGAATATGTACATTTTTGAAGAAGTAGAATAGAGCGCGCAATGGCTTCTCTGGAGCTGCTACCCGCATATCCGATAAGGAGGTTGCCGATTTTTTTCCATCTGAAATCTCTTCTACCAAATCAACCTCTTTTTTAAGCATATTACAAAAAGAAGAATAATCATGGAAAGTTTCTATGATTTTAGTTTTGTACCTTAAATCATAAAACCGCATGAAAAGCGATTTCCCTATACTTTTAATTAATTCCCTTTTTGGAATTCCGCTCGCGAGTTGATCGAATAATAGCTGTTCTGCAACATCAGGATAAAAATAGATGTTAAGAATATCCTTAGCAATATTTATTCGTTCAGACAGTGGTATCTTATCCCTTGATACCCAGAAATTTTTAATTACAGCCATTTCTGAATCTGGTATAAAAGAGTAAAAAAGTGACGGGCAAAGATCAATTTTGGGCAGCATTGCCGTTTTGAAGGTATCGATGTTCTGAAAATCCTGGTCATCTGTAGAATTACTCTTAAAAGCTATCAATGGGGGGAGTTTTGTTAGATTTAGATTTTCTACTTCTTTACCGTTATATTTATTCAGAAACTCATAAGCATAACGCTGGATATTCATTCCTTCGGCTGGAGCTATATATTTTAATGCATTTACTTGCTGTTCATCACATATGGCAAGTCCTGTCAATGCGGTTTTTTCCGGATGGTTCAGAAAAGTTTTATATATTATATAATCGAAGTTTTTATAAACATCTACACTTTCATCCATCCATATTATAAAATCCGTTTTTGCTTTACGAATACCCACAAGTCTCATCTCTTCCAGAGATAAATTCGATTCAATCTCAACAATTGTAACACCTGTAAACTGACCGTATTTTTTATAGGTTTGAATTAGTCTGGAAATATCGTCGTTAACCTTCCCTGTTACCAGTATAAGATTTATCGGCATGACAGAGTAGAACTCTAAATTATAAACAGCAGAACGCACAGCAAAAAAATTGTCTTCAGTAATTGCCATAACAACTGAAAATACAGGCAGTGTTTTTGTAGAGGGGTTATTTATAGTAGCCAATGTTTCATGCCAGACATTCTCACAGGCATTGCCGTGTTTATCAGCAAAGAGTTCAGAAGCATACCGTCTGCGTATATCCGATCGCCCATCATCTCCTTTATCAATTATTATCTGAAGCTTGTCTTTTAGTTCTTCGAAGCTGTCTACCTGTGTTGCAAGATCTCTCCATGCATATTCAACATCTGCTTCGTTGTAGCCGTGATAGTTCTGTCTTTTCGGGTTGTTGTAGAGAAGAACAGGTTTGTCAAGAGCCATAAACTCCATAAAAGCAGAAGAAACGTCCGAAATCATAATATCAGCTCCGCCTATATACGGAGCGATGTTGGGATCTTCGATAAATATGATATCGCTGAACCGTTTTGCCATGCTGCGATATGTGTTAACTGCTTCCGGTGTAGTAGAACCATGTAGTTTTACAAGCAGATACCTGTCAGCCCCCCTGAGTTCTGGAAATCTGTTTTGGCAATCATAAACAGAGCTCAGGTCTATATTAAACGTAGGGGCATAGAGAATTATTTTTTTAGTCGGGTCAAGCTGCAAGAGTTCTCCCAGATATTTCCGGTCATAGACCCCTGAAAACACCGGATCGAGCTTCGGCATACCTGTGGCAACAACCCTTGTTTTGAGCACATTTGAAAACTTCTCAGCAGCATACGCACCCGGCACACACAGCAGATCAACCCAGTTTTCACGCTCTGTCCAGAAACTCTCTGTAAAATAATATCCCTTTGATATTGTGCCATGTCCAATATTAACAATTTTTCCGCATCCCGCAACCTTTCCTGCAATGGTGTCAGCAATAAAAGTCACGTCGACTTTCTTTTGCCTGGGATTTGCAACAATAGTAGCACCTGAATTCAGCAACTTTTCAGGTAATTCATAATTTTGCGCACCAATTAAGTTAGATATATCTGGAAGGCATATAATTATTTCACTAATATTACGGTGTTTTTTAAGATACTCATACAGGCTTTCAAACATGGGCCAGTGGACATTTTTCTGAACGTAAAACTGTACCGTAAGTTTCCGCTTTTCTTGCTGACTGACGGAATATACCGCTGCGTAAAAATCCGCGTCATCGGATATGGTTCGAACTTCACTAATATTGTTTCTCCATTTTTCTAACAGGCAGGGGTTATGGCAAACGGTTTGAATTTTATCCGCCAGGTCATCCACATCCCCAGTCTTAAAAAGCAATCCGTTTTTGTCGTCTTTTACCAGTTCGGGTATGGCACTGTTGTTACTGGCAATAACAGGGACCCGATGCTGAAAAGCTTCCTGGATGACTAGCCCGTAAGTTTCGGACAGAGATGGAACAACCAGCAAATCCAGGGTTGCCATGATTTCATGGATGATGCCGGGGCCATATTCACCCATATAATATATGTTTGGATTTTTTTCTATCCTTTTCAGAATCCTGGTGCTGAAATCGGGTTTGTATGTCTTTCCGTAAACAAACAGCTTGGCCCTGGGGTTTTTAATTTTTTCAAAAGCGTTGATCAGGAAGTTGATCCCTTTTTGATAGGAAAGCTGACTCATGTAACCGAAATGTATATCTGAATGATTTGTTTTCACAGAGGGGATGGTCGGGGGCAATCCCAATGGTTTGACCTCTATACCTTTTATGCCGTACTTGCCGAAGGTATCTGCCAGGTAGTGGCTTGGACCAAAAAGTTTTTTTATCTTTTTCAGGTTTTCCAAAAAGTAGTCCTTCCGGTATTTCAGGTAGCTGTAAACTTTTTCGTAGCTGACCTTTGAAGGATGTGCGTACTTATAATGTTTTATGAGACAACGCGTGCACTTGTCTATCGATTCCGGACCAGTACAACGTTTCTGATCAGGAGTGATCAAAAACCAGTAAAAACAGAGAAACCAGTGGTCATGTAGCGTAATGGTTACTGGGATATTGTGTTTTTCAGCGATTTCTACAGGGGCCGCGGACAACTGTCCTAGGCTGTGAATATGGATGGCGTCAAAATGGTATTTTGTCAAAAATTCATCCAAAAGCTTTGCTACAACAGGATGCCGGACACTATTTTCAAAACCATGGGTAAAATCTTTTGAGAGCCTGTTGACCGTAATTTCCTCAAATTCATCCCGGATGATTTCGGAACGTACATACTGTTCTCGGAAAACAGGATGCAATATCTCAACCTCGGCAAGTTTATTTTTTTTCATTTCCTTTGCAAGGTTCAGTGCATACAATTGTGCGCCGCCGTAACGATAGGGCGGGAGGTTGTGGCAAATCATCAGAACTTTGGGAACAGTCCTTTTCCATTGGGGTACGGACGCAGATGTTGCCAAGAACTTGTTAGGATTGTAAAAGGACTCTGTTTTTTTCTTCTTTTGAACAGCGAGAGAGTCCTGTTTGAATACAGATTTATGATTAGGTAAATCTTTGAAACTTAAATCGTGCTGGGATGGAAAATCCAAGCCGGACTGGGTTACAGCAATTTTCCAAGAATGCGGTACAGGGGTGTTTGTTTTCAGCTGTTTTTTTAAATCGTGTATGATTTGCAGGTTGTGTCTTGCGGCAATCCATCCGCTGTTTAATTGGGTTGCTTTTTTAAAACAGTTTAATGCAAAATCAAGATCAGCGGAATTTCTGCCCTCTTTCCAGGGAGGGTAATAGTTTAATGCCCTGATTCCCATATCCATATGCGTTTTTGCTTTTTCTTCAGAAGTTTGACAGGAAACGTTTTCTTTTATGTAAAGCTTTTCTATTGTTTCCGGGTTTCTGTACAATGAAGTTATCAGACCGGTTTCATTCGAGGTTGTTTTGTCGCGGTAGGTTATTGCACCGGAATGTTTCAGGTACAGCCCCAGGGTTTCTTTTATATGCAAGGCTTTGAAGTGCAAATTGAATCTAAAATTGAAATCATAGTCGCCAGCAGCCTTGAAATCCTCGTTAAAATAACCTATGGTGTTATGTATTCTCCTGCGCCACATGGGTTGAGGGCCAAACTGATAGTGGAGAGCTACAATTGGAGCAAAAAAATCAGGGTAATGATAGGTACGTTGCTTGTCGTTGTCGTTCCAAGTTTCATTGGGAGTTGTTGAAACATGGCAGTCAGCGTACACAAGAGCTGCCTCCTGATTTTTATCAAGGTGTTTGCTGAGTACCTCAAATGTATCCTCTCGATGCCTGTCATCCGTATTTGCGTTTGTTATATATTTGCCTTTAGCAATTTTGATACCCCTGTTCCATGCAGCATAAAGCGTCTCCCGCTCAGGTGTTCTGATATAACGTATGTGCGGATATTTATCTTGAAATTCTTTGACAATAGTTCCCTCGTTCTCCGGTGAAGCGCTGTCAATTACTATAATTTCAAGCTGCCCTTTTTTATACAGCGTTTGATCGATTAAATCCTCAAGGCATCCCCGTATAAATTTCTCGGAGTTGTATGTTGATACAATTGCAGAAACTTTGTATTCAGATTTTTCTGATTGAATACTTATATAAAGAGGTTTTTGGGGTAACGCCTCAACTATTTGTTTTTCATTCCCTATCGTAATCTTACATTCCGGATCAATTTCCCTTGCCTTTTTTATAAACCCGAAGGCTTCCTCGTAATCTCCCTCCTGATAGAGCAGGTATGCCATATCGTTTAGCGCTTCAATATTTCTATCATCTTCTAAAAGCACCTGATCGAGTATCTGTTTTCCCTTAAGCAGATGCCCCTGCTGAATCAACCCTTCTGCCTCAAGGATTAAGTCTTGAATATTGTCTGAATTCATAACAATCCTAAATTTAATTTAATGGGACACCCCTGTTGAATGTAAAAACAGATTCAATTGAGTACGCGGATTTACGCGAATGAACGCTGATAAAAAATTATATAAAAAAGCATAAATCTATAATATAAATGCATTTATATGCATTTTAGTAGAAAAGTTAAGTTTGATGAATCGGTTGAAAATCATTGTTTATTCTCTTTAATACAAAAACTGATCGAGAGATATTTTATAACTTATCTTAATTATTCTTATATCACCCTCTCCCCGGCCCTCTCCCGTCGAGGGAGAGGGGGGTTCGGAGGGCTTTTTACTGTTTTATTAGGATAGAATGTTTCTTCTTGAATCTTGCTCCTTGTTACTTGAATCTGTTTTAATTATTTAATGAGTAAATATTAAGCAATGGATGTGCCAGTTTTAAAAAATATGATATTACATGTGGTTAGGGGTATTTAATATGTTGAAAAGGGTGTGTTTGGTAGGAAAAAAGTGTCGGGATAATGGCATAAATAGCTGTTAAGCTGGTAAGTAAAACCATAAAAGCTAAAACAGTAACAAGTTTCAAGCTCCAAGAGGGAAAGGATGAAAGGGGAAAGCGGGGAGGGGAAGTCAGAAGTGAGAAATGAGCAGAGAGCATAAGCGGTGAGCGGGAAGCAAAAGTCAGGAAACTATACTTGCCTTTAAGGGTTTTGCTGAAAGCTGATGCCTGACAGCTGGTAGCTGCTCTTATGTTACTTTATTTATCCGCCAAATCCGCGTTAATCCGCGTCCCATAATGGTTTTCTGCTTTTAGTTTTTCCTGACACCTGATAACTGCTTGAATCTTGCAGCTCGCCACTGTTTTCTTTATGGAAGCTTTCGGATTCGATATCTTCCAACTTCAATAACGGTAAAACATTCAAAAAGATTATCGCCATTTAGCCGGATAATTTCACAGGCCATTTCAGCAATTGTGTTGCGAAACCGTGAGGGATAACGAAAAAAAAGCACACCGGTTGCTAATGCCCCATGTGCAAATATCCACTCACCAAAATCTTTATCCTCTGTAAGCAACAACCGACCCTCTTTTTCGGCTATTTGAAGCACTTCAGGATCATTTGCGCCGGGCATTGCTGTGGATACAGCTTTCACGTCATATTTTTCAGCCATTAACCTTCGAACAATAAATAGCAAAGTCACAACTTTCATCAGCAAGGAATTTGAGCATTATTCTGTCCCGCTTCTGTTTTTACTTCAAACCATGGTTCATTGTCGATAAGGCTGGCTGCATACAAAAAAGCTGCCTGTACGGCTTCTCTTGTCAAGTGCGGATACGCATCTAAAATTTCCTCAACCGTGCTTCCCTCGCCGAGCTTGCGGACTATCAATTCCACTGGAACCCTTGTGCCCTTAATCACGGGTTTCCCGAGCATAACATCGGGGTTAATATCAATCCATTCTTTCATTGGTGAAAACCTCCCCAAAAAATAAAATTAAGAATTAACACTCACTACTATTTTGACTTTATCTCTATTGCTCGCATATCTTTTTCCTTTTTGTAGCATTGAAAATCTTTTCCTCTCGCAGAGAACGCCAAGCCACGCAGAGGAAAGAA
>CAZMHH010000098.1:0-13873 GCA_964566035.1 uncultured Thermodesulfobacteriota bacterium
TCCGCCTCACAGCTTTGACAATTGCGCCCAGCTCGACAGGGTCCGCGCTCATGGCGTGATCTGGTCCAGGCAGCCCCTTGTCCAGGGTAAAATGTTTTTCCAGAACGCACGCGCCAAGGGCGACAGCGCCAACGCATGCCTCCGGGCCTGTGGTATGATCGGAATACCCGGGGATGCACCCTGTAAGTTCCTGGATGGCCTGCATGCGCAGTAAACTGGCTTCGTCATCCTTGGTTGGGTAAAGAGACACGCAATGCAAAAAGATGGTTCTGACTAGAACGTTATGACGTTTCATGATGTCCAGGGCGTCCCTGATTTCGATCTCATCAGCCATACCCGTGGAAAGGATAAGGGGTACATCCTTGGTTGCCACATACTCCAGAAGCGGCAGATTGATCAGGTCCTCGGAAGCCAGTTTCAAGGCGTTTACGCCTGCCTCCAGGGCCGCGTCAGTACTCAATGGGTCAGCCACGGATGTCAGCGGAACCAGACCAAGGCTCCTGGCATGTTCAAACAACTCCCTGTGCCACTGCAAAGGCAGCTCAAGACGTTTGAACATGTCGTACATTTTTTCTTTGACCAGCCCACCCTTTGAGAAATATTCATACTCCAAATCCCGGTCCGCCATAAACTCCTCAGCCCGCCATGTCTGAAATTTGACGCAGTCAGCCCCGGCCCTGGCCGCGGCTTCAATGGTCCGCTTGGCCAAATCCTTGTCCCCGTTATGATTCACCCCGATCTCGGCAATGATGAACACAGGATGACCCTGGCCAATAAGGCGGTTTTCGATTTGAATTGGTTTTGGGCTCATAGTGGAACCTGGGCTTGTGGTCGGAAGGTGGAAAGATCGAGATCGGAGAGCCGACGTCCGAGGTCCGATCTCCCATCACTACTGTTTATAAACGAAAGGGATTGGGTTCTTGATCATGGAACCAAGCATCGCGCCGATACGTTGGCACATTTCTGAAAGTTGACAATGTTTGTTTTCCTCAAGATAGCCGCAATCCTTTGCAAAATCGAGCCAAGTGTCAGTTTCGCTATTCTCACCATCACAGTCTGAAAGCTTTGAAACAAAATGTGCTTCATACCTGCGTTTAGCCCACGCCTCACGCAAATTCGAACAGACGGAACGAGATGACCTTCTGATCTGGTCTGTCAGGGAATACCTCTCTTCTTTCGGCCAGCTCTTGCTCACGTGAAAAACCTGCATGGCCAACTCATAAGCTGCCCTGTAGACATCAAGATCTTTTGCCGAATTTATTCGCAATGGCTGCTCCTGTTTTGAAAAGATCGAGGTCCGATGTCCGATATCCGACCTCAGACCTCCGTCTTCCCCACATTCCCTTCTCTCATAATCCTTGCAGAATCTGGACCATGATTGAAAAGAATATCAACAAAAGCAAGTTTAGGAACAAAATTTTTGCATATCTGAGAATATAGAGGATGGTTATAATCCTGGAAAATTACCTTCACTCCTGCCGCAGCAAAATCATCCATCTCTATATAGTTCCTGCCCAAGGTTCCTGTTATTAAAGTATCTGCATTAAACCGCATACAGTGCTGTAGTATAAGCTTGGATTTCTTTTCTGTAAAACCTTGATCAGAACCGATTATAATCTCTGTTTTTATATTAAACCATTGAAAAACCTGTTTTAAAATTATAAGATTCAGGTCTGCAAGCTTCTCCCATTTATTATCTAAGTAGAGCCACTTAAAGAAGGGTGAATATATTTTGAAATATGGTGCTTTTCCGTAACATGATTGTATTGACGACCAGTGTTTTTCCTGCCATGAACGTGAAGAGTTTTCTCTGCTTATATATGTTTCCTTTATAATATTAGAAGCAGAAGATTTACGGGAAATCGGAACCGTTAGCCAGATTGTATCTCCTTTTGGTGTAACAATTCTATTTCTATGATTAAAGTCTCTGTCTAAGAACTGTACATCATCCATATATACAAATATATCAGAAAGACTTGCTTTATGAAGCAGTCCTAACCATGGCAAATAGGCCGGTTGATGTCCGCTGATTATTGTCATTTAAATACCCGCCAATGACTTTAAATTGAGGGAAAATATTTTGCCGAGTTCTTCATCTTCAAAGTTTAAAGACTTCAATCCATCAACAACCTGTTTCTGGCTGTGGCTGTGATTAAAGGGAAAATCCGAACCAAATATTAACTTATCAACCAATCCTGCCATAGTGTAAAATTTCACCATTTCTAAAGTAGATGATACAGCCGTGTCAAACCATATATTGCAAAGACAGGGAGAAACCTTTTTGTTAAGGTTATAAAGTCCTAATAAACCGCCAAGATGTGCAGCAATTATCTTTGTTTCAGGGCATTGCCGGGCAAGTTCAAATAATTCTGCAGAAGAAGTTTTAGAAACCCTAAAACCGTGATCAACATGAACCATAAGAAAAACATTCTTTTGAGCTGCATAATCAGCAATCTCTATAACCTTTTTGGAGTTCAATCTCTGGTTTTGCCATGATGTGTTAATTTTTAATCCAATTGCACCGGCTTTGATCACTCTTTCGGCTTCGAATATATAACCTTCTTCAATTATACTGACAGAGCAGACAGCATAAAATCTGTCGGATTTTGAAGCCCATTCTAAGACATGGTTATTGTTTATATAACAATGCTTGAGCCGGTTCCATGGTAAACTGACAAGAACAGATTTGTGTATGCCGCTTTCATCCATTGATTTGACAATCATGGAAGGGTCACTCAAACGGAGAGCGTAAGAGCCTTCCGAATGATTGTAAATAGCTCGTTTAATAGCTATTTCATGTTTCAGCGCTTTTGCTTCAAGGTTGCGAAGTTCAGCAGGCAAACTATAGACATGGGCATCAATCATCTTTTTTTCGCAAGAACCATTAAACTATGTGCATCATTAATTGGCAGCCAGTGTTTTCCCCTTGGCTCAAACCCTCTCATATCATGTATATCAAATCCTGTATTGCGTAATTCTTTTTTAATCTGATCCGGTAAATACCAGGCGTGTCCGGTGTAGGGCTTAAACCCAGGATCGTTGAACCTGTTCCATGACAGGTTTTTTGTTGTTAAAAGAAGCGTTCCTCCTTCTGAGACCAACTCAGCAAGCCTCTGAATAGCCTGATGAACTAAATAGCCGCATTTTTGCAGAACACCAATACAGGTTACAAGTTCAAAAGGTTCCCCCTCAATGGGATCCATAAAGGACTGGCAATAAAACTTTACATTATTATTTGAATTACACCTTTTGAGTGCAAGCGATAGAGTTTCTTTACAGATATCTAAGCCAATAAATTTTTGAGGAGAGATTCTCTTTTTTGCTGTTAAAAAGAAATCACCGGGGCCACAGCCTACATCAAGCCAGCTTTTGACTTCTTTTAAATCAAGCAGATCAAGTCCCAGGTAAAATCTGTTGATCATACCTTCCTGAGACCCCCAACATGCCATTTTATATGGCTCTAATTCTGTGGAAGATTTTTGATATTCATCAGTAACATCTTCAAGAGAATATCTATTGCCCCTAAAATGGGCTGCGATTTCAAGTATGCGTTTGGCAAGTCTCCCTGCCCCCAACCCGTCGATTTTTTTTTGTCCATTCTCCGACATATTATGCAGGCGTTGAGGATCAGACCAGGCTTCTTCTAAAACAGACTCAATATCTTGATCCGAAACCTCATCAAAACGTCCTATGTTAATCCCCAACTTGTCTTTCTCCAGAGCTTTTGCTGTAGGGTCCTGATTGTCAGCCAAAGAGAGTGTAATGACCGGAATGCCTAAATAAAGCAGTTCATAAACAGTCAAACCTGACCCTGATACCGCCAAATCACATTTTGAAGCAATCAGATGAAAATCAACAGGATTATGGTGCAAAGTAAATCTTTCCTTATCATTGCAGATATTTTTTAATTCCTGTATAGAACCATATTGTGGACCTGCTACAACTTCAATTCTTGGAATTTTTTTTGTCTTTTTCAGTATATTAACAAGCCGTATGGTTTGGTTCTCAGGATCACCGCCTCCCATGACCAGAAGTAATCGCTCGACGGACCCTCCAAAAGGTTTTCTTGGATAATGAAAGGTAACTGATTTGAGGCATGTTTCAGGAAGGGGTAAAAATTCGGGTCCCAAGGCACTAAACAGCGCAAACCGTCCGGGATAGGCTATATTCTTGGCTCCAAATCCGGGATTAATAATTCCAAGCACTGGAAACCCTGCTTTCTCACCATAGTCGTCGAAGGCAATGACCGGTAAATCAGGCAATAATCTCCCAAGCTTGTCAATAAAAGTCTTTGTCAACAGGTATGTATCAATGATGACAATAGACTCTTTGCTGTCTTCTACCGAAGATGCAAAAGCAGCAGGATCTTTAGTATCTGTTAGCAGTGTATAGTGAACACCTGATTGTTGAAAAAGATCAAGCAGTGAATTTTCTAACAGGAAGTATTTTACACAACACCCCATAGATGCTAATTCTTTACCCAAAGCCAATGATCGTCTTGCATGGCCGAGCCCTGAACTTGGCAGACTGTCACATAGTAAATGTATATAGAAAGTTGAGCGCATATCCGTTATCATGCGTTAAATCATGCTTTAGTTTTGTAAATAACCATATCTGCTTTAATCCCTTCGATATATGTGTAACCGCTGTAAATAAAACCGGCTTTTCTGAAAGTTTTTAGTGACTGTCGGTTACCATTTTTGATATATGCATAATATTCCTTAATTCCTGTTTTATTGTTTACTTCAATGCAACCAAGATATAATGCCTTCGCCCCATAACCCTGGCCACGACTTTGTTTATTTAAAACAATAGAAACCTCTGCTTTATCTGCTTCGATATCAAATCTTAACTGACCTATAATGTTCTTATTATAGTCTTCAATGACATACATCAATCTTTTAGGGTTTGATATAGACTCAAAATACCATTTTTTATGTTCATCCCATAGAATGCTTTTTTGTTTAAAAGTAGCCTGTATTACAAGAGGGTCTGTAATAATATCGTATATTAAGCTGCAATCGTCTATGTTAGACGGCCTAAGATAGAGTTTTCCGATCATTTTTTTCTGTTTTTATAAGTCAGACTTGGTGCATGGTCTGTAAAATTCCCAACATATATACTGCAGATTTTAAGTCTTGCGCAGTATCAATATCTTGGACAGGTTGTTTATCTAATCTTATTATTTTTTCATTAAAAACCATGTAATATCATCCTGGGGAAAAGGATCCCGGTGATAAACAAAGCCATAGTCTACCAACGTCAGGTCGTTATATTGGTCCATCATTTCACCGGCAAAATCTCGTTTAAAAAGTTTTTCTCTATGTCCTCTATATTCCATCTCTACGGGTGTAGGGTTATAATATTCGGCTATTAGAATATATTTTTTTGAATGTGGCATTCATTATTACTTGCAGTACGAATAATGAGTTCACTGTCCTTCATGTTAACTTTATGTATTAGTAAAGATTATTGTTTGAATAGATGAAGATCATGTGATAGTTACTATGCATAAACAATAAGCTTTAATAATTTAGTTTTTACCAAGATGTCCATCCGCCATCAACACATAAATTATGCCCTGTAACAAAACTTGAAGCATCAGATAAAAGAAATATCGCCGGACCAACAATTTCACTTGCTGACCCGATTCTGCCTAAAGGCACACGACTTTTGATATTATTTATAAACTCAAAATTATTTTGAACGCTACTATCTGGAAAAGGACCGGGTGAAATACAATTAACTCTAATATTGTTTTTGGCATAATGACAGGCGGCATATTTTGTAAACTGTATTATTCCGGCTTTGGCTGCACCATACGCTGGTGGATTATGATAGTCTGGACAATTAGAGTACATTCTTGGTTGCGGTGAAACAACACCGTACATAGATGAGATATTTACGATGGAACCTCCTATTTTAGGGCACATTCTTTCAGTAACTGCCTGTGTAATAAGCATAACACTTGTTAAACAAGAGTTTATTGTTGATGATATTCCTTCCTGAGTTAAGTTGCCTAAGAGTTGATTCACGGAAGAAGCTGCGTTATTTATCCATCCGTGCAAAGATCCGTTTTGTTCATATATATAACTTAAAAATTGTTCAACATTGTCAATACTGGTGATATCAACAATTTGGCATGAAATCGTTCCAGGTAAGGATAGTTTTTTAGAGTCTGAAATTACTTTATTTAGCCTTTGCTCATTTCTTCCACAGATAAATACATCTGCCCCAGATTTTGCCAGCCCTAATGCCATTGCCCTACCTAGGTACCCACTGCCACCTGTAAGTCCGATAACTTTTCCACTCAAATTAAAATAATTAATCGACATTCATTCAACCTTCATCAATCGTTTTTTGTCGAATACGTAAGTTTATCGAAGTAACATCCGGATGTTTATCAAGTATAAAAACTATGTCCGGATAGGTTATTGTTGCCCATTGTGATCCAAAAAGATTAAACGCCGCTTCCGCCATGTGAGCATCTTCAATTGTATCCACAGTCCAACGCCAGTTTGCTCGAGTGGGCCAGTTATCTGGAGGAGAAAAAGTTTTTTCCATATTTTTAACCGTAAACCATGAAACAACATGTGACCTATGAAATGGCTGTTCTGCCGGGATTTCTGACTCAATTTGCACTAGGTCATTAGCGATGAAAACCCCAGGGACATAGCCTAAAGGTAAAGTGGAACCGGCAGATAACAATGAATATTTTGAGGACATTGTATAAGCCTGTTCAAGCATTAGGTTAATTATTTTACTATCAATAAAAGGATCATCAGCAGTTATCCTTACTACATAATCCGGATTTTCCGATCCTATTATGTTGATGAAACGGGATAGCACGTCATCTGAACTGCCCCTGAAAACACGCAAACCTAAAGCTTTACCCCAATTTGCTGTCAGGTCATCTTCTTTTTCCTCAGTTGTTGCCAACCACCATTGTTTAACTGCAGCTCCTTTAATCCTTTCCATAAGTATCCCCAAAAGTGGGATTCCATGTAAAGGATATAAGATTTTCCCATAAAGTCTGGACGAGCCCATTCTGGCCTGAATTATTCCGATGGTTTTTGCTTTTAGTGTTTCCATTGTACTGGATTGAGGATCGCATCGTTATTACAGGAAAAACAGGAATAATCTTGTAGACCAGTTCCGTTCTTAGCAGCTTCAAATATATCTACCAGTTCTTTTTTTGAGGTAACTCCAACCACTAATTGCTTTATTTCGGGTAACTCCAAGACAAATCTTATACAGGCAGATAGCGGAGTTGTCCCGCATTGGGTACAAACCATATAAAGTTTATTCAATAGCTTATAAGCTGAATCAAATTGAGCGGA
Source organism: uncultured Thermodesulfobacteriota bacterium (assembly GCA_964566035.1). Lineage (GTDB taxonomy): Bacteria > Desulfobacterota > WTBG01 > CAIYCZ01 > CAIRTM01 > CAZMHH01. The sequence goes on from CAZMHH010000098.1 coordinate 7,341, forward strand.
CAACTTATTCGGATTCATCAATAGAAGCCCCTGCAAGAAAATCGATCGAGCATGTATTTCAACACCGAGCTCATTTAAGGCTTTAAGATGTCCGCTTTGGATCAGGCGCTGGTCTAAGATGCTGACAGGAACTTGAATAATATCGATTTCATATCGACTAATAACTGCATCAATCTGACCGGCATTATAAACAGATATCCCGACATTTTCAACCTTTCCAGCAGCCTTCAGTTCATGTATTGCATAGTAAAGCTTTTCTCCGTCTTGGACAAGAAGGTCTTCAACATTATGGAACAATAAGCCGTAAACTTTAGAAACTTTGAGCTTATTTAAAGATTGCTCAAAAGTTTCCAAAAGTATATTAACATGTTCTTGGTCAACTTTATCAGTTTTCAAATGGGGTGTTTTGGTGATTATTTTGAATTCATGCCCTACTGGCACTGTCTCGCCAATGATCTTCTCACTGTTGCCATATTGGCTTGCGGTGTCTAAGTAGCGTATACCTACACTGTGTGCCAATTCCATAATTTGCATAACTTCTTTTTTTGGAGTTTTGCCCTTATGATTCGATATCCCGTAATCCATACCAAATTGTACAGTTCCAAGACAGAGTTTTGATATATTGTTTTGATTTGTCATATTTACAAAAATTATAGTCTTAAAATGTTTGCTGAAATTATATAAAAACAAATAAAGTATTCCTTAGATTGAATAGAAATTATATGTTTATGTTACTTACTTGAGGGGAAATTACAGCAACAGTTTTGCACATGGATCTTTTATTCATATTATATTTCTTCCCAACATAAATGCCTCTGCTGCTTCTACTCCTATTGTTGCACCCCGCCAGCGGGTGAGATGATCAACCCCTTGTATTGAACGGGGATGAGGCCATGATTTTAATTCATCCTTGTATGCTCTAAGAGCTTTGAGTTTAAGGTTTATTGTATCCGTAATATCGACAAACCAGTTCGGAGCAAATAGATTGACAAATCCTGGAACCTGCCACTCGGTGCTTGAAGGTGTTTCAAAAAATAATATGGTTTTGACCGGATATCCTTTTTGGGGGCGGCAGGCGGTTACAACAGCTTGATTAGCTATTTTATGATCAATGTTCAAATCGCAGGCGCTGTGGGTAAAAATAGTATCAGGACTGTGTTTCTCAATCATGGTTTCAACATATTTAATAATTTTCAGCATAGGAATTTTATCGAACTGATTATCTGGAAAATCGCCAAAACCAGAGATTTGAGCCCCTATTATTTTACAGGCATTGTTGGCAGAAATATGGCGTGTAGAAATTTTATGTTGATTCGGTACTTCATTTTGTTCTCGTGAGGTTACTCCATCAGCTAAAAAAACTACTGAAACTGATTTACCTTCTGCTGAAAGTCTGGCTATGGTTCCCCCACAACCAAGAACTTCATCATCTGGATGTGCCGCTATAACAAGAACACTATTTTTCATATTAAACTATATTTTTGAGGGTTTTTATGACTAAATCCTGTTGATTTTTTAACAATGCTTGAAAAACAGGCAGAGTCAAAATATTCTTATATACGCTTTCTGCCCCCGGACACAGCCCGTATCCTGTTCCTAAATGTTTGCGGTAAAAGGGGTGAAGATGAACGGGGATATAATGAACGTTTACCCCTATACCTGCGTTTCTGAGTTCGTTAAAAACAGTGTCCCGGTTTTTTGTTTGCAGTTTTATAACGTATAAGTGATATGCATGAATGATATTATCTCTAACGGTAAGCGGCTCAATTGAGCTGATGCCTTCAAATGAGTCATCATAAAATTTTGCTATTTCCTGCCTTTTTTTAATCCATTGAGGGAGTTTTTTTAGCTGGCTTATGCCAAGTGCACACTGGATATCCGTTATCCGGTAGTTATACCCAAGTTCGAGCATCTCATAATACCAGGATGGAGGTGTATGAGAGGATGAGGGTATGGGAGGATGCTTAAATAATGCCGGATCCCTGGTAATGCCGTGATTGCGAAACATTCTGATTTTATCGACTGTCTCCGGATCATCTGTAACCACCATGCCGCCTTCGCCTGTGGTGATATGCTTGACAGGGTGAAAGCTGAAAACAGTTAAGTCTGCAAGAGTGCCTGCTTTTCTGCCTTTGTATTGAGCGCCAAGACTGTGGCAGGCATCGGCAACAAGTTTCAAACCATGCTTATCACAAATCTCCCTTAATTGGTCATAATCACAGGGTTGTCCTGCATAATCGACCGCAATAATTGCTTTTGTTTGGGGGGTAATTTTATTTTTAACTTCAACAGGATCAATCAAAAGAGTATCCGGGTCAATATCAGCAAAAACCGGTGTGCCCCCTTGATATAGAACACAGTTGGCGGTAGCTGAAAACGTTATCGGTGGAACAATTACCTCATCACCGGGTCCGATTCCGAGAGCAAACATTGCAGAATGCAGCGCTGCTGTGCCGCTTGATACGGCAACCCCGTATTTTGCCCCGGTGTATTGGCAAATTGCTGCTTCAAACTCTTCTACTTTTGGTCCTGTGGTGAGATAATCCGATTGGAGTACCTCAACTACAGCCTGAATATCATCTTCATCAATGGTTTGTCTGCCGTAGGGGATGTAAGACATAAAAAAAGTTCTAAGTGTTAAGTTTTAGGGTTTTTAGCAATACGTTTATGATGTAATTATGAGTTACAAGGTTCAAGTTTTCTTATGCTTCTGCATTTACAGATCGCATTAATTTTGCCTTTGATGGGACAGGCTTGCAAATTCTTCCTGATTAAGTGCGTGTGCAAATGCAAACTCTGATAAATTATGCAGGGTCGATAGAAATTCAGATATTTCTTGACTGTTTCCTTCAGGAAAGGCCTCATCGACAACGTTTTTAAGATCATCTATTGTAAGCCATCTCTTGTTTGTTTTACTGCAGTACTGAAAATTAACCGGCAGTTTTGTCGCTTTTTTATAATTTCCTTTCTTCCACCAACTGTGTTTTGGAAAAATTACATACATTCCATCATATTCAACAGCTTCACGTCCTTCATCTTCAGTCAGCAGTACTTCATGAAGCTTTTCTCCCGGTCTTATGCCTATTGTGTCGATTTTGCATTCCGGAGCAATTGCTTCTGCCAGATCTGTTATCTTCATGCTGGGAATGATAGGAACAAAGATTTCACCCCCCTGCATGTGAGCAAGGGCTTTAAGTACTAACTCAACTGCATCTACAAGCGTTAACCAAAAACGAGTCATTTGAGCATCTGTTATTGTTATTTTTCCATTCTTTTTTTGCTCCATAAACAGAGGTATTACACTGCCTCTGCTGCCGATTACATTACCATAACGGACGCAGCTAAAGAACGGGCCCATTGGCTTGGAGTATGAGTTGCCCTGAACAAACAGTTTTTCCGCGCAGAGCTTGGTCGCCCCGTATAAATTAACAGGGTTTACAGCTTTATCAGTGCTGAGGGCAACAACTTTGTTGACATCACAGTCTATAGCAGCATCAACAACATTTTGAGCGCCGTTAATATTTGTTTTTACTGCTTCAAACGGGTTGTATTCACATGAGGGTACCTGCTTTAAGGCTGCAGCATGAATTACAATATCAACCCCATGCATCGCACGTTTTAAACGGTCAAGATCACGGACATCGCCGATAAAATACCGCATACACCTTGAATCAAAACCGCTCATTCGCATTTCATGCTGTTTGAGTTCATCCCTGCTATAGACAATAACACGGGAAGGTTTGAAACGGCTCAGAATAATTTCGATAAATTTTTTACCGAAAGAGCCTGTTCCGCCTGTGATGAGTATATTTTTTCCGTCAAGCATGATATTTACCTCAATTTAAAAATTGGTTAGGGTACGCGGATAAAGGGTTAAAAACAGTATGGGACGCGGATCGGCGCGGATGACGCGGATAAAAAAATTAAAAGCAAAGGCAATGGGACACGGATAAACGCGGATGACGCGGATAAAAACTTAAAAACATTACAGGCTTTAAATCTGCGAAAATCCGCGCCGATCCGTGTCCTATCATCACAGCCTGCCCGCAATTTCGTTTATCCTGCCGATTTCTCGTTTTGCGCCTGCGTATATGCGGCTCATCTCTTCTGAATACATCTCAAGAAGGGATTTAAGCTCCTGTTTGCCTGTATCTGTCAGGTGATAGGTCTGGTTGCGGTTGTTCTGACCGTTCATGGTAATCAGGCTATGCTCCTGAAGCTCTTTGATATAGTTGTTCACCATGGCGCTTGAGAGATCGGTCTCTTTTCCGATCTGCTGCTGGGTGATTTTAGATGCAGTGAATATGGTCAGGAGGATAGAGAGCCTCCGCAAGTCTTTTGTGGGGATGATGAATTTTGATGTTGAGTTTTGGATCATAAAGAAAGTTTCAAGATACAAGTTTCAAGATGCAAGAAACATGAAAACAACAAAAAACTCAAGGCCGAAATAAAAAAACCGTGAGGAGGTTTATTGGGGAGTGGTGTTTTGTATCTTTTTCCTGAGCCCGTGTATCATGCGGGAGAGTTCTTCTACTTCTTTGAGCCAATGCTCGCCCTTTTGCTTGTCTATATAACCTATATCCATTCCTATATAGATTTGTGTTCTGAGTTCTCCCGCAGAACCTTTTGCATAATTGAGAAAATTGGCTTTTTCTTTTGCAGAGTCTCTTTCAAAACCTTCAGAGATATTTGAGGGAATTGACAAACCTGATCGTGTTATCTGGTCTTTAAAGCTGAAATCTTTAAGGGCAACAAGGGTCTTATATAAATCCGCGCTCAAAGCTGCAGAACGTTTCCATACTTCAAGATCTTCAAACTTCACTGATTTTTCCCTTTGCTATATTCCATAGTTGTTTACTTTAACACTTGCAGCATGTATTTGATTATTTTTGGTTTTTGTGGTTTTGCTCGAGACCCGAAGCTTTCAGGTTATTTTTTTTGGGTTTTGCTTGGGACTTGAAGCTTGAAGCTTGCATCTCTTAAATGGACTCCGTCCCTTTCGGGGTCATTTTGTCATTTGAAATCTTAATCCCTAAGGGTTTACGTTTATTTACTGACTGAATAATGCAATGGATATGCCAAGATAAGAATGGATGTTATTACAATAAGTTATGAATATTTTGGTATGTTGAAAAAATGGCTTTGGTAGGAAAAAAGTGTCAGGATAATGGCAGTTAGCTCGTAGCAAAGGCTGTATGGAACGCGGATAAAGGGTTAAAGACAAAAGCAATAGGACGCGGATTGGCGCGGATTTACGCTGAAAAATCTTAAAACGGATCTTCCCTCCAGAAACAAGAGGCTGGCTGGACTGACGAAAACGGATCCTTCAGCTGCTATAATGCACTCTTTTGCCTTTTTGCTCAACCTGTCATCATCAAGAATAAACCACAATAGAGCCTGTGTATCCAGAAGTATATTCATTTCATATACTCATGAAAGTCATTGAGATGTTCATCATCTTCCTTATTAATCTTTAGAATGCCCTTTGCGCTTCCCGGCATTCTTTTACTACTCTGGAAGTCATTTTCGTTGAATAGCTGCAAAATCAGTTTTGCTTTCTGCCCATATGTATAATGATACTCTTTGGGCAATTGTATGCAGCCTTTTTGGTCTATTAGAGTGTTAATCTTTATTGTCTGCATGGCTTTAATCTCGTTTAATTGTTATTTTTCGTAATATTTCAGCCCTAATTTTGATAAAAATTGGTTTTTTGAGATTCGCATTTCCTGTTATTTCATCAGAATCTTTACGACAAATTTCCCGATATCAGAACAGATAATTTTATTTAATACTTCCATGTATTGCTGTCCCAGTGTTGCTAACCTTCTAAATTGTCATCAATATTTGTTTTCAACTTGTCTGTTTGAACTGTCTGCATATAAATAATACCCCATGATTGGTCTATTTAAGACAATATTATCCCTTGAAAAATGCCGGTGGTCAAGCCCTTAATCGTGGTGAGGTGCAAGCGGGTATCAGGTGTCAGTTTTCAGTAAAGGCAAAATAGGACGCGGATTTTCGCGGATGACGCGGATAAAAATATTAAAGGCAAAATCGGACGCGGATAGAAAAAGTAACAAGTTTCAAGCAGGTGTCGGCTGCCGGCAAAATGTTTCATGGGGTTACAGAGAATTCATAGAGTAACAAGCGTTCATCTTTTTCAGAGATAACCATGAAATGTCTATCATTAGTCCAGAGATAACAATTGGTTTTTATGGCAAGATAAGCAATGACACAATCCTGAAAAGGAATTGTTATTCCTTTTGTTTTCAGTCTATTAAGAAACCTTCCAAAATTCACCCAGTCACTTTCTTCAAATACTAAATACTCGAATGATTCTAATGCCTTGACAAGTAAAGTAATTTCTTTCTCCGACCTTGCGCCATAAATCAGTTCAGCCTTGATTATACCGCATGTTGCAATATCATTTTTACAGAAAACCTCTTTTTTAATATCTGTAGGATTTTTCCAAAAATCAATAATTAGTGCGTGAACGGAAAAGCATTTTGAGCAGATTTTGCAGTGTGATGGCG
>CAZMHH010000099.1:0-13158 GCA_964566035.1 uncultured Thermodesulfobacteriota bacterium
TTTTTTTCTTGCAATTTCTTTTGTAAAATGCTATATTTTATAAGTAAAATCAAACTTTTACAAGGAAATTGACATGTTTCATGCAAAGAATCACAAATTGATCCCCATATTTGATCCGTGGAAGTTTTTAGGGCCAAAAAGGCGAAAACTGCTGAATGAGATTCCTTTCCTGGCAGTATATGGCGACTTCGTCAACAACATCACCAAATCAAGCAACAACAAGGGCTTTATAGCTGGATTAAGGTTTGGTGAAAGAAGTTTCACCAGCCAGGGGCAATGGAAGATTGAAGCAAACTGGAGACGGCTTGCTCAGAACGCATGGCTGGATCTGCTTACTGATTCCACCACATACGGGGGTGAAACAGACATACGCGGCTGGCAGATAAAAACCGCTTACGGATTTTTTGACAATGTCGTAGGCAGGATGACCTATTTCAGTATAGAAAAAAACAGAGGCGCAAAAAGACATGAAAACAATTTTCTATCTGACCTTATTTTCATGTTTTAAAGCATCTTTCATCCAAAACCTAATGAACTTATTATATAAACTGTCCCATAGATAAGATTTACAGAGTCAGCATCCACTACCGTCATTTTTAAGGAGTGTAACAACTGAGAAATTTGAGATTTAATATTTATGTTCTTTGTTTGTCTTTCTGACTATTTACAGGACTATCATACGCCTGTTTTATACTGTTTAGACTATTTCAGAACTGTTAATAAGCGCCATGTACCAATCAGGTCAAACACAACTTTTTATAAAGCTGAACAAACTCAGGACAAGTAAAACCGTTCTGCATATAGGCGCCCATCCTGATGATGAAGAGATCGGGCTTTTATCATATTTTTCATTCAAGCATTTTGCCCGCACCGTTTACTGGTCTGCAACACGAGGAGAAGCAGGTCAGAACAGAATAAACAACTGCTCTGGAGATGCACTGGGCATTTACAGAACATGGGAGAGCATTAATGCCAGAGAAATAGATGGGACTGAAAGTCTTTTTGGTCCCTTTATAGATTTCGGGTTCAGCAAAAATGCTGATGAAACCTTTTCAAAATGGGGTAAAGACAGACTTCTAAGTGAACTTGTTCGCGCCATCCGAATAGTTCAACCTCAGGTTATTGTTTCGCGCTGGGAAGGCATTCCCGATGATGGACACGGACAGCATCAGGCAACAGCAAATGCACTGTACAAGGCAATTGAAGATGCTGCCGACCCTGCTATAGAACTTAATTGCCTCTTTCCATGGAAAACCTCTAAATTTTATCTAAGCACAAATAAAACAATTTACCCGGCAGGAGAGGCAAATCCCCGACTGGAAAAAGCAGGTTGCCTGAAAATTAACACCGGACAATATTCTACCCTTCTTGGATGCTCTTATCAGGAACAGGCATGGACAGCCTACAGCATGCACCAGACTCAGGGCATTGATGTATTGCCTGCTCCCGGTGATTTCTACTACTATCTGAAACTGCTGTCAAACTCGTGCTCTGAATGTGATGTTTTTGAAGGAATTGAAACTGGTTTTTCAGGGATATTCAGCGGTCTTGCCACGGTTCCCGAAAGTGCGCTGAAAATTCTAAAACAGATCCAATCCCTCACAGATGATGCGGTTTCAATATACAGTCCTGAACACCCTGAAAACTGTTCTACCCCGCTTTTTGAAGCGTTAACCCTTCTGAAGGATCTCAGAATATTATTAATGCAGAGCCATATCTGCGAATCGGAAAAAAATGCGATGTTGCAGGCTTTGGAGAGGAGAAAGGTCGAGTTTGAAGAAACAATAGCATTCTGTCTGGGATTAAGACTTGAAAGTCTCTGTACAAGGGCAAGGGTTACACCGGGTGAGAGCGTATGGCTGAAAAACAGGCTGTGGAATTTTACAGATACTAAGCTTGATAATATTGTATTTCAGGTCGTTTTACCTGAAAACTGGTCTATTGAAAACAGATCTGATTTTGAAATACCTGAAGGGCTTTCAGGTTCTATGACAATGCATGAGGTTTTTATCGAAAACAGTGCCCAACTTTCATCCGCCTACTGGCTCAAAAAACCTAAAGAAGGTGCTGTTTATGGATGTTCTGAAGAAGAGTTCCGCTGTGAGCCATTCTCTTGCCCGGCACTTACAACAAAATGCACCATCTCAATAGGTAAGCATGAAATCACTCTCACAAGTCCTGCTCTGCACAAGAAATCCTTCCCCGGCGGACACAGAGCACTTCCTGTTATGGTTGTTCCCCCCATTTCTCTTCATCCTGAATTTGAGAAGAGGATATTTCTGATTTCAGACTCAGCCCGCAAAGTCCCCCTACAGGTAACCGCAAGATGCAATGACGAGGAAAGACCTTCAGCAGGCAAACTTAAACTTTCAGACAGCAATGGCTGGGTTATTTCCCCTTCATCTGTTGATATTTCACTGCCCAGATTAAACAGCGCTGCAACATGTACCTTTGAAATCACAATTCCTCCTGATACACCCGAGGGAAGATATCTGTTTCATTACAATATTTCATGCAGGGAAAGGGATTACGGGGTGATTTTAACACCAGTCAGAATGGGCGCCCCTGGTCTTCCAAATCCTGACAATGCCTCCACCTGCCTGAAAGAGGAGTTCATTCTTTCACCTTCTCAGGTTGAAATACTACTTATTAATGGCTGTTTTTCGCAGAAGAAGAATTATGGCTACATACAGGGTGCTAAAGAAGATACCCTTCTTGTGCTCCAGTCTGTTGGGGTAAACATCAAACCCCTTGACGACGCATTTATAGCACACGGTGATCTGAGCCTCTACGATTCAATAGTTGTGGGACCAAACGCATATATTATAAGAGCACATCTTGCAGAAAACTCTCATCGGCTTTTGGAATATGTTGAAAACGGGGGAACACTGATAGTACAGTATCAAACCTTTGAATATCAGGTTCATGGCTTTGCACCCTATCCATTTACATACAACAGACCGCATGACAGGGTGACTGATGAAAAGGCAGAGATTAAAATCCTTGAACCGGATCATCCCGTTTTCAAATCTCCAAACTTAATAAAGAGGGATGATTTTGAAAACTGGACACATGACAGGGGGCTCTATTTTTTCGGAACATGGGATCCCCGTTACACAGCTCTTCTTTCCTGTGCAGATCCGGGGGAATCAGAGAAAAAAGGCGGGCTTGTAACATGCAGTTATGGAAAAGGCATGTATATCTATAACGGATACTCTCTTTATCGTCAACTCCCCGCCGGGGTTAAGGGTTCATTCAGACTCTTTTTTAATATGCTTTCTCTTAAAAGTTCTCATTTTGATAGTAAGTTATGAAGATAGCACTTATGTGTCACAGCAGTTATGGCGGAAGCCCGCGCATTGCAATAGACAGCGCTATGGAATTATCCCGTAGCGGACATGACATTCATCTCTTCACCAGAACACCTCCCTATATGCTCCCTTCAGACACAAACGGGATATACTGCAACTTCATCTACAACAGCAACGATAAAACAGACCATCCTGCCCGTCTTAAAACAAACTGGTCCGCTGATGAACTTGAAAAAACGTCAAACAGTATCATCACGACCGTTATAAATCAAGGCATAGATATTATTCATGTCCATTATGCGCTTCCTTTTATTTTTATAGTAAAAACAGTTAAAGAAAAATTGAGAGATAAAACCCCCGCCGTAATTCTTACCCTGCACGGAACGGATGTTACAAGACTGACAGAGATGTTCCCGGATAGGGACATGCTTGCAGAAATACTTTCCTGCTGCGATGCCGTGACAACGGTTTCTTCAAGTCACGCAGAACTTTTCACACGGTTATCCTGTCTGGACATAAAACCGGAAATTATCCCTAATTTCACCGATACTTCCCGTTTTCAGCCTAAAAACACATCATGCCCTGGAATAAAACCGGTTATGATTCATGTATCAAATTTTCGGGAGATAAAAAACCCCTGTGCTGTGGTGGAAGTTTTTTATCAGTTAAGAAAAAAAATAGAGGCACAGCTATGGCTTGTGGGAGATGGCCAGGAGATTGATAATGTAAAAGAATTTGCAGATAAAAAGCAGGTCTTAAAGGATATTAAGTTTTATGGCTTGCAACCCGATGTATCAAAACTTATCACAAAATCCGACATGCTGGTAATGACAAGCGTTTATGAAAGCTTCTGCCTTACTGCTCTGGAGAGTATGGCTTGCGGCGTTCCCGTGCTTGCCCCTAAGGTTGGAGGTCTGCCTGAGGTTCTTGAACATGGCAGAACAGGGTTTCTGTTTCAACCCGGCAAATATGATGATGCTGTTGAATTTACGGCAAAGCTTTTTTCCAACCCGGAGCACTACGCACAAATAAGCACTAATTGTCTCCGAAGGGCACATTTATTTGAACAAAAAAAGATTGTGCCTCTTTATGAAAAACTCTACAAAAGAATTATATCTAAAAAAAACAGTGTGGGACGAAATCATGAAGGAATATTTTGATACAGTTGAGCCGATAGACATACTTGCGTTCTCTCCACACCCAGACGATGCAGAACTTGGCTGCGGAGGAACTCTTATTCTGTCTGCAAAAAAAGAACTGAGAACAGTTATAGCAGATTTGACAAATGGAGAATGTTCAAGCCGTGGAACATCAGATCAAAGAGAAGAGGAAAAACTGATTTCTTCAAAAATTATTGGGCTTACCGACAGGTTTTCATTGGGATTGCCGGATACAAAAATAGGTCTTGAGCAATCACATCTGGAAAAAGTTGTTGATGTTATAAGAAAGACAAAACCAACTATTGTATTAGCCCCCTACTGGAAAGACCGGCATCCAGACCATGAAAATGCTGGTAAACTGGTTCAGTCTGCATGTTTCTATGCAGGTGTTGCATCAATTGGAAAGGGCAGACCATACAGACCTGCAGAAGTATATTATTACATGATTCACACCACCTTTGAACCTTCATTTGTTGTTGATATTTCATCTGTCTGGGAACAAAAGTCCGAAGTCCTGCAAGCATACAGAACACAGTTTTTTAATAAAAACAAAGAGGAGAACCCTACCTCAATCTCAAACCCTGAGTTTATCAGTTATATTGAATCCAGAGCCATCTATTTCGGCGCAATGACAGGAGTAAAATACGGAGAGCCTTTTTTCTGCCGTGGACCCGTTCCCGCAACAGCACTGCCCGGACTTGACTCCCCCCGCACGGACAGCAACATCCCGAACCAGTATAAGAGTGTTTAGTAACTGAGATTTTTTTATTGCATTTAAGGGCAACTGCTCATCCCCTTCTCGGCTCAATATAAAACGGGGTTTCCTTCCGTTTGACAAAAGAGTCATGGGGGATGTAGCCCGATACATCAATGTGGGGATAGATAATACATCTCCTGCCGACTATTGTCCCGGGCTGAAGAAGCGCATTTCCTGCAATCTGCGTATCATCCCCTACAACTGCGCCAAAAAGAGTCTGCCCTGTCGGGAATGATTCTATACTGTCTCCAACAGGAACTTTAACTGTTACCTCCCTGCCGTCAAGGCGGTAATTTGCAGTGCTTACCCTGCCGGCAAGATTTATCCTGCTGCCGATAAGAGAGGTGAATATGGCATTAAAGTGGGGTATCCGTGTCTTGCTTAGAATAATAGACTGGCGCATCTCAACAGACCATCCGATAAGACAGTCTTCTCCGATATAAACATTTCCCCTGATATACACTCCGCTGCGAATAACTGTATTCTTTCCGATAATTACAGGTCCTCTTATAACACATCCCCTCTCTACCCTGCTGCCTTCACCTAAACTGACACGCCCGGGTTCGAGCCACGCTCCTTCCTCCACTTCGCCCTTAATCTCAGGGGTAAAGTTTTTTTCAACAAAAGCAGGGATCCCTGCAACAGCATCCCAGACATGGACATAATCTTTAAAAAAATCTGAAACAGCCTGATCTTCAAGATCAAAAAAAGCCTCCGGACTGTAGGGATTCATCACACCTCCATATTGTTGCAATTACAATGTTTATTTTCTGTCCAGCCCTGAGCTGAAAAATTAAATGTGCTGACTGGTATAAGATAAAAAAACCGTTCAGACAAAGAAAGCAATTGACTAAATGAGCCTGCATGTTTTACCATTACAGACAACATTCTGTTTCTATTAACAATAAAATAACTAAAATGGAGATTTTTTTCAATTCCTATTTAACAAGCTTTTTTAGACAGGTCTGGATGTGGATAATAGAGAGAAAAAGGAAATACTGCTGATTTACCCTGCGTTAAGAAGTGTGAAACAAAGGCTTATCCCGCCATATTCGGTTTGGATACTTGCATCGGTTTTAACTAAATCGGGCTATAAACCTGTAATTGTTGACCAGAGAATAAGCCCGGCAAAACAATTTCTGGAAAATATAAAAAATCATATTAATATAAATACCCTGTTTATAGGTATTTCCTGTACAATGGAGTCACAGTTTGACTTTGCTGAAAAAAACTTCCATAGAATAAGGCAATTCTCAGGTGATATTCCAATCGTCTTTGGAGGAACATATATTTCACAGTTTTCAAACCCTAATCTACAGCAAAAACTTTTAAATATAAACGCAAACGATGTAATCATATGTATCGGTCCAGGCATTCATACGATTACCGGTATTGCACGATATTATGAAAAAAGGATTGGGATCAATAAGGTCAGAGGAATAAAATACTTTCATCAAAAATACGGTTTAATTGAAAACGAAAAACGCAAATTTCCAAGATACATGCCGCGGTTAGACAATACAGTTATTGATATTAACAAGTATGTCTATTTTGATGAAGGAAGAAAAACATTCGACTTATATACATCATTTGGTTGTTTAATGGGTTGTAAGTTTTGTATCAATTCTTTGTATAATTTCTGGGCATCGATGGAGAAAAGACACATTCTTGATCAAATATTATTTTTACACAAAAAACTTGGAGTAGAGTATTTTAGAATCATCGATGATAATCCCTTGCAGAAACCAGATCGAATTATAAATTTATTCAGAGCCCTTGACAAAAAGAAGTTAGACATAAAATTCTATATGGACATTGCAACACCCTATATTTTGGAGGACTGGTTCGCGGATATCGCTCCCAAATTATTGAAAGTTTTCGTTGGAATCGAAAGCGGGTCAGATAGAATCTTAAAAATTATCAATAAGCCACAAAGGATCAGAGACATTAAAAAGGCAATAAAAAAATTAGCAGGATTTAGGATTAAAGCACGTTATTCGTTTATTAAAGAAATGGATATTGAGTCAGCGCTTGACATTAACAAGACCGCAGATCTGATCAAATGGATAAGATATAATCATAAAGATGCTGAAATCACAATTAAAAGATATAAGCCTCCTCATTGTTTGCAATCGTTATCTCTTCGGTAAAGCGCAATGCCATATAGACCGAATATATTGCCATAAATGCCTTTGAACAGATCCCTGCAAGTTCAGGGGTTTTCAGACCTATTGTATATGCATCATTTTTTCATCCGTCCGGCGCCTGTGCAGACTGCTCCGCCTTCTCCTGCATCTACAACTTCACACCTCACTTTATAATCAGCCATATAACTTCCCCGCTCCTTTCAATCTTTCAACACTATATCTCTTCCAAATTGAAAACAATTTTCAGCGGCTCTTTCATCAGGATTCCAGTTCTCCTTCAACCCCTGATTTATCAGCTCAAACCCTGCTTCTTTCAGTCTATCAGAAATTATCTTCACTGACTCTCCGCTCCACCCGTAACAGCCGAAAGCAACTGCTCTCTTATCTTTAAACCCAAGCCCTTTGACCATTTCCAGGAATGCCGCCATATCGGAAAGAATGCCTCTGTTAATTGTCGGAGAACCTGCCAGCAGGATCTTGGATTTGAACACCTCTGTAATCACATCATTTCTATCCGTTTTGGAGATATTGTAAATTTTTACTGTAACATTTGGATCCGCATCTTTTATGCCTTCTGCAATAGTCTCCGCCATTTTTTTTGTCCCATCCCACATCGTATCATACACAATCACAATCTGGTTCTCCTTGTAATTTTCAGCCCACCTGGAATATCTATTTACTATCTGCAGGGGGTCTTTGCGCCATATTACACCGTGGCTCGGGCAGATCATATCAACCGGCAGCTTCATCTCCAGAAGTTCCTTGATCTTGCCACTGACAAGCATGCTGAAGGGTGTCAGGATATTTGCATAATACTTGATACATTCCTGATAAAGCTCTGCTTCATCGACCAGGTCGTTGAACATGGCACTGTTGGCATAGTGATGTCCAAAGGCATCGTTGCTGAAAAGAATATTGTCTTCTGGAAGATAACAGAACATGCTGTCGGGCCAATGGAGCATCCTTGCCTCCACAAACACGAGCTGTTTATTGCCGAGATCAATTTTATCACCGGTTTTCACAACATTAAAATTCCAGTCTTTGTGATAATGTCCCTTAAGGGATTTTGTTCCATTTTCCGTGCAGTATATGGGAGTATTTGGAATTTCCTCCATCAGAGCCGGCAACGCACCACTGTGATCAGACTCTGCATGATTGGCGACAACATAGTCAATCTTATCCAGAAATCCTTCGTCTTTCAGATCCTTAATCCATTCAGAGGCAAAAGGAGACCAGACCGTATCGATCAGAGCTGTTTTTTCCGCCTTTACAATATAGGAATTGTAGGTTGATCCACGGTGAGTTGAATATTCCTGTCCGTGAAATTTCCTTATTTCCCAGTCAACCTTACCAAGCCAGAATATATCCTTCATTATTTCAATACTCATAATAAACCCTCCTTTTCTAATAAATTCATCAGATTATGTCTGCTGAATTGTGTATAACATCATGAAAAGATATTTCTTTACCCTCTGCTCTGTGATTCTTAAAAATAAGAACACTCTTCTCAACTATATCTATGACTCCTTTTAAATCTGTCCACTCAGTCACTGTTTTTGCAATAACAGGATGTCTTGAACCTGTCCCGCCGGCAACAACCTTATATCCTTTAGCCTCTGTAAATATAGCTCCCTTTGGACATATATCTGCACACCCCCGCACATAAGACATTTCTCGTAATCAATTAAAACCATCTTATCGTCAAGGTTTATGGCATTTTCTGCACATCTTTTAACACATTCACCACAACCGATACATCCTGTGCTTTTAAAGCAGGGACGGAATAATGAGACTATCCCTATATCCGAAAAATACGGGGTAAGGCAGCAGTTTGAACATCCCGTTATTGCAACCCTTAACGCATGGTGGGACAATATGGGACAGACCGCTTTATCGAGCATGATACCTGTTATATCCATCTCTATTAGCTTAATCTTTATAGCCTTTAAGGATTTAAGCATCATATCCCGTTTTTCTTTTGTACAGGCTCCAAATTTTGCCGGACAGAGATTAACGGAAAAAAGCTGATCAGTTGTCTCTTCAAAAAACTCATCCGGAAGGTCAACATCCTCTCCTTTTCCCATTTTTTTTATCAGTTCAACAGCCTCTCTGCCGAGAAGTTTTTCATACCCCTTCCCTGTCTGTTTAACAATGTCAGCAGTGACAACGCTCAAACCTTTTTTACGCGCCCGTTTTTCAGCATCAAATTTTACAAGATATGCCATAACCGGAGGAAGCGCTATATTTTCCGCTTCCTCAAGAGCCTGACTTTCCCATTCCATAAAACACCCCTAAGCTGAATTATTAAAAGCACCCCAGCTGACAATGAAGTATTTTTATTCCGGCAACATCAACAAATGATTTCATCTTATTCATTACAATACCATTCTCCCTTGCAAATGCTTGCGCCTTAGCACAGCTTATGCTGTTATTGTCTGAAGCTTTTTTAAGCTTCTGTTCAAGTTCATCTGTCATCCAGTCTTCCCTGACAGGGTTTACAAACATGTTTTCTCTTGTCATTTTTTTTCTCCTTGTTTTAGGTTTTAAAAGATAAAAGTTCTACAATAGTCCTGTATTTATTAATACTTCTGTCATTTCAAAAGCTGTTTTATCAGTGATAAGAAATATCAATAAACATAAATTTATATATTATTTTACCTTGCTTCTCATGTTTTAATAAGCACAAGCAACATCTTGAATTTCTGCACTGCATGAAGGGCATGGGGCTTATTTGCTGGCATTATTATAAAATCTCCCTGCCCAAGTTTATGTTTTTCACCCTCTATTGTTATTTCCGCTTCTCCTTCCAGAATATAAACAAAAGCATTATAGGGAGAAGTATGCTCGCTCAACCCCTGCTCATTATCAAAGGCAAAAATGGTAATGGTTCCCGTTTCCTGCTTCAAAACCTCGCGGCTTACAACAGCGCCTTCCTGATAATCAATCAGATGAGACATGTTGAGCGCTCTTCCAATAAGGGTTTTTTCATCCATAGACAACTCCTTTAAAAATTAATTTTTCAGTTTCCCATCTCTGTCTATTATAAACACTTCTATGTTAAAATCTCTACATGCTTCTTCCTTTGCCCGATTTACAGCAGCAAGCAATCCACTGCAGCAAGGCACATCCATAATAACACAGTTGATTTTTTTTATTTCTGCATTTGAAAATATCTCTACAAGTCTGTTTTTCAGATTTTCGTACCCGTCAAACTTAGGACATCCGGTTATTACAACCCTGCCTCTAACAAATTCAGTATAAAAACAAGGATGGACAACAGAACAGCAGTCAGCGACAATTACAATATCGGCTTTTTTAAAAAAACCTGCATTCGGGTTTGAGAGCATTATTTTAAGGGGCTAGTTGATATGGTTTGTCATCCCTGATACGCTTGCCGGGCATCTAAATATTTTACCGGTTTTCCTTTCAGAACCTTCCTGCGAATCTATCAAAGTTCCCACAAACTCTTCTGTCTCCTTTTCAACAATCTTTAAAGCCCCTGTCGGACAAACTCCAATACATGCCCCAAGTCCGTCGCAGTATTTATCAGAAACAACCTTTGCTTTTCCATCCACTATTTTAAGCGCATTTTCTGCACATCCTTTAATACATTCTCCGCATCCATCGCAAAGTGCTTCATCAATTTCAATAATTTTTCTCAAAACCTTCTTCATCTTTATACTTTCCAAAACATGGTCAATGAGGAGTGAGTAATGGTTTAACCCATTACTCATCTCCCATTGCTTTTAACTTTTTTCTCTTTCCTGAACCCTGACCGCTGATACCTGTTTTCTTAGCCCAACAACGCTTTAATGTCTTCATCTGGTGTTGATATCGGCTTAATATTAAACGTCTTTATCAGAATATCCAGCACATTGGGGGTGATAAAAGCCGGAAGCGACGGTCCAAGCCGGATGTCTTTGATCCCTAAATGTAACAGTGTCAGAAGTATTGCCACAGCTTTCTGTTCATACCAGGACAAAACATAAGAAAGAGGCAGATCATTTACGCCGCAGTCAAATGCTTTGGCAAGGGCAACAGCTATCTGAATAGCTGAATACGCGTCATTACACTGTCCGATATCAAGAAGCCTCGGAATTCCTCCGATATCTCCTAAATCCTTATCAAAGAACCTGAATTTGCCGCACGCAAGGGTCAGCACAACACAGTCTTTTGGCACCTTTTCAACAAACTCGGTGTAATAATTCCTGCCGGGTTTGGCGCCGTCACATCCTGCCACCAGGAAGAAATGCTTAATAGCCCCTGCCTTTACCGCACCAATTACCTTATCTGCAACACCCATTACCGCGTTATGGGCAAATCCTACCATTACTTCCCTGCCATTTGTGTCTTCAGCAAAGCCGGGCAGTTCCAGCGCTCGCTCAATAACTGGTGTAAAGTTTTTATCAGCAATATGGGTTACCCCGGGCCATCCTACAAGACCGGTTGTAAAAATATTGTCTTTATATGTATCCCCCGGTCTCTGAATACAGTTTGTAGTCATCAGTATTGCTCCGGGGAATGCCGCAAACTCCTTTGCCTGATTCTGCCACGCTGTGCCGTAATGTCCGTAAAATTGGGGGTATTTCTTCAGCTCAGGATATCCGTGACATGGAAGCATCTCCCCATGAGTATAAACATAAACGCCTTTGTCCTGACTCTGTTTTAGAAGCTCTTCCAGATCCTTTAAATCATGCCCTGAAACAAGAATGGCTTTGCCCTTCTTTGCTCCGAGCGGAACTTTGGTCGGGACGGGGTTTCCATAGGCATCTGTATTGGCTGCATCCAGAAGCTCCATCGCTTTGAGGTTCACCTCTCCGCATTTTAGCACAAGCCCGACCCAGTCATCCGCGCTTTTGTTCTTATCAAACGGGGCTGTCAGGGCTTCATAGATAAAATCATATACACTTTGGTCTTCATGTCCCAGAATCCGGGCATGGTCTGCATAAGCCGCAACTCCCTTAAGCCCGAAAAGCAGAATATGCTGAAGAGATTCTATATCAGGGTTAATCCCGCTGTCTGCTTTAAGCCCGGCTGCTTCAGCCTGCCTGATTAAACCCTTCACATCAGAAGCGGGAACAAACGCAGCCTCTTTTTGTGGAAAATCAATCTCACCGCCTGCCGCTTTTATCTGAGATTTCAAATCATCTCTCAAACTTACTGCTTTTTTTATTAGCTCAGTGATTCTTTCAGCATCAAAGTTTACATTGGTAAGGGTGGCAAACAGTGCTTCACAGACAAATCCGCCAATCTCCTTGTTTTCGATACCGGCTTTTTCCCCTTCAAGAACATATAACGAAAGCCCTCTTAACGTATAAACCAGCAGATCCTGTAAATCCGATACCTCAGGAGTCTTGCCGCACACACCGGATACTGTGCATCCCTGTCCTTTTGCCGTCTGTTCACATTGATAACAAAACATCTCTTTTCCTCCTTTTAAAAAGTTAACATTATTTATGTCTACGAGCATCTCTGAATTGACAGATTGCCTCCTTTACTTACAGATTATACATAGAAAAACCATTATTGCATTGACTTAAGTCAAGTTTTTGCGGTTTTTTTGTAAATACTCAATTCCGTCTACAATCGGTTCCAGTTTGTCGGGCGGGTTCCGCCCTACAAACTGCCCATATCCTGCAAAAACTTTTCAATTGACATACATCTGCCGTTGGCCTATACTTTCGTTGTTTAAAAGCAACTACTCCCCCCGTCCCTCTCCCATCCAAAAAGTGACTGTGTCGCAATTGATTTTTGTGCAATATATTTATTTACAATAATGATGT
>CAZMHH010000100.1:0-13114 GCA_964566035.1 uncultured Thermodesulfobacteriota bacterium
GGATTCTTCAATATATGGCCTGATGGTTTTGGAGAATTTTACCACCACTTTCTCTATTTTATCCCATTTCAGGCATAGCGTGATTTGGGTAAAATAAAAAATCTGAATTATGAAGATGGGTGACCCCACTTTCCGCTTCGCTCCCACCACACCGCTCTTTCTCTGAAGGTAAAAAAAGTAGCCTGTCCCCTTTTCCTTTCAAAACTCGAGTTTTTGTTGCCCTTTGGGTAGTATTATTTTGGATTTTGATTTTTTCTTCGGGAGGGGGGATTGTGTCTGTTCTTTTTTATGAATGTCGTGGTTGAGCTGCAGCAGGCGTTTGAGGATTTCTTTTCTTGCATCGGGGGAGATGGTGTAGCGGATGCGGTCGTTTTCAGGCAGGTAGTCCACTTCGTAGAAATCATGATTAAGTGGGATGTCTGACCAGCCGTAGGCGCTGAGCACGGTTTCGTCCATCTGGCGATGGAGGGTTCGCAGTTCAAGGATACCTGCAGCGGCTTCGGCAAAGGTGCAGGTGTTTTCCGTGCGGTTGAGATGGTTCCATAAAAAAAGCGTCTCTTTGCCGTGCTTTTTCTCAAAGGCTTGTTTATCCAGGGTGTCATCAATGTCCGGTGTCAGACGGGGGTTGTGAAACTGGTTGTAGGTTTTGGTCAAGCCGAGCTGCATCATGAGCATCAACTTCCGGCGGTGTTCATAATACTGCCTGCCGATCTCCTCCAATGCCGCTTCGGCAGAGGCAGACAGGTTTTGGGGGAAAGGGAAGGTTTCGAAAGCTGATGTTGCAGTATAGCGCAAGCCAGACCCCATTGTAGAACACATTTTCCACACCCATGAATCATGTATATTAGATTGCAAGGTTGATAGAATTGAATATGTATAATCTGCAACAACAAATGTTTGATCAGCAAAGACAAAAGAGGGAACTGCAGGGGAACAAATTAAATATTTTGAAACTCTTGAAATAACCAGCACCCTTTCCAATGGCGCTATTGTGCGGTAAAGTTCTCCGCGCATTCTTAAAAACTGCCACCAGTATTCTGCACCTCTGTCCCCTTTTTGTTTCATCCTCTCCGGTTTCACCAGTCGCTCCACAATCTCAAAACAGTCCGGATACTCCTTCCGGCATTTCTCTTCTGTCCAGTCGAAAAAGTTGATCACCCAGCGACTGGGGGACTGATCCGGGTTTGAGTTCAAATCATCGCCGTTGAGATAGGGAAAGAGCACCTCACGGTTTTTCGGATTCTTTGCAATCAGACGTTCCGCCGCATCGGGCGTAAGAATAAACCCCTTGCCGAGCACAATCGAGCCCTGAAAACTCTTATTCTCATTCTGTTTCAGCGGAAAGGGGTTGCCGATGGTTTCGGCATCATCCAGATAGGCGGAGATATAATTCACCTGCCGGCTGCCAAGAACAAACCGCCCCTGCCATTTGCCTTTATATATATTGACAAGGGAGACCTCCACGGCTGCCAGTCCGGGCCACTTCATGGAGCGGACGGCAAAGTTGATGCTGCCGCCCTGGTTGATGATCACTTCAAGCCCTCCCTCGCGAGAGCCGCCCTGGGCAATGGTATTGGTGGAGATCAGCGCCTGAAAACCGCCATGTTTGATGATCGTAAAATTCCTTCTGAAAAAATAGGTGACCAGGTCACAGCTTCCTGCCGGTGCGTATGCGGATTTGAGATATTCCAGATAGTTCTGACCAAAGGTGCCGCTCAGTTTCTGTCCCCCCAGAAACGGCGGGTTGCCGATGGTGCAGTCAAAGCCGCCTGAGGAGAAGATTTCCGGAAATTCGAGAAACCAGTGGAAGAAACGGTAATCCGATGAGACAGACACGGCTTTGGCAGGCGCAGCCCCCTTTGCCGTTCCGCCTTTAAGATATCCCCGGTAGGGTTCATCGGTAATCAGCCGCTGCTCATTCACCTTTGTTTTGGGGATGAAGAACTGGGCTGTCCGGATATCGGCAAGGGTTTTAAGCCGCCACCAGCGATCTCCCCCGGTGAGGTTCTGATAGGCTTTCTGTTTGGCTTCAATCTCGGCAGGCGTGGTCTCGGGCATGGCATCCAGTTTTTTGAAGAGATCAGCAATATTGTCCAGATCGCCGGACAGGGTACCCTCAAAATCAATCCGTTCAAGCCCCCTTTCTTTCTCTTTCAGCTCAGCGGCATTTTTTTTGGCAAACCGTCCCGCAACCTCCGGATCATCGCCCGGAAGACTTTTAAAGGCTTCTGCAGGCATACCGCTCAGCAGCTCTTCCCTGCGGGCAACCCCAACCAGCGAATCGCCGCACTTGATATGGTGATCCATAAAATTGAGCGGCTCTCCTGGAACATGGGCTTCAAGCCAGAGCGACACCTTGCACAGCTCCACAGCAAGCGGGTTTTTATCAACCCCGTAAATACAGTGCCGGACAGCATCGCGCACACCTTCACGGTATGCCGACGGTGAGGGCTGATCCTCGCCGGTTCTGAATTTTGCCAGCTCAGCGCCGATCCGTCGGGCAGCATTGAGAAGAATATGACCGCTGCCTGCGCCCGCATCACAGACCCGGATGGCGAGCAGGGCTTTTTCCGGATCAGCGGATTTTAATCTCTCTTCAATGATATGGTCCAGAGAATGGCTGATCAGTGGGTGAACCAGTTCATCAGGGGTGTAGTGAGAGCCGGTGGCAGACCGCTCAGAGCCTTTTGCAAACCAGAACCGGTATGCCCCGTTCTCTTTGACAATAACCGGCGAAAATTCCAAAAGACCTTCATACACAGAGCCGAACTCCTCCACGTTGAGAGAGGCGTAGTTGACACGCATCTTCTGCCCGGTTGCGCGGTGGGTGAACACGCTCAGGTTTTTCAAGGCACAGAGCAGGGTCTGATTGTCCAGACGGCAGGCGGTAAGCATATCCAGTGAGCCGTGCCCGAACAGATCGCCTGCAAGGGGTTTGATCTCAAGGTGGCTGCCCTTGGCATCTGATTCAAACAGACGGAAGGTATTTTTAAGCCCCTGCCATAGGTCATCATACCGGTCTTCTTCAGCAGCAGGCTTTTCGCATAGTTTTCTGAGGCGGGCGATGCTGTAGAAGTTGTAGTAAATATCGCGTTTGCGCCTGTCTGATGACGGGGTAAAGATGAGATGGCGCTCCTCTACTACCATGAGAAACAGAAGCCGGTAAATCAGACGCAGAAGATATTGATAATAGCTGTCCGGGGAGAGGGTATTGTCGTCACACTCCTTCCGGAGGCGGTCGTTTTCCGGGTGGTTGAGCAGACCGTTGGCAAGGGATTCGATAGATGTCATAACCGCTTCGCGCAGACCGTCCCGGATGCGGGAGCCTGAATCCAGCGCATCCTGATGGTATTTTTCAATCAGGCTTTCGGAAGCATCATCCATTTTTTTGGGCATGCGGCTGGCATGGAGCAGGCGGAACATGACAGCAAAATCGGCATAATGTCCCTCTTCCATCATTGCCTGAAGGTCAAATTCAATGAAGGAGAGCTTGACCAGGCGGCTGCTGTCGCGAAGGATGCGCAGGTGGATGCCGTTGGTGACTATAGCGTAGAGATGTTCGGTCAGGTTGATATATTCCTGAACCAGGGCATGAGGCGACATGCGGGGACCGCTGTCGGTGCGTTTCCTGTCCAAGCTGTCATTAAAGCCCATAATGTGGACTGGGAAGTTGTCGAGATTTTTTGACCGGTGGCTGATGGCATAGGATTTGTCGTTTACCATTTCGGCTTTGCTGATTTCAAGGTCGTAGCCCAGAAGGTTTAGAAAGGGCAGGATCCAGAACCGGCGGGTTTCTGAAGCGCCGGAAGCGGAAGGGGGAACATCACCCCGGTGGCGGGAGAAGATGTGCCACAGATCCTGGGCATCCGCCCAGGCGCGGGCGATTTCGTCTTTGACCTTGATGTGCGGGGCAAAGGCAAAATCTTTTACAAGCTGCCCGCCCAGCTCACCCTGCTCGATTTTATCGAGTATGTCGGCAGAAAGAATCGAGCCTTCAATGCGTATGGTGTTGAATTTCATAAGAAAAAAACCTTTTAACCTTTAACCACAGACGGGTATGGAGAAAAGCATCCTCTCTTACTTTCTTTCCGGGAGCAGGATGTAGATGCCCATCAGATCCATCGGCAGGACGGGTTCAACCACTTTATACCGTTTACCGCCGATGGCTTTTCTGAAACGCTCATGAGCCTCAATCAACTGCTGCGCTCGCTGCAGGGCTATCCGGTTAAAATCATCCTTGAGCTGTTTAATATCATCAATTTCATGTTCAAGAAAATCTGCCTTTGCCTGCGGGGAAAGATTGCTTTCCGGAGAGGCGCTCTCCATCAGTTTTTTTGCCTCCTGGGCGCTCAGAAACTGTCTGTCAGAAGCTGACCCGGTATATCCCGCCAGGAGAATCTCTTCAGCAACAATCTGTTTTGCCGTCTGCTTTTCTTCAATCACATTCCTGACCCTGAAAAGCAGCAGCGTGGTTTTGATACCCGCCTCCCGGCACCGGATAACCGATGCCCGCGCCGGGCCATACCGCTTATCCTGCCGCACGGAATGTGCCATCAAAAACCGGCTCAACTGCTCCACAAACAGGTGATTTCTGCCCAGATAGAGATACCCTTCCGGGGTGGGCGAATAAAAACTCACCTTGATCCGGTCTTTCTGCGGCAGCGTGCTTTTCAACACCGCCGGCAGGTTTGCCGTAAACAACAGATACCCTTTCTTATCAGAAGAGATCTGCACCCCGAGAAGATGCGTGAGCGCATCCACCACAAATGTTTCAACCGCCTGCGGATCGCCGATCGCCTCATCGGACTGGCGCAAATCCTGCTCGATCTCCTGCGCCTTGATCGCATGCTGGGCAAAGATGTTTCGTGATGCGGTCTCCCGGTCTGCCGCCGCCTCGATTGCCCGTGTTGCCAAAAGCTCTTTTTCCGCCACATCCCGGTTGTCTGTAAACTCAAGGGCAAGCTGTCGGCTTTTGGGTTTCCGGGGCGCGCTCAGCAGCACCGCCTGCAAGACAGAGTCCATCAGAGACCGGCTTTCTTCCGGAAACGGGATAGAGATGCCGGTGGCTTTCCGGATCTCACGCACCTTGCGCAATAGCACCTTCAGCACCACGCCGTCAATGGGGTTGTTGCTGCCATAGAGCAGATAGGCTTTGACAACCGGGGCAGGCTGCCCATAGCGATCAATCCTGCCTTCGCGCTGTTCAAGCCGGTTCGGGTTCCACGGAAGGTCATAATGCAGAACGGCTGTAAACTTGTCCTGCAGGTTGATACCCTCGCTGAGACAGTCTGTTGCAACCAGCAACCGCTGTTTTGAAAGCGCCATGTCGTCAATGCGCATTTTTCTGACCTCATCCGGGTCTTCACTGGTAACGGTCTGCACATTGATATCCGGGCTGATCTTTAATAAATGTTCCCGGAACAGAGCGCCAAGATAATTGGCGGTGGCAATATAGCGGCAGAAAATAACCGGGTTGAAACCGTTTTTCAGCCACCGGGCTGCAATCTCAACCGTCTGTGCCGCCTTATGGTCATGCTCAATACCGTGCAGGGCAAGCGCCTGCTCGGCAAGCGCGTTCAGTTCCCGCTTCTCATTTTTAGACCACTCGGTTTTGGTGATAACATTTGCCGGAGGAAAATCGTTCTGTGTGCTGAAATCCTCATCCAGAACCGGGTTTACCTCGTCATCCGCCACCGGTTCGGTCTTTTCCGCATCACGGCTGATTTTCCGGCTGATCATCTCAAAGCCTGCAGCAGGACTGGACATCACCCCTCTGAGCAGAGCAAGTGCAGACCAGTACCGGTAGCGGGTCCTGACACTTTTTATATCAACCCCCCGGATAAGCTCCAGCGCAAACCCGAGCACCCGGTCATAGAATTTGGAGTACTTTTCAGACAGATCATAGGCATACTCCCCTGCATCCCGCCTGGGAAACGGGGTATCCTCACCCATCCATTTTAAGACATCCGCCCGGCGGCGCTGGACATAATGGGCTGCAAGCGCCTTTCTTTCCTGCGGCGGCGCTGAAGGCAGGTCGATCTGTTCAAACTCTTTTTTGAGAAACCCCAGCAGAGAGCTGAACTGTTCGGCTTTTCCGCTGTGCGGGGTGGCGGTTAGCAGCAGCAGGTGCCGGCTCTCTTTCTGTGCCAGATCATGGATCAGGTGATAGCGCTGCTGCTGGGAAATATGAGCGCCTGCGGGTCTGGCGCAGGTATGCACCTCATCGACAATCACCAGTTCGGGCGCTTCCTGAATAAACACCTGACGCCTTGTTTCAGACTTGATGTAATCTATGGAGATAATCTGATAGGGATAGTATTCGTAGACGCTCCGGTCTCCCTGGATCTCCCTGTCCAGACGCGCCTGGGTGTTGGAGCGGATGATCACCGCCTCGATACCGAACTTATCCCTTAATTCCGCCTGCCACTGCTCACAGAGATGGGGCAGTGCAATGACGGCAAAGCGGGTGATTTCTCGCCGTTCAAGAAGTTCTTTTAAAACCAGCAGGGCTTCGATGGTTTTGCCCACCCCCACATCGTCTGCAATAAGAAGCCTTATGGGCGTGGTTTGACGCAGCGCCATAATCAGCGGCACCATCTGATAGGATCGGGGGCGAAAGGAGAGTTTGCCGATGCTGCGAAATGGTCCTGCCCCGTTTCTGAAGGACAGGCGCACGGCATTGTAAAGAAGCCTGGCAGAGGAGATATCGCCAAGATCTGAATCTGATGGCTGCGCAAAGGTAGTGGAATCTATACGGTCGTCTTCAAAGATGAGGGGGCGGTAGATGCCGGTGATCTCGTCTTCAGAGCCGCCAAGAGGTTTGAGCAGAACAAGACCATCATCATTTGAGGGCAGCACCACCCAGTCTCTTCTTCTGAAGTGGACAAGAGAACCTGCTTTATATTCCATTTTTTACCATTAATAAAATGATATTATAACCGATAAATAAACAATCATTAATTTGAAAACAATTCAGTTGTAGGGCGGGTTAAGCGAAGCGAACCCGCCTTATCCATTTTAAATCTGATCATTCGGCGGATTCGCTGGCGCTTAATCCGCCTACAAAATGAAGCTTTGATTACCCCTTGAAGCTGTGTTTTCCCGTGAGCCGCCTTTTTATGCAGCATACTTAATCACTTCGAGTTCAGCATAGCTGTTTGCGTTTGAAAGAATTTTATCCACCTGCGCAAGCACATTGTCCTGCAGTAAATACTCGTTGCAACTTTTACACTGAAACACCGGTATGTCTTTAAGAATAACGATGCTTGTATCGCTTATTTTAAATGGCAGGTTGGTAACAATAGAAATCATTTCGTCTCCGCATACATGGCACTTCATAATTTTTTCCTCCTTGTTTTAAAATCATCCTCCCATTCACCCGGATTTGGAGAGTAGGCGGTGATAATTCGAACATTATCTTCTTTAACATCCGCAGCGAAAAGAACATGAAATATCCTGCCGTCATGAAAACAGTAAACCAAATAGCTTGGCAGATATTTGTCTTCAGGATATTCTTCAATGATACTATAACTGTTTACAGAAGCAAGAATATCCTGTCTTGAAATAAATCTGGTTTGTAACCTTATGTTTACATGATAGGTCCAGAAAACCTTACCGGCGCTGACGCATTTCTGAATATAAGTTAAAGGTTCGGTGGGAAGAATACGTTCCAAATTCATAGATTCTCCTTTATAAGCGTTTTGACTTATTACCCATCACTTCTCACCTTTTTAAAAACATCACTCCGTTTTGCGGTCAGGTCTTCCATGCTGTCTTTGTAATAATAGACAATCACCTGCTCGCCCTTGTTGCGGATTGCCTGCCTTATCTGATGGTCTTTCTCCTTTATCTCCGGGCGGTCATGTGGGGTGCCGTCACAAAAGATATGGATATCGGGTTCATAGAAAAAATCTGGTTGTGAATAAATATCACTGGTCTGCTTTTGGGCTGCATCAGGCAGCCTCAGCCCGTTTTTATAAATCCAGTCCAGAAACCGTTTCTCTGTTGTTGAATTTGGGTCTATCTGTGTCAGAAGAGACCGGTACTGCTCTTCATAACTTCTTCCGGAAGCGCTGGTGATAATCTCAACATCGCAGTTGCGAAGGGTCTCCAGCGCCTGCTGGATCTCAAACCGGCTGATCACATCATGATAGCGCTGGTTGTAATAATCAAGCAGCTCCCTGTAGGATGCCGCCTCGGCATAGTCCGGGTTGTTATAATCACAGATGTCTATCGCTTTTTCGACCACCTGCTTAAATACCGTCCGGTCTTCAATAAACTGGGACAGCACCCCCAGACTGCCCTCTGATGCCTCATAAATAAATATATTCGGTGCATCTCCGCCACCCATCAAATCTGCGCCGATCTCACGGGGTTCAACCTGAAATATGCTTTCTATCGCCCTCTTAAGGGCATACTGGAGGCTTATGACACCGTCTCTGGAAAGTCCCAGCGAACTTATCGGCTCTATATACAGGGCATCGGCGGTATCGTGCGTAATGAGCATTACGGTTTTGACCGGTTCGGTTGTTTCAGTACCTGTGTTCCGTGATGCCCGTTTCCACCTGCCTGAGTTCATGCCGATTAAGAAACCCTCTTCTTTTGTGGTGCGCCATTTTCTGTTGATTTGGATAAGCTTTGAGGCTGGGATGAATTGAATGTTCAAAAAGTCATCCCTGTTATTTTTTACCCGTACCGTGACCATCCTGTCTTTACCCCCCGGGATATTAAAGAAGGTTTCTATTTCGTAACCCCGGGAGAGTCTTTCCTCTTCTTCGCAGGTGATCCGCTCTGTTTCTCGTGTGCGTGTATCGGAAAGATCCAGCAGATTGACAAAACTTCTTTTTGAGTTTCCATCTGTAAGAGAGGCTCTGCAAAACAGACACGGGTTCATCTCGTATTCATCAAACATGAAAACATACCCGCACCGGTTGCAGACCTTTGCTTTATGCAAACCCTTGTCAAGGTCAGGGGCAGTTATCTGTTCTATCATGAATTTATTTCCATTGTGGTAAATAATATTGCCTGGACCATACTCCCGAAGCCCTATAAAGCGGGGACGGGAGATATACTCACCACCATCTCCGATAGGGATAAAGGTTCTGATCGGCAGACGGGTAAAATTATACCCTGGCAGAAACCCTTCAGCTGCCAGATAGCGGAACGGATAAAACTCTGAAATACTGCTGCTGATGGAAGTAGTGCGGTTGCAAAGAAGTTCCCGCTGCCGAATTGCCTGAGACTGATTGCGGAGTGCCTCACGCATTTGTTGTGAATCACGGGAGTAGATGTTGCTGTTAATGATACCGGCGGCATCGCTGAGCTGCTTTCTGACTGTGGAGTAGAGCCTGCGCCATCTGTTCAGAGCACGGTCGAAATTACCTGAAGCCGCATGAATGGTTGTTTCAATCCAGTCATCATTTAACCATGAGTATGCCCCTGTTTCAGGGGAAATGCCGGTGATGACTTTTTTAAAAACAGTTTTGATCTCTTCAACAGCGGTATCGTTTAAACGGAGTTTTTCTTTAACGGCATCTTTCAGGGGAAGTCCGCCTGTGTTTGTGTCATCAATAATATCCAGAAGGGAGTCATTAAGCTCTGTAATGCCTGTTTTTGCCAGAAAGACAGCATTCAGGTGAGACTCGATAAGCTCTCTGTTTGAAAGATCAATGCGGGGGGACGCCACCACCCCGGATACCATTTGGGGAGCATTGTTAAAATAATGGGTGTCGTGAGGTGAGTAAACAGAGCAGTTGGTGAAGACAAGAGCCGCCTGTCCGCTTCTGCCCGCCCGACCGCTCCGCTGGGCATAGTTTGCAGGATTGGGAGGAACGTTGCGCATGTGAACAACATTGAGACTTGCAATGTCTATTCCAAGCTCCATTGTCGGTGAGCAAAAAAGTATGCTGTATTCACCGGTTCTGAATTTTTCTTCTCTTTCCTGCCTGTCTTCATTATTTATCTGACCTGTGTGTTCTCTGCTCAGAACAGGCTTCAGTGACTTAAAATCCGTCATGTAGAGGTTTTGAAAGAACAGGTTTGGTTTTTGCTCTATTACTTTATATGATCTGTTTTTGACGGCATCAATTTTCAAGGTCTTTTCATCTCCAAGACTCCATATAATGGCATCTATCTTGAGCTGATAAACAGATGTATCCTGTTTCAGGCTGTTTATTGCCTTTGTTTCATGCAGCCACCCAGCATCGGCAAGCAGGCATAGAAATTTTTTGATAAAGTCACCATAGCTCTTTTTGTTGAGTTCAACACCCCGTTTTTTTGCCTCGCTCCTGAGGTATTTGCCAAGGGCGCTGTTTGAGCCGATACTCGCTGTATAAAGCCGGCTTCCCTGACTTAGGGTCTCATACCTTAGATGACAGGGGTAGGTGATTCTCTCATTTTCATCAAGATTCCAGGGTGCTTTCAGTTTTTCATTTATATTTCGGCTTTTCTCATCAATTGCTTTCGGGGTTAAGTATTCCTGACTATAGAGGGAATAGGACTTTCTGAAAAAATCAAGCACATTGTAGATTATTTCAGCACGTTCATCGGGAAGGAGTTTGTTTATAAAGTTAACTGTTCGCCAGCCTTCTTCCATCTCACAGTTTTCCTTTATATGTTTATAGTTGATTTCAAGCAAGGCGCACTGCTCAAGGTTTGGCAGTATTACCCGCCAGCCCCGCCTCAGATCGTAGAGCGCCCGGTACATCAACAAATCTTTAAAAGCCTGTTCGTTTTCACGTATAACCGAAGGAAAATCCGAGCAGCGTTGAGCATACCTTTCCTGCGGGAGATCCAGGGCATCAAAAACCGCCCTATCAAGGTTTGAATGAGTAAGCTGTTTATGGGCAAGCAGGGCGTGATAAATGGCTGACCTTAACTGAACAACTTCTATCAGATCATTAAAATGGCCTGACTGAAGGGCTGCATCCTGACGGTTGTCGGTAAAACTGAGCAGTTTCTGGTCTTCAAACCCGAAACCGTATTTTGCGAGATTTTTTAAAACAGAAAAAGAAAGAACTGTTGTTGAGGTGCTACGCCCCTCACTGCCCAGTCGGGTCAGTTTAGTTGCTTCGCTTGTTTTTGTGTCATAGAGTGTGCCACTGGTCGGGTCAAAAAGAAGTTTTGCCGGCATAAACCAGCCTTCATAGTCAAGTTTTTTTGAGGTTGAAAAATTTCCCTTATTGTTATAATAAATCTTTGCTGGAAGTCTGTCCCTGTATTTTTTAACCGGCTTGAACCTACCCTGTCCATCAATACTTCCCCATGCATCGGGCAGAAACTCAGTATCAGATTCAGGGTCCCAAACATCTGCTCCAGGAATTAAATAACCGGATGTTCTGTTTTCATCTTCCTGAGCTGTTTCCCGAAACTCACGGGGGGTTAATATCTCCTTATCCAAATCCATATTGACACATATAAATTCATATCCTGATATTCTGCTGAATACGACTGGATATAAGGGGATTTTGTCATCACCCCTGCCTCTGTGGTTTGCCGGGTCAAGGGTTATTATCTGTTTCTCTCCGGTGTCAAGTGATGTATAGACGGTTCCGGTCTGTGAAATAAAGTTGTGAATTTTATAAGGCAGATAGGCATCTTTCTGCTGTTCAGAGCGTTTTTTGTTTATAAGGGTTATCCAGAGCAGAAGCTCCCGCAGCAGTTTTTCACAGACCTTAATCTCTTCTCCTGAGTCTGAACTGAGCCTGGCTGCAATTTGCTCAAACCGCATGGGACTGTTTCTAAAAAGCAACCCTGCGGATTCAACCAGCGCGATGGTATTTTCAAGCCATATTGCAAGCGCACATTTTTTCAGGGCTTCCTCATCCGCCTCAGGGTTTATAGGAGCGACAAGCATCTGTTTGTCAGGTTCTGCAGTAGAACCTTTATAGTCAAAGCTTCTTATCAGCGATTCATTGATGATCTGGTGATGGGTGAAAGGGGCGCCGAATATTTTTTGAGCCACCTTAGCCACCTGATCCTTTCGGCTGTATATATCCCCTTCGGATACC
Organism: uncultured Thermodesulfobacteriota bacterium; assembly: GCA_964566035.1. Taxonomy (GTDB): domain Bacteria; phylum Desulfobacterota; class WTBG01; order CAIYCZ01; family CAIRTM01; genus CAZMHH01. The sequence continues at coordinate 12,009 of CAZMHH010000100.1, forward strand.
ATTGTGGCAGAGGTGCCGATACAGGTAACCGGATGACGGGCTTGTGCCTTGATACGCCGGATAAGCAGAGACACATCTGAGCCCTGTCTGCCTCTGTAGGTGTGCAGTTCATCAAAAACAAGGTATCGTAAATTGTCAAAAATTGAGTTTCGGATGGTGTATTCCTGGGAGCGGGTCAGGATCAGCTCAAGCATCATGTAGTTGGTCAGGATAATATCGGGCAGGCTGGATTTGATACGCTGGCGATCCTCACGGGATTCCTGACCCGTGTATTGTTCATAAGTGATGGGAAAATCTCTGCCGGTTGCCTGCTCGTAATTATCCTTAAACTTCCTGATCTCCTCTGTCTGAGAATTGATCAGCGCGTTCATGGGATAGACAATCACCGCCCGGATCGCCTGCTCTGCCCTGTTTTTTAGAAGATGGTCAAAAACCGTTGCCAGAAAGATCAGGGATTTGCCGGAACCGGTTCCAGAGGTGACCACATAATCTGAACCCTTGCTGCCTATTGTGATTGCTTCAACCTGATGGCGAAACAGGTGGTAGCCTTTGAATATTTTTGAAAGTTCAGGATGAAGGACACCTTTTCTGCATAACGAGTCAAGAGAGTCTCCGTGCTCAAAAGAAGGGTTGAACTGAATCAGTGGTTCGGGCCAAAACCTGCCTTTATTAATCTCATTTTCAACATATAAGCGGATAGACTCATCTTTTATGTTGATGAAACTGCTTACAAAATCTTTATAATCTTCTATAATGTCTTTGTGAAGGTTGAAGACATCAACAGGTTTTTCCATAAGATGGGTATCCAAAAAAGTATTTTGATTAGATTATATCAAGATATTAAAAAGTTATAAACTATAAACTTTGGTATCCGGCTTGTGAAATAGGAATAAAAGAATCTCTGTAGCAGTCAAAAAAAGCATTTTCCAGATAGCAGAAGTATGGCTTCACAGCTAAAAGCTTCAAGAAACAAGGGAAAACTATTAAAATCTGGTTTTAAAGTTTTTTTAGAACCTGTTCTATGCTCTGGCATGGGCAGGTTTTGATTTCATGGATTAATTTGATAAGCCTGTAGGTTCTCTTGACCCGTTGTTCTTCCATAACAA
>CAZMHH010000101.1:0-12987 GCA_964566035.1 uncultured Thermodesulfobacteriota bacterium
GCATAATGCTAAAAATTATATCCTGATTCTAACCTGCAAGTCAACAATAAACGGTCGCTGTCCCTGTTTTCAAAACAATAAACGGTCGCTGTCCCTGTTTTCAAAAGAATATGTTCAGTTCTTCCTCAATGGCTGTTGCAATTATCTGCTGACAACCTGTCCTTAATATCTCCGTTAAATGATCATGAAACTTTGGGTCTGGATTTCTGAACTCAAGTATGCTATCTTCTTTCATGGTGTATCCTTTCTCTTCTGGGTTTAAAAGTTTAGTAGCTTTTTATCCAGAGAGGATACACCACCTATACTCTCATACACAACTTTTAATTATAGCTCGGCAGCGTGCCTTCATTTGCTGGTTATATATTCAAAAAATGTGAAGGATGACTTAACTCCCGAAGAAAAGAACGAAGTCCGGGAGTTGGTAAAAATACTTAAGAAGGAGGCAGTCAGCAGTGTACAAACAATTAAAAGGAAGTCTTAAGGAAGCAATCAAGTATCATAAAAAGGGGGGGGAATTACAGACCCATGACTTGGTGATACCTGATCCTCCCAAGCAGCTTAAAACGGAAGATATTGTAAAGCTGCGTACATCGCTCAGGGTAAGCCAGAGTATGTTTTCTAAAATTTTGAACGTCAGCGTTAAAACAGTACAGGCATGGGAAGCAGGAAGACGACAACCTGCCCAATCGGCACTCCGGCTTCTTGAAATTGTCAAACAGCATCCGGAATATATTCTTCAAAAAACATCCTCCTGAAAGGCATCGGGGTCATCCATCTTTATAGGTCAGATTTTTCATTTACCCAAATCACGCTTATGCTTGGGAATAATCAGTGACATCCACAAATAAAATGACGTTTAAAATAAGTCCCCCTTCAGCATGCTAATAAAGCAGTGTTTGTCCCAGATTTCCCCCATTAATAAAAACTGATATTTCAAGACCTGACCCCTATGACAAATTTTCCTGTTTTTTGACCGGTCTTGTTGAAGGGATGGTTGGGCAATAACTTACTATTAAGCTGTAATGTGCAAGGCTTCTTGTGCTTCACGAGGCAGTTGGATGAGGATAAAATAGGATTCCGGATAAAGATAATCCTCTCCTGATTCGTCAACAACTCTCAGATAACCTTCTTTTTTTGCTTCTTCATCAGGAATAATCTGATAAATTTTCCTTTTTTCCAGGTCCTCACAGTCCTTATTTTTCACACAAAGCACATACCCTGATTTGGAGTTTTCTGATGTCATTTTTTTAATCCAAAAATTTCTTTATTTTTATTTTCTTTTTCCCAATACCGTGGGCTTGTAGGCTTTTTTGTAAGCAAAAGTAGCCTGTCCCCGTTTCCTCCGGGTTTGATTTAAGCCCTGCATAAAGCTCTCTTATGCCTGAAAAATAGAAGAACCCGACAAGAAACTTCAACTCCCTGCTTTTTTCAATAAGCTCTATCAGCCGTTTCTTTAGTTCCCGGGTTGGGTTGTTTGTGATGAAGTTGGACATAAATTGTTTCCCCCGTTTATTCTGAAACCTCTTTTTATGAGTTTTCGCAGGAGCTAACTGTTTGAATTATAATAAAAACAGGTCAATATGTAAATCATATAAAAAAGAACTGTTTAGAGGCGGTTGTCAGTAAAAAAACATGGCAAACAGCAGCTTATTATTGATCAACTCCATACACCTGGTATGGTGGTTTTACACCCGGGGCATCTGCTGTCGGTTATATGGTTCTCCACAACATCAAAGCCGATTCTTTTTATAAGCATTTTACCGCAGTTCGGGCAGTAGGTGCTTAAAAGGGGGTGGTTTGCAACATTGCCGATATAGACATAGTTGAGTCCCTGTTTTTTTGCAATGCCATGACATCTTTCAAGTGTTTCAACAGGGGTAGGTTTTATATCTTTCATCTTGTATGCAGGGTAGAAACGGGTAAAATGGAGAGGAACATTCTCACCGAGGTTTTCATCTATCCATGCGCACATCTGTTTTATCTCATCAGGACTGTCATTTAAGGCAGGTATTATCAGAGCTACTATTTCAAACCATATACCTATATCTTTCAGATTTTTCAGGGTGTTTAAAACAGGTTCAAGGGATGCGTCGCAGTATGTGCGGTAGAAGGAATCAGAGAACGATTTCAGGTCAATCTTCACAGCAGAGAGATGTTTGCAGAGTTTTTTTAAGGGTTCAGGGTTTATATATCCGTTTGAAATCATAATGTTTCCAAGCCCTTTTTCGGCTCCTTTCCTTGCGCTCTCAAACATATAGTCGTAGAAGATGGTTGGTTCTGTATATGTGTATGCAATTGCCGATGCATCTGCTTCAACAGATTTTTGCACAACCATATCAGGCGGGAGATAAATGGTTTCTATCTGTTCGGGAGTTGATCGTGCCAGTTGCCAGTTCTGGCAGTATCTGCAGTTTAAATTACAGCCAGTTGTTCCAATGGAATAGACTCTGGATGACGGCAGATAATGAAAGAAGGGTTTTTTTTCAACAGGGTCAAGACGGGCTTGGCAGGGGTGGGAATATGCAAGACAGTAGTATTGTCCCTTTCTGTTTTCCTTGTTGCCGCAGTATCCTCTTTGTCCGTCGGGAACAATACATTTTTTTGGACATATACCGCATTGTATTTTCAAGTTATCAAGTTTTGTGTAAAACATTACTTCGCGCTCAGGTTTTGCAGAATGAGGCTCTTCTGCAGAAACAAGCCGGCAGAAATCCGGGGCGGCAAGGCAGCACAGCCCCAGAGAGGCACCCCTGATAAATTCTCTGCGTGTTATGAAGGTTCCATTTTGCATGCGGCCTCCTTTCTAAGTAGTAAAGTAACACGGCTGTAAAAAATATCAGTTTTTTATGTTTATGCAATGTAAACTGAAAGCTTTAGCTACTGTTCTTTCTCCTCAGGCGCATCTTTGTTGTTAGAACCGTTATCCCTGAATAAGAATATGGGTGAAAGTATCCTCATTGGTATTGAAAAAATATTTTCAAGGGTGTTCACAACAGCCCTGTTTATTGATTTTATAGGCATCGGTTTAACAGCGGGGTTGTAGAGGTTTCCTGATATCTGAAAATATCCGGCAGTTATGGTTCCTTCATCGCCAAGCAGAATGTTTCCTGCAATCGGGATGTTGCCGATTAATTTAGTTATTGCGGGAAGTATCTGAACACCTGATATGAAATTAATAGTTTCATTTACCGTATCTATGTTTCCGGTAGCGGAAAGATTCATGGCGGGGCTTTTAAGCATAAAATCATCTGTTGAAAATACCCCTTCTTCCACTTTTAAATCAGCAGTTATACTGTCAAAAGGCATTCCTTTTGACAGTGGATCGGGTATTTCCATCTGAAAAAGCCTTGGCAGATTTATTAGTGAGAGTATCTTGGAGAGTATTGTAAAGCGGAGCAGTTTGCCTTGTTTGATTGCAACACTAAGCTCTCCGGTCATCCTTGGAATAATTCGAGCGCCTTTTGGAAAATCAGACCGAACAGTGCCTGTAAGATGCAGTCTGCCTGTCATTGTTTCTGCTTTTTTCAGTTCAGGAATCGCCCATGCTGTGTCAACGTTGGATTCTGTTATATCAAAACTTAATGTCTGAAGCGGCAGGCTTGAAAAGTCATACATGATTGAACCTTTGAGAAAGCCATCAGCTGTGTTTATTGTAATATTGTCCCACAGCATGACCCCGTTCTCAAACATAAAGTCAGATAGTGAATTACCCCCGCGCCATTTTTTGAAACGTAGCGTTTCAGTTGTTATGTCGGATTTTATGTTTAAACTGCCGAAAAACTTTCTAGCCCTTCCTGTAACTTCCTTTTTCCGTATCTGTTGGTTAATATTGTTTATGGTATCAGTGAAATTGCCTATGTCAATATGTTTTCCACTGATTGTAATATTGCCTTCAATGGGGTTTATATCTGTCAGGGTTCCATCAAGGAAGAGTGATGTCTCGCCGAATTTTACATAACTTCTATTTATTGAGACAGAATCAGAGTCTATTTCCAAAGACATGTTAGAGTATGCAAACCTCTCTTCAGAGTCTGTCTCTTTAACTGAAAAATCTTTTATAAAGAGGCTCCCCTTTAAGGGAGCAACAGAGATGTTCTGAAAAGGAAAGCTAAAGGTTCCTGCTCCCGAAAAAACTCCGTCAGCAGTAAATTCTGCAGGGATAAAAGGATAGGCGAAAAGAGACATTGGAAGTTCATTTATACTGTATTCTCCTTCTGCTGCAAAAGGTGAAAAGGATAAAACAGTTCCGGTTAAGGATAAATATTCTGAAGACCGTATGTCAAACAGAAGAGGTTTTACTGAATCACCAGAGGCAAAAGCCTTTTTCAGATTCAGATTTACAGGAATCCCTTTATCTTTAAAAAGTGCTTCTCCTATTTCAAACCGGGTATTTTCAAGGTCAAGGGAAGATGAGACCTCAAGAGCTTTTTCAGCCTCCAAGTTAAAATGCAGACTTGTCTGAGCAGTTATTTCCCCGGTTGTTTTAATCGGCGGATCTTTCTGCTGAAAATCTGAAACAGTTTTTAAGAGACTGTCTGATGGTATGGAAGATTGTATATCAGCCTTGATTTCAGTCTTATCAAACAGAGAAACAGCCGATGCTTTGATAATATGATGGTCTCCCCTGAACAGATTTGCAGTCATATGTGTATCAAGTCCGCTGTTGGCAACATTTATAAAACCTTCTGATATCTGCAACAGTGGAAGCCTCTGGTCAATCTCCACGGAAACATTGTCTGTTAGTATAAAAACATTAAAGTGTGAAGGAGGCTTGGCCGGGCTGCCGGAGTAAATAAGCTCTTTTATTTGAATATTGCCGGATTTTATTTTTTCAAAAATCCCTTGAATCTCTGTATGGTTTTTGATTGCGGGCTTTATATATTGGCTTATTTTATTTATGTCCATTATTCCAGAGGATAATTTCATATCAATAAACAGGGGATCTGTTTTAATCTCTCCATTGCCCGTTATTGTTGTTTTGTTCGGGAATATGGCTTCTAAACGGTCTATCCGGAGGGTTGCTTCATTGAAATATGTTTCAAAGTTAATCTCAAAAGGAGCAATATCAAAAACCCCTGTCTTGTCGGTTTGCAGCGAAAAAATCTCTGAGTTTATTGAACCGGCTATTGTAATTTCCTCTGCTTTCTGTTTGGATATATTTATCTTTCCGTTCAGAACAGAATTTTCTTCTACTGTTGTAAAATCCCGGGGCAGATATCTAATATACTGTTTTGCCATAATATCCTTAAAAAGGATATTTACTTCCCCGGATATGTCCCGAAAAGATGTAATGACCTCCGGCAGAAGTATATTGCCGTGCAGAGAGACATCTTCTGCAGTGGAATCAATTGGCGATTTTGCAGAGAATACCGTTTCATATTCACCCAGTTTATTCTGAGTTGCTGTGATATTGATTTTTTCGAGTCTTGTTAAACCAGGAAGCGTGGTGTCGGTAAAATCAACGACAGCGTTCTCAACAAGAAGGTTTTTCAGATGAAATGATATTCCAGATGATGTTTCATAAGAACTCACAGGTTGAAGCTCGGTTATGGGTATTCTGGATAAGAAAATATTACGGTCCTTATCAAGAAATAAGGACATTTCAGGTTTCTGAAAGAAGACCTTTGTTATCATAAATTTTTTTTTCAGAAGAGGGGTTATCTCTGTTAATAAATATACCCTTTCGCTTCTAAATATGTTATCTCCTGTTTCAGGATCAAATATTGCGAGGTTTTCCACCTTGAGCCCTGCTCCTTTGGGAAAGGCAAGGTTTATGTCATCAATTGTTACTCTGAATCCTGTTCTTTTTTCTATTAATCCGAAGGTTAATTCAGTATAATATTTAAGATCCTGTAGCAGAACAGACAGGATGGTGATGAGTGACAAAACCAGAATAATAAAAAAAGAGAAGATATAAAAAAATTTTCTTGTCATAAGTGGTTAAAAATTGGTTTAATGTTTATGTAAATTCTATTAAAATAGGTAGAGCACGTTTCAAACTATTATTATGCGTAAAAATTTTTAAACAGTAACTTTGACCCTCTGTGAGACACCCTGCTTTGTTAGAGGTGAAAGGTTCAGGACAGTTTGCGAGGCTGTCTCAAGAGGAAAAGAACTGCTTATTAGTTTATATAATAACATATTTATTTAATTATTACTAAAGGAATTGATATGGAACAGATGCTAATTAAAAAAAGGAAAACAGTACTTTCAAAAAACGGTATTCCTTTCAGACTTGTTTACGGACTTATTAAAGGTTCTTCTTCCGGCAATACCTGTTTTCATGATGCAAATCTTAAAAACTATCTTGGAGGTGATGAAGATCTTAAGGAAATAAACAGTCTGGAAAAAAGGGCAGGGGATATTACACCTGAGCGACTTGACCTCAGGGTTATTGCCGATTTATGCTGTATCTGGAGATATGATTTTCCGGAAAATGTCCACAGAATATGCGCGGCTATTGGAGGAGGTTCTGACAGAGCCTTCAGGCTTCATTACCAGATTTCAACCGGCAGAAGACAGAAATTTATTGAATATGCAAATGCAATAAAGGGGTGGCTTGAGGATATAGCCCCTGATGATAAAATCTTTATAACCGACAGTGCAAGGCAAATGGCGGAACATGTTTACAGACTTCTCGGCAGAAAAGATCCACTCAAATCAATGCTTGCCGAAAGGACATATTACGGTCTTTCAGCAAGAAGACTGAACTGTTCTTTCTGGGGATATGGAAAAGAAGAGGATGTAAACCTTCATCCTTATAACGCCCAGGAACTTCCATCAGGGTGGCAGCAGAGGATGTATGACCTTGAACAGAAAATTAAAAAACAGATGGGCAGTTCTTCATATGATTTCCTGTGTGATGTTGGAGGCTCTGCTGAGCCGGCCTGTCATTTCAAGTTCTTAAGAAGAGTGGATATTCTGTTAAGCAGCATAGGATGTCTGAAATGGAGAGGCAATCTTCCTGCCAAAGACAGCTCCGTGACAGGCAGAAGAAAACTTACAGCGCATTATCTTGATGTACTGGAGAAATACTGGCGTGCAGGAGACGGCAACTCTGACGGATCGGGTATTCATAAACTTGTTGGGCAGCCTGATGATTTTAAAAGATGGCTGGTTGCAAGTCTTTGGAAGAATATCAAAAACCAGACACTCTATCAGGCATATCCCATGAAGAGATGGATGGAATTTGTCCGTATTGGAGAGGATTATCTTGACTCTCTTTCATAAAATCATTTTAACTGAGGGAAAAAATGACAAGGTTAAGGGAACAGAAAAAAGAGCAGAAGAAGGAAACCATACTTAATGAATCAATAAATCTTTTTCTCCAGAAAGGTTTTGAGCAGACGAGCATTGATGATATTACCAGATGTGCAAAAGTCGCCAAAGGGTCTTTCTACTCTTTCTTTGAAAAGAAGGAGGATGTGCTTTTATATTATATTGACAGAGAACTTTTAAAAAGCAGACATGAAATTCAGCTTAAAATGTGCAAAGCAAAGGATACAATTGAGAAACTTGAAATTCTGATACTGAGCTATATAACAAATATTTTTAAAAACAGGGATTTTGCGCGGATACTTGTAAGGGAAAGAATAGGCAGGCTTGGAACGGGTAAGAACTGGAATGAACTTGTACTGATGCAGAATATTAAACAGATTCTTGAAGAGGCGCAGGCAAATGGTGAGATAAGAAAAGGCGTGGATATGGAAAACAGCTCTCACATGGTATTTGCAATATTTACAATGTATACAATATACTGGCTTAATGGAATTATAAAGACAAAGGCAAAATGTGTTGAGAAAGTAAAGGAGGTTCTGAGGATGCTTTTTGACGGAATAGGAAAAAATTAGCATTATACCCGGCGGGTTTTTAAGCAGAATCCGGCTGCGGATACCGGTTATTAGCCGGGGCTGTTTTAGCTGAAAAGTTTTCGGAAACAGTGTTAATTTTTATTTTGCCTTAAATAAGGCTTCTAATCCTTCACGCACCGGACAGCAAAGCTCCTGCCAAGTGTGCCGTGTTTGACCCTGAAAATACCGTCATCGAATGCCTGAATTACCCTGCGCCAGACATTTTCTTCATCATAGGAAAGTGTAGCGCTCCATATGTAGGCGCTTGAGCCCCTGCTGTGATAAGAGCCATCAGGTCCCCGGTTGCCGCTGGGAACAGCAGAAAAACCGCTGCTGTTGGAGCCGTTTCCATTGCCATCCCAACCGCTTTGACTTTTCATTTCATAACCGGCTGTTGAACTTTCGACCATTTCTGATGAAGGGTCGGAATCAGGGTCTATAGCTCTTATTAGTATTGACCATTCCTCGTCAGTCGGCAAGTGCCAGCCGGAAGGACATGCCCCACTTAATGCTGTTTCATATTCATACAGTCTGCCGTAAGTATCACAGTTTTTCGGGTCATCATTATAACAAAAACTGCCCTCTGTTTCGTAGTTCAAATTTTCAGCCATCCACCACTGGCTGCCTATTTTTACGATTTCATAAACCTGGTTGTCCCTTGTGTCCGTCAGCCTGTTATCTTCACATGCCCAGAGCATAATTCCTGAAAATAAAACAGAGGATAAAATAAGCAGTTTTTTCATCATTTCTCCTTTATGCCAATTAGGTATTTTTGATAATTCCGATAATAGCTTAGCTGAAGAACGCTTGTCAATGAAAAAAAGTGAATTAAAAAAACAAGGTAGGTATTTTTTTCCTCCTGAAATATTTTTTTAACAGCAGACATGTTGTCTCTCTAAGGATTATGACGGCTGAGCGCAGATTGCCTTAATAGAAAGAAGCTTATAAAAACAGCCTTTTTTCTTCTTGAACCGTAAAATATCCGACTTTTAAATCAGCCAGAATAAATGCCTTTTTTCCACCTTTTTTTGTGGCACAGAAAGTGCAAATTGTACCAAATTAATAATTGCGAAAAACGTCAGCTGCTGACATGTGGAGCGAAGTGAGAGCTCTAATATTGAATAAATAAAGATATTATCAAACAGGGGGCAAGATGAACACCAATTCTTCAGATACTTTATCAGATAAAAATTCGCAGAACAGTAAACAGCACCTAAAATTTGACAGCAGGACATTAAAAGAGATTGATGAAATAATAATGTCAGACAGGCAGGGGCATGCTTCTGCCAAACCCGCGGGGGCAGGTGACAGCGGCAATGTTGAGGAAGAAGCTGTTTCTGTAATTAAGGATAATAATAATTTGACCGGACCGATTGGAATTGATATAGGAACAACAAGTATTGTTGCTGTCAGAAACAACTGCAGAGATATTGTCAAACAGAGACAGTTGAACTGTTTCTATATAATGCCCTACTCAAAAATTGTGAAAGAGTCTCTTATTAAGGACGGAGCCAATCTTTTTTGCAAAAACAATAATATATATGTTTACGGTTCAAAAGCAGAGGAACTTGCTGTTCTCTATGGCGAAAACATTCGAAAAACGGTTTTAGAGGGTATTTTAAACAATAAGGAGGATGACTGTCTGGAGGTAATAAGCTCAATCATCAATTTTCTGGTTGGAAAACCTGTAAAGGAAGGCGAAACAATATGTTTTAATTTGCCCGGTGAATCAATTGATGGAAGCAGGTCAACTGTTTTCCATGAATCAGTTATTGCAGAGCAGCTTAGGAGTGCCGGCTATAATCCAAAAAAAATTAATGAGGGGCTTGCGGTTGTATATTCAGAACTTGCGGACAACAACTTTACAGGAATAGGGGTAAGCATTGATGGTGGTATGACCAATGTCTGTCTCTCCTACCTTGCAGTGCCTGTAATAACATACAGTTTTAAAAAAGGCGGTGATTATATTGATAAAATGGTTTCAGATGCTGTTGGAAACGGGATATTCAACATCAGAACTTTTAAGGAAAACAGTCTTGATCTCAGCCAGAAACCGGACACAAAAACGCAGACCGCACTGCATGTGTTTTATGATGAACTTTTCCTGGAGCTTGCAAAAAGCCTTGAGTCTGTTCTATCATCATCTGACAGGATACCCAAGATCACAAAAGGGCTTCCGCTTGTGTTGAGCGGTGGTTCTGTAATGCCAAAAGGCTCGAAGGAAAAGTTTAAAACCGCTCTGCAAGAAGTAAAACTACCTTTTGTTTTGTCAGACATAATAGTTGCAGATGACCCAATCTCATCGACTGCTCTCGGCTCCCTGAGGATGGCTACAGAGGAAATAGTGTAATATGAGTTGTTCTGTTTACATATATTCCAGAGATATTATAAGGGGCAGGATCCTTTACAGAGCATTTCTGTTGGAAGGAGCAGATGTAATACTTGCAGGCAGTCTTGAGGAAATCAGCTCCGCAATTGCAGCAAAAGAGCCGGATGCAATGGTGTTTGATACAAAGGGGTGTTTTGATGATTCTATCCGGTATATCAGCTCTTTTGACAGGCTTAAATGGATACCCGAAATCGCCATCCTTCTTGAGCCTCAAAACCGTTGCTTGATTAAGAGAAGTCAGAACAGCAGATATGCTCTTTTTACCGAGCCCCTTGATCCCGAAAATATTATTTCGGCTGTTAAGAAAAGGCTTCAGAGAAGGGATTCAAAAAAAAAATCCTTTATTGCCTCATTTCCCTTCTGCACAGAGCAGCTGTGCAGACAAAAAATGCCTTTAGTGTTCTGATACCTTTATTTATCCTCCTCTTTTTGGGTGCTTTAGGCGGTTATGTGTACTGGTGTCTATCTGAACTGCCTGAAACCGATCTTATAGAGCTTTCTTATCCTTATGAATCTTCAGAAATATATTCCGGCGACAATCAACTCCTGGCTGAGCTGTATATAGAAAAAAGAAATATCATATCTTCTGCAGACATTCCCGAGCATGTTAAACAGGCATTTATAGCAGTGGAGGATAAAAGGTTCAATACCCACATAGGTATTGATTTCTACCGTATAGCAGGTGCTTTAGTAAACAATATCAAAAATAAAAACTTTTCTCAGGGGGCAAGCACAATTACCCAGCAGCTTGCAAAGATGTTTTTTCTGTCTCCTGAAAAGACCATAACAAGAAAGATTAAAGAGATTGCAATTTCAATAAAGCTTGAAAGAAAATACAGCAAGGACGAGATTCTCGGAATGTATCTCAACCATCTTTATCTGGGCACAAGAGCTTACGGGATTGAGGCTGCTTCACAGACCTATTTCGGTAAGTCAACGCAACAGCTTACAATATCCGAGGCTGCTCTGCTTGCAACCCTTCCTAAGGCTCCTTCTGAAAACTCTCCCTTTAAGTCGCCGGAAAGAGCTGTAACAAGAAGAAATTTTGCATTAAAAAGGATGTACGAGGTCGGGTTTATCAATCAGAAACAATACAGCGAGGCAGTAAAAGAACCAATTACCGCGGGATTAAACGGCAGGAAATACAATGCCCCTTACTTTGTTGACGCTCTCAGAGCAGAGCTTGAGGAAAGGTTTGGACACAGGCTTTTTACATCAGGGCTTCAAATATATACAACACTTGACTACAGTGTTCAGATTAAGGCGGAAAAAGCAATAGAAAAGGGAATTTCAGATTTAAACAAGCGCGGTATAGAAAACATCCAGGCTGCCCTTGTTGCTATTGACAGAAATACAGGCGGTGTTGTAGCCATGGTCGGGGGAGCTGACTACAGACAGAGTCAGTTTAACAGAGCGACACAGGCTAAAAGACAGCCCGGTTCTGCTTTTAAGCCGATTGTCTATGCAGCAGCTCTTTGTATGGGGTTTTCAGCTGATGATATAATAAATGATAACAGGGTTGCATATGTCTGGGGAGAAAGTGTCTGGGCTCCAAGGAACTATGACAATGTTTATCATGGAGATGTTGCCATGAATAAAGCTCTTGCCAATTCACTCAACTCTGCTACCGTAAACCTTGCTCAGAATATCGGGATTAACAACGTCATAAAAACCGCCAAAAAGCTTGGAATTAAAAGCTCTATTTATCCCTTTGCATCCTGTGCGCTTGGAACATCCGAGATGACGCTTATGGAACTGGCAGGTGCCTATGCGGTACTGAGTCACGGTTTTATTGTGGAACCATACTTTCTTGAGAAAGTCATTGACAGAAATAAACGCATTGTCATTGACAAGTCTTTAAAAAGGCAGAGGGTTCTCAGTGAAAAAGCTGTAGCAGGTATAAGGTCAATGTTGTATGAGGTAATTACAAGCGGGACAGGCAGAAGAGCCCTTACATTAAAAAAAGAGGTCTACGGAAAAACAGGAACAAGCAGCAACAGTGCGGATGCATGGTTTGTGGGCTTTGATGACAGGGTGGTTGCAGGTGTATGGGTTGGACGTGACAGCAATATCTCAATTGCTGCAAGTGAAACAGGTGCCAGCGCGGCTTTGCCTATCTGGGTTGATTTTATGAAGAGCATTGAATGAAACAATTTTTAAAAACCAAGAGACAGACAGCAGGATAACCCTTCCTGGAAAAAACCTGTATTCATTCAAGAACATGTTTTGGTAGTACAAAACATATAAATTTTCCGCTGAATATTTTCTCTTCTCCATTTAAAACTTCTACAATAACAGTTTTCTTTTTCCCTTCCTCAACCTCCACGATAGCTTCTGCATGCAGCAATGCCCCTGTTTTAACAGGTTTTAAAAACCTGACTTCTGCAGATCCAAGTACCACGTTGGGGTGATTAACAGCAACCATTGCCGCATGATCAGCAAGACTGAAAATAAAGCCTCCGTGGACAAGCCCCTGATCATCTACAGCCATATTATCTGTTGTCTGAAGTCGGACAGTGCTTGAACCTCTCCCAGCGTAAACAGGGGTTCCACATGTTTTAGTGTCAATTTTTTTATGTGTTAGAACATGGGTGCAGGTTTCCATCTTTTTTAAATCAGTTTTAAAGTGAATTGAGCAGTTATTCAGAAAGTTGTCTTATGAAAAATTTCAGAGTTTTCTTTTTTTTATCGGATTATAAGGGAATATATTACAAAAAAACGGTTTTTTTTTCAATAAATTAAAAATAT
>CAZMHH010000102.1:0-12952 GCA_964566035.1 uncultured Thermodesulfobacteriota bacterium
GCTAACTTATTGATATTCCTAGGTGTGCTTTCTAAAAACGAGGAAGTTGGGCTAAAATAAAACTTTTGCTTGATTTCAGACTGTGGTTATAATAATTCAGGTGGCTGGAGAAACCATCAGCAAGAGATATTATGTTTGATATAGAATGGATTTAAAAAAAGGTCAATAACCGTGAAGAATACTTTTCTTTACACGGGGAACAGGAAAGACAAAATGATAATCTTACCATTGCTGAGGTAAGCGAGGCAATATTAAACGCGGTGATTTTTTAGAACAGTATCCTGACAGTGGCAGAGGAGAAAGCTGTCTTGTTGCTGGTTTTACAAAATCAGCAAAACCTGTTCATATTGTATGCGGAGAAAGGGAAGATGAATTAGTTGTCAGCTAAGCTGCTAACCTTGTTTTGCCGACATACCTACCTCAACACCCCCAACCTTCCATATCTCATCAGCATATTCTCTTATTGTTCTGTCGCTTGAAAACTTGCCGCATCTTGCAGTGTTTAAAATAGACATCCTCGTCCATCTCTTCTTGTCTTGATATGCTTTTTCAACTTCATCCTGAGCCTCAACGTATGCATCAAAATCAGCCATAAGGCAGAAAGTATCCCTGTAAACAAGTTCGTCGTACAGTTCCTTAAAAACCCCTTTTTCTTCAGGCGAAAACATGTCCATCTTTATAAGGTTTAAAACCATCTTCAGATTGTCTGATTTTTCTATATATTCTTGAGGATTATACCCTTTGTTCTTCAGGCTTGCAACCTCATGTTCTTTTAAACCGAATATAAAAATATTCTCCTCTCCAACCTCTTCCATAATCTCCACATTGGCTCCATCAAGTGTGCCTATTGTGATTGCTCCGTTTAGCGCGAATTTCATGTTGCCTGTGCCTGAAGCCTCCATTCCTGCTGTTGAAATCTGCTCAGACAAATCTGCTGCAGGAATAATCTTTTCTGCAAGAGATACTCTGTAGTTAGGAAGAAAAAAGATCTTTAAAAACTGACTGACCTGAGGATCATTGTTTACAGTATTTGCGATACTGTTAAAGAACCTGATTATAAGTTTTGCCTTTTCGTAACCGGGAGCGGCTTTACCTCCGATGAGGCAGGTTCTTGTAATCTGTGCGTTTTCAGGAAATTGTTTAATCTGAATATATCTTAGTATTATAAAAAGGGCAAACATAAGCTGCCTTTTGTACTCATGAATTCTTTTCACCTGAACATCTATCATGTTTCCGGGTGGTATTTCAATCCATTCCTCATTCCACATGGTCTGAGAAAGAAACTGTTTGCAGGAGAACTTTGCATTTCTCCATTGTGCCTGAAAATCTCCGTCATCAGCAAACTTCTCCAGCTCCCTGAGCCTTTCAAGGTCTCTAATCCAACCCTCTCCTATGGCATCCGTTATAAGAGCTGACAGGCTTGGATTTGAGGCTTTAATCCAGCGTCTTGGCGTTATTCCATTTGTTTTATTAGTGAATTTTGCCGGAGTCAGCTGATAAAAATCATTAAACAGTTTATCTTTTATCAGGTTTGAATGAAGCTCGGCAACACCGTTGATTTTGTGGCTTCCTTCTATGGCAAGGTGAGCCATTTTCATTACCTTCTGACCCTTTTCTTCGAAAATAGACATTCGTCTTATTATATCATCATTTCCGGGAAACTGTTTTGAGACCCTTTCAAGAAGATTAAAATTAATAAGATAGATTATCTGAAGATGTCTTGGGAGAAGTTTTTCAATAATGTTAACAGGCCATTCCTCAAGAGCTTCAGGAAGGACTGTGTGGTTTGTGTAAGAGAAAACTCTGGTAGTTATATCCCAGGATGTGTTCCAGTCAAGCATCTCTTCATCGACAAGTATCCTCATGAGCTCTGGTATTGCAAGCGCCGGGTGGGTATCGTTAAGCTGTATAGACACCTTGTCTGCAAGTTTTTTAATGTTTGTATTATCGGCTTTAAACCTTCTTATAATATCCTGAAGTGAGGCAGATACAAGAAAATACTCCTGTTTCAATCTGAGTTCTTTTCCTTCAAAAAAGTTGTCGTTTGGATAGAGAACTTTTGTGATATTTTCGCTTTTAAACTTCTCTTCACATGCGGATATATAATCACCTATATTGAATGTTTCAAAGTTGAACTCAGTGTTTGCCTTTGATGACCAGAGTCTCAGGGTGTTGACATTGTTTACATCATATCCTGGAACCGGAGTGTCAAAAGGTATGGCAATTACCTCCTCTCCGCCTGACCATGTTGTTTTCTGTCTGCCAAAAGGACCTGATGCCTGCTTGATTCTTCCTCCGAACCTTACAAGAAAAACATATTCAGGTCTTTCAATTTCCCATGGGTTTGTTCTTGCAAGCCAGTTATCTGCAATCTCAACCTGCCTTCCATTCAGAATTCTCTGATGAAAAAGACCGTATTCATAACGAAGTCCATAACCCTGTGCCGGCAGACACAGGGTTGCCATAGAATCAAGAAAACATGCAGCAAGTCTTCCAAGCCCTCCGTTTCCAAGACCTGCATCAACCTCATAATTGCGGATTGATTCAAGATCAAGTCCAATATCGCTAAGAGCATTCTGAAAAACATCGTAGAGACCAAGATTTATAAGGCTGTTTTCAAGTGTTCTTCCAAGAAGGTATTCCATTGAAAGGTAATAAACCCGTCTGCAGTTTTTCCTATGATATATCTGCTGTGTTGCAATCCACCTCTCAACAAGTCTTTCAACAACTGTATATGCTATACTCAAAAAACGGTCATAGTCTGTAGAGGTGTATTCATCCTTTGCAAGTCGGTATCTCAGGTTGTTGATTATCGATCTTTTAATGGATTCAAGGGTGTTTTCCTTATAGTTGTTATCCCATATGTTTGATTTCTTAGGCACCAGTTTTCTCCTGCGCTTTTGTTGATTGTTTGATGGTTCCGTAAAAAGTCTATTTTTTCTTAAATTACCAAAAGGGGTTGCGGGAATGATGTTTGCAACATATTGTAATTGCTTTTATATCACCCTCATCAGCAGCTATCAGGGATCAGATGTCAGTAAAAACAATGTTGCCTGACGGGTTTTTAATGCTTTTGCTGACTCCTGCAAGCTGACACCTGAGACCTGCTTGTTTAGCTTATCAGCTCTTTTCAGGGAGATGGAGTTTTGTGGACTTTTTAGCGATTCATCATTTTTTAGTTCCCTGTTAGAAGTTGTAGCTGTTAATCAGCCATTTTACCGTTTTTAGGGCGAATTCAATCCACCTGCTGTGCGGACAGCTGTTGACTAATCATCTGTTTTTTGTATGCATTTTCGAAAATAACAGAACACATCGTTCAGATGCTTCACAGCCTTTCTGTTTTCTTTCAAATATGATGTTTTTATCGAATTGCTTTGAAAATATTTCAAACTCAACAGGGCATATTGCATCAGAAATTTTTTTAACCAGTTCACCTCTGCCGGAATTGTTTATAAGCTCTACCCATGGGCACAGTTCAATACTGAGCAAAAAAGAGTATATACCATTTTCATTTATTTCAAATTTGAACCCTTCGGCTTTAAGCTTGAAATCCAGTGCCTCCTGCAGGCCTTTGAAAGTGTCATCAAGATTAAGTAGTTTTTTTAAGGTGCGGGCCTGGATTTTGGGAAGAACTTTCCATACTTCAATATCAATTTCAAGGGCTTTTTCAAAACAGGAGTTCTCCTCTGTCTTCACAAACCATAGACCATCGACGCTGAAGAAACATTTTCGCAGATACTCAGAAACCAGCCTGTCATTAGTTTTATTTTCCATGTTTATCCTGCCGATCATTGCTGTGATAGTTTAACCCAACTAATAAGGTAACAATTTATATTGTTTAAGTTTGATTTTACAAATTAAAAAAACAATAGTTTTGCTTAATCCCGCTGCGCGGAACTTAACAGCCGGTATATAAGTTTCTGATATAGTCTTTATCTTCAATTTTTTTCTTAACCGAGACAATTATTCTCGCCGCATCTGCTCCATCAAGTACGCAATGATTAAAAGCAAGTGCGATACACATAACAGAAGTCGGCCTAAACCCGTTATCTGCAGCTACAACTCCGTCCTGTACAGCCCCGAAACCAAAAACCGATGTTTCCATAAAAAATGGGTGAAACCTTGTGATATCAAAATCTGACATATCAATAATTCCGACTGTTCCAAAAAGCTTTTTAAAAAACATTGCTGACCGGAGTTTTATCAATAAGTAACCGTATTGTATAAACCCCGGCAGTTTGCTAAGGGATAAAAAAGGCTGCATGTTAGGGATTTGTTCCGGGGAAAGTTTTGAGAATTTGTCAATATCGGTTTCAATTTGATTTACAGGTTTTTTATTGCATTCGTTTATTATACTTATACAAGGGAGAGTTGTTCCATTAACAGTTTTTTCTCCGATCAGGGCAATATCTGTGTTTTCTGGAATAACAATCGACTTTCTGAAAATGGAACGTGTCAGTATGCCGTTCATAAGGGGGTATTCTTTATAAACATTTGAAATTATCTTTATCAGACAGGCATTTATTGACAGGTTGTTTTCAGAGCAGAAAGCGAGAAGATGCCCTGTATCTGCTTCAGCAAAGACACATGGCTGGTTTATTCGGCTTGCGATTCTAAAAATCGCTCTGAATGTTGTTTTTAAAGGGTGATATTTAATTTTTTTCATAAACCTAAGAAGGGTGGAAAAATTAAAAACATTCTCCGGTCAAATTAAATCAAACAGCCCCTTTTGTCAAACATTTTGTTTGCGATAGCTGAATAAGTTTATCGGATAGGTTCACAGTTGGACAAAAAAACCTAACCCTGATACAGCTATTGCGGAAGTCAGGGTTAGGTTTATATCTGTTTAGGTGTGGTTTATAATTACCAGTTGCGACGGCCGCCGCCGCCACCACCGCTTCTTCCGCCTCTGCCGCCACCGCTTCTTCCGCCTCTACCACCGCCGCCGCCACCTGTTTTAGGACGGGCTTCGTTAACGGTTATGGGTCTGCCCTGCAGTTCTTTGCCGTTTAATCCTTCAATGGCCGCCTGTGCTTCTGCTTTTGAGGGCATCTCTACAAATCCGAATCCTCTTGATTCACCATTGAATTTGTCCTTGATAATGTTGGCAGTATCAACCTGACCGAAAGCCTTGAAACTTTCACTTAATTCTTCTTCCGTTACTCCCCTTGCTAAATTCCCAACATAGATGTTCACTTAAATCTCCTTTACTTTAAAAAATTTTCCCCGGGTCTTGAAATGCCAGCTATTATAATAACTAAAAGACCCGCATTTTGAATTTGGCATACCCTAAAAAGGCAATAACTGAATTTTTGAGCAGTATTCATTCATAGGGATGCTCCGTCATTTATAAGCTTTAAGCCGGCCTCTGGTTTCAAAAATCCCCTGCTCCTGCTCTAAGCCTAACTAACTATATATAATATAAAAATAATTTTCAATTAAAATCGGAAATTATTTATAAAAAATATTTAGATATATTGTGACACAGGATATATTCTCTTGATGTAAAAGATGTGCAGATATTCTCAAAACGTGCAAATATTCTAAATAATAAATTGTTTCAAATCTTTTTTTTATATCAGCCTTGACCAGGTAAGCCAATAACATATTGTTATAGCTTTATAATTAATATTATTTTTTTATCTTTTTAAAGTGGTATGGAAAATGCCTTGAAAAAAATGAAATATAAATTATATAAAAAGGAGATGTGCAAAATGAAGAGAAAAAAAAACAAGATGAAGACCTTTAATCTTTACGTGATGCTTTCAGTTGTTCTGATAAGCTTTTCGCTTTCTCATGCCGCAGAGATTGAATATCCTGTTGCTGCTTATCAGGGTGAAGCATTGGAGAAAGTGCGGGAGTGGGAAAAAAACTGGGTCGGCAAAAAGATAACCACTGCAAATGTTGATGAAGTAAAAGATTTTCTTCCTGAAAGCTTATACAATATTATGAAGGATGTTGATAATTGGGGCGAAAGCTGGTTTACTGTAGTTGCATACAATCAGATTGTACCCACGCCCGGTAATATTGAAGCTACAAAAAAATATTCAGGAAAATCAGGTTTAACAGATGAGGGTGGTTTAACAGGATGGGTTGCAGGGGTTCCTTTTCCTGATACGACAGATCCTGTTGAAATGGCTCATAACTTCAGAAGCAGAAACTTTGCTGACGGTTATTCAAGCATTGAAAAAGGGTTCATTATAGACGGTAGACTCAAATATGACATGGATCTTGAAATAGCAAATAATCTTCTGTTCTTTTCAGGAAGAACAGACCTTTCTCCCATTCCTGAATTTGAAGATAATCCAAAACAGATCTGGAGAGCATTTATGCTTCACCAGCTTGCCCCTCCTGAGACAAGGAACATGAGGATAATGGAGATTCATTACAAGGACAGGACAAAGGCATATGATTCCTGGTTCTGGATGCCCTCTATCAGGAGAATAAGGCGCCGTTCCACTACAGAGAGACAGGATGCTCAGGGTGGAGCTGATTTCTGCGGATTTGACAACATGGGATGGGATGGACCCATTCAGATGAACACATACAAATATCTCGGACAAAAGGAAGCTCTTCTTGTCCGCCATCAGGATCCTTCAAAACTTGAGCATACACCTGGATTTTGCCTATGGGACGGTACACAAAGGGAGCGTATAAATGCCCATGTATTAGAGGTGACAAGCAGAGACCCTAATTTTTTATACAGCAAGATGATATGGTATCTTGATCCTGAGACATGGCAGATTCTTTATTCTGACAGGTATGACAGAAGAGGTAATCTCTGGAAAGTTCTTGACCAACACGGTTATGTTGCTAATGTAAAAGGAATTGATATTAACCATTTTGTGTCTAATCAGATGATAGATGTTCAGAGAACGCACTCAACAATTGCAATCACGGAATTTGAATTCTTAAAAGAACTTGAACCAAGTATGTTCTCGCTTCAATTTCTACAGAAACATGGGTATTAAAACTCAGGCTATGGGCTGCGGTCTGTAGACTATAAGAAAGAAAGGTTGGTTATGTATAATTTAAAAAACAAATTGATCATAATGCTTATGGTTCTGTTTTTTACTGCATGCGGATCACAGGTAGAGGATAAACCTTATGAATCTCCTTTTAAATTTGTTACTCCACACCACTTGTTCAATACATCAGCTGTGGATTCTGAGAATGCATGGGTTGTAGGGTTTAATTCAACCATATTACATACACCTGATGGCGGTATAACATGGACAAGGCAGAAGAGCGGAGTAGAAACAAAGCTTTCTGATATATTTTTTATTAATGAAAGGATTGGCTGGATTTGCGGAAGAAACGGACTTGTGCTTCATACCGATAACGGTGGAGAGGACTGGTCGGTTCAGGAAACGCCGGCAGACAAACATCTGTTCAGTATTGTTTTTGTCGATGAATTATACGGATGGGCATCAGGGGAATTTGGAACCATTCTTCATACAAATGACGGTGGAAAATCATGGGTTGAACAGGGAAAAGCAGAAGACAGAATCTACAATTCAATATTTTTTGTTGACAGAGAGTTTGGCTGGATAGCCGGGGAGTATGGCCTGATATATCATACCCATGATGGAGGCAGTACCTGGGTTCTGCAGCAGTGTCAGGACATAATACCAGTGGTTGCAGAAGATGAATGGGAGCTGTTTCCACCTTCGCTTTTCAGTATTTATTTCACAGACAGATTAAACGGTTTTGCTACAGGTATGGATGGTACAATTATTAAAACAAGGGATGGGGGCAGCAGCTGGACAAAGGTTTCAAACCCGGCTGAACAGGATGAAGTTACACTGTTTAAATTAATTATTAAAGGCAGTAAGGGCTGGGCAATAGGACAAAAGGGGACACTGTTGTTTTCCAGTGATTCTGGCAATTCATGGCAGTGCATATCGGACAGAACAGACACCATGTTCTGGCTGAGAGGAATGGACTTTGCTGATGAATTCACCGGATTTGTTGTAGGTTCAAGGGGTACGATTATCAGAACTGTGGATGGTGGGGAAACCTGTGATACTCTCTCAGGGATAGCCATTTCTGAAGCATTGACTCAATAAGTTAATATTTTATGTCAAAAGGGAGTTTTAATGAAAAAATTTGCTGATATTATTATAAACAACAGGCTGTTGGTATTGCTGACAATTGTTGCTATAACAGTATTTTTCGGCTATCACATGTTGAACATAAAGGTAATGACCAATTTTGACGACCTTCTTCCCCAGACCCATCCCTATTTCAAACTCCATGATGAGGTTAGGGACACCTTCGGAGGAGCCAATTTTCTGGTTATCATGCTGTCTGTTGAAAAGGGTGATATATTCAACACCCCAACCCTTGAAAAAATAAGATATATTACAAATGAACTTGAAGGTTTGCCGGGTATCGACCGGTATAAGATTGTATCTCTTGCCTCGAGTAAGCTAAAAGAACAGAAGGTGACCTCCTGGGGTATTGAAGCCACACCGGTTATGTGGCCTGAGGTACCCCAAACCCGGGAGGAGATGGAAGAACTCAGGGAGACTGTTTATTCAAACCAGGCTGTATATGGCACATATGTATCTCTTGATGCAAAAAAGAGTCTGATGTTTGCAGACTTTCTTGAGGGTGAAGAACTTGACTACGGGATAATAGAGAATATGCTTGAAGAAATACGAGCAGCAACAGAGGACAGTAATACAACCATATCAATAGTTGGTTCCCCGATGCATCTTGGAGTGGTTGCCAATATGGTTGAGATTATGAACTGGATTATGGTGGGCACAGCCATTATAATACCCATACTTCTCTTTATGGCATACAAGAGTATATGGGCGGTGCTTTTTGTTCCTTTGGCAGGGTTTGTTTCAGGTATATGGGGTATAGGTTTTATGTCACTTTTAGGATACAATATGGATCCCCTTATATTTGTTATGCCTTTTTTAATTTCCCTGATGGCATTCCGTCATTCTCATCAGCTTTATAACAGGTATTATGAAGAGTATATCCGGACCAAAGATCCCCTGGAAGCGGTAAGAACAATAATTGAGAAGATGTTTCTCCCCGGCCTTACAAGCATTATCACAGATGCTTTCGGAATTGCGGTAGTAGCCCTTGCCCCTATCCCCCTGCTAAGAGAGATGGCTGTAGCAGGAGCTTTCTGGTCGGTTGTAACCGTTGTTGTCGGGTTGATACTGACCCCGGTTGTGCTGAGCTATGTTCCAGTGTCAGATAAGTTTCTCAAGCATATGGACATGGAGAGAATAAAAGAGAAACAGCGCACAGGATTTGCCAACCGTTTTGCTGACTGGCTTGGTCCATGGCTTGTCAGCGGCCGCGGCAAATACTATGTGCTCTTAACAGTTGCTGTAGTACTCGGATTCTCATATTACTGGGAACGCCATCTTATAGTCGGAGATGCCCAGGTTGGTTCTAATCTTTTATATCCATCTTCGAGGTATAATCAGGACAGTATGAGGATCAACAGCAATTTCCCTCTTATTAACCCGCTGTTTATTGTGCTTGAAGGCAAATCCCACAAGGCGCTGTGTGAACTTCCCGCAATGAAAGACATTCAAAACCTATCATCTTACATGATGCAAAACTCCGGAGCTGCGGGCTTTCAGAACCTGATTACTCCCATGATGTCTATTTCTCAGAAATTTCGTGATGATGACCCTATCTGGTATGGCCTTCCCGAAGATCCTGAAACCGCAGCATCCTATCTTTACATGCTTAAACTCTCAGGTGATCCAGGGGATATGGACAAGTTTATAGACCCTCAGATAAGACAGACAAATCTCGTCTTTTTCTATATGGACAAAACAGGTCCGACAATTGAGAGAGCCATTTCAACTGCAAGAGAATATATTGAAAATTATGCCGAACTTCCCGAAACTTCTGTTTTGACAGGTCAGCCTACCGGGTTTGAATACCGGCTTGCAGGTGGTGTTATAGGTGTTGAAGCAGCAATTAATGAAGTTGTGGCTTCAAAACAGCTCCAGACCCTTCTTGTTGCACTGTTTGGAGTATTTGTGTTTTGCACAATCAACTTCCGTTCCGTAAAATGTGGTCTGATATTGATGATACCCCTTATCATTTCAAACTTTATGGCTTTTGCCTATATGGCTATTAACAACATAGGACTCTCTATATCAACACTTCCTGTTTCAGCCGCAGGTATTGGAATGGGGGTTGACTATGGGATTTATCTTCTCGCAAGGATCAGGGAAGAACAGAAAAAAGAAGACGGCATCTCATTGGAGGAAGCTATAAAGAGAGGGATACAGACTTACGGAAAATCAATTATATATATAGCAGGAACCCTCGTCCTCGGGCTTCTTGTATGGACACTTTCCCCTCTTAAGTTTCAGGCACAGATGGGGTTTTTCCTGGCAATTATTCTTTTTCTTAACTGTCTTGGCGCTGTTTTCTTTGTTCCGGTTCTAACGCTGATGTTTAAACCAAAGTTTAAGTAAGGCAGGTTGTACTGTTTTGAGATTCAGATTTGCTTATTAACATAAACAGTTTTTAAAAAATGATAAACCTGAAAAAGTCCACATCTGTCATCTCGAACGAAGTGAGAGATCTCGTAACACACTGAAACAACGAGATTTCTCACCCTGCTGTCGCAAGGTTCGAAATGACAATATGGTTGTTTCTGGGCTTTTTACGGAACTATCAAAAATAAATAAAGTTATTATCATGTTGTTTGTCAGCGATTGTTGAAATGTTATAAAATATCTATTTGACTTTGGCTGATAAACCCCGAATTTCTGAGGTAGAGACGTAATATCTTGCGTCTCTACTTTGCCGTTTTGCCATAAGGGTTTACGGGAGGGTTGAGTTAAATTAAAAACAGTAAATATTTTATTGAATAAATTGAAAGGAAAACTATAAATGAAACTTAATCTGTCTTCTAAATTCATTATCTCCACAATCCTGCTGATAATTATCGGAATGGGTGTTTCAACAATTGTCAGTTATTATAATTCGAGGGACACAATATCAAGGATAATGAATTCCCAGAAAACCCAGATAATAAATATGGCAATAAGACAGGTAGATGCCTGGATAAGGGACAGAACCCTTGAAATATCATACTGGGGTAAACAGGATATATACCATGTAGCTATTGAAGGCGCATTTCAGAAAATGGCTAATCTTGAACTGTCTCAATTAAAAAATGACTATGAGTTTTATGAAATAATAAATGTTGCAAATGATAAAGGAGAGGTAATTGCATCTTCAGATGAAGATATCGGAATAGGCCAAACGGTACAGGACAGAGAATATTTTAAGGAAGCTCTCAAAGGTAATATTTTTATATCAGGTATATTAAGAAGCTCCGGTACAGGGAAACCTGTTTTTGTTGTTTCTGCACCTGTTAGCCAGGAGACGTTCAATGCAGGGGTTATTTTCGGGGTCATTGACCTTGATTATTTTACAGACAGCTTCATTTCGCCTTTCAAGATAGGTGAAACAGGCTATATTTTCATTGCAGACAGCCATGGGCTTATATTATCACACCCTGATAAGTCAAACATTATGGAGATTGATATTTCAAAATTTGACTATGGAAGGAAAATTCTTAACAAAGAGCAGAACATTATCAACTTTACTGAAAATAATGAACAGAAAATCGCCGCACATCAGGACTATGAACGGATGGGCTGGAATTTTATTGCGGTCAGCTCTCTATCAGAAATAGTGGCACCGGGGAAACGTCTGGGTATTATCAACACAGGCATAACAGCTTTGGCTGCTCTTCTCTCAGCCTTTGTAATATTGTTTATTGCCCGCTCTATTGTAAGACCAATCAATAATTCTATAAGTGAACTGCATGAAGGAGCCGACCTGATAACAGCCTCGTCCCGTCAGGTGTCTTCTTCAAGTCAGGTACTTGCACAAGCTACCAGTGAGCAGGCATCATCCCTTGAGGAAACCGCTGCATCGCTTGAAGAATTATCCTCTATGGCAAAACAGAATTCAGATAATGCTGTACATGCAAAAGATCTTTCTCTGGAAGCAGCAAATGCGGCACGAAACGGTAATCTTTCCATGGACAATCTTTTATCTGCAATGGATGGAATTAACAAAAGCAGCAATGAAGTTGCAAAAGTAGCCAAAGCTATAGAAGAGATTGCATTTCAGACAAATCTTTTAGCGCTGAATGCTGCTGTTGAAGCTGCCCGGGCAGGTGAAGCGGGAAAAGGATTTGCTGTTGTTGCAGAAGAGGTAAGGAACCTTGCGCAGCGATCTTCAGAACAGGTAAAAATAACCTCACAGCTCTTGGCAGAGAGCACAAAAAAAGTTCAGGAAGGAACTGATCAGGCGGATGAGGTAAACAGAGCCTTAAACACAATAAACTCACGTATTGAGAAAGTTACCAGTATAGTCCAGGATATTGCTTCTGCAAGTCAGGAACAGGCACAGGGAATAATCCAGATAAATTCTGCGGTTTCAGAACTGGATAAAACTGTTCAGCAAAATTCAGCAACATCCGAAGAATCGGCATCTGCAAGCCAGGAAATGTACTCATATGCCCAGGATGTCAGGACTGCTGTAAATGCATTGACTGCAATTGTTGAAGGGAAAAACAGTGATGTTCCCACTCAATCATCTGGTCATCAACATACAGCAGCATTAACCAGAAAAGAGCAAAGCAGGTATGCTGTTCCAAAGAAAAAAATGATCACATCAAATAACAGCGCAAACAGCTCAGATGATGATTTTTAAAGCTTTGAAACACCAAAACCCGGTTTTTCTCTGTTTTTTCGCAGACTTATCCAGCGAAAACGGGCAGCCAAGTGCTAAACATAATCAAATAATTGTTTTTAAGAAAGGGGGGGGGTGGTGATTATGTGAAAAGTGTTTAAGCAGTAAAGTTTATTGACATTTAAAAAACGAAATCAACAACAAAGGGAGGTTTAATAGATGTTAAGACAAATTCAAGTAAAGTTTT
>CAZMHH010000103.1:0-12941 GCA_964566035.1 uncultured Thermodesulfobacteriota bacterium
ATAACAATAACAATAACAATAACAATAACAATAACAATAACAATAACAATAACAAGGGATTATATAGGATTATATTGATTATGGCAAGCAGAAAATTCAATTTGTGAAAAAAGTCCTCAGATTCAGACTTCAAGCCAATAGATTCAAGATGTAAGGGGGGGGGTAAAAGATGAAGGGAAGCGGAAAGGGGAAAAATTGTGCTTTAAGTTTTCAATCAAGAAGAAAGTTTTTTAGAAAATTAAGGACCTGTCTCAAGTCTATTTCCTGAGAAATTTCAACTCTGCAGTTTATATGCTTGTGGTGGGGAAATGTATCAATGTTTTTGTGATGGGGTGCGTTATCCCATCCCATAATAAGAGTTTCATCAGAGCGCAGCCAATAGTAACTATAAGCTTCCATTAATCCTCTGACCCAGACCTCTCTAATCCAGAGCATGGATCCATCAAATAAACGGATTTTTGCCTTTAGTTTGAAAACAGTCTCTTTTTCTGTATAAGTGAGTTCTTCGACCGTTTCGATCAGATCTTTATATTCGTCGCATAACTGTGTAAGTTTATCCTCTTTCATTC
Source organism: uncultured Thermodesulfobacteriota bacterium (assembly GCA_964566035.1). Taxonomy (GTDB): domain Bacteria; phylum Desulfobacterota; class WTBG01; order CAIYCZ01; family CAIRTM01; genus CAZMHH01. The sequence goes on from CAZMHH010000103.1 coordinate 570, forward strand.
ACTGGCTGCCAAATAGATGAGTTTATCGATCTTATTGGATAACGCCTCCTCTGCTTTAATAAGATACGTCCACTCAATCCAGTCATCATGTGCAACAACAGTATCGGGGATGTTTAACAAAAAATCTTGATACGAGGCACTGTATTTATGCTCAAATAAAGCAATCTTTTCCTTTAATGTAGAAAGTTCTTTTCTATGGTATGATACCCTTCTGAGCGCAACCGATCTAAGCGCTTCAACCAACACCCCAGCACCCGTTTCCGGCAGAAGGTCTTTCAGGTTATCAGGCACATTAACTGATATCTCAGCCATTTATCCACAACCTCCTTTTAAAACCGAATTGATCAATGTATTTTATTGTCATAATGAATCTATTTTTCGATTTATATCCTTATATGATAAAAGTATCATATTATATTATAATTATGTCAACCCTTTATAATAAAAACATTTAATTAACTGAAAACTTAAACCCAAAAAAATGCGCAAGAGAGACTAAAGGTTTTGTTTTAAACCTTTGCTTGGCAGCGAAAAGGGGACAACAGGCTACTTTAATTCATATTCTGTCTCTCACAGAGCACACGAAGTTCACAGAGTTTTTTAATGACACACCCTGCAAGCCCCTATGACTGCTAATAATTATCAAAATTTTCAGCTCCATTCTCACCTGAACACATCCTGCGCTGGGAAAAGTTTAAAATCCAGGATGCAATCCTTGACTTGGACAAAGGTATCTGAAGGCGTGAGAACATAGAGGGAAGGTTGTAAAAATCCTTATACATCTGCCAAACTCTTTTTTCAAGCTCTTCGGGGGAGCAGTAGTATGGTTTAATGTAGCAGTAATTGCCTGGCCACCTTCCCATATTATAATCATCAAGCACCTTTCCATCTTGCAGCATTCGCTCATAAAGCGGGGTTCCTTTATGAGGGGTAAGAATGTTGAAGTATGCAACAGGCACCTTCTGTTGTTTAAGAAAATTCATTGTGGTATCAAAAACTTCCATTGTCTCGGATTCAAATCCAAAAATAAAATTGAGGGAATAACTTATATCCCTTTTTCTGAGATTATCAAGGATTTCATTGTATTCAGTAACCTTGTTTGCCTTTTTATTCATTTCTGTCAGAGTCTTCTGTTCAATACTCTCCATACCTATATTTACATGAAGAAGCCCGCTGCGTTTTGCAATGTCCATAAACTCCCTGTTTTTGCAGAGATAGGCGCTCCAGAGAGTTGACCAGCGCAGTTTAAGAGGAATAAGCGCTTCGAGAAGTTCCATTGTATGAGAAATATTTCCTGCAAAATTACTGTCAGCAAAGAAAATGTTTTTTGCTCCTGTTCTATTAATCTCTTCAACAACTTCTTCAACAGGCCTGAAGCGGTATTTTTCTCCCAGATAAAAACGCTCGGAACAGAACTCGCATTTAAATGGACACCCCCTTGATGTCTGAACAGCAAAAGTTTTTATAAGACCATAAGGGCTCATATCAAGCAGGTCATAGCTGGGAAACGCAATATTATTAAGATCATGATAGTCAGTTGAACGATACACCTTCCTCAATCTTGCACTTGCGGCATCTTCCAGCATCTGCGGGAAAGTTTGCTCACCTTCTCCTATTGCAACAGCATCACAGTGTTCTGATGCTTCATCGGCATAAAAACAGGTATGGGGTCCTCCAATTAAAACAGGGATATTCTTTTTCCTGTAAATATCTGCAATTTCATAAGCTCTGAATGAGTTTATAGTCCATGTTGATAATGCCACAACATCAACAGGTTCCTCAAAGTCAATACCTGTCAACTGCTCATCTATAAGCTTAACCTGCCAACCTGAAGGCACAAGTGAAGCCAGATAAGGCAGAGTAAGGCTTACAACAGTTCTCTTCTTTGTTCTATGAACCTCCTTAGTTCCAGGTTTTTTGTAATGAGCAGGCTGAATAATAAACAGTTTCATTTCCGATTCCAAAAAGTTAAATCATTTTTTCTTGTCATTTACTTAAAAAAGCAGTAATCTAAACTTATAAAATTTATCTATTGTAATACATATCTATGCACAAATTCAAGCATTCATAAAAAGAGAGTTGTTTTAACATCAAAGATCTTTTGCCATTTTTACTTATTTGAATTTATTTTTTTTTGGGGGGTATTGTCATGCTTGAAGATACTTTTTTGAAGGAACTGAAAAAAAAATTGCTCACCTCTGTTAGAGAGATGGAACATACCGCTCTGTTTGAAACAGGAAGATACAAATTCATTAATTCAGCCGGCAGTTGCGAAACAAATGTCTGCAGAGGAGATGTCTTTGAAAAAGTCTGCATATCAACGATTAAAGCACAAGTGACAATACCTGACAGAAATTATGAAAGTACAATTGAGTGGCTTGGGATTCAGACCTTTCCCAAAAACCCACTTGTTCCTGTTTTTATGGGTGTCTTTGAAAACGTTCAGGAAGAGGGCGAAATTCGCTGTCCATGCTATTTTGATGTTTTTCCTGTTATTGAGATTGATGAAGACAAAAAGTTTCTGAGCAGTTCTATGTCTGATGTTTTCAGCAAACATAAAAGAAATTACCCCGATCTTCCCCAGGGGTATCTTGATATGTTTCAGGTTAAGCAGCCTGGATCCGGTGTTGGGTATTGTGTGGGCATGGCGCTTTCTCCGAAGGAAACCGATAAAAGATTTTTTAAAGACTGCGCACTAACAATACAAGACTTATACTTGGATATAGTGAAAAAAAGAAAAGATATGCCCTTTAATGAAGAGCATGAACTGAAAATGTTATCTTTTCGATCAGAATGGCTAAGGTTTACATTTATGGATAATCGTTTTTTCAAGGGAGGCATACAACTGGGTGTTCCTACAGAATGCTTTATGATTCACATGCTTCCGCCTGTTGTAAGATTCTAAATCATATAAACTGTCCCTGTTCTGAAAAACTTCATTTATCATAATTCTGGCAGAATATCTCTACCACCAGAATTTGAAACCTATTTTCTCAAATCTTTCAGGGCGGTCTTTTTAATTATCCTGTCAAGCACCTCTTTTTCAGAACGAATCCATATTTCAAAACTTCTTCCTTCCGGTCTGCCCTCATCCTGCCAGATATAGTAAGCATGCTCCCGGATAAAATGATTAATCACATCCATTGTCCAAGGAAAATTTTCTTTTTTCGGCACAGCAGCAGCCTTCAACGGGGAAGTTTTTTTAGGAGCTGTTTTTCTTGCTGCTGTCTCTTTTGCGACCACTGATTTGGTTTTGGATGTTTTTGTTTCTCTGCTTTGTTTTCTGTTCTTTGTTTCTTTTTTTGCTTTTATTGTATCCATTATTCTCTCCCCCAAATAAAATGTTAATTAAATCTGCAATCTGTAACAGATGGGTGATCGGTGTATCATTGAAAACTTGAAAATCGCTCGATTCAGGTTATTATTGTTTTATTCCTGTAACCTCATAAACCATAATTTCTGCGGTTTTGCCTTTAACCTTTCTCGGACCTACTGTTTTTACTGAAAACCTGTCTTTAACAAGCCTGTAGGTTTTTACTCCGAGATAAATATGCCCCTGCGGGGCTATTGACTCAAGACGTGATGCAATATTTACTGCATCTCCGATTACAGTATAGTCTATTCTCTTAGTTGAACCTATGTTACCAGCCACAACCCTGCCGGTGTTAAGTCCGATTCTAATATTAAAATCCTTAAAACCCAGATCATCTCTGAGCAGTTCAATTTCAGCTTTCATCTCAAGGGCGGCCATAACAGCTCTGTGTGCATCGTCCTCCTTTTCTATTGGAGCCCCAAAAACAGCCATCAGACCGTCACCGATGTATTTATCGAGAGTACCTTCATGCTTGAATATTATATCTGTCATACGTGAAAAATATTTGTTGAGCATGAGATTTACATCACGGGGTTGAATTTCTTCGGAAAGCTGGGTAAATCCCACTATATCTGCAAAAAGTATGGTTGCCGTCAAATCCTGAGGTTCCATAAGATTGTCCTGAGTCTCCTGCCCTCCCTTTATTATCATCTCTATTACCTGGGGTGAATGGAAACGCTCTAAACGGCTTCTGAGCATCTCCTCCTCTTTTATCTGCTCATTAAGACTTGCCTGCTCTATGATAAGTGACATCTGACTGCCGATGGCTTTCAGCAGTTCAAGGTCATCATTTGTAAACTGATTGTCAATCCTTATGCTGTCAAGCTGAATAACGCCTATTATCTCCTCCTTTTTCCATAAAGGAACACACATCGCAGATCTGATCTGATTAAGAAATAGGCTTTTGCCATGATCCAGCCTGGAATCATCCATAGCATTTGTGGTTAACAGGGCAACCTTGTCTTTTATTACCCTGTCAATTATTGTTTTGCTTGCTTTTACCTGCTGTTTCTCTTTTGCTGTTTCATCTCTGTGTTTTACGACCACCGGAATAAGCTCATCAGATTGCTTATCTCCGGTTAATACAACAAAGCCAAAATCAGCTTTAATAACCATAAACAGCAGATCCATTATCTTGTTCATAAGCTCATTAAAATTAGAAATGGAATTGAGCTGTCTGCTAATTTCATAAAGCACAAAAAGAACCTTGTTTGTTCTCTCAAGCAGGAGCCTGTTTTGTGTGTCAACCGAAACAGGAATATTTTGTTTTTCATCTTCATGCTGTGAAACAAGAAGATTATCAGAACGGGGTGATTGGTTTTCCGGGCTGCTCTCTATAATTTTTTGATCTTGCTCCACCATACTGTCTTCAGGGGCAAGTATAAAGGACTGGGTCGGTGACGGAACCGCTTTGTTTCTGTCATGAAAAATTATCTTTGAAAAACCTACAATTATCTCATCAGAGTCTTTTATTATAATACTCTGAATCTTTTTTCCGTTTACCTTTGTGCCATTGAAACTACCAAGATCAGACAGAATATACCCCTTGTCTGTTTTTACAATAGTTGCATGGTTTCGGGAGACAGAATTATCTGAAACAGCTATATCATTATCCTTGTTTCTGCCTATTGTAGTTTTATCCTTATCAAGGGTATAATTATAATTCCTTCCGTCTTTTTCCTGAATGATTAATTGAGACATAAAATTAAGTTAGCTGTTACGTTGTTAAGCTGTTAGCTGATAAGCAAAACCCAAACAGTGATAAAGGCTCTTACCAGAGTTATATGTTATCTGTTTTTTTTACCTTGTTAACTTGTTTATAATTACAATTGCGAAACAACTAGGTTCGCATTGCAGTTTTTAGCCTGTTCATTGAAACTTATTTTTTTAATGAGCATCATCTGCCACAACAAAAGAGCCTTTAAAACCCTTCTTTCTCATTTCTGCCATTTTCTGCTCAGCTTCAATAAGCCCGCTGAATTTTCCTACAAAAACCCGGTGAAGCTGTCTGCTGCCCTGCTGAAATGTCCTCACCTTGGCAGAACCATATATATCAGACATTTGGTTTTTTAAACGGATTGCATTGTCAATGTTTTCAAAAGAAGCAATCTGAACAGTAAAGCTTCCTGCCTGAAAGTTTTTGATATGTTCCGCCTTAAAACTCTCTTTTCCATCTAAAAACTCTCTTGATGCAAGCTGCACCGCTTCAACCCTTACGGGAACTATTCCCTCCTGCACCATATCTACTGCTTTGGCCGCTCCGTAGGAAAGATCAATGATTCTCCCTTCAACAAATGGTCCCCTGTCATTGATTGTAAGAATTACATCTTTTTTATTTCTTAAATTTGTAACCTTTACGTGAGTACCAAGCGGCAGTGTTTTGTGTGCTGCCGAGAGTCCGTGCATATTGTAAATATGTCCGCTTGAAGTGGGCCTGCCATGAAATTTTTCACCATACCAGCTTGCAATTCCTTCTTCAACATAGCCTTGTGATAATGGGATTGGATAGTACCATACTCCGAAGACTTCATATGGGCGCTTGCTTAAAGGAATATCAAGATATGAAACCTCAGGAGAATGAGGGGGAATTACAGGCTCTGCAATACGGGGTTTAGCGGCGCAGGAAGCAATAAAACCGGATATCATTAATATGAAAAAAAAGACGCATTTTAAATAAATATCTTTCAATCCCTGATACCCCTGATACAATATTTGAGTCTATTTTAATTGATTGTTATGTAAAACAGCTAAAAACAACCATATTGTCTTTTCGAACCATCGTCTCACGGGTGAGAAATCTCCTTTTTTCAGTTCCGCGCTTATCAGGATTCGAGGTGACTTCAAGCAATTATTACAGGATCATCTTGATTTAATAGATTATACAGCATATTTTATTTCTTGCAATATACTTAATAAATTGCTGTAATAATTATATTTAAATTTTATAATCAACTCAAAACATTTTTTAATCACTTTTATTAAAAGTTGTTATGGAAACAAATTCCCTTATTCTTGCGTTTACAGTTACCCTTTTCGCAGGACTCTCTACAGGCATAGGAAGTCTCCTTGCGTTTTTCACAAAAACAACAAACACCAAAGTTCTTTCAATAGCTCTTGGATTTTCAGCAGGGGTAATGATCTATGTCTCATTTATTGAGATCCTTCCAAAAGCCATTGATATACTTTCAGAACTATACGGTGGAAGAAACGGAAACTGGATAGGGGTTGCCGGTTTTTTTACAGGCATCATTTTGATAGCATTAATTGACAAGCTTGTCCCCTCTTTCGAGAACCCTCATGAAATACGTGTGGTTGAAGAGATGAAGGATGACGAGGCAAAAAGAAGATCAAAAAAACTCTTCCGGATGGGCTATTTTACAGCAATAGCCATAGCAATTCACAATTTCCCCGAAGGGTTTGCAACATTTATTTCCGTACTCGCAGACCCTGTGCTTGGAATTTCAATAGCCATAGCAATTGCAATACACAATATCCCTGAAGGTATAGCTGTTTCAATACCTGTTTATTATGCCACAGAAGATAAAAGGAAGGCTTTTAAATACTCGTTTTTGTCCGGTCTTGCTGAACCTGCCGGCGCCTTGGCAGGATATTTTATTCTCTTTAAATTCTTAAATGACGCCCTGCTCGGTTTTGTTTTTGCTCTTGTTGCAGGAATAATGGTTTTTATTTCACTTGATCAGCTTCTACCCTCGGCAAGACAGTACGGAGAGCATCATTTATCTATTTACGGCCTTTTTTCGGGAATGCTTGTAATGTCTGTAAGTCTATTGTTGCTGGTGTAGTGGGTTGAAACCGTTATAAGCGCCAACCTGTGGCTCTGAAGCAAAATATAATTGAAATTTTGTTAACCTATCACAAAAGAAGAAAAACATGGACCATCAAAAAATCGTTTCAAATATCAACCGTATCATTGAAAAGGCTGGAGCTATATGTATTGTAATATCCAAACCGGTGGATCCTGACTGTGTTGGAACGGCGCTTGCCCTTCAATGGTTTCTGCTGAAAAAAGGGAAAGAAGCAGACATTATCAGTTTTTCCAAAATTCCAGCCACTATGGAAACTTTCCCCTCAATCGAGAAAATAACTGTCAAAGCAGCAGACACCTTTGAGTTTAAAAAATCATCTACTTTTATGCTGGTTGACGGCTCTTCGTGGAATCAGTTTTTCGGAGATAACTCAGGGGCAGCACTGAATCAGCTCAACCTTTTAAATATAATTCATATTGACCACCACCACCCTGATCAAATTAACAGCACTGTCCGAGATACAAGCCTGAACATTATTACCTCATCGACAGCCCAGGTGTTATACGATTTTTTTATATCCCCTTCAGGCATCAAACTCGAGCCTTTTGTGGCGGACTATCTCTATCTTGCCCTTATCGCAGATTCAAGAAACTTTAAAAATGAGATACACAGGGGTGAGTATATGTTTGCCGAAAAACTCATTGAGGCTGGAGCAGACCACCTGAAAGCAGTTGATGTAAATTATGATATGCGGGATGTGATCTATCTTGAATGGGCGTTGAGACATACGGAATATTTTCCCGAATACAGGCTTACACTGCTATGCATTGATAACATGCGCTGCCTTGAGCTTGAAAAACTGATCGGAAAAAACTGGAAGGATTTCAGTAAAATCTATAAGGAGGTTATCAAAAGGCAAATCTCGGGATATGACTATGGCATTACACTGATTCAGCAGAGCAATGACATGATTGATCTTGGCTGGCGCACAAGAAACGCAGGAAATACTTTATGCATTGCAGAAATTGCAAGCAGAGCTGGCTTTGATGCCGGCGGGCACAGAAACGCCGGTGGAGGAAAATTTAAAGGCGCTATGTCAGAGGCAAAAGAGAAAATTCTTCAGGAACTAAAACACAAAAGCTCAGCAGCCATAGGCAAGGCGTCAGAACAACAGACAGGATAAAAATTCTGATGCTACATTGTAGCAGACTCAGCCTCAAGCAGATATCCAAAATCAACTCAATCCGTTATGTACGACGATCCGTTTATACAGGCCAAAGAGCGCCAGAAACAGAAATAAAAAACAGCAAAATCCAGCATAAAAATAAAAAAAACCTGATGGATGATATTTTCATTAAGGACTATTTAAGATCTTAGCAAATAGCCTTTGAACATTAAAAAAACAATTTCAAGTACCCGTTCTGCTAAAAACTTTAACTGCCTGATGAATTTTTTAAAGATAGATGCTATGATATACACATAGCTTAAAATATATCTTTAAATTAAACCAGAAAAGGAGCAACCATGAATGCAAAAAAACACGGAAACAAAAAAAGGATAAGTTTTATCTCAATTTTTTCCATCTGTCTGCTTGGTTTGATACTTTTCTCAGTTGCTGTTGTCCTGCTTCTGCTTCCTGCATTTATTAGTTCAGAGCGTGGAAACAGGATAATACTTGAAAGAATTAACACTGCGGTTGACGGAACAGCTCACTTTGAAGACTTATCCATGGGATGGCGCTCAGGAATACGCATCCTTAATTTAAGTTTTGAAACAGCAAATGGAGACTTAAGCGTTAAAGCTGATGAGTTTTCAACCATTCCATCTTATATGCCCCTTCTGCGGGGACATATATCTGTTGGAAAGACAATGCTTATAAAACCTCAAATATCAGTTGCCCTTGATGAACAGCCTGAAGAAGACAGGGTTGAAGCAGCCCGGGATATTCCCCAAAAATCTGATGGCATACCGCAAATCCCAATACAAAAGGTTGATATTCATATTGCAGAGGGTGTTGTAGTTGTTTCTCAGGCAGGAAATCTGCTTACAAAGGCTGAAAATATAAACATTGATATTCAAATAAAACCAGGTGGTAAGAAGAGTCTTTTAAACTTCTCTGTAGATATCCCAGCCGGAACAACTAAACCTTCAACAGTTCAAGCCTCAGGCTTTATCATCCCTGAGGGAAGCGGCATCAGGAGAGATTTTCAGAAGGCAACAGGTGAATTTTCAGTCAAATTAAACAGTATTAATCTTTCATCAGTCGAGCCTTTTTTGAAAGCTGCAGGACTGAAAGCTGTTCTCTCGGGAACACTTGACGGCAATATCAAAACCGCTATACTGAACGGCATGATAGACAATATAAATGGCGGTTTTGAATCTTCAGACCTCAAGTTCGGAGGCGATCTGCTCAATGACGACATCTTTGCCTCTAAAAATTTGTCTATTGATACAGATATTTTTATGGACAATAACCTGATCAAAATAGCAAGTCTGGATATTAAAGGCGACTATTTTTCTGCTTCAGCAGAGGGCAGTCTCCCTGCCACACTTGATTCCCTGGATGAGTTTTTAAAAAGCGCAGAGACACGGCTTAGTGCAGATTTGAGGTGCAATGTTGCAACCCTTGCAGGTCAGTTAAAAAACTCTATTGGACTTGATGATAATATGAAAATAATATCCGGGCAACTAACCTCACAGATAACAAAACTTGACGGGACTGATAAATCACCATTAAACGCCACCGCATCATTGTCGGGCTTATCTGGAATTGTAGATCAGAAACAGGTTTCTCTTATTAAACCTGTTGAAATTACAGCACGCATTGCCCCGGAAGATGATGGAATTTTGTTTGAAAAGGTAGGTCTGAAATCTGATTTTGCAGATATTGCAGGCAGCGGAACTGATAAACTATTCAATTATAAGGCACAGGTTGATCTTCTTAAAATGCATAACCAGATAGGCTCATTCCTTTACAGCCCTGAATACAGTCTGTCAGGCAGACTCAATGCCCAGGGCAAAGCCATAATTAAGGATATGATACTTTTAGAAGGCAGAAACACCATAGACAACCTCAGGGTCACTGTTAAAAAGAGAGTTGCAGAGTCAGCCGCATTTCAAACATCTCACAAACTCTCCATAAACACTTCGGATCAGACTGCTGCGATTGATGAAATGGAAATAGATGCAAACTTCGGCAATATTTCAGTAAAAGATGCTTTCATACCTTTTGCAAATCCTGAAGATGGCAGTTTGAACCTTCCGGTTTCAATAAAGCTGGATTTTGCCCGTCTTGAGCCGTGGGTCGCTCTTTTTGTTGAATTTCCAGAGGATATGAAAGTAGAAGCACACTTAAACTCTGATATCAATATATCTTCCCAAAAAGGCAGTTTTCTCATTAATACTGAAAATACCGCAATCAAAAACCTGAAACTTGTTTTATCAGATTCAAAACCAGTTATTGATAATCTAATCAATATCAAACTTAACGCAAAGTCAGATGCAGAGTTCACAAATTATCAGGCAAAGTGGGATATTCAAAGTATAGCTGTTAACACAGAAGGTGAGTTTAAGAACAGCAGCGCAGGCAACAATGAATCAATTGAAGGAAATCTCCGGCTTGAATATGACTGGAAGAAGCTTTCAAAATTTGCTGAACCTTTTTTGCCAGACGGGCTTGTTATAACCGGGAAACGCAATGATTCCTATCAGTTCTCAAGTTCATACTCAACTGATATTGAAGGCTCGATGCTTGCAAATCTGTCAGCATCTGGAAAGATTGGATTCGACAGCGCACAGTATATGGGTTTGAATGCTGGAAAAACAGAAGTAAACGCAAAGGCTATAAATGGGAAACTAAATATTCCTATTTTTGAAACACAGGTCAATAATGGCAAACTTCGTTTTGGGTGTATGGCTGATTTTAATGCCGATCCTGTTATGCTACAACTGCCGGAACCGATGGATATAATCTCTGAGGTTGAAATAAACGATGTAGTCGCAAGCCAACTGCTGCAGTATGTAAACCCAGTTTTTGCAAACGTGGCCGGAGTCTCGGGACAGGCTGATTTAAGCTGCAGAAAAATGACTGTTCCAATTGATATGGACTATTTTGAGGAAGCAGAGCTTGATGCAACACTGTCAATAGAAAACATGACAATCCAGAGCTCTGGACTTTTGAAAACAATACTCACAGCCGCTTCTGTAAAAACCGAGCGCCAGATTATGCATATACGCCCGACAAATTTTATCCTTGAAAAAGGATACATCAGCTACGATGATATGCAGCTGGAGGTTGAAAAAACCCCCATAAATTTCAAAGGAAGGATTGGTGTTCAGGATGAATCCCTGAACATGGACGTGCTTCTGCCCTATACACGCGATGGTTCCACTGTAAAGGTTGAAGATGAAATCGCTAAAGAGAATCGAATATCAGTTCCGCTAAAAGGCACGCTTGGCAAACCTAAAATAGATGTTGCAGGAGCTTTAAAAAAGGAGATACTTGAAGAAGGAATAAAACGCGGACTTGACAGGCTTTTCAAATAAGACAAACCCGTAAAAAGTCTAAAAAACCCCCTCTCTCTGAAAAGAGCTGATGGCTGATAAGAGGAAAAACAAAATAGAGTTTGCTTAATAGCTCAATATCCAATCCCGCGAAGCGCGGGGCTTAACAGCTAAAACAGGGTTGGGGTGAGGGTGATATAAAAGGTAATACAGCATGTTACAAGTATCTGGCTCACAGCCTCTTTTAGCAATTTAAGATAAAATTAACTTTTTACGGATCCATCAAATAATAAGGGTTATTTAAAAGCAATGTCTGTTCACTGCTGTAAATAATGAAATAATAATAAATAACAGGGGCAACTGTCACAGCTTTTGACAACTGCATTTGTGCCTTTGCTGACAACTGATAGCTGTCTCTATATTTGCACACTGCAGACCCAGAAAGAAAGGAAAATAATAGTTGCTCCCCCTATTTTTCCTGCCCGGTATTTCCGGCGCATGCAGCGCGGCGGGTATCTTTATTTTTGTCTCAATGCTAACATTTTGAATCCGAATTACAAACAAATTTAATCATTGTTAATCAATATGGTGATGAAAACTGAGTTGTGTATTGCACAGGCGGTTATAATTCGGTATAAACGGTACATATTTATTAGATTGAACAGGCGTTATATGGAGCTATAATTAAAAGTTGTGTATGAGGTATAGGTGGTGTATCCTCTCTGGATA
>CAZMHH010000104.1:0-12509 GCA_964566035.1 uncultured Thermodesulfobacteriota bacterium
AAAATACAAGAAAAACAATAAAAACAGGATTAAAAGGGTTGGGAAACCCGTTTCATACACCATTAAAAAGGCGGAAAAGCAGAACCCTTTTTATGTTCTATACTATGATGTTGTTTTTACAAAATCTGAAAAACCCGTCGGCATTAGAATGGTTCTTAGAAGGGGTGATGATGAAAAACTCCGGATATCTTTCCTGACCTATCTTATGCCTGACAGAGAAAAAGATGCAAAATGAGATATCGGGAAGCTTCATTACATTAAACCCGTGTGTGGAAGGCAAAAAGAGGAATAAAGGAAATGTTGTAGTTGTTTCACCCCATCCTGATGATGATGTAATTGGAGCAGGGGGTGAAATGTACCTTCTGTCTGAAAAAGGTTATTCTCTGTTTTCTCTATATGTAACCCATGGTGCTTCAGGAATTGCAGGAGAATCTCAAATTAATATAAGACAGAAAGAGGCTTTGGAAGCATTGAGGGTTGTCAATGCTTCGGCAGGAATTTTTCTGAACTATTCAAGCTCAGGGATTAAAAAGGCTTTAAAGGATATGATAAAGGTTTTCTCCTTTTTAAAACCTGCTGCAGTATATCTGCCCAGCCCTTTTGAAAGACATCCTACCCATAGAAATGTAACAAAACTGACGATAAATTCTCTAAAAAAAAACAGTTCTATAAACACTAAACTCTGGGGTTACAGTGTCTGGGGAAGCATTTCAGGGCTTTCCGGAACAAAGGTTGTTGATATATCAAGGGTTGTCTCTCTAAAGAGAAAGGCCATCAGGAAACATAAAAGCCAGCTATTGATTAAAAGCTACGATGAGGCTGTTCTCGCAAGAAACCGATATGAAGGTATCTGCTGTGAAACCCACAAAAACAAAAGTTTTTCGTTTGCTGAAACATTCCTTGATATGACGGAGCTTATCTGCTCCCATCCTCCATCTCTCAGCTCTTTCATAAAAAAAAAGGTTGAAATATTTTTTGAATAGATTTTAAAAATTCAGCTAAAGTTAAAATGTAATTGATTTTTTAATAGCTTTATTATCCGCTTATTCTCCCTCCGACCTCTTTTATCGGTATCCTCAGTGAGTTGATATCGGGTCTTCCGGCTATTTTTTTTGCAATATTGTCAAATGCGTTTTCAGGAAAACCCCTCTGTTTTGCTATCATTCTAACAGAATAGAGAATATCTCCATACTCTGTCAGAAGTTCTGTCTCTGCCTCGATAATAACAGCCCTCCAACTGGAATATGTCACATCAGAGTCGCAGATTTTAAAAGCAACATTCGGGTTTTTCTTTATGCAGCGTGCCATTCTGCCGCCGGGCATTGAGCCGCAGTAGATAAAATCCCCGTCTGTGCCATAGGAAAGTTCCACTGCATAAGGCTTGTTTCCATCAACTGCAATTAAAGTTCCCCATGTCCACTGTCTGATAAAATCCATTATTTCTTTATTGCTCATATCTCTCATAAAACCCCCATTTTGGTTTAATCTTTACAGTCTTCTATAGACAGTATTTTTGCATATAATTACATCCTTTGCTGAAATAATGGTTCCCCTTGATAATAACTAAGAAAAAGGCAGCAAAGTATTATAATATTTTGTAAATTGCTCTATTATCCAAAGATATGGTATATTATCCTAAGGTTTTGAACAATATTTTTTTTGAAATCTTTATACAATGAAATCTATTATACTTGCAGCCGGCTACGGGGTCAGGATGAAACCCCTCTCAGATATTATGCCAAAACCTCTCATGCCTGTACTTGGTAAACCGGTTCTTCAGCATATAATTGAAAAAATAAACAGATGCGGTGTTTCTGAAATAGGCATAAACATGCACCACCGCTATGAAATGATAGAAAATTTCTGCCACAGTTATGAGCATGAAATAAAATTCAGACTTTCTTTTGAAGACAGGGTACTTGGGGTAGGGGGTGGTATAGGAAGATTCAGAGACTTTCTCAAAAAGGAAGATTTCTTTCTCCTCCATAACGGAGATATCCTTAGCAATGTTGATTTGGAACCGGTGGTTGATTTTTTCAAAAAAAAAGACCCTGTTTGTGTAATGATTCTGCATGACATGCCGGACAACAATAATGTGGGGGTGGAAGGTAATATGGTGGTTGATATCAGGAATACCCTGTTACCCGGTAAAAGCTTGAAAATGCTTGCCTATACTGGCATCTCTGTTATGAGCAATAAAATATTTGACTATATCCCCCCTGATACGCCCTGCGACCTGATACCCGTTCTTCTTAATATCATTGTGCATCAGAAAGACAAAGTGATGGGATTTGTGTTTAATAACTGTGTATGGAGGGATATAGGCACAATAAAAAATTATTTTTTAGCACATAGAGACATCCTTGTTGAAAAAAAACCTCTTATAGATAAAAGGCTGATACCCGAAGAACCATTTTTTTTCAACAGCGGATCCTGTATAAATGAAAATGTAACAATAAAGGGTTTTCTCTCAGCAGGCAAAAACTCTGTTGTAAAAAGTTTTGGCTCATTAGAAAATGCTGTTCTGTGGGACGGAGCTGTGATTGAATGCAGAGAATATATAAAAAACTCAATAGTAACAGGAAATGGATGGGTTATAAATGCTGAGTGAAAAGAATCTTCAAAAAAAAATATTATCGCTTTTCTCTAAAACCAGGATTAATGCTTCTGAGACAGAGCCAATGGTTTCAATGCTTGCACAAGGAGGTTCTGAGAGGATTTTTTACAGAGTTGCAGTCTCAGATAAAACTTATGTGCTTATGACTTCACAGTCAATGAGCTATGAAACGAAAGCTTATTATAATATAGGAAGGTTACTGTTCAGTTCAGGGGTTGGTGTGCCTGAATTTATTGCATTTGATGAAGAGAACGGTCTTCTGCTGATGGAAGATCTTGGTGATGACAGTATGCTCAACCTGCTTGGCAGAGCAGAATCAAGGGCAGAAATTGAACGGATCTATAAAATGGTTATTGAAGCGCTTTCAGAGATGCAGCTGTTAATCACACCTGTGATGAACAGCTGTGATTTTCTGCAAGCAAAAGATTTCGGTTATGAAGCCCTCAGGTGGGAGACAGACTATTTTCTGGAATGTTTTGTAAAGGGTTATTGCAATTTGGAACCTGAAAATGAAGGAGCTTTTGAAGACGAGATGGACAGGCTTGCTCTGATCCTTTCCACTGAGCCCCGATATTTTATGCACAGGGATTTTCAGTCGCAAAATATTTACATAAAAGATGGGCGGGTAAGGATAATTGATTTTCAAACCGCAAAAAAAGGAATTTGCTTTTATGATGTAGCATCTGTTTTAAAGGATTCCTATTTCAGGCTTTATCCTGATGAAAGGCAGCGTCTGCTAAATCATTACTTAAACCTCTTTTTACATGCACAGGGTATGTCTTTTAACAGTGGTGATTTTTTAGAAATATTTCATCTTACAGGACTGCAGAGAAACATGCAGGCTCTTGGTGCATTTGCATATCTTGCAACGGCAAAGGGAAAGAAATCTTTTCTCCAGCATATACCACTGACCATTTCATATCTTGAAGAAGCCCTTTTAACAATAGGTAATGACTTTTTTCCCCAGCTTGGTAAAATTGTAAAGGAGATAAAGGCATCGGGTTTTAGACTATGGGGAAGGTAAGCTTAAAAAGAAATTAATTTAAAGTGGTAAGCAGGTATTAATGTTGCTGTTTTTTATCTCGGTTTTTTAACGACAACTGAATGATTTTGCTATCAACTACATGTCTTAACTGCTAAACAGGAGATTTCATTTGGAACTTTGGATAGGCGCTGCAATACTTGGAATACTATATTCCTTCATGACTCTGGGTGTTTTTATCACATTCCGCGTATATGATTTTCCCGATATAACTGTTGACGGAAGTTTTACATCAGGAGCAGCGGTTGCAGCGATACTTATAATTTCCGGATACAACCTTTTTTTTTCGATCGCGGCTGCATTTGCGGCAGGTGCAGCCGCAGGCGCAATAACCGGCATTATTCATACCAGGCTCAAAATAGATGGTCTGCTCGCCGGTATCCTTGTTATGACAGGACTTTACTCTGTTAACCTGCATATAATGGGCAGATCAAACATACCCTTACTGAACCAACTTACCATTTTTTCTGACATTGAAAAAATAAATCCCGGATTTATTTCTGAAGTATGGGTGTTTATTGCCCTGAGTTTGTGTATGTTTATATTTGCGGTTGTTTTATCTCTTTTCTTTAAAACAGATATTGGTATTGCCATGAGGATAACAGGCAACAATCCTGTTATGGCAGCGGCAAACGGAGTTAATGTCAAAAGAATGAAGATTTTCGGTATTGCTCTTGCAAACGGCTTTGTTGGGGTGTCTGGCGGGCTTGTTGCACAATATCAGGGCTTTGCAGATATCGGAATGGGTATTGGAACAATTGTTGTGGGTTTTGCATCTGTCATAATCGGGGAGGCTGTTTTTAGAAGTCGCTCAATGTATATTATCGTGTTTGGGGTTATTATCGGATCGATCATTTTCAGGTTTATGATAGCGCTTGCGCTGTATCTTGGAATGAATCCGATTGACCTGAAGCTGCTGACTGCTGCTTTTGTGCTGTTAACACTGATTATATCAAAGAATTTTAGCTGCAGTGGCAGCAGCTTTTCAAAAACCATAAAGAGGCTGATGGCTCTAATAAAAAAAAGAATTAAAATAATTTGTATGTCGGCAGCTTTTCTGGCAATTGCAATTTTTTCAGCATACATTGCCTTTACAGGTCTATCCACTCAGAAAAAACTTGCTCTTTTCTATTTTAGCGACCACCCTATAGTGGATAGTGCCATAAGTGGAGTTTTGGATGAATTAAAAAGCTTAGGTATTCTTGAAGAGCGGGATTTAAAAATAGATAAAATGTGTGCCCAGAATGAATTCTATATTGCACAGTCTATTGTCCAGGATATCGTAAATAAAAAATATGATTACATAATCTCACTTTCAACACCGGCACTTCAGGTTACTGCTCAAATCAATAAACAGATTCCCCATGTTTTTGGTATGGTCACAGATCCTTTCAGAATGGGCATTGCAAAAAAGCTCCAGGAACATATCCCAAATATTACAGGTGTTGCTACCATGCAGCCGGTTGAATCTTTAATTAAAGCAATAAGAGAGGTTATTCCTGATTCAGAAAGAATCGGTATTGTATGGAATGCTTCAGAGGCATGTTCGGAAGCCTGTACTTTAAAGGCCAGAGCAGCTGTGGAAAAGTATGGCTTTGAACTTGTTGAAGCAAATGTTACAGGCACATCAGAGGTAATAGATGCTGTAAGATCTGTACTTAATAGAGGTGTTGATGTTTTCATTACTTCCGGTGATAACACTGTTATAGTTGCTTTAGAATCAGTCTCAGGTATTCTAAAGGAAAGAAGAATTCCTTATTTTACAAATGACCCAACTGATGTTGACAGGGGAGCTGTTATCGGTATAGGTGCTGATTACTATGAGGTTGGAAAAGAAACTGCCAAAATAGCAGTCAGGGTAATAATGGGTGAAAACCCAAAAGAGATTCCCATAAAAGAGATTGTGCCTGAAAAAATTCATGTAAACATTTCTGTTGCGGAAGATATCGGTTTACATATCAATGAGGCCTTTCTGAAAAAAGCAGACAGGATAGTAAGGTAAAAGCTTTATGATAAAATTGAAAGGGATAAATAAAACATTTAACAAGGGCACTCCAAATGAGGTTAATGCCTTAAGAGACATATCCATTCATATTCAAAAGGGCGAGTTTATATCTGTTATCGGAACAAACGGTTCAGGAAAATCGACTCTTTTAAATGCAATATCAGGTTCAATTATTGCTGACTCAGGCATAATTGAGATTGCAGGCAGAGATGTTACAAAAAAGAGCGATTTTTTCAGAGCTCAATATATCTCAAGGGTTTTCCAGAATCCGTTTACAGGAACAGCCCCTGTTATGACAATAGGAGAAAACCTGCACATGGCATATATGCGGGATAAAAAATGCTATCCTGTTTTGGGAAATAACAAAAAACAGAAAATGTATTATTACCAGAGGGTGAAAGAGCTTGAAATGCAGCTTGAAGACAGGCTTGATACTGTTATAAGCACTCTTTCAGGGGGGCAGAGGCAGGCAGTAACACTTCTCATGGCGGTTATAACCAGGCCAGAAGTTCTGCTTCTTGATGAGCACACAGCAGCACTTGACCCCAAGTCTGCCGCTCAAGTGCTCAAACTTACCAATAGGTTTATTGAGCAGGAAAATCTTACTGCTTTTATGGTTACACACAGTATGCAGCAGGCGCTGGATTTTGGCGGCAGAACAATCATGATGCACAAAGGTAGGATAATCGATGATATTACTGCCGGAGAGAAGAAAATGCTTACCGTAAATGACCTGCTGGAAAAATTTGCAGAGCTTCGCAGAAACGAACAGCTTACAGAAGATGTGCTGGAAAAACTGAGAAGAGAATATGTGTAAAAAGCGGTTAAGCTTATAAACAGGAAAACAACAGTTCCAAGTTGCTGGAAAGAAAATACAGGGTATTGCCTTTCTGTTAAATTCGCAAAACCATGTTTTATGTAAATTTGTTTTTGCTTAACAGCTATCAGCATATTAGCTTAACAGCTTGTCTAACCGTTTTTTTACCTCATTCAAGAAACCTTCCGTATCCACCACCTTTTTTTCAGTAACGGTTGACAGGGTTGCAAGGTCTTTTGTCATTATACCCTTTTCAATAGTTTCAATTGATACATCTTCGAGTTTTTCTGCAAATGATACAAGCCGGCTTATACCGTCAAGGGCTCCTCTTTTTTTCAAAGCACCAGTCCAGGCAAACAGTGTCGCCATTGAGTTTGTAGAGGTCTCTTCGCCTTTAAGATATTTATAGTAATGTCTCTGAACCGTTCCGTGTGCAGCCTCATACTCGAAAACTCCACCAGGAGATACCAGAACGGATGTCATCATAGCAAGGCTTCCAAAAGCAGAGGCAATCATATCGGACATTACATCACCGTCATAGTTTTTGCAAGCCCATACCATGCCTCCTTCAGATCTTATTATCCTTGCAACAGCATCATCTATAAGAGTATAAAAATAGTCAATTTCAGCCTGTACGAATTTTTCCCTGTATTCTACATCAAATATTTCCTGAAATATATCCTTAAATGTATGGTCATAAATTTTTGATATGGTATCTTTGGTTGAAAACCAGAGGTCTGTTTTCTCCTCCAAAGCATAATTAAAACATGCCCGGGCGAAGCTCTTGATTGATTTATCTAAGTTGTGCATGCTCATAACAATACCCCTGTCTTCAAAGTTGTGGATGGTCTGCTTTTGGATATTGTTTACTTCATCTGAAAACACCATTTCTGCTTTTCCTTTACACTCAACCCTGTATTCAACCCCCTTATATACATCTCCGTAAGCATGTCTTGCGACAGTAATAGGTTTTTTCCATGTTCTTACAAAACAGGGAACAGATTTGACAATTATTGGTTTACGGAAAACGGTTCCATCAAGCTCTGCTCTGATGGTTGCGTTGGGACTTTGCCACATCTTCTTTAAACCATATTCCTGAACCCTTTCAGCGTTAGGGGTAATAGTAGCACACTTGACTCCCACACCAAATTTTTTTATAGCATTGGAGCAGTCAATAGTAACACGGTCATCTGTTGCATCCCTGTTTTCAATGCCAAGGTCAAAATACTCTGTTTTAAGGTTGATATAGGGACAAAGCAGTATCTCCTTGATCATCTTCCATATAACACGAGTCATTTCATCCCCGTCAATTTCAACAAGCGGGACTTTCATCTCTATTTTCTGTTTCATCTGTTTCCTCCAAAAAAGTGAAATAGAAGTGTAGCTCATAGCTTGCATAAAAATGTTTAGCAAGCTGAATTGTTATATCGCATAAAAAGTTTACCAAATTTTATCAGTTCACACGTCCGGTTAAATAACCCTGGGTTTGCTCTTAATTTAACAGGGCAAACAATCCGCTTGACAGCTATTTTATACTAACATCAGTCCATTTTTCCATAGCTGCAAGTGGTTCTATTTTGTATTCCTTTACATTTGGTCGGTGTATGGAGCAGGAGACCTTGTGCCACAAAAAAATCCACGGTGGTTCATTAATAACAGTCTTTTCAATTAAACGATACATCTGTTTTCGCTTTTCTTTATCCATAATTTCAACAGCCTCTTCTATCATTATATCAGTATTTTCATTTTTAAACCTAGCTCTATTTCCCCCTGTCCCAAAGTTTGTTGAATGAAAAAGAGGAAAGAGAAAATTTTCAGCATCAGGGTAGTCTGCCCACCATGAAAGCCAGAAAGCGTGGGCATCTCCGCTTGCAACCGTATCAAGGAATGCGCTCCACTCAAGCTGAACAATTTTTACCCTTATTCCTACATTGCTGAGATAGCTTTGAACTGCCTGCATTATGTCAAGGGTTTCAATGTCTGGTGATTGATGGACTGTCATCGTGAAACCATCGGCTAAACCTGCATCCCGCAAAAGCTGACGTGCTTTGTCTGGATTATAGGTATAACCAGAAGGTTGGGGCTCTCCTCTTAAAATAGGCGGAATAGGACCCTTTGCAACAGTACCTCTTCCTTCAAGCAGTGAGTTAATTATTTTCTCCCTGTCTATTGCATGGTTCAGGGCTTTTCTAACCAATGGGTTGTTGAAAGGTTCCATCTGACAGTTAAGTCCGATATAGTAAGTGTTTAAACCGTCAGCCCTGCATATATAATCTTTCCATTTCGGGTCATTTGAAAAACGGTGGTATTCTGATGACATTATCTCCGGAAGAACATCAATGTCACCTTTTTCAAACTCTACAAGAGCCGTAAAATCTTCAGGGATTATCTTATAATAAATCCCTTTAAGTTCAGGCTTCTTTTTGAAATAATCATCCCGGGCTTTTAAAAGAATATGCTGGTTGTGCTTCCAGTGTTCAAGGGCAAAAGGGCCTGTTCCCCCCGGATTAAAGGAATAATCCCTTCCGTGATTCTCTACTTCTTCACGGGGAACAATATAGGCGGTAGTAAGCCCGAGCATGCTTATAAAGGGGGCAAAAGGTTTTTCAAGGGTTATTTCCAGTTTGAAGTCATTTTTTACTTTTATCCCCTTAACAGATGTTTCCTCATTTCTCATGAACTCTTTTGCTCCTTTGATTCCCGACAATACCCATGTTCTGGGAGAAGATGTCTCAGGGTTAAGAACCCGTTCAAAGGAGTATTTTATATCATGAGCAGTGAGTGTTCTGCCGTTAAAAAAAGTTACGTCCTGTCTCAGCGTAAAACTATAGATAATGCCGTTTTCTGAGACTGTCCAGTCTTTTGCAATATCCGGTACAGGGTTTAAACTGTCATCAAAACCCACAAGTCCGTTGTAGAGTTTGGCTGCAATTTTAGCGCCGTTAAGGTCAACAATAAGTGCAGGATCTAGGGTGGAAGGGTTTACCTTAAGATGTACATAAAGATACCCGGGCAGACGAGGATCATCCTGCCTTAAACAGCCAGTGATAATAAAAATAAGTAAAAAAAAAGCAAAAAAATTTTTCATCAGTTACCGTCTCTCTTGTCGGAGTTATTTATCAGGGTTGTGTAAGTTAGAAACACAGTTTTTAGGAGTTGATAAAAGCTATTTAAGATAGGACATAATATTTATCAAGCATATTGAATATCGGAAAACCTCTCAAAATGGATTCGGAACTCCTCTTTGGGGTTTTTCCCTTTAACAAAAATATTCATAATGACCATTCTATCCCACACCGAAAAAGCAGTCAATGACTTTCCCTTTATATATAGCATAGCGCAATTTGCTTAAGGGATTATTTGTTATCACAAATCTTTTCTATCATTGTCCGGTATGCGTTGAAATACCGGCTATAATCAAACTTCTTCAGAACATGCTCTTTGCCGGTTTTGCCCATGCAGTCGGCAAGAGTTTGGTTTTCAAGAACCTTCAACATAGCCATACCCAGAGCCTCTTCATCCATTGGGGGGACAAGAAATCCTGTTTTGCCGTCTTCAATAATTTCCGGGAGCCCGCCTACAGCAGAAGCAATTACAGGTCTTTCAAGGAGAAGGGCTTCAATTGCCACTCTTCCAAGCCCTTCAGTAAGTGATGGAAGAACCAGAGCAGCAGACTCTTTTATAAGTGTTGCAAGCAAATCCTGATGGACATGGCCTGTAAAGTGAATTTTTGAGATTAGTTTAAGCCCTTCAGCCTGTTTGCGCAGTTTTAGATAATCAGAGCCTTTCCCTGCGATTACAAGACTTGCATCAGGATATTTTTCTGATACTCCTTTGAAAGCATTTATGAGATGATGGATTCCCTTCAAATATATAAGCATTCCTGCATATATAAAATATGGTTTTTTATAAGACTTAAGGGTTTTCTCTGGATGTCTGTTTGATGGAGCAATGAAACTTTCAATGTCTGTAAATGTTGGAAAAACAAACACAGGCTTCTCATTTGACGGTATCAACTTGTATGAATATTGGGAAATTGCTCTGAAAACATCGGCCTGGGAAAAGGTAAACCTTGCGACAATATACCGGATTAACTTCTCTGCTCTGCTGAAAAAATATCTGTGGTAAAGCATAACACCCTCTTTCCAGTCAGCATGAATTTCAATAATAAGTTTTGGTTTTATTGAAAAACCAAAAGCTTTCAAGGGTAGCAGGGCAAGTGCAGGGGCAAGAGCTTCAAAAGGGCTCTGTGCTACAACTGCTTGGTATTTCTTTGTTAATACTCCATGCAGGGTTAAAAAAAAGGAAACAACAAAATGAAGAATATACCTAACAGGCCGTGGAAGTTTTGACGGAATAAGAAAAATGGGCACTCCTTCAATATGAATGGATTTAAAAACAAATCCGTTATTAAAAGCAATAATAAAAGGGTTGAAGAACCCCTTTAGACCTTTCAGCTTCTTCTTCTGGGTTTCAGAGGGAATGTCTGCATATCTTTCAGAACCTGCAAACAGAACATTCAGACCTTTATTGTCATTTGTTGCTTTCACGTAAAACCTTCTCAGTCTCATTAACAAGATTATTCCATGAGAACTTTTTTATAGTTTTGAAACCTTCTTTTATAAGGATAGTTCTAAACGGTTCATCAGTGAGAATTTTTTCAATGCCTTTTTTGAGCTCCTTTCTGTTGCCAACAGGGATTAAAATACCGTTTTTCCCATTCCGAACAATCTCTGCCGTTCCCCCAGCATCAGTTGCAACTACTGCAGTGCCTGCAGCCATTGCTTCCAATATGATATGAGGAAAGCCCTCATAGGAGGAGTTCAAAACAAAAACCTTAGATTTTTTAAGAGTAGAAAAGAGTTCCTGTTTTGAAAAAGTTCCTGTAAGAAACACCCTGTTGTTGAGCCCCGACTTTTCAATCAGATTTTCGAGAGCTTCTTTTTGGGTTCCTTCCCCGATTATGATAAGCCGTGCCCCATCGATTTCTGATACCGTTTCTATAAGCAAATCAAATCCTTTCCACGGCACAAGACGACCGACAGAAACAACTGTTTTATCATTTACTGACACAGAAGAAGTTTTATTGTTGATTTCAGGCGTGATAGGGAAGGCATTATATATGACTCTTATTTTATTTTTGGGAATTCCCCAACTACCAACAATTTTTTTGAGATATAAAGACGGTGTGATGAGTAAAGTGCTTTTTGCTGTCCAGTATGCTCTGAGGATTTTTAAGAATTCAACCTTCAGAGAATATCTGTTTTGTTGAAACTCCTCCAGCTGGTCAGAGGTTGTGTCTGCCTGCCTTGCCCGCTCCCATATCAAATCGCCCACCACTTTTTGAACAATGGGTTTTTGAAGAAAAAAGTTTGCCATGACAGATTCAAGAGCGAGTCCGTTTACATAAATTATATCAGCTCTTTTGCCAAATCTGATAATGGAAAAGATTGTTATGATAACCCTGATAATTTTTGGAATACCCCTTTTTATCCTTACAACAGGAAACTTGTATTCAGAGCGGTCGGTTTTTATTGAATTACTAAGGGTAATAACCCTGACCGTGTGTCCAACAGAGGTCAATGACTCTGCAATAGCAGGGATGTATGTTGCAGGACCTCCGATATCAGGAGGAAAAATTCCTGTAATAATAAGGATATTCATCTGAAAAAATTAGATACTCCCAGAAAAAAGGCAGTTAATAAATAAAAAGCCGCCTGTTATCAGCAGCCCATGATCATGAAATCTAAAAGACAATTATGCATCAAACACCCACTTCTTTCAAGTTAGAAATCAACACACGACTGTTAGCAGGATTACGCATTGTAAAGCCTGTATAATAAAATCTTGATAAAATTTAGAAATTATATAACATATATAATATATTCATACATATTAGACTGTTTATATTTGATGGTTCCGTAAAAAGCTCCCTCTCCCTGAAAAGAGCTGATAAGCTAAACAAGGAGGTCTCAGGAGTCAGCAAAAGCATTAAAAACCCGTCAGGCAACATTGTTTTTACTGACAT
>CAZMHH010000105.1:0-12321 GCA_964566035.1 uncultured Thermodesulfobacteriota bacterium
CAACTTATCAGCTTATTATTGCAATGAATTTTTTCTGTATCCTTGTATTTGCAGGAAGTTAATAGGGGATAATTGATTAAATTTTAATTTTGTTACTTTGCTTGCATATTAATAAATTATTTTGGCTGTGGGATTCCGGAAAATGTTCTTAAGGACATTATAAGCTGAATAAACTTTTTTGGAGAGATTTGATAATGGAAAACGAAAAAAGATTTTTTGCGGCAATATTTCTTTGCCTTCTGGTTCTTATTTTTTACCAAACCTTTGTATCTCCTCCTCCGCCCAGGCAGCCGGTTAAGGAGGCGCTTAAGGATAATCAGACTACTATTCCAACAGCTGAACCACAAAGGCAGGATTTCAGGACGGTTCCAAGGCAACCAGATAAAGAGGAGACTGTCTATAAACCGGACAAAGAAGTTACTGTATCAACTGATTTATTCACTGCCGTTCTTTCATCCTGCGGAGCAGGGATTAAGAGTTTGCAACTTCATAATTATATGGAGTTCATTGAAAGTCCGGCGTTGATAAGGTTTATAAAAAAAATGTTTTCGTCTTCAATGCCTGAACAAATTCCAGAAGAAGAAAAATACAAGGAACTTATACATTATTTGCATCCAAACAATATACCTTTCACAACATTATTTCTAAGATCAGATGATTATGTGGCAGGCAGGGGAGACTGGAAATATGCCGGCAGAGATAATACTGCCGCTGAAAAAGCTTTTTGTTTTACCTCAGTAAATGAGGGTATTGCCATTTCAAAGGACTACCTGTTTAAACAGGATGCTTATAAATTTGATGTTATGGTTAGGGTTTCAAATACATCTGACATGCTTCAACAGGGAAATCTTCTTGTGGACTGGGCATCTGTTTTACCGGAAAACCAGGGTGGAGGAGGTTTTTTCCGAATGGGTATGTCTGAAGGTCTCTATTTCAGTTATTTTATAAAAGGCAATGTTGAAAAGAAAGACATGAGCAAAATAGATGAGACTGTTGTGCTGGAAGGTGATATTGAATGGACTGCAACAGAGGAGAGATATTTTTCTTCTGTTGTGATGCCCCAGAATGAAAAGCCTGTGCAGGTCAGATTGAAAAAATATGATGCTAAAACAGTTATTTGCCAGCTTATCTTCCCATACATTTCATTGCAGCCTAAAGAGGAAAAACTTTACAGCTTTTCACTTTTTCTTGGACCAAAGGATATTGATGTTTTAAGGGCTCAGGGTGCAGGCCTTGAAAAAATGATTGATTTTGGATGGTTTGATATTCTTGCCAAGCCTTTGTTGCTCACATTGAAGTTCTTCTACGGTTTTCTCGGAAATTACGGACTTGCGATAATACTGCTTACAATTATCATTAAATTACTTTTCTGGCCCCTTACCCATAAAAGTTTCAAGTCAATGAAAGACATGCAGAAACTACAGCCCGAAATTGCAAAACTCAAAGAAAAATATAAAGACAACAGAGAAGAGTTCGGCAGGAAACAGCTTGAACTTTACAAGAAATATAAGGTAAATCCGCTTGGAGGCTGTCTGCCAATACTCTTGCAGATTCCGGTTTTTATAGCTCTTTACAGAACCTTAATGGATTCAATTGAACTTCGTCACGCAAGTTTTGTATCTTTCTGGATAAATGACCTTTCAGCAAAGGATCCGACGTATGTCGCCCCTGTTATTATGGGACTTTCAATGTTTTTACAACAGAAGATGACTCCGACCACGCTGGACCCTGCCCAGGCGAAGGTTATGATGTTAATGCCAGTAATATTTACTGTAATGTTTCTTGGTTTTCCGTCAGGTCTTGTTATTTACTGGCTTGTCAACAACATTATTTCTATTGCTCAGCAAACCTATATTAACTCTAAACAACATGATGCAGGAGGTAGAGAAGAATGCGCTCAACCGAAATCGAAGCCAAAACAGTCGAAGAAGCGGTAAAAAAAGCATGTATTGAATTTAACACAACCGAGGACAAACTGCTTATTGAGGTAATTGATAAAAACCCCAACAAGTTTTTTGCTCTCCTATCAGGCAAGAATGCACGTATAAAAGTGTCATTAATTGATGAGCCATTAAACTTTGATGGTAAGGATCCCCATGAAGTTTTAAGAACCGTTCTTGAATCAATTGTTAAGGTGATTGAACCGGATGCCAGTGTTAAAATAGCTGAGGTCGGAAACGAAATTTATCTTAATATAATCGGTAATGGAAGCGGTATTTTTATCGGAAGAAGGGGGCAGACTCTTGAAGCTTTGCAGTATTTGATCAATAAAATTAAGAGTAGTAAATTCAAAAATATTCCGCCTGTGATTGTTGATTCAGAATCTTATAGAAGAAAACAGGAGAAATCTCTTGTAAGCCTGGCAAAACATCTCAGTGAAAAAGCAAAAAAAAGAAAAAAACCTGTCAATACATCTCCATTGAACCCTGGTGAGAGACGGGTGATTCATATGGCGCTGAAAAATGATTCAGACCTAACAACATGGAGCAAAGGGGATGGACTGTTCAAGAAGGTAATCATTGCCCCAAAAAACTGACTGAATTTAATTGCAGTATTGCTGCCGTATTCCGAGATGACCGGATTTAAGTCGATGAAAGACAATAAGATAAATAAAATTAAAACATTAACCAGGATGGAAGATACAATAGCTGCAATTTCGACTCCTCCAGGATCAGGAGCGATAGGGATTATAAGGATAAGCGGAAACAGCGCTCTTAATGTCGGCAGAAGAATTTTTTGTTTAAAAAACCACGGTACAATAATGCCAGAACCAAGATATATGTATTCCGGCTCAGTAGTGGATCCCGAAGACGGAAGGACCCTTGATCATGCCCTGTTTGTTTATATGAAGGCTCCACGTTCCTCAACCGGGGAGGACGTGGTTGAGCTCCACTGTCACGGTAGCATGTTTCTGCTTGATAAGATATTACATATTATATGTTCAAACGGGGCACGGGTTGCTGAACCGGGAGAATTTACTAAAAGAGCTTTTTTAAACGGTTGTTTGGATCTTACACAGGCTGAAGCAGTAATTGACATAATTAATGCTAAATCCGAAAAAGCACTTAAGGCAGCAAGTAGGCAGCTTGGGGGGGAACTCACGGGTGAGATTTCAGGTTTTCGTATAAGTCTGCTTGAAATAGTATCAGGGGTTGAAGCATCAATAGATTTCCCCGAAGACGATATTGAAACCCCATCATTTGTTGATATACTTACAACTATAAAAGATATAAAAGCTCGTCTTATTTTCCTTGCTGAATCCTTTGAGAATTTTAATCTTTTTAAAACAGGCATTAAGGCTGCAATAATTGGAAAACCAAATGTTGGTAAATCCAGTCTGCTTAACAGATTGATTGGACATAAGAGGGCAATAGTTACCTCCATTGCCGGAACAACCCGTGATGTAATAGAGGAGCAGACTGTTATAAATAATATACCTGTAAGGTTTATTGATACGGCGGGTATCTCTGAAAGTGATAATGAAATTGAAAAAATGGGCATTGGTCTGACAATGTCAAAAATTGATGAAGCAGACATAATTCTATTTATGCTGGATGGGAGCAGAAGACTTGAGGAAGATGACCAGAAACTTATTCATACTATCAGACATAAAAAACTTGTGATTGTAATAAACAAAAATGATCTGCCGTGTTTAATAAAAACAGAAGAAGTGAAGGGTTTTTACCCGGACATTCCTGTATTGAGCATTTCCGCACTAAACGGTTATGGTATTGACAGTCTAACAAAAATATTATCTAATGTAATGCATGATGAGGATAAACGAAATCTGTTTTCATCACCATTTGTTTCAACGGTTAGGCAAAAGACCGCGCTTGTAAATACAGCTCATTGCTTGGAGAGTGTTGTTGAAGGGGTTCAAAACAGGCTTTCCCCCGAGCTTATTTCATCAGATCTCAGGGCAGCAATGTCAGCCCTTGGTGAGATAACTGGAGATGTAACAACAGAAGAAATACTTGATTCAATTTTTAGCAGTTTCTGTATCGGCAAGTAAAACAGCTGTTAAGCTGATCAGGTGATAAAACAAAAATGCATAAAACTATGTATTATAAGTTTATATACTAATATGTCCATTAACTCATTTACCCATGTATTAATGCTTTAAAGATTGACGATTACCATCATGACTGCGAAATAATTATGATTAGGTGAGAGTTATGAAGTTATCAGTTGTAATTCCTGCGTATAATGAAGAAGCAAACATCGAGGATGTTGTCAAGTCTGTAAAGACAGTACTTCCAGATGCAGAGATTATAGTTGTTAATGATGGTTCAACAGATAAAACAGGAGAAATTGCGCTTAAAGCAGGTGCTTTGGTTATAGACCATCCATACAACATAGGTAACGGTGCAGCTGTAAAGTCTGGGATAAGACTTGCAACAGGGGATAAAATTGTATTGATGGATGGTGACGGCCAGCATGACCCTTCAGATATACAAAAACTTCTGGATGCTTCAGATATGTATGACATGGTTGTGGGGTGCAGAGATCCACATACACATGCATCCTTTTTCAGACGTTATGCCAATTTTTTTTACAACATGCTTGCAACTTTTATTGCAAAGTTTAAGGTTGAAGATTTAACATCAGGCTTCCGTATAGTAAAAAAAGATATCATCTTGAGATATCTTTATCTTATGCCAAACAGTTTTTCATACCCTACAACAGTAACATTAGCCTATCTTAGAAGCGGACGTTCCATTGGTTATATTCCGGTAAAGGCAAAAGAAAGAAAAGGCAGCAGCAAGATTAGAGTTTTGCATGATGGTTTCAGGTTTCTGCTGATTATTATCAAAATAACAACACTGTTTTCTCCTCTTATAGTGTTTTTGCCTTTCAGTCTTTTATTTTTTTTCATGGGTCTTATAAATTATGCCTATACATTCATAACTGCTCATGAATTTACGAACATGTCTGCTCTTTTCTTTTCTACTTCCGTAATACTTTTCATGATGGGGCTTATCAGTGAGCAGATAACCCAGACAAGATACGACAAAATTGATAACGGCGGATAAGTGAGACAGTAATTGGTTAAGAAAAAAAAGATAAAAGAGCAAAAAAAAAAATCGGCTGACAATAAAGGATTTATTGCAACACAAACTGACAGTTATTTAAAATTTTTAAGTCAGCACAGACGGTTATTTGAAACTTGTTTAATCGTTGCAATTATTGTTTTTGGTATTCTGCTCAGACTAAGTGATTTAAGTCACTGGAACGAGAACAGACAGCGGGCATTTGTTGACGGTCAACCGCTGCATACTACTTTTGACGCATGGTTTTATTTGAGTCTTGCAAAAGATCTGGTTGACGGAACATACCATAATGTTGATGAGAAACGTGGTGTACCGGAATGTCCCCCTCGACCTGTACCCCCACCCCTGCTTTCAGTGCTTGCAGCCGGAATTGCGAAGCTGACCACCTTTTCATTAAGCTGGATTGGAGCGGTCATTCCTGTACTGCTCGGACCCCTTATATCCATACCGGTTTTTCTTATTGGAAAAATTATTGGTGGCTATATGATGGCTGTTTCTGCATCCCTTCTATGTGTTGTCTATCCGTTTTATGTAATCCGAAGCAGTATAGGCAGGTTTGATACAGACTGTTTAATTGTCACATTCTGTCTCATTCTGGTCTGGCTTTTCATTAAATTTGGAACTCTCAAAACTCCGAAACAATATCTTTATCTGTTCTTCAGCTTTATTGTATACCTTTTGTTTCTCTGGTGGTGGGATCAGGCACATTCTGTTGTTACTGCTTTTTATCTCTTCATGTTTGCTGTTACTGTCATGGTTTTTTACAGACCTCAAAAGAAGGAAGCATTATTGTTCTTTGGCGGTATAATTATCTTTTTTCTGGTTTTTGTCTCTTTAAAGGGGTTGGGCGTAGTTGTTGATATTGTAGATACGCTCTGGTCAAAATATCTCTATATCTCAAAATATACTGGAGTATATCCCAATATAGGTTTGACAATAAGTGAACAGTCAAGACCCACAATATCAATGCTTTTGAATTATACCACTGTAAATTTACCATCATTAATATTTGCAATAACCGGAATATTCCTGCTTTATGTTAAAAAGACAAAGTATGCTATTGTGATGCTTCCGATGACTGTCTTATCATTTCTGGCTGTTACCTATGCAAACAGGTTTATAATTTTTCTTGTTCCAATGATTGCTGTTGGTGCCGGCTATCTGCTTTCAGTGCTGTGGGATTTTAGACAGAGATATAAGGTACTTTTTATTATCTGTCCGATTGTGCTGGTATTTTTTTCAGCCACTGCTTTTTTTAAAGCTAAAGCATTTATCCCGTGGCCCAAAGAACATGGAAAGGTTGCAGAGGGTATGGTTCTTGCTTCCGAGATTACTCCTTCAGATTCTGTTATCTGGGCATGGTGGGATCATGGTTATGCAATTACTTATCTTGCAAGACGAGCCACAATAAACGATGGTTCCATACACAGCGGTGAGAGAACCATGTATAATGCAATTCCATTTAGGGCTGATAGTCAGAGAATGTCAGCAAATTTTATGCATTTTTATGTTAAACACGGCATGAAGGGAATGAGGCTGCTTAACAGGGCATTGGATTACAACAGGGACGAAGCTTTAGAACTGCTTGAGGATATTCTTGCCTCAGGTCCCCGGGAAGCAAAACATATAATTGAGGAATCTGGTCTGCTAAATTTTGAAGGTTATGAAAGCGTTGATGACTGGCTGAAATTTTTTTTCCCGGGTGTCACAAGGCCTGTATATCTTTTTCTTGACAATCTGCTGACAAGAACTGCTTACTGGTGGTACTGGTTTGCATCATGGAATTTTGAAACTCAGACAGGAGATCATCCGTTATACAGGGTTTATTACGGTGTTAGAATAAAGGATAATGCCATAACCGGAAGAAAAGGCCTACATATTGACATGGATAAAGGAATAATGCATGCAAATGGCAGGCAGGTAATGCTTTCAGATATTGTTATCAGAACAAGAACCGGCATTCTTGATAAAAGTTTTAAAACAGAAAGCCCTCTAAAATTTGAGTTATATGAACCTGCGGGTATGGGAGTTTTGCTTGACAGGGATATTGCAGGGTCTGTTTTTCATAGGCTTTTTGTCCTGAATTTAGCAGATGATCAATATTTCAAGTCCATTAAAACAGAACTTCCCTTTTATCAGATATGGGAAGTAAGAGCGGATAGTTTTGATGGATAACCTTTTTATTAAACCTGATCTGAGCGATTATTTACAGAACCGTTGCGAATGCCTTGAAAAACTTGAAAATCGCTCAATTTAGGTTAATTATGACAAGGTTCATAAGACGGGAAAGGTTAAAATCATGTATAGTCTCGAAAAAGCGTTCTATATCCTTGAGAAACTATTTCCCAGTCAAAGCGCTTAAGCACAGATTTTCTTGCTTTTTCACCTACAGTATTTCTGAATTCGGGGTTCTCAAATAAAAAATTAATCTTTTCAGCAAGATGCTCAACGGACCCCTTTTTAAAGATGAGACCTGTTTCCATATCTTTAATAATCTCTCTTGTTGCGGGAAGGTCTGAGGCAACAACTGCACATTCACAGCCCATTGCCTCTACCATTACGAGACCAAACCCTTCAGTCTCTATTGACGGAAACACAAAAACTTCTGAGTTTTTGTAATGCTCAACAATTTTATCATTTGCAACAGCTCCTTTAAAGTTTATATATAAATCAAGATTAAGTCTTTTAACAATCTGTTTCAGGTTCTCTTCTTCCCTGCCAGAACCAATAATTGTTAAGTTGGCATCAGGATGTTTTTTTATTACTGACGAGAAAGCACTTATAAGACAATCAGCACCTTTCTGTTTAATCAGTCTTCCTACAAAAAGAATGCTTTTTATATGTTTTTTTGATTTTCCAGAAACAAATCGGTTTTGTAGATCAACACCCATAGGGATAACATGGATTCTGTTATCATGTCTTGTAACAGATGTTAGTTCTTTTTTTATTGCATCACTTACAACAACAATTGCATCTGATCTTTTAATAACATATTTAAGCAAAAGCCTTCCTGTCTTTCCGCGGACACCGAAAACATCACTTCCATGCAGACTGCATATGACAGGAATTTTAAACCTGAGAATATCTCTTGTAATTAGACAGATAACTCCCTGAGGAATTGCCCAGTGAGGATTTAACAGGTTTACTCTCTTTTTTATTAAGAAAAAGACTGTGCTAAAAAATTCAGCGGAAACAAAAAAAGGAAGCAGCAGACAGCGCAGTCTGTTCTGCTTAAGTTTATCCATTATTCCACCGGAATATGCAAGGCACTGAAAGCTCTGTAAAAAATACTGAAACCTTTTTACATCTATTTGATCCATTGTCTCTGTTTTTTGCAGTCCAGGTGCGTGAGGACATAACACAGAAACATTGAATGTATCTACAAGACGTTTGCAAAGTTCAAAAACAAAAGGCGGGTCTGTATCATTTTTCCATCTTGGAAAGGTGGAAGTTATTACAAGAATCTTTTGCTTGTCAGAGGTCATAATAAGAAAAATATTAGCTGTTTTATTTTAAACAGTTATGTTAGAATTAACGAAACAGTATATAAAATTTTCAATAATGATTTACTGTTAATTGTAAGCAGTTTCGGTTTTTTTAGATTGCTTATTTTGCTGTGAGCTCAAACTTAAAACCTTTATAAATTCAATGCATGACTATTTAACCATGAAAACACTGTTTTTATCAACAATTAAAAGACTTAATTTTGCAATTTTTCTGCTTTGTTGTGCTGGTTGTGCAACACCAGGATTTATTGTTCCACGAGGTGTTGATGTCTTTAAGCAGGAACCCCTGATGGAGTATTATCAGAAGGCTGACTTGAGCATAGCTCCTTTTTTGACCACAAAAACTTCTGCCGTGCCCGGTCTTGAGGCGGCAAATATATTTGAAGAAGAGATAAGCAGAAAAGGTTTTTTTAAAAGCATAATAGTCATAGAAGAAGAAATGCTTCTTGAGCAGATTGAACTTGAACAGGACAGGATTGACAAAGCAAGATACTATGCACAAAAAAACCGGTCTCACTTGCTTCTTTACGGAACAGTTGAGGAATATATCCCTGCAACCGTTCAGGAGACAAGACTGAAACTTAATGCTAAACTTGTACAGGTAGCAGACGGTGATGTCCTATGGTGGGGAAGTTGCACTGTTGTAGCAAAACAGGGCGGTACTTTTCTTTTCTGGGGCAAACATCTTTCACCCGGCCCACCCCCTGTTGAAAAACTTATTTCAAAAGCAGCCAAAAAGATCACCTCATCATTTCTTTATTAAAATAAATATTGCAGGAAGAAGGTATTTTTTATGACGTACATTGTTTTTTCAATAGCAATTGTTCTAAATGCACTTGCAAATATATTGATGAAATTAGGTTCATTAAAACCGGAAGAACTTACAAAAAAATCCGATGTTTTTTGGAACATGCTTACAAATCCATTAATTATTACAGGAGTGATATCATTTGGTCTTGCTCTGACAGCATACAATTATGTTTTGACAAAGACAAACCTAAGCATAGCATACCCTATAATGACAAGTGTTGGTTACATTATAGTGATTCTGGTATCGTGGCTGTTTCTGAAGGAAACAATTACATTTATTCAATGCTTTGGTTTTTTATGTATTATTGCAGGGGTATGGATGGTAGCTCAATAGTTCAAACATTGATAATACAAAATAAAGGTTCATTATCGCGATGACATATAAGAAAGCAGTTCTTGTTTTTATTAGCATGAGACCAAAACAGTGGACAAAGAATGTTCTGCTTTTTGCCCCTCTTGTTTTTTCTCAAAATTTGTTTGATTCAGTTCTTCTTTTAAAAACAGTTTTTGCCTTTATTATTTTCTGTCTTATTTCGGGCAGTATCTATATATTTAATGACATAATAGATGTTGAAAAAGACAGGAAACACCCTCGAAAATCAAAGAGACCCCTTGCTTCAGGTCAGCTTCAAAAAAGAGATCTTCTTATTCCTGCCGTTATTGTTATGGTTCTATCCCTGGTATCGGCATTCCTCCTTTTAAATGTATTATTTCTGATTTCTGCAATAGCATACATTATGTTGCAGATAGCTTATTCAACACTGCTCAAGCATATTGTGATTCTGGATGTTTTTTCAATTTCAGCAGGTTTTCTGTTAAGGGTTGTTGCAGGGGCTGAGGCAATAGAGGTCACATTTTCAACATGGCTTCTGTTTTGCACGATTCTTCTGTCATTGTTTCTTGCGCTCAGCAAAAGGAGACATGAACTAATATTGCTTGAGGATAATGCAATTGATCATAGGAAAATACTTTTTGAATACAGTCCTCACCTGCTTGATCAGATGATTTCCATTGTTACAACTGCTACTGTGATAGCCTATATTTTGTATACAATTTCAGATGAAACGGTTGCAAAGTTTGGAACAGATAACTTGAAATATACTGTTCCATTTGTTCTTTATGGAATATTTAGATATCTGTATCTTATTCATCAGAAAAAGGAGGGCGGCAGTCCGGAATGGATTCTGTTAAATGATAAACCCATACTTTTTACAGTTGTTTTATACGGGGCAGTATCCACACTTATTGTCTACGGTAAAATTTTTTTTGAACCTATATTGAGCTGTTTTTGAATCTTCAAGGAAACCACAACAAATTTTCGCTCATTGGTTTTAAACCTTTGCGGTTGACCGGCCTGAAAATTAGACAAATATCATTTGCATTTTGTTAATACCTGCCCGATTGCAGAGAGTTAATTAGTTACAACCCTGGATTCTACCCCTTTAATTTTTCGGTTTAATACTTCCTGTTCTTTTGAAGCCGCTTCTTTTGTATTAAACATTCCTATCTTTACCCTGTACCATATGCCTTTTTCCCCAAGATCTGCCCTTTCAATATAGGCATTGAACCCATGATTGCTGAATCTTCTGACCTCAGCATTGGCACGTTCACTGTTTCTGTAAGAACCGGCATGTACTGAATATGTTGTTTTGGGTACGGGTTCAGGTTTTGTCTCCACGGTAGGAGCCGGTTTCTCAGTTGTCATTACGCCTTCAGTAGAAATTTCCACCTCAACCCTTTTTTCCTCAGGTATGGGCTCTTCAGAGACTGCTTTTTCGGGTTCTTTTTTCGGAGGAATATCTTCTTCAGTTTTTATTTCTTCAGGTTTTGTTACAGCTACAGCCGGCTTTTGTTCAGGGGGTTTTACAGGTTCTTTTTTGACCTCTTTTTCAGGTTTTACTGCAACCGGCTTTTCAGCTACAGTAGGAGGGGGTTCTTTGTCAGTGAATAAATAGAGAGCCCCAAAACCTATTGCGGTGCCAAATATAAAAATAAGAACTATAAAAAGCATCCTTCTGTTTGAAGCCGGTTTTGAAGGTTCCTCAATATTCATATCAGCCAAAGGATCAATATCTGAAAGTGAAGTTGTCTCTTCCATCTCTGATATATCTTCAATTTCCTCTTCTGGAATTTCCTGAACTTCTTCAACAGACTCCTCATCGGGTTTGCCTGAGTCAATTTCAATTTCAGGTTCATTGACTGGTTTCTCTTCATCTGTTTTATCAAATGGTTCATCCTGTTTTATCTCGTGTTCTTCGTCAAGTTTAAAATCAGATATTTCATCTTGACTTTCTCCACCAACCTCGTCGTCCTGTGACAAATCAAGTTCAAAGACCTTATCTTCATCTATTTCAACAGGTTCATCCGTCTCTGTTGGCTCTGATCCCGGTGTTTTTTCTTGTGAGATAGTATCGTCTGGTTCATCCTCAAGTTTGAAAATATCTTTTTCCAAGTCTGAGGTACCTTCAGGTTGCTCACTGTCTTCAAATTTAAATTCGGAAACTTGTTCCTCAGATATGCTTTTCCCTTCTTCTTTATCTTCAAGTTTGAAAATATCCTTTTCAGAATTATCTAAATCCGAAGACTTATTGTCCTCATCGAGTTCGAGTTTAAACTCTTCCCCGTTATCAGCATTATCCTCTATAGTATTGTTATCTGAGATGTTTTTTTCAGTTTTGCTGTCATCATCTGTTTTATCAACCAAATCTTCTATTCTAAAATCATCCTCGTCACCGGCATTTTGGGGAGCCTGTATTGGATTTTCAACAAGTTCTGAATCACAGATTGGACACTTAATCTGGTCTTCACCCTTTATTTCAAGTTCACATTTAGGGCAAAACATTGTATTTCCCCCTTTCATTTTAATTGTTTGATTTAAGTAATGACTTTATAGTTATTTTTCGATAATATTGATAAAAAATTAATACATCTTTTGTCCCAAGATGGAAGGATGC
>CAZMHH010000106.1:0-12260 GCA_964566035.1 uncultured Thermodesulfobacteriota bacterium
CCCGAAGCGATGTTATAGACTTGATGGAGACGATTAACAGGGTTCGGGTAAATATCGGCTTTCAGGAAAAGCGATTTTAAGTTTGATGTTTTTTTTATCACCCTCATCCCTGCCTTCTCCCGTCAAGGGAGAAGGAGATGGGTTGCAGCAGGGATTGCTGAAAGCTGACAACTGACTGCTGATACCTGATATGTAACTTGCAGCTTGTATCTATTCATTCGTGGTCGTAATCGTTTTCGTAACTCGTAAAAAAAGCCGTTGTCAGTTTTGTGTTGGGTTTCGCTGCGCTCAACCCAACCTACAGCTTCGTTCCTTCGAAATGACAGTCTTCCTGTTTTTTCTTGCAGCTTGAAGCTTGCAACTCATCGTTTTTAACGAGTCCATCATATATGCCTTCCCATTGAAAGCGCTGTTCTGAACAGACTTATCTTCATACTGTTTTCAACGATCTCGTTTCCCTGAAATGAAAAACCTATAAATACAAGCAATTTCTCCTGTAAGGATACTTCAGTTTCTGAAAGTTGGGGAAAACGTTTTCTTTTGTCTGTAATCAGTTCCGCTAAGGTTATAACAATCCCATTTGATGCCTCAGCAGCTTTGAGTCTCACAGGAAAAAGGGTCTTGTTGCTTAAATTAGAGTGTTCTTCTGTTTCCGGCTGAAAAACAGTTAATTGTCTTGAAAGGCGCAGGAAAAGATGCGGGGCTATCTTAAATGCAGGAGCCCAGAAATAGAGCTGTTTTTCCTTATCAGTTGCTTTTATCACTTTTGGAAGGTTTGAAAACCGGATAAGGTCGGCACTGGTTTTCAGTGAAAAGGGGCCTGTAACTTTAGCCTTCATTCTCCAGAAGGGAAGAT
Organism: uncultured Thermodesulfobacteriota bacterium; assembly: GCA_964566035.1. Lineage (GTDB taxonomy): Bacteria > Desulfobacterota > WTBG01 > CAIYCZ01 > CAIRTM01 > CAZMHH01. The sequence goes on from CAZMHH010000106.1 coordinate 857, forward strand.
ACAGGGCATTGCAGTCTGATGATAGATTAACAGAAAAATCAACTTTATTAAACCCTTCTTCAGTTGCAGCCCAGGCTGACTCACAGTTTTGGCAAATAAGCACAACAGAGTCCCTTGCCCCTTTCAGTCCCCACCCGCAGTAAGGACAGAGGTTTGGTATAAATTTCAGATTATCAAATCTATTCATATCGGAGCCGGGGGAGGGTTCTGTCAGCTCAATATAAGGATGCTTTAAGGGTTTGTTTAGTACTGCGTCAAATACAACAGAATCCCTTCGGTAAAAAGGTGCATATATCAGGCTTATGTTTTCTCCGATAAAAGATTGTTGAATTTGAGCTGTAGATGACGATGTTAAAATCATTGCATTTGCTGCAAGCTCTGAAAAGACCTTATCAAAAGCAACAGGGATAAGAGGAAAACCTCCATCTGTATCAGGTGAGACAAACTGCAGGGCAAGCACTTGTGGTCTGAAACCAAGAGAAGGTTTTGCAAAAGAACAGTCTGCAGCCAGAATGCTTGTATCTATTACACGCTGGGTTGTTTTCTGGGTGCGTGATGTAAAGGACATCCCTTTAAATCGCCAGTATGGAATGTAAAAAAGACCGTCTATTGATGGGTCCGGCACAGGTATATGGTAACTGAAATAGTCAGAAGTGAAAAGATAGAGACTTACCCTGCAGAAAGCACAGTTGAGAATAAGGTCTGTCTCCTGAAGCATTACAGGTGCGCCGCACTGCGGGCACTGATGTTTGATAATCCATCCCCTACTCAAGTTTCACACCACACTGGTTGCAAAAAACAGATTCAGTCATGTTTTCTGTTTTGCATTCTTTACATATCCTTTTTTGAGGCTGCTGTTGAACAGGTTTACCGCATTTTGTGCAGAAATTTGCATGGGGCGGGATATTTTTGCCGCAATGAGAACATTGTGCAAAAACAAGGATCTGATGTCCGCACTGAGGGCAGAACTTTGAATCAGAAGGAACAGCAATACCGCATTCAGGACACGGTGCGGTTTTGTGTGGTTTTGTCTGTTGCCGCTGCGGATTAAAAACATTCCCAAACATTGCTGGCATCATAAACCCAAGTCCCATGCCCATGGCAGAACCTGCCTCGCCCTGAGCCTGGGCTGCTTTTTCAATAGCAAGGGCTGCTTTCATTTTCATCAGCCTGTCAAGATCTGTAAAAACCGAAAGCCTGCTCTTGTCATCTATTGCCTGCTGAACATCAGGCGGAGGGGTAATGGCATTAATATACATATTAACCAGCCGTATCCCGAAATGGCCGAAATCCTTCTGGAGCTGCGCTTCCATGCCTTCAGCTATTTCGTTATACCTGCCCGGAAGGTTAAACAGAGTGTCCAGTTTCTCTCCCATATAGTCATTGAAACGGGAGATAATCACACGGCTTAAGTACTGCTCTATATGTTCTGTTGCATAAAGTCCCTGAGTTCCTACAAGTGAATTTATAAAAAGTACCGGCTGAACAACCTGAATATTAAACATACCGAAAGCTCGAAGCCTTATAAGCCCAAGCTCAGAGTCTCTGAAGGCAACAGGGTCCCTGGTTCCCCATTTCAGGTCGGGAAATATTTTCATATTCACAAAATAGACCTCTGCTCTAAGAGGGCTTGTCATGCCCCAGGGAATAGCTAACACCTTGGTCAGAAGGGGAATGTTTGCTGTTTTGAGGGTGTGTCTGCCGGGAGGAAAGGCATCGTAGGCTTTGCCCTTGTAGAAAAATACCGCTGCCTGGCTTTCTCTGACAATAAGCTGAGCACCGAACTTTATCTCTGCTGAGCCTTTGCCAGGAATTCTCTGGACAATGTGTGTGCCGGAAGGGTCGAACCATTCCAGAACCTCTAAAAACAGAATGCTGTCTATGTTGGATCCCATAAAACCTCCATTTGGTAGCAATTTAGCTGAGTAGCTCGTAGCTGGTAGCAAAAAAATAGTAAAAAGCTGTTAAGCTGTTGGCTGATAAGCTGATAAGCAAAGACACAAAAAGCTAAAGCTTTTTCTTGAAACTTGCAGCTTATATCTATTCATTCGTAATCGTAATCGAAAGAGCTTTTAAGCTGATGGCAGCTATCAGGTATTACCAAACCCATAAAAATGGTTGTTAAATTACAGTTTAAACTTTTCCATGCTTTTGGAAAAAAGTCAAGAAAAGAAACAGAGTCGTTACTCTTTCTGAAACAAAAGAAAAAGTTGAAAAACAGTCTAAATAGAGATATTCTAAAATAAATAAACGATTAATAGCAAAGGCAAAAAGAGGAAGAGATGAAGAAAAATAGATTATTATCAATTTTCACTGTTCTGTTTGTGTTCCTATTTTGCGCTTCACCGGTTTTCGCATCAAAACCAAAGCTTTCCGATACCGAAGATACAGAAAAGACTGTATATAATATTGATGATTCTATTACCATAAATGCTTCTGCAGGAACGGGTGGTACAATTTCAGCATCCGGCCCTGTAAAGATTCCGTATGGAAGAAGCAAGACTTTTACAATAAGTCCTGATACAGGATTCAACATTGCAAAATAACTTATAATACAATAAACTTTTTATAAAAAGAGTTTTTGAAATCTTAGCTTTTTTGAGATTGATTAAAATCCAATGACAAGAAAAATTACAGTTAAAATACCCGCTTTAATTGCGGAACAATTGCAGAAAGCCGCCATATCAGCAGACTGTTCGGGTGAAGAGATAGCAGAAACAGCAATAAATAGACATCTTTCTAACAGTTTAAAAAATAATGCTCTCTTTATCTCTGCACCTGTGAATGCGCTTGTTGAGGGGATTTACAAGGAAAACACAAACATTGCTGAATTAAGCAAACATGGGGATTTCGGACTCGGAACATTCAATGACCTTGACGGAGAGATGGTTATCCTTGACGGGAAAACATATCAGGTAAAATCAGACGGTTTGGTTTACGGTGTGGATGACAGTGTGCTTTCGCCTTTTGCCTGTATAACTTTTTTCAGAGCTCTTACCCATGAAGATATTGATGAAGAGTGCGACAATAGTGCCTTTAACAAACTCCTCCAGGAGATTATACCATCCCCCAATGTCCTTTATGCCGTGAGGGTTGAAGGGATGTTTTCGCATGTAAAAACAAGGTCTGTTCCAAAACAGGACAATTACAGACCGCTTGTTGAAGTGGCAAAGAACCAGCCGATTTTCAATTTTAAAGATATTGAAGGCTTTCTTGTCGGGTTTTATACACCAGCCTTTATGGCATCAATAAATGTACCGGGATATCATCTTCATTTTCTTTCTTCAGATTTTAAACATGGAGGACACCTGCTTGAATGCAGTGTTAAAAAAGCCCGGATAGGTTTTCAGATAATATCAAAGCTTGAACTGGGACTGCCGATAACACTTGACTTTCTGATGGCTGATTTGAACAGAGATACGGCTGCTGATCTGCACAAGACGGAAAAATGATATATATCTGATCACGTTTTTGTCCTAAAGGAGAATTTTTTGGGGAATTAATCAAGGTGCGCTATATTTAGAAAAATTATTTTCAGTTGGCAACCGTGCATAACTCTGTAAACCTGCTTATTTCGTCAAGCTGCTTATAATCAATAAATGTTGCCAATGCATGGTTTTTTGTTGAAACTCCTGTTTCTTCCAGCGCTGCAATCGTGTTGAGTCCACCTAACACAACCATTCCTACTCTATCTATCCCTACGGGTATGTCAAGAAGAGGCTGATTGGGAAGCCCAAAGATAATCACCCCGCCAAAACCTTTTTGAATCATTTTACCATGCAACTTTTTTGCTGTGTTTAGACAAGCAGCTGGAATTTCCCTAAAACTTCCAAGTATTTTTCCGTTTCCAGTACAAAGAACAGAATTAACATCCGTCATTCTGCTCTTGATAAAAATATCAAGCGGATCAAGCGAGGAACCTGAATAACTTATAAGGGAAACAAACCGTTTAGGTTTTGAATCAACTATTTCAACAACTCCTCCAAACCTTGATATTACTGGAATACCGGCCTTAAGAAAAATTCCATTCATAGTGATGCTGCATACTGTTCCAACACCAATATAACCTTCTGGTATAAAAAAATCTGCAATTTTACCACCACTACCAACAGCAATCACTCTTCTGCTCATTGAATAAGGAGATACAAGGGTTTTTTCCAATATACCTAAACATAAATGAAAATCTTTTTCATCAATAAGGCTTACATTTATTATGATCTTTCCTGTAAGGGTTTCAATATCAAAATCAGTCTGAAAGGACATGTTATCAATTCTGTTTATAATAAACCCGACTTTCTCAATTACAGGAGAATTCTGGATTTCCTTTAAGCCCTTATCTGTAACCTGTCTGCCCTTTTTCCCCTTACCTTCAATGTACCCAATTTTATGCAATTTACTTATATAGTGTCTTACGGTTCGTTCTGAAACAGAAATACCCCCAGTTTTAAGCTGATTTGAAATATCAACAGAGGAAATTCCTTCAGGACTGTTTTTTAAAATAGACAGCACTGAGTGCATTATATTTTTCATAATAAAATTGTTATAGTTTAATTGATTTTAAACAACGCCGAAAAAATTCATTGTTTTTGCAACCTTTACAAAACCGGCAATATTGGCACCGGTTACATAGTCCCCCTTTTTTCCATAAGCTTCTGAAGCATCCAGACAACTTTTATGGATGTTTTTCATGATCGAAAGAAGCCTTGAGTCAACCTCTTCACGCTGCCAGGAGAGCATCATAGAGTTTTGAGACATCTCAAGCCCTGAGGTTGAAACACCCCCGGCATTTGCAGCTTTTCCTGGACCGTAGAGTATTCCTTTCTCCTGATAATGTTTTATTGCATCAGGGGTTGAAGGCATGTTTGCTCCTTCAGAAAGGCAGATACAGCCATTATCAATAAGTGCTTTTGCATTGACACCGTTTATTTCATTCTGTGTAGCTGAGGGAAAGGCAACATCTATTTTGATTCTTTCCTGTGCTATTACATCCCAAGCGCTAAGACCATCAAAATAAGGCAGATTGTATTTATCTGCAAATTCTTTTATTCGACCTCGTTTCATGTTTTTAAGTTCCATAATAAATTTAAGTTTGTTATCATTAATTCCGCTCTCATCAACAACTGTTCCACTTGAATCACAAACAGTAATTGCCTTCCCCCCAAGCTGGTTTATCTTTTCAATTGTATATTGGGCAACGTTACCGGCGCCGCTTACAGCTGCAATCTTGCCTTTAAGTTCCATACCTTTTGTTGCAAGCATTTCTGCGGCAAAGTAAACCGCACCGTATCCAGTAGCCTCGGGCCTTATAAGACTACCTCCATATTCGAGTCCTTTGCCTGTCAGAACACCTGTATGTTCATTCATCAGTTTTTTATAATAGCCAAACATATAACCTATTTCTCTTGCACCAACACCTATATCACCCGCAGGAACATCGGTATTGGGTCCGATGTGTCTGAATAGCTCTCTCATGAAGGAATAGCAGAAATTCATGACCTCGCGGTCTGATTTTCCTTTAGGCTCAAAATCTGAACCGCCTTTTGCTCCACCCATTGGAAGAGTTGTAAGGGAGTTTTTGAAAACCTGTTCAAAACCGAGGAATTTCAAAATCCCCAAATTCACAGAAGGGTGAAAACGTAACCCGCCCTTATATGGTCCTATTGAATTATTGAACTGAACCCGGAATCCACGGTTTACCTGTACATCACCCTTATCATCAACCCAGGGAACACGAAACATTATCACCCTGTCCGGCTCAACAATACGCTCATAAATTTTTGCCTTTACAAACTCAGGATGTTTTTCCGTTGTGGGTTCCAGGGTTTCAAGAACTTCCTCAACCGCCTGGTGGAATTCAACCTCATGGGGATCTCTTTTTTTAACTTTCTCAATAACTTCCCTGATTATCGACATAAAACATTTCTCCTTTTTTTGCTATTAACGAACCTATTAAAGGTAAAAAACCGTAATTGTTTCGGGCAGATACAAAACGGGCTCTATCTTTCTGCACGTGCTATAGAATATTACCATACGGTCAACTAGTTGAAATAAACCTCAAGGCATGGATTTGTGCTGGGTTCATAAAGGTTCAGGTGATTGCCAAGAACAAGCAATCCTGAAATATTTTCAAAACTTTTGGGGAGGGGCTCTCCTTCTTCAAGCTCTAATACCTCAACATCCCAATCTTTGTTGAAGAAAGCCGTGTCAACATCTTTTTGTCCGGGTTTTTTTATTACCAAAAATTTTTTTTCCATTTTTATTCCTTAATAAATTGTTTTAGTTTGTAATGTGTTTTACTATATATTAAAACCAGAATATGAAATATTTTACAATCAGGCTTTACCTGTTATTGCTATACCTTAAAAACTTATAGCCTATAGGGAAAACCACTATAAAATTTATAGTTAAAGAGAATATAATGCTTTAATGGAATGGTTTAATATTGAAGCGTGTATGGAAAGAAGATAAAAAGGACGAATTACACAAATTCGTCCTTAAAAATGACTTAATTATTTAACGGGAATTGATCATCTATCATCAAATTCAGAGATCTTTATTATGATTTTAATATATTTTTTGCACTGTCATCAAGTATCTCTGTAATAAAAGGTATTCCGGTTAACTGCTCGGTTTCTCTGTTAGCAGAGAAAATATCATGCCGTGTAATTGAATTAAGACTGAACTTTCTTGCTCCTGCCATAAGTTGCTGAAGTCCTGCAGAAAGTTTGTCTGCAAGAGTCCATATAGCAATAGCTCCAAGGGGTATATTTTTCATCTCATCAGCTCCGACTTTTTTCTGAACATCGTAATAACCTGCAAAAATCTCTTCAGGATGCTTTCCGATTTCTTCTACTGCAGGAGGCAGTTTATCCCATAGGCAGTTTATTAACCCCTTTCTGTTGGGGTATAAAACACCCTCGATGTTTGAACCCACAAAACCGGGTATCATCAAAGATCTACCCATGCAAATAAGTTTGACAAAAGGAGCGCCAAGTGCCAGTGCTTTAAATACGTGATCTTCCCGGGCAAGTCCACCGGCAAAAGCCATATCTACCACCCTGCTGCCTTTATCCGAAAGAAGCTTTGCATATTCAAAGGCTTTTGAATGAAGATGAAGGGACGGAACCCCCCAGGTTTCCATCATATTCCAGGGACTCATTCCTGTTCCGCCTCCAGAACCGTCAATTGTCAGAAGATCAAGCTCTGCATCTGTTGCATATCTCAATGCCATTGCAAGGGCTTCCATTCCATAGGAACCTGTTTTAAGGGTAATCCTTTTATATCCGAGTTTTCTAAGATAAGCTACAGACTCCATAAAATTATCTCTTACCTTAGAGGAAGATGCCTGATCCGTGTAGCCTAGCCTGCTATGACGAGCGAAAGATTTTATTGCACCATGTTTGAATGCTTCCTGTGATTCTTTAAGTTCAGGGTCAGGGTCAACTACATAGCCTCTTTTCTTGAGAAAAAGCGCATAATCAAGAGATGTTACCTGTATTTCTCCACCAATATCTTTTGCACCCTGCCCCCATTTAAGCTCTATGATAACCTTATCACCATATTTTTCTATTACATATTCTGCTACACCATTTCTGGTATCCTCAACATTTAGCTGTACAATTATTGCACCATATTTATCAAAATATTTGAGGAATGTATCTATTCTTCTATCAAGTTCGGGAGCTTTCTTTATCCTTCCGTTTTCAATAACAGCTTCTTTATCAACCCCTACCACATTTTCACCAACAACTATCGGAAAACCAACAAGAGCAGCACCTACAGCAAAAGAGCTCCAGTATTTTGCAGCAATAAAGGTTGAGCCCAAAGCGCCCGACATAATCGGCAATCGAAACCTTGTTTTTTCCTTGTTTCCAAAACAGGACTCAAGGGTGACATTTGGAAAAATACAGTCATCGGGTGAATCAGAAATGCCTTCAGGCAAACCAAAAGCCCCATAATTATAGCCCTGAATTCGAAGGGAATTGTAAGAGGTTCCTATGTGACATGTATTTGAACTTCCTGCTGTTACTATCCCAAAATCTCTTGGATATAATATTTTCCTGCCCTTAAGAGATGAGAGCCATGTTTCACATTTGCCTTTACAGTCTGCCCTGCAAAGAGTACAGAGCCCTGACTCTGCAGGATTACCCCTGTTAACCGTGCCTATTGCATCGTTTGTTTTATGCCATTGAATCATAAATTACCCTTTCTTTAGATATTAAAATATAAAAGATTGTTCCGGCATATTATTGCCGATTTAATTTATTGTTTTTTAAGGTATTATATCCTATACTACTTTAAAGTCAATACTTTTTAATGATTGGTGGTAAATAAAAAACAGGGATATCTTCAGATAATTGGCAAATTTGCCGATAAAGGATATTAAATGAAAGAAAAGAGGCAAAATAAGAAGCTTCAAATACTGAAAGTTTTAAAAAATTCTCAAAAACCACTTCGTTGCTGTTCAATTTATGAAGAACTTCTCAGTTTTGGAATAGAGATCACGGAAAGAACCGTTCGTTACTACCTGCATGAAATGGCAGGAGAGGATTTAATTAAAAGGACAGATAGAAGGAGGTATAAAGCTAGCGAGAAAGGCCTCAAGGAACTGGATTCTGCTGATGTTATTCAAAGGGTTGGTTTTTTATCTGCAAAGATAGACCAGATGACTTATAAAATGGGTTTTAATCTTGAGAGCAAAAAGGGCACAGTTGTTGTTAATATCACTGTTGTTAAACCTCAAAGTCTTTATAAGTGTATAAAGCAGATTCAGAAGGTATATTCAGAAGGCTATGCAATGGGCAGTCTTGCAACTGTTTTAAAGCCTGGTGAAAAGCTTGGAAATATTAACATTCCAGATGGTATGATTGGGATAGGAACAGTATGTTCTGTAACATTAAACGGTGTTCTTCTTCAGCACGGCATCCCCACTGCCTCCCGTTTTGGCGGTCTGCTTGAAATAAAAAACAGAAAACCTGAACGTTTCACAGAGATAATAATGTATGACGGCACAAGTATAGACCCCCTTGAAATATTCATCAGAAGCGCAATGACAGACTATATTGGGGCGGTTTCAACAGGCAATGGCAGTATAGGTGTCAGCTTCCGAGAATTTCCTTCAGAAAGCATGGATGAAGTTCAAATTCTTGCCGAAAAACTTGCAGACATAGGACTTGGCGGTTTTCTTGAATTTGGCAGACAGGGGCGGCCTCTTTTTGAAATACCTGTGAGCGAAGGAAGATTTGGGGCTGTGGTGATTGGCGGGCTAAACCCAGTGGCAATTCTGGAGGAAAACGGAATAAGGGTTTATTCAAGAGCCCTTGCAGGGCTTATGGATTTCGACAGACTGTTTCATTTTGAACAACTTGAAAAAAGGGTAAAAATATTTATTTAATAAATTTTAAATAGGGCTGTTTTGTTCGTCTGGTTTATACATCTGAACCCATTGGACGGCATACTTTAAAAGTTTGTTGCCATTATTTATTTTAAGTTTTTCCTTTATATGAGAACGGTAGGATTCTACAGTTTTAACGCTGAGGTTGAGTTCGGAGGCAATCTGCCGGGTAACAAAACCCTGTCCAATTAACTGAAAAACGGTAAATTCCCTGTCACTTAGGATCTCAATTGGAGAACTGTTTTTGCGCGTGTCTCTTTCCACAAATTTTTCGAGCATAAGATTAGCAGTTTTTTTACTGACAAATATTTCACCTGCAAGAATATGTTTCATGGCAATTATAATGTTATCAACAGCTTCCTGTTTCATTAAATAACCCCTTGCACCTGCCCTGAGGGCCCGTTCAGCAAAAACAGCTTCATCATGCATGGACAAAACAAGAATCGGAATATTCCCGTAGTTATGTTTTATTTTTTTAATTAATTCTATACCGTCCAGACCCGGAAGGGAAATATCAACTATTATCATATCAGGAGTTAGAGCCTTTATTGCTTTCATTGCTTTTTGTGCATCGTCGGCTTCAGCACAGACAGAAAAATTATTTTCCTGATCAATGAGAAATGAAAGACCTCGTCGCAAGATAGGGTGATCATCCACAATCAGGATTTTTGTGTTGTTGTTCCCTTCCATAGAAATATACCTTGGAGTTAAATAATTAATTCTTTTTCATCAATAGACATAAAACCTCTGTTCCACCTTGAGGCTGAGAAATTATTTCAAGGGAAGATCCCATTATGGAAGCTCTGTACTTCATAATATTTAGTCCCATGCCACTGCATCCACTTTTTTTTAACTCTATTCCTTTGCCATTGTCTTGAACAGATAAACGAAGCGTTTCCTGGTTTGCTATAAGATTTATATTTATTGAGTCTGCTCTACTGTGCTTTACTGCATTGTTTACTGCTTCCTGTACAATACGGTACAAATGGGTTGCTGTTTCATTATCATTAATAAGTACTCTATCATTATAATAAAATACGCATTTAATGCCAAAGATTTTTTCAGTCTGAAGGCTAAGCTCTGAGAGAGCAGAAATTAGACCGTCTGCTTCAAGACTTACAGGGTTAAGACCCCTTGCAAAGCCTCTTGTCAGGGTTATTGCATGGTCAATAAGTTCAACTGTTTCCTGTATGTTTGAAGGCTTGAGAGTAAGCCCTGAAAGAGCCTTTTTTTCCAAACCTTTCAATGTAAAAGCAACACCGGCAAGATGTTGGGACAAACTGTCATGAAGATCCTGACCAATTCTTCGTTTTTCGCTTTCGCTGATTTCAAGAACTTCTCTTTCAAGATATTTTCTGTCAGTTATATCCTGAATAATTCCAAGAGCTTCATTCTGTCTGCTCTTTACAATCCTGACCTCAAAGAAGTACTCCTTATTTTTTAATATTATCTTTTGTTCAAAAACCATTGGCATGGACAAGGCAATAACTTCCTTTATACATTTTATTGTTTGTTTTAAAACCGATGAAGGTATTATTTTATTTTTTCTTAAATAATCAAAAGGATTTTTACCAATAAGGTCTTTCAGGAATATTAGGGCATCTTGAAATTTTCCAGGATGAAAACCAAGAAGCCTTCCATCAATAGAAACCTGGAACATAAAATCTGGCAGGGCATCAAGAATTGCCATGTTTTGAGCCTGACTTTCCTGAAGTGCCTCTGTGGCTTTTTGCTTTTCAATAATATCTCCGATGCGTTTGGCTATTACGATTATAAGGTTCCTTTCTTCTTTTAAAAAAGGGCCTTCATCTTTGTCAGGTTTTTTACTAAAGTAACAAACCTGAAGCATTCCTGCTTTTTCCCCGGCTACAAAAATATCCTGTGACTGTTTCCAACGTGTTATTTTAAAATTTGGGGTGAAATATTTTTCATTAAATATTTTTATACAACAGCATGTAGAGGCAGGGTACTGCCAGGCATATGGAATGATTTTCACAATTTCTTTTAAGG
>CAZMHH010000107.1:0-12140 GCA_964566035.1 uncultured Thermodesulfobacteriota bacterium
CAACTACATGCCGTCGACTGGAAAAAAACAGGGTTTCCGTTCGGACACTAGTTAAGGACGAATGTCAGTTCGGAGATTAAACAGGGGAGGCTGGCTATGTTAGATGGGTAAAGCTGTTAGAGGTTTAATCCTAGTTGATACTGTACGGTTTTATTATGTCAGGTGTTTCCAGCAGGTTTACCAGTGGGTTCCCCAAAGCCGTTCCTCAGTTTAAAAGCAAAGACTGACATCTAATGTGGCATAATAATTGAGCATCCAATAGTTTCTATTTGGAATTGGATGCGATGAGGGCGGCACCGAATGCACCTGTTATTTGTGGAAAATCAGGGATACAAAGGCTGATTGATAAATCATCCTCAAGGGCTTTTATGAGACCTCTGTTTTTTGCAACTCCTCCTGTCAGTACGATCACATCTTCATATCCAATCTGGTTCATCATAGCCCTGATTCGACTTGCAATTGATTTGTGAATACCGGCTACGATATTTTCCCTGGATTTACCCTCTGCTCTCAATGATACGACTTCAGATTCAGCAAACACAGTGCATACACTGCTTATTGTGCATGGTTCAGAAGCCTGAAGTGCTATTCCTCCAAGATCGTCAATTGGTATCTTAAGGGCATTTGCAATTACCTCCAAGAACCTGCCAGTACCTGCTGCACACTTGTCGTTCATAACAAAATCAAGCACATTGCCTCTTTCATCTATACGAATAGCCTTACTGTCCTGCCCCCCGATATCAATAATTGTTTTTGCTTTTTTTATCAGCTTATGCACTCCTTTTGCATGGCAGGTGATTTCAGTTACACGCTTGTGAGCAAAATCAACAGAGATACGCCCATAGCCTGTTGCAACTATTTTTTCTACATCACCTATGCCAATTCCTGCTTTTTCAAGGACAGCATTTGCAACACGCTGTGAAATATCCCGTATGTCATGACCCGTATCCATAACAACCATGGCAGATAAACAGTGATCATGTATCAGGGCTGCCTTTGCGGTAGCGGCTCCTATATCAATACCAAGGTAATACATCTCTATACACTCTTTTTTACACGTGTTGACAGCATTTCTGCAAAGCTCTCAACCCTTGTCCTTATCTGCTGGCGGTTATAATTTCTGGCATCATACATATCACCCTCTATGACAGTTATGGGGACATTGAGCTTTTCCTTGAGAGCTTTCTTAATCATTAGTGAATCTGTGCCAATTACCTTGCATGGAATATGATTAAACCACAATACTCCGTCTAGCTGCCATTCATTAAACAAACGGATAACATCCTTTATCCTTCCTGTTACGCTGGTAAGTAAACCAAGTGTTGCAAACCTGCGGGCGATTGTTTCAACAGGGTCGTTGCATATTTCGGTTGGCGGTTGCGTAGTAACATACCAAATTTCAGAAAGAGGAACTGCGATTCCGATATTCTCAACCATTTTAATAATTCCAGGATCAGTAAGTGGAAAATGGTTACCCCACAGTACCCTTGGTGATCCTTTAGGTAAAATCCCATCCTGCTGATCAACTCGTTTTTTGATGTCGTCATAAAAAAGCTGAACAGCCTCTGTTGCTCCTTCATAATCCCTGATGCACATCTGTGTTACCATAATGAAAAGTATCAAATCAGCCTGACTTACAGGCAGGGGATCTTTTTTCATAAGTTCCTGCAATTTACCGAAAACCTGCATATAGCCGAAGATTGTCTGGATAGCTTTCATTACCAGATCGTTGGTGATTTGAACACCGGTTACTTCAGAAAAATGCGCATATGCATGTTTAATCTCCCCAACAAGAAACTCAACTGCTCGCTCGCGCACATTGGGATAGAGGTCAAGAGGATCATCTTGACACCGGGCAATATAGGCTACAGGCATTCCGAATAACTCGTGGATAAGTTCATCTGTTTTGGGTCCTTCATCACAGACTATACCCCATGCCATCCCAAGATCACCTGTTGGGATAATCCCAAGAGCATGTGCGCCAAGTCTTGTTTTGTTAAGTCCACAATGACCTCCTCCAGCAGGCATACCAAACCTCTCTGCAGCCTCAAAAAGTGGGGTCATGTTGCCGAAAAGAGCTCCTAAGGTTATTTGAAATACATAGTCTGGATAGCCCACATAAAGCTTATCCGAAGCCATCATTGCTGCCAAATACGATTCAGACGGTGATGGCATAATCGCATAGACTATTTTTTCCTTCTCTTCACGGGCCATAACCAGGGCCAAAAGCTCTTTAATCCAGATCTTAAGCATCTTTCTTACACTTGGCAGGTCGACACTGTAGAGACTTTCTATACGCTTTTCAGCGAATGCAATCTCATTCTCTCCTATCTTTAAAAGAGAAAATGTTTTTTCAATCCGGTATTGTTCCTGTTTAATTTCATTGGGTTCGAAACCGCATAGTTCCAGTAATCTGCTGTACATAATTAAGCCCTCCCTTCAAGTGATTCCATAAATCCTTCAATCCTGTTGAGGAGTGTTCCTCGTTCCTCAACATCATATTCTGATTCAAGTTGCAGCAGCGGTAACCCTGATTCCTTCATCATTTTATTGAAGTAGAAAAACTCCATGTTGTAGGTCTCACAGTATCGAAGTTGATACCATATTATTCCATCAACTTGATATTCTCTTGCAAGACGGTAGATCAAATCAAGTCTCTGCTTTGCAGGCCGCATGAAAGCACCTGGAGCTCTGTCGCAAAAATAACGTTTTGCAATGTTGTGAATCAAATCACCGTTGGGTGTTATGTTTGAATCATAGTGCCGAACCCCTCCGCAAAACTGTTCAGTTACTATAGAAGCCCCATTCTGTTCTATCAGATCAATAATCTTGTAGTCACCTACTGCCAGCATATTGCCGGTCAGTAAAATTCGTGGTCCCTTTGGAAGCGCATCTTTTTTTGCTGTTGTGAGAAAAGAATATATCTGCTCAAGAAGGTCTACCATGTCCTTGGGGTCAAGATAAAAAGAAGAGTGCATTAGTTTAAAAAAAACTTTTCCGCTTATCAGTGCTGGTTTGTTCTTTCTAAGCATGCCGATTTTATGCAGCATTTCTCTCAACCTGTTATAGATAATAATAGAGTCTTTTAATCCCTGCTCTTGTATTTTTATGCCCAGCAACTGTTCAAGGTATGCTGTAAGCTCTTTTACCATATCATGGTAATATTTCAACCCATGATCGGATCTATATCCATGTGGTACTCCAAAACGGAATACAGGGATTTCAGTGTAGATATCAAACGCATCTGCAACACGGCGCATATGTTGACAGGTAATTGCACAAATAAAACAATCAGGCATTTGGTATCGGGTCTCTTCTTCAAGTATATGATACCCAAACTGTGCTCGGGAGAAAGGACATAAAATCCGATCCATATACCCGGCAGCCGCAGCAATTGGTTCAGGATCACCCCCACGGACAAGGCGGATCGGACATGCACCAGCTCCATAAATGATCTCTTCGGGCACATAACCAAGCCCGGAAAATCCGATCATCTTTACGCCGTTTTCCTTCTCTTCCTGTAGCTGTTTCTGTCTTCCTGCCAGAGATTTATCCAAAAGTTCAAAAGGTCCCATGCTCCATCACTCCTTTCTAACCTGAAAGCTGCTTATAGTTTATTAAATGTTAATATATCCGTAAAAAGTCTAAAAAGCTCCCTCTCCTTGGACGGGAGAGGGTTGGGGTGAGGGTGATATAAAAGCAATTACAGCATGTTACAAGTAGCTATCTCACAGTCTCTTTTAGCAATTAAAGAAAAAATTGACTTTTTACGGAACCATCAAATGTTAATATATCCGTAAAAAGTCTCTCTCTGTCATCTAGAACGAAGAGAGAGATCTCATAAAAAACTGAAAAAACGGGATTTCGAACCCCACAAAACGCGGGGTTCGAAATTACAAAAGGTACTCTTGCTTACTTTTTTACATGGCCATCAGATGTTGATTAATGTATCGTTAATAAAGTGTTAAACAGTATAACTTTTAAACAGTTCTTTATCAATTTAAATTAAACAACAAATATTAAAGAAATAAAATACGGTAAAATACGTATTTTTGATAAAAAAAAGACCTTATGGTTCTATAATCTTTGATGATTATTATTAGGTTTTGATTGTTTTTCAGAAAATTGCAAAAAAAAGACTGAAAGTTTTCTTGCCCTTCGCCCTTTCAGTGGTACCTCAAACTGCCAGTGCTTAGGGGAGACTATTTGTTTATAAAAAAATAATTCCATGTAAAATCGGTAACATTCTATCTGCCACTAATTAACTAAATCAAAAAAGGTGATCAGAAATCTATATGGAGTACTTGAACAAGGGGACTCGGGGTCGCTCATTAAAGGTTTACTGTCAAGGAACTATTATGCATGGGTTTGCTCTTTTTAGCCTTTATGGTTGACTTCATAAGTCTATATAAGTTATATTTTTTCACAGACCGGTATATTTTCTTGGTGCTTATTCAGCTTAGCCTTATTTAGAAGGTTTTTTGATCATTATTTATTATAAAAATATAAGTTATAGGAATAACAATGAAACATTCAGAGTTTGTTCATCTTCATGTTCACACCCAATACAGTCTCCTTGATGGAGCAATCAAGATTGATGATCTGTGCAGCAAATCCAAGGAGTTCCGTCTCCCTGCAATTGCTATTACTGATCATGGAAATATGTTTGGGGTAGTAGAATTTTATCAGAAGATGTACAATGCGGGGATAAAACCAATTATTGGATGTGAGATATATCTTGCCCCAAAAAGCCGTTTTGATAAAGAGTATCAAGTAGGTGTTAAAGAACCAAGGAACCATCTTGTTCTACTTGTTAAAAATGAAAAGGGATACCAGAATCTTCTAAAGATTGTTACCTGCGGTTACAGAGAAGGATTCTATTACAAACCAAGAGTTGATAAGGAGATACTTCAAAAGTACAATGAGGGTCTGATTGCCCTTTCAGCCTGTATTGATGGTGAGATTCCAAGGTTAATACGTGCAGAGAATATAAAAAAAGCAATGGAGGTGGCTGAAGAATACAGGTCAATTTTTGATGACAACCGTTTTTTTCTTGAGGTTCAGGAAAACAGAATGCCTGAGCAGGTAATTGTAAATCAGGGACTTATAAAGATAGCAAAAAATATGAACCTGCCCCTTGTTGCAACAAATGACTGTCACTACCTCAATAAAACCGATTCCAAAGCACACGATGCTTTGCTCTGTATTCAGACCCAGACCACTGTAAATGTAGAGAAAAGAATGAGATTTCCTACTGATGAGTTTTATCTTAAATCTCCTGATGAGATGCAAAGAGCCTTTTCGCACCTGCCGGAAGCCTTGAAAAACACAATTGCAATCAGTGAAAGATGTGGTTTTGAAATGACTTTTGGTAAATATAAATTTCCAAATTTTGAAACCCCTGATAATGAACCAATAGAAGTATATTTTGAGAGACTTACAGAAAGAGGACTTAAAGAACGTTTAAACAAAATTAGAGCTAAGAAGGATAAGGAAGAGTTTGAGAGGATACAGGAAGAGTATAGAAAAAGGCTGAGACATGAAATAGACATTATAAAGAAAATGAACTACACAGCCTATTTTCTAATAGTTGATGATTTTATTAGATATGCTAAGAACAATAATTTCCCCGTAGGTCCGGGCAGAGGCTCTGCTGCAGGGAGTTTAGTAGCATATTCTTTAAGGATTACTGAGATAGACCCTATAGAGCACGGGCTTCTGTTTGAAAGATTTTTAAATCCTGACAGGATAAGCCCTCCTGATATTGATGTTGATTTTTGTCAGGATAAAAGAGAAAAGGTTATAGAGTATGTGAAACAAAAATATGGAGAGGCGAATGTAGCTCAGATTATAACCTTTGGAAAAATGAATGCAAAGGCTGTGATTAGAGATGTTGGAAGGGTGCTTGAGATGCCTTATAAGGAGGTTGATGCAATCGCAAAGCTTGTTCCCGGTGACCTTAAAATGACGATAGAAAAAGCAATTCAGCTGGAACCAAGGCTTAAAGAATTAATTGAAAGCAATAAAGATGTTGCTGAATTGATAAAAATTGCAAGGATTCTTGAAGGTGTGACAAGGCATGCATCAACCCATGCAGCAGGAGTTGTTGTAGCAGATAGGGATCTTCAGGAGTATCTGCCTTTGTATAAAGGGCCGAAGGATGAAATATTGACACAGTTTGCTATGAAAGAGGTAGAGGATATAGGCCTTATAAAATTTGATTTTCTAGGACTGAAAACCCTTACAGTTATTGAAAAAACCCTCGAGCTTATAAAGACAGACCCGGAAAAGACAGTGCCTGATATAAATGAACTTCCCCTTGATGACAAGGAAACCTATCTACTGCTTACCTCTGGAGAAACAGAAGGCGTTTTTCAGCTTGAAAGTCCCGGCATGAAAGAGGTTTTAACAGGCGTAAAACCTGAAAAAATTGAAGATCTAACAGCTCTGTTAGCGCTGTACAGACCAGGCCCTCTTGGTAGCGGCATGGTTGATGATTTTATAAAACGCAAACACGGAACTGTTCAGGTAAATTATGATCTGATTCAGCTTGAAGAAGTTTTGAGGGAGACTTACGGTGTTATTTTGTACCAGGAACAGGTTATGAAGATAGCCTGTGCTATCGGAGGCTTTTCTTTATCAAGAGCAGACAACCTTCGCAGGGCAATGGGAAAAAAGAAGAAAGCTGAAATGGAAGAACATAAAAAAGATTTTATTGAGGGTGCCGTAAAGAATAAAGTTGCCAGAGAGAAAGCTGAAAATCTTTTTGAGCTTATGGTTAAATTTGCTGAATATGGCTTTAATAAATCTCACAGTGCAGCCTATGCTTATATCTCATATCAGACAGCCTATTTAAAGGCTCATTATCCTGTTGAGTTTATGGCAGCTCTTTTAAGCTCGGAAATGGACAGAACAGACAAGGTGGTAAAACATATTAATGAATGCAGAGAAAAAGGATTAGATGTCCTGCCACCTGATGTAAACGAAAGCTTCAGTGATTTTACAGTTTCTGGAAACAGAATCCGTTTCGGACTTGCTGCTGTAAAAAATGTTGGTCATAATGCCATAGCTTCAATCATTAATTCAAGACAGAATGGCGGTAATTTTAAATCACTGGATAATTTCTGCAGGAGAGTTGATTTAAGAAAAGTAAACAAAAGAGTAATGGAGAGCCTTATCAAATGCGGAGGTTTTGATTCGTTCGGGGTTTCAAGATCAAAGATGTTTGCTGTTTTTGAGGAAGTTATATTGTCTGTTCAAAGAATTGCAAAAAATAAGATGTCAGGTCAGTTAAGTGTGTTTGATGCAATTGAAGATGAAGGAAACAATGAAGAAGATATGCTGAGATATCCTGAAATTCCTGAATGGGATGGCAAAAAATATCTTGCTCATGAAAAGGAGTGTCTCGGTTTCTACGTAACTGGCCATCCGCTTGACAATTATAGAGAGATTCTCAAAGCGTGCAGAGTCTCCGAAATTTCATCTGTTATTGCAGAGACAAAGGAGAGAAGTGTATCTGTAGGAGGTGTTGTAAGCCTATTGAAAGAGATGACTACAAAAAGAGGCCAGTTAATGGCTTTTGTAACATTTGAGGACGTTACAGGCACCATAGAGGTTATAGTTTTTGCTGAACTTTATCAAAAGCATGCTATGCTTCTTAAAGCGGATTTGCCGTTGATCATCAAAGGCAAGCTGACCATTGAGGAGGATAAGAATGATAAACGCATAATTGCAGAAGAAATAATTGAAGCTGAAAAAGCCCCTGAAATTTTATCACCTGATGTCCATGTGAGTTGTTTGATAAATAAACTCAATAATAATGAAATAGAAAAAATTAAATTAATTGTAGATAATAATCCAGGTAAATCAAAGGTTTATTTTCATCTGTTAATACCTGATAAAAGTGAAACTGTAATAGGGTTTGGAGAGAAATATAGGGTTAACCCCTCCTCTCTGTTTATTACTGAAGTTGAGTCGGTTTTAGGTAAAAAAAGCGTAAGCATGTAAAAAAAATGATGGCAGACTTTTGGGCAGTACAGCTCTTATGTCCTATGAGAAAAGAATATACAGAAATTATACAAAAACCGATGACCTGATCTCTTTTTCCGTTGCTGTAGGGCAGACAGATCTTTTTATAAGTTCTTCGGTTTACTTAAAAAATGAGGCTATTGAAGCAGTTTTTTCTGCCCGGGCCGTGATAGAAGAGTTTATTAAAGCAAACCCTTGCTTCTTATCTTCCCTGATTCCAATCAATTTTGATAGAATTAACAACACAATTATAGAAAAAATGGTCCATGCATCTGCAATAGTCGGAGTAGGCCCGATGGCATGTGTTGCAGGTGCTGTTGCAGAGTACACAGGTTTAAGACTTTTGAATTATTGTAATGAAGTGATAGTTGAAAACGGAGGAGATATATTTGTAAAAACCAACAGGGAAATATCTGTTGGTATTTTTGCCGGTTTGTCGCCGTTAAGTGAAAAAGTGGGAATTAAAATTAAGCCTGTACGAGAAGGGTTTGCAATTTGTACATCGTCGGGCACTGTTGGGCACTCGTTTAGTTTTGGTAAAGCTGATGCTGTTGTTATGAAATCAAGAAACTCTTGTATTGCTGATGCGGCAGCTACTGCAGTTGCAAATATTGTAATGGATGAAAAAGATATTGACAAGGCTGTTGAAAAGGCAAAACAAACTCCTTGTGTTGATGCAACGGTTATTATTAAAGGAAACAGTATAGGGGTCTGGGGAGATATTGAGATAATGGCTCTTTAAAATAAGTTTATGTGTTTTTTATATCAACATCTGTCACAGCTCATTGTCAAAGCTATTAGATGTTTAAAAGTTTTTGTTTTGCTTAAAACCTGTCCCTTAAGGTGAGCGAACTTGGGTTTTTGCCTGTTGTGACTACTAAATGCTGATCACCTGGATTATGAGTATGAATGAATAAAGAGTCCAAAAGCAGTATAGTCACAATAACAATACAGATTGAAATATTAAGCTATTCGTGATAAATTACAAGCAAATATTATCATTAAACCATTTTATATTCACCCTGACAAATGACAAATAATATTAAAAAACTTTGGGCTCCTTGGAGAATAGATTATATCATCTCTGAAAAACCTTCAAAATGTATTTTTTGTATTGAAAAAGTTAAGGATTATAGAAAAAAACATCTCATATTGAGTGAATCCAGACATTCATTTGTAATAATGAATAAGTATCCATATTCTGCGGGGCATATAATGGTGGTTCCCTTTAACCACAAGGCTGACATGCAGGCTCTTGAATCTGATGAATTGGCTGATTTTTTCATTCTTGTCCGTGACAGTGTTAGTAGGTTGAAAGAGGCATTGAACCCTGATGGTATGAACATTGGTGCTAACCTGGGAAAGGCTGCAGGGGCAGGAGTTGATGACCATTTTCATTTTCATATTGTTCCGAGGTGGACAGGAGATCATAACTTTATGCCGGTTATTTCCAATACCGTGGTTTTCCCGGATTATATTGAAAATACTTATAAAAAACTGCTCCCATATTTTAAATAGTGCAATGGTTTTTTATGAATATTAATGTAACTTTTTTAAAATTATCTGTTTTTATCTCCTTTGTATTTGTTTTTTCTCTTTCAGTTTTAAATAACAATGCAAGAGCAACAGGCAGAGGAACCAATACAGTGAAGTCAATCTCTTATTCTGATGATAGTATAAGAGTTGATCTAACCAGAAAAACAACATATCGTGTAGGTGTGCTTGAAGAAAACATAGAGCATAATCTTCCTGACAGGATTTATGTTGATTTAGAAAACACCGTTCTTGGAAGCACGGTAGCCAATATATATGATATATCAAGCAACATAATTCAACAGATCAGAGCAGCACAGACGACAAAAGACCGTGTAAGAATAGTTTTTGACTTAAAGGAGAAACTGGCAAGAGAACATTGTAAAATATACTTTGACAAAGATAACTCTCTTTTGGTTGAATTGGTATCTCCAAAGACAGAATCTGCTGAATTTGAAAAACAGATTAAAACAGAACCTGCAAGATCAGAAGGAAAAAAAACTGTTGAAGTAGTGGAAAGAGAAAAGAGAAAATATGTTGTTGTAATAGATCCGGGGCATGGCGGAAAAGATCCGGGTGCTGTTGGATATAAAGAACTTTTGGAAAAAGAAGTGAGCTTGTTGATAGCAATGGAGTTAAAAAAAAGAATTGACAGAGACGGCAAATATAAAGCAATAATGACACGTAATAGTGATGAATTTGTTTCATTGCAACAGCGTGCTGATATAGCTAACAGTATTAATGCGGATCTGTTTATTTCAATTCATGCAAATTCCCATCATGACAACTCCCTTACGGGACTTGAAACTTATTATCTTAATTTTTCATCTGATGCTGCTGCGCGCCGTGTTGCAGCCCGTGAAAACTTTACCACCCCTGAAGAAATAGGGGATCTTGAAATGATACTATTTGATCTTCTGCAAAGTAATAAGATCAATGTTTCCAGTATTCTTGCAGGACATATTCATAATTCTCTTATAGCTTCACTTTCAAAAAAACAGAACATACGCAATCTTGGAGTAAAACATGCTCCTTTCAGGGTTTTAATAGATGCAGATATGCCCGGTGTACTAATTGAAGCAGCATTTATCAGCAACTCTAAAGAGGCAATTCTTTTGCAGAAACAGAGCCATCAAAGACTTCTATCAAACGCTATTTTTAATGGAATTGAGAAATTCCTTAAAAGTGAACAGACCGCGCTTTATATAAGCAAATGAAATTCCCCTCCATTACAACAATAAATAAGTCAGGGATTATCCTGCAAAAAAAAATCGGACAGAATTTTCTGGTTGATAAAGATATTGCCAGCAGTATTGTTGATATAGCAGATATTTATGAAAATGATATTGTGATAGAGATAGGCTCCGGGATGGGAGCCCTTACATGTTTTCTGGTTGAAACCCGGGCAAAAGTTATATCATTTGAAATTGATTCGAAATTGGTCTCTTTTTTAAGTCATAACGGTATGCAGAACGAGAGGTTGACAATTCTGAATGCGGATTTTCTTAAGGCCGATATTTCAGACTTTGTTTTGGAGGAGAGGAAGTGTGTGCTTATTGGAAACATTCCATATTCAATTACAAATGATATATTGTTTAAGCTATTGAAGAATTTGAAATTTATTAAAAAGGCTTTGCTTGTTATTCAAAAGGAAGTAGCGGAGAAGATTACCGCTTCTCCGTGTTCAAAAGAATATGGAGCACTGTCGGTTCTTTTTAATGCCTATACTTTTACAAAAAAAAAATTTGTTATTCCTGCAAAACTGTTTTATCCCCCTCCAAAGGTAGATTCAACCCTCATCGAAATTTTGCCCTCAAAAAGGCAATGGGAAAGCCGAAAAGAGGTTTTTTTCAGAAGGCTTGTCCATGAATCATTTTCACAAAGAAGGAAGAAGTTATATAATAACCTCAAAAAAATTTTAATTGAAAACAGTCTAAATCCTGAAAAGGTAAAAAAGGAGGCTTTGAACCAAAAAATTGATCTTGACAAAAGAGCAGAGCAATTATCTTGTGAAGTTTTTTATGTTATTTCCGATATAATAGATAAGTTGTCAAAATAGTGACCAGGGTTTTGTTAATTGAATGAAAAATATTCCAATAAAAGCTAAAAAATGAATTATAAAAAATTTTTACCAAGAGAAGGAAGATTGGAAAGGGAGCTTTCAACAAAAACATTCAACAACATTCCCAAATCCGAAACTGTTCAGAGCATAGAGATTACTAAACTCGATGATGGAACCATAGCAGAAAGTGATGAATATATAAAAAAGGAAAAACAGAGAAAACTTGATCTTTTGGTAAAAAAATACGGAAATATTGATCAAAATGAAATAACATGGGTATTTGTGAAAAGATGTTCAGCTGGTTAGAAAGGTTTAATATTATTTTTAAAACAGATATTTTATTATAATTTACTTGACATTACTATAGCAAGTGGGTAAATTATCTATACAATTTGAACAAACATACGGAATAAGAATGTGAAGCTTACTTGTTTTGATAACTTATCAGAAAAACTTGAAATGATTGTTCAGAAATATGCTGGGAGGAGCAGTCGGTCCAGGGGCTTCATCCTGATCC
>CAZMHH010000108.1:0-12007 GCA_964566035.1 uncultured Thermodesulfobacteriota bacterium
ACATCATTATTGTAAATAAATATATTGCACAAAAATCAATTGCGACACAGTCACGCTGTGGGAGAGGGTCAGGGTGAGGGGGGTTAAAAGAAGCTGTCAGGAAAGGCATAAAAGCTGTTAAGCTGTTGGCCTGCCCTGTGAAATGCGGAGCAAACCGTAGGTTATTTAACAGGGCTATTGAGCTATTAAGCAAAACCACAAAGGGCAAAGGCAGAAATGAAAGCAGATGTAAGACGTTCCGCTTCCGCCCCTGTTTTTTGCCTTTGCTTATCAGCTTATCAGCTCTCTTGGGAGAGGGGGGTTAAATGACAAACACATTATTGAAACATTTTTATAGGAGAGAATGATGAAAATTGTTGTAATTGACGACCATGATGAGTTTAGAGAAATGATTTGTGAAATGCTTGAAAAGGAAGGGCATGAGGTCGCGGATGCACCTGATGGGAAAGAAGGAATAAAGCTGATACAGAAATTCAAGCCCCAACTTCTGATAACAGATATTCTCATGCCTGAACAGGATGGATATGAAACTATTATCGAGTTAAAAAAATATATGCCGGAGGTGAAGATAATAGCAGTATCAGGCGGAGGAAGGTTGAGTCCAGAAGGATACCTTGATGTTGCAAGAGAACTGGGGGCAAAAACAACTCTTATGAAACCATTTTCAAGGGATGAGCTGGTTCTGGCGATTGACGGGGTTTTTAGGGAAAAATAGCAGCGTAGCTAAGAGCAGCGCAGCTTTCAGCTGTCAGGCATCAGGTTTGAGGAAAAACAGCAGTTTTATGGGATGTTTAAAGTTTTTGCTGACAGCTGACACCTGACTGCTGATACCTACTAATCAACTTGAAACTTTTTTAATTCTGAATCCCGGCTCTTTATTTTTAAACATTTTATTGACTATTCAGGACTTAAATGTAACTATAGATATAACTAAAATAACCTTCTAAAGAAGTATTGGTTTTATGAAAATAAACAGACATCTTGACTCTGCTCTTCAGGAACACTTCTCACAATATCGTGAAGTTCTCATTATTTTGGGCTCAAGGCAGTGCGGTAAAACGACTCTTGTCAACCGGCTTTTCCCTGATGCTCAATACCTTCTGGTTGACAATGAACCTGTCCGAAAAGCCCTTGAAACCTATGACGTAAATACATATCGAAGCATTCTCAAACCGGAAAGCGGTTTTGCGGTTATCGATGAGATACATCTTGTCGGTGACCCGGGCAGAGCCGTAAAAATAATCTATGATCAGATACCCCTGAAACTGATCATTACCGGCTCTTCTTCCTTTCATATAAAAAACAGAACAGCAGAAAGCCTTGCAGGCAGAAAAATTGATTATTTTCTTTATCCCCTGACTTTTTCAGAATATCTGTTTCAGAACAGTGTTGAGTCCTGTCTCAATTTTAACATTTTTGATAAAATAATAAATGTCTGTCAAAATGCCCCGCCCATCCGGCTTTTTGATATTCGCGCCATGCTGAACCTTGTTCTTCTATACGGACAATACCCTGCAATGTTAAACCATCCGGCTGACAGGCTGTATCTTGAAAACTTTATTGACAGCCTTATTTTTAAAGACCTTCTTGAGCTCCGGCTTATTGATAACAGGCGCGCTGCTCTGAACCTTCTTAAATTGCTTGCATATCAGATAGGCAACATTGTTAATTACTCTGAACTTGCCCAAAAACTCCAGATTGATCAGCGCACGGTAAAACGCTATGTTGAAATTTTTGAGGATAGTTTTATTGTTTTCCGCTTGTATCCTTTTGCAGGAAACAGAAGAGATGAGATAGTAAAATCTCCAAAAATTTATTTTTTTGATACAGGAATACGAAATGCGCTGATAGATGATTTTTCCGAAACTGATTTGAGACCGGATACAGGCGCTATGTTTGAAAACTTTATTGTATCAGAGGTTTTCAAGGCAAATCGTTATCTCAATGCAGGATATCAATTGCATTACTGGCGAACCAAACAGGGCGCTGAGGTTGATCTGGTTCTGACTTCCGGAAAAGAGATGATCGCCACAGAGATAAAAAGCAGAAAAGGTTCTTTCAGCTCTGCATTCAAGTCCCGTTATCCAAAAGCCAGATGCGGGATAACTACGATGGATAATTTTTATTGAATCAAGAAAAGCAGCTGTCAGGTATCAGCAGCGTAGCCGGTAGCTCGTAGCTCGTAGTAAAACCTAAAACCTTAGTGGTCGTAGGCGTGGTCGTGATCGTAGTCGGCTTTATTCGGTGCGCACGGCGCACCCTACAACTTTGAAAAGGTGATAGGCGATAGGCTATGGGCTATAGGGGAAAAGCAGCTGTCAGGTATCGGCTATAAGCTTTCAGCAAAGCCGGAAAAGCAAAATTCGGAATTTGGGATTCTGACTTGATTCAAACCTTAAAAAGGGAGCCGTGTTATGGCGAATAAAAAGAGAAAAAAAGATGACCTTGTTCGGGCGGTTGTTGTCAACGACGACGTGCTGCAGCTGGAGCTTTTAAAGGCGATACTTGAAGATGACAACATTGAGGTCAAAACCTTTGAAAGGGCTGATACCGCACTGACTGACATGGCTCAAGAGAGTCCTCCGGATATTATAATTACCGATATTTTCATGCCGGATATTGACGGATGGCGGTTCTGCCGTCTGCTGCGCTCCCCTGAATACAAGCAGTTCAATGATGTTCCGATACTGGTGATTTCAGCGACTTTTTCCGGAGAGGATGCCGATTCTATCACATCGGATCTGGGGGCAAATGCGTTTATGCCTGCACCGGTTGATGCAAAAAAATTTCTGGCGCAGGTCAGGGCATTGCTCAAAGGCGATAAACTGCAAGAGCAGATCCAGTTAATTCTTGTAGAAGACAGCAAATCCCTTTCAAATGTTCTAAAGGAAACTTTTTTAGCCCATGGTTATAGTGTCGATCAGGCAGATTCGATTAAAGCCGCTACAGAGTTGTTTAGAAAAAACAGCTACGAGATAGCTGTGATAGATTACCACCTTCCTGACGGCAAAGGCGATGTGCTGCTGGATACCTTCAGAAGAATTAATCCGAAATGTGTTATTGTAGCAATTACAATAGATCCAAGCCCTGAACTTGCCCTTTTGTCTATGAAAAAAGGTGCAGCAGCTTACATCCGGAAACCCTTCAAACCTGAATACTTAATAGGTGTCTGTGAAAAAGCCAGAAGAGAAAGAGCGCTGATGCGGGTAGAGGAACTGCTGGAGAAAAGAACCGTTGAGCTCCGCGAGAGTGAAGAGAGTGTAAGAAAAAAACTTAATACTGTGCTTAAACCTGATGGAGATATAGAAGCGCTTGAGCTCAAAGATATTATTGATGTGCCGACAATACAGTCCATTATGAATCATTTTTATAAGTTCATGAATGTCGGGATGTCGATTGTTGACATGAATGGAAATGTGCTGGTTGCCACAGGCTGGCAGGATATCTGCACAAAATTTCACAGAATCCACCCCGAGACGAACAAATACTGTATTGAGAGCGATGTTGTTTTAAGCGAAGGGGTTGAACCCGGAACATTCAAGATATACAAATGCAAAAACAATATGTGGGATATGGTGACTCCTATAGTGGTCGGGGAAAAGCATATCGGTAATTTTTTTCTCGGACAGTTCTTTTTTGATGATGAAAAGATAGACTATGATGTTTTCAGAAAACAGGCTGAAAAATATGGTTTTGATGAGGAGGAATATATTGCTGCACTTGACAGGGTTCCAAGATGGAACAGAGAAAGAGTCACCCACCTAATAAACTATTATGTTGAGCTTGCCGGAATTATTGCAAATATAAGCTTTGCAAATTTAGCGCTGGCGAGGTCATTGGAAGATAAAAAAAGGACAGAGTTAGAGTTAAGAAAGAGTGAAGAATATAATCGTTCAATTATAGAGGTAATCCCGGATATAATATTCAGGTTCAACAGGGATGGACAATATCTTGATATCATTGCTTCCTCAGATGACAAACTCTACCGGCCAAGAGAGGAATTACTGGGCAAGTTGATAGCAGAGGTGTTCCCCAAACAGGAAATGTTGCATTTTATGAAATATCTTAATAGAGCCCTGGATACAGAGTCTCTCCAGGTAGTGGAATACAGACTGGATATTAAATCAACAGCTTGCTGGTTTGAAGCACGAATTATCCCGGCAGGTAAAAATGAGGTAATTGCCCTTGTTCGTGACATCACCGAGCGTAAACAAGCTGAAGACACATTGCGGGAGAGAGAAGAGCGTTTTCAAAAAATGTTGTCCCTTATCCCTGATATGGTTTCCATACATGATCCGGAAATGAACATTCTATATAGCAACTGGAGAGGCTTTGCAGATGTTGATGCAGAAAAAAGGATACTTAATACTAAATGCTACAGGACCTACAGGGGTTATGATAATATATGCCCTGACTGCGAGGCTAAAAACGTTCTATTATCCCGAAAAAATATTCAAAAGGAAGTGGAGTTGCCTGATGGCACATGGATTGATCTTCGTGTTTTACCAATGTTGGACAAGCATGGGAATGTTGAATTCTTTATGGAGTGGGTCAGAGACATGACCGAGCGTAAACGAGCTGAAAACGAGATCCGTAAAGCAGAGCATGAAAAATCCCTTATCCTCGACAATACAATCGAGATCATGGCATTTCACGACAGGGATCACCGGCTTATTTGGTGCAACAGCAGTTATTTAAAAGCAGTCAGCAAGGTTGTCGGTTTCCAGGTCGGGATTGAAGAAATAAAGGAAAAAAAATGCTATGAGTTATGGGGGTTGGACAGAGTTTGCAGCAACTGTCCTGTGTCTTTGACAATTCAGACCGGCATGCCGCAGGAAGACGATTTGACACCTCAAAATCAGCCGCATTGGCCCCATACACAGGGATCATGGATGATCCGGGCAGCGCCGGTCAGAGGCCCTTCAGGTGTAATTATCGGCGCCATTGAAATAGCCATTGAAATCACCGAGCGCAGGCAGATTGAAGAAAGTTTAAGGCAGTCACACAAGATGCAGGCTCTCGGCACGCTTGCCGGGGGTATTGCCCATGAATTCAACAATATACTTGCCGGAATAATGGGATGTGCTGAAATTATAAAAGATAATATTACGCAAGACAATCCGGCATACAGGTTTATTGAGAGTCTGTTTAAGGAGGGAGACAGGGCTGTAAGACTCATAAAACAGATTGGAATATTCAGTAAAAGTAAAAAGACCAGTTTAGAGCCTTTAAAAATTGCTGAAGTGGTTCAGGAATCCGTCAGTTTTATAAGATCAACCCTGTCAAGGAATATAATAATAAATGAGAACATATCATGTTATGAAAGTATAGTAATGGCATCCCCTGAACTGATAGAACAGCTTATTATCAATCTATGTTCAAATTCAGCATATGCAATGGAGGATAAGGGAGGTGTTATTGAGGTTGAGCTTGAAAGGGTTGAGACAGACGGTAACAATTATGCTTCTTATCCGGAACCGGGCTTAAAGAATTATGTTTCTTTAAAGGTAAGTGATACAGGAACAGGTTTTGATCCTGCTCTTAAGGAGAGAATTTTTGAACCATTCTTTACAACAAAGCCTGTCGGAAGCGGAACAGGCATGGGTCTTGCGATGGTTAATTCAATTGTTGAAGAGTTGAAGGGGAGTATAAGGGTGGAGACTGAAGAAGGAAAGGGGAGTGTCTTTGAGGTTCTGCTGCCAGAGGGAAGGAGATAAAAGCTGTTAAGCAAAGACAGGAGATCTGTTGAGCTGTTAAGTTCCGTGCTTCGCGGGATTGAGCAAAACCCTTTCGTGGTCGTAGGTGTAATCGTGATCCTTATCGTAATCGAAGGAGCAGGAAGTTAGCAATGTAGTTCGTAGCTGGTAGTAAAAGCAGCTGTCGGCTTTCAGGTATCAGCAGAAACATAAGAGCTGTTAAGCTGTTAAGCAAAAGAAAAAAGGTGTAGTTGTAGTTGTAGGTTGGGTTTCGCTCTGGCTCAACCCAACAGCTGCTTTTTTGCCTTTGCTGACAGTTGCTTTTTATCATCGAAAATT
The DNA here is from genome assembly GCA_964566035.1 of uncultured Thermodesulfobacteriota bacterium. Taxonomy (GTDB): domain Bacteria; phylum Desulfobacterota; class WTBG01; order CAIYCZ01; family CAIRTM01; genus CAZMHH01. The sequence continues at coordinate 6,036 of CAZMHH010000108.1, forward strand.
ATTCAAATTTATTAATATATTGAAAAACAAATGAAACCAGCTAAAAAGATCAGTCAACTTTTTGAACAGATAACAAAATTTATCGAAGAAAGCAGAAAAAGTGTTGCAGTTTCTGTTAACTGGGAAATTACTAATCTGTACTGGAATATTGGAACTGTAATAAGGAAGGAATTATTTAACGACAAAAGAGCCGAGTATGGTAAAAAAGTTGTTGAAAATTTGTCTGTTCAATTAATTTCAGCTTATGGCAGGGGCTGGAGTCAAAGACACTTGCCTAACTGTATTAAATTTTCGGATGTTTTTTATGATATTGAAACACTGCACACGCTGTGTGCCGAATTATCATGGAGTCATTTGAGATTGTTCATGGGAATAGATGATGAAATGAAGCGGTCATTTTATATGGAAATTTGCAAATTAGAGCGTTGGCCTGTTCGATTGTTACAGGAACGTATCAACTCAATGCTTTATGAACGGACAGCCATTTCGAAAAAGCCTGAAGAAACCGTAAAAAAAGATATCGAGCAACTCAGAAACAATCAGCAGATTACACCGGATATGGTTTTTAGAGACCCTTATGTTCTCGATTTTCTTGGACTGCAAGACTCTTATAGTGAAAAAGACCTTGAGAGTGCCATTGTAGCAGAATTACAGAAATTCATAATAGAGTTGGGAAATGATTTTGCTTTTCTTGCAAGACAAAAAAGAATAACCATAGATAATAGGGATTATAAAATTGACCTCCTGTTTTTCCATCGGAGGCTGAGGAGTCTTGTAGCTATTGATTTGAAGATAGGCGAAGTTGAGGCGGGTCATAAAGGGCAGATGGAGCTTTATCTTCGCTGGCTTGAGAAGTATGAGACGGTTGGAGGTGAAAATCCTCCTTTGGGGCTTATTTTATGTGCAGGCAAAAACAGCGAACATATTGAACTGTTAGAGCTAAAACAAGGGAATATAAAAGTAGCCGAATACATGACAGCATTGCCGCCTAAAAAACAACTCATGGAAAAATTTCACAGGGCTGTTGAATCTGCTAAAAAGCAGTTTGAAATAAGACAAGCAGATAATAAAACAAAAATTAATAGCTGAGAGCAGGCTAAAAGAGCATAAAAGCTGATAAGCTGTTAAGCTAATTTAGCAGTGTAGCTCGTAGTAAAAGCTTTCGTGGTCGTAGGCGTGATCGTTATCGTACTCGAAAGAGCTGTTGTCAGGCATCAGGTATCAGCAAAAGCAGAAAAGCTATTGAGCTAAGAGCAGGTTTCAGCAGTCAGCTTTCAGCAAAGGCGATTTTAAATTTGATGATTTTTTATCCCCCTCCCCTTAATCCCCTCCCGCCGGGGGAGGGGAAAGGGAGCGGGGATTGCTGAGAATTAAGGTGTAGGTTGGGTTGAACGAGAGCGAAACCCAACACAAAGGCTGAAAGATGTTTTTTGACAGGATTAGGCGACGCCAATATTATTGTTATTGCTAACATACATCCTACCTCGTCCCCTCTCCCCGCCGTGGGAGAGGGTCAGGGTGAGGGGGTATAATAGCTGGTAGCTCATAGCTCGTAGCTGGTAGTAAAAGCAAAAGCTGTTAAGCAAAGACAGGAGAGCTGATAAGCAAAGGCGATAAAAAGATTTTCCTTGTATCTTGCGTCTTGAATCTTGTAACTTTTTATTCGTAATCGAATAGCTTTGCAAGAGGAGTGGTTATTATAGAAACTTCGGAGGAAAAGTGATAGAGGAAAAAACTCCATTAAAATCGGTTGTTATAATTGATGATGATATAAACCAACTGCTTCTTCTTGAAAAGTTTCTTGGAAATGAGCGGTATAAGATCTCCAAATTCACAGGCGCAAAGGAAGCACTGGAAACCCTTGATGAAACCACCCTCCCTGATCTCATTATAACAGATCTTTTCATGCCCGATATTGACGGATGGCGGCTATGCCGTCTGCTTCGTTCTTCTGAATATAAAGAATTTAACAATGTTCCCATTCTTGTTGTGTCAGCTACATTTTCAGGCGATGATGCTGCAAAAATCACTGCTGATACAGGAGCTAATGCATTTCTTTCCATGCCTGCCGATAAAAAATCTCTCATATCTACTGTTGAGGCAATGCTCAAAAATGACCATTGCACCGGCAGACAAAAAGTTCTGATTGTTGAGGACAGCAAAACCCTGACAAAAATATTGAAAGCAGTGTTTGAAGTCAATAGTTATGATGCCCACATTGCCCTTACTGCAGGCGATGCAAGAAAAAAATTTGAAACAACGCAATATGATTTTGCCGTTATTGATTATCATCTTCCAGACGGGGATGGAGAAACATTGCTTTCTGAATTTCAAGCTATCAGACCTGATACGGTCATTATTATGATTACAACCGATTCAAACCCTGAGCTTGCTCTTGACTGGCTGCAGAAAGGGGCATCCAGCTTTTTAAGAAAACCTTTTACACCTGAATATCTGGTTGAACTCTGCGCAAAAGCAGCAAGGGAGAAATCTCTTCTCAGAGTTGAAAAACTACTGGAAGAAAAAACAAAACTGCTTCATGAGAGTGAACAGCGCTGGCAGTATGCTCTTGAAGGGGTTGAGGACGGGTTGTGGGACTGGAATCTGCAGACCAATGAAGTCTATTTTTCGCGTCACTGGAAGGAGATGCTCGGCTATGACGTGGATGAAATAGGAAACGGTTTGGATGAATGGGACAACAGAGTACATCCTGATGACAGGGAAGAGTGTTATGAAGAGTTAGACCAGCACTTAAAAGGCAAAACCTCTTCTTATAAAAATGAGCATCGCATTCTCTGCAAAGACGGAACATATACCTGGGTGCTTGACCGTGGAAAAGTAATTGAATGGACTGCAGAGGGAAAACCTTTGCGAATAATAGGAACTCATACCGATATCACGGATCGCAAACAGGCGGAAACTGAGGCGGCAGAGTCACATAAAAGACTTATAACTATTCTCAACAGTATTGATGCATTTATTTATGTTGCAGACATGCAGACCCATGAACTGCTGTTTGTAAACCGGTATGGACAACAGGCATCGGGCAATATTGAGGGTAAAAAATGCTGGAAGGTTATACAGTCCGGACAGACCGGACCATGTCCATTCTGCAGCAATGATAAACTGCTTGATTCTGAAGGCAGTCCTAAAGGGGTATATCAATGGGAGTTTAGAAACCTGAAGAACGGAAGATGGTATGACTGCCGCGACATAGCTATCCGCTGGATAGACGGTCGAATTGTAAGACTTGAGATTGCAACAGACATAACCGACAGAAAGCATGCAGAGGATGAATTAAAAGCCGCAAACACAAAACTTGAGGCGCTGTGGAATATTTCTTCTCTGGAGGATGCTGATTTTAAGGTGGTTTGTGACCATGTTCTTGAGACTATTGTCAGGATGACGGGCAGTCTGTATGGTTTTTACGGGTTTTTAAATCCGGAGGAATCTGTTATGACGATTCATTCATGGTCAGGCGAGGCTATGAAAGGGTGCGGTATTGTTGATAAACCGCAGGAGTTTTCCATCAGCGAGGCTGGACTGTGGGCGGAAGCGGTCAGGAAAAGGAAACCGTTGATATTTAATAATTATTCCGAAAAAAACCCTGCAAAAAAAGGGTGCCCTGAAGCGCATGTTCCAATTGAGAATCTGCTGGTGGTGCCTTTCATGGCACATAAGCGTATTATCACAGTTGCTGCTGTAGCGAACAGTACATCCGGCTATACAGCTAAAGATGTTGCCCAGATTACAACGTTTCTGAGGGGCATTCAGGCAATAACAGAACGGATGGAAGCAGAAATATCCCTTCGTGAGAGCGAAAGGCGTTTCAGAGAGCTGTTTGACAACAGCAGAGACGGGTTTGTGGTGGTTGATGCTGAGGGAAGATTTCAGAATGCCAATCCAGCATATTGTAAAATGCTTGGATACACATTAGCTGAGCTTAAGCAGATGAAAAACTTTTATGAAATAACCCCTGAACGCTGGCGAGAGTGGGAGCAAAAAGAGGTCTGGGAGAAAAGACTGCTTCAGGAGGGCTATTCTAAAATTTATGAGAAAGAATATATCCGCAGAGACGGCACTGTTTTTCCTGTAGAGCTGCAATCTTATGCACTCTTTGATGATGGAGGCAGGTTGCAGTATTTATGGGGTATTGCAAGGGATATTACCGAGCGTAAGAAGGCGGAGGAGGAGCTTACAAACAGAGAAAAACAGCTTACCCTTACCACGGATAATTTTCCAGGTCTTGTCTCTATTCTTGACACCTGTTTTCGGTTCAAATTTGTAAGCAAAGGCTTTGAAAGAATTTTCAATATTACTCCTGAACAGGTTGTTGGTAAAACTATCAGGGAATTTATAGGTGAAGATAGATACGCTGTTGTGGAACCGAACCTCAAACAGGCATTACATGGAAGGATTATATCTTATGAAAGTAGCAGCATGGTACCATCAGGCAAGGTGGTATATGGCCTGAACACAATTGTTCCTGACTTTGATGAAAAAGGAAATGTCTCCCAGTTTTTTGTGTTTGGAATAGATATTACCCGGCAGAAGCAGCTTGAAGAAGCACGTCTTGAACTTGAACGACAACTTTTACATACTCAGAAACTTGAAAGTCTCGGAGTGCTTGCAGGGGGCATTGCCCATGATTTTAATAATCTGCTGCTTGCCATTATCGGAAATCTTGACATGTCTCTTTATGAACTGTCGCCGGTGTCAGCTTCACGGAAATATATTGAATCCTCAATGACGGCTGCTCAACGTGCGGCTGCTCAACGTGCGGCTGATCTTACCCGCCAGATGCTTGCATATTCAGGCAGGGGGCATTTTGTGATGAAGGATGTTGATATCAATAAACTTATCAAGGAAAATGTTCATATTTTAAAAAGCTCTGTTTCAAAAAATGCTGTTTTTCAGTTAAACCTCGACCCGGATATTCCATCTGTTTTAATGGATACAGCTCAGATTCAGCAGATTATTATGAACCTGATTACCAATGCCTCTGAGGCGATTGGAGAAACAACAGGCAATATTACACTAACAACAGGCACATTGGTTTGTGATGACAGTTATTTAAAAAAGAGTCGGGCGAATGAAAAACCGCATGCAGGAAAGTTTGTTTATTTAGAGGTATCCGATACAGGGTGCGGCATGGATGAGGAGACAATACAGAGACTTTTTGAACCTTTTTTCACAACCAAATTTACCGGCAGGGGGCTTGGCATGGCAGCTGTTATCGGGATTGTAAGGGGTCATAAAGGGGCTGTTTTTGTTGACAGTGAACCGGAAAATGGTACTGTAGTAAGGGTGCTGTTACCGGCATCCCAGAAAAAAACTGGGGTAAAAACAGAAAAACCGGTTATCCAACCCCATGAAGAAACAGCAGGGGATATTTCCACAAAAACAGTTCTTATTGTCGATGATGAGGAAGATGTTCTGGATATGTGCAATGAGATGGTCATGAAGTTTGGATATAAGACCCTTACAGCAAAAAACGGTGTGGAAGCAGTAGAAATATATAAAATACATTTCACTGAGATATGTTGCGTGATTCTTGATCTTTCGATGCCGAGAATGGGCGGACGTGAAACTTTTCTGGAATTGAAGAAGATTGATTCCGGTGTAAAGGTGATACTTTCAAGCGGATATGACAGAGAGGAGGCAACCATCGGTTTTGAAGGGCAGGGACTTGCAGGGTTTATTCATAAGCCATACAGTTTGAATGGATTGAAGGAGGAAATAAAAAGAGCCGTCGGATAAAAAGGTGTCAGGAGGATAGCTGGTAGAAAAAAGCAGCAGTCAGGCATCAGGTTTCAGGAAAAACAGTAGTTTTACGGGATGTTGAAAGGTTTTGCTGACAGCCGACATCTGATACCTGACACCTGCTTGTATCCCCCTCCCCTTAATCCCCTCCCTCCGGAGACTGTGTTGCAATTGCAATTCGCTGGGAGATATATTAACGAATTATACGT
>CAZMHH010000109.1:0-11984 GCA_964566035.1 uncultured Thermodesulfobacteriota bacterium
TCCAGAGAGGATACACCACCTATACCTCATACACAACTTTTAATTATAGCTCCTTTCTTTTTCATAGAAGCTGTCCACATCCCCATAGAGATAGGCTTTCTTATTGCGAACCAATGTGCTGATCTCATAACCTTCGAGCACAGGATCCCAATTGATTACCCTTCTAATTCGTTCGGCTATTTCCTCATCGCTGGTCTCCTTTTCAGGTCTAACTTTGATGTTGTTATATACCGCAATCACACCTTTGACATTCCTGGCATCCTGTTCAGCTACTCTTTTTGCCTTATAATTATCAACAACTCCGCTAAGTGTAACTAAACCGTAATCGCTATCAACATCGATCTTGAAGGAATAGACTCTCGGGTCATAGAGAAATGTATCTTTTACGCTTTTCTCTATTTGTTTATCGCTTATTTCACTCACTGTTTTTTGTTTCATTTTATCTTTTGCCCACCATTTAATCTCAAGGTCACTTGTATCAACTGAAGATACCCCTGCAACCCAGGCATTAATGGAAGCATTGTTTTTTTCTCTGACACTGCCAACAGTTCCGTTCAATTCAACATTTCCGTTTTTAACATCAACATCAATGAGCCGCTCATCAACATAAGGATCTGCTTCTAAGCGTTTCTCAATCTCGGGTTTAATTTCGAAATCAGAACGACTGGTTTTATACACTATTTTTATGTTGTTTTTGATATCAGTGATTCCACGGACACCTTTAGCTACCTGTGCAGATAACTGTTTCTCTGCCCAGGAGTGAACCTCGCCTGTTAAGGTAACCACTCCATTGTCAACATTAACATCGACTTTATACAATGCCGTTGCGGGATCCAATAGTAAGGCATTTTCTACATCATCTTTTATTTCACTGTCTGTCCGAACAACCGGCTTTACCTCTATAAGGTTAACAACAGAACGTACTCCTTTGATGCTACCGGCAATTTTGAGAGCCCTTTCCCTTGCGAGCAGGTTATTGACACTGCCTGATAATGTAACAATCCCTTCATTTGTTTTTACATCGATCAGATGTGAGGATACCGAATTGTCAAATAATAAATCCGTTTCAATTGCACTGGTAATATCACTGTCTTTGATTTCTTTATTTTGGGCACATACGTTTGTTCCTAACACGGTTATTAAAAAACCTGTGATCAGGTATACTGCAAAAGTCCTTAATTCTTTGTGGCACCACTTCATGTTGATCTCCTTTCATTGGTTTGCATTATTCTTAATTAATTTTAAGAGTCTGGCTTACCATCTGGCAGGCATAGTTCCGGTCGTTATTACTAGCAGCTCCTCATTTCAAACAAAGCTCGTTTCATCACCTGGGCAATATTCAAATCAACGACAGGAACTCCGAATTCCATTATAATCTCTGAAGTCAGGAGCTGCGCCTGAGTAACAACAAGAATACCTTTGTATCTCTCTGATTCTGACTCTTCTTTAGAGTTTTGATTAACTGCTCCAATAAATAAAATCAATCAAAGCTTTAAAGCCATACCAATCACCCCCTTTTCTTATTGCAAAGTTTTACATATAAAGTTGCTGTTTTGAAACTCCCATGGTCTTCTCTTGCAGCTCAGACTTGTTAATAACACTGAAAACAAACCTGTAAACAAGCCAACACCCTTCACTCTGTACCATGTTGGCTTCTATCCGCACCGGCAATGAAGTATTGTTCTGTCTGAGCATCCTCAATTTCCACACCTGGTTATGACATGTTTCTAAAAGTTTTTCACAATTGAGGGAAAAACTCTTCCGGTCTTTGGTACATATATAGTCGCTGATGCTTTTATTGATCAGAGTATCCCGTGCAGTGCCAAGCAACGTAGCCGCGGTGACATTGGCATTAAGAATTTTCCCGTGTTCGCTGATTGTAATATAGCCTACAGGGGCATGATCATAGAGTTCAATATAGCGAGCAAGCTCAGCTTCCACCTCTACCTGTGCACGTCTTAATTCATGATTGCACATCTCAAGTTCTACCTGGGATACAAGCAGTTCGTGAATCAGCTGACGTGTTTCACTTGCAGACATTAATTCAATGTGTTCCGGCAGGCATGCCTCTCTTTCAGCGAATATTGCTTCCGCTCGTCTGTGTAGTTCACTGTATTTACAGGATTGCTTAACGCTCATTCATGGGCCTCCATAGCTTATTTTAAAGCATTCATATTTGCTTTTGATTCGGGATAAAAAAGCACTACAGTTGTTTTTTTAAAACATCAGATATTGCGCCCATAAGTTCACCTTTGGAAAAAGGCTTGAAGAGCTGTTTTTCAGCTTTTATCAATGAGGCTGTTTTCAAGTATCCCCGGGTGTTAAACAGATCCCCCTCCCCAGCCATTGCAACCACCTTTAAATCTGTCATCGCGTTTCTTTGTTTTATAATATTCTCAAAACCGTCTTGTTTAGACATAATGATGTGCATAAGGATATCTAAGAGCAGAATGTCAGGGTTGAACTGTCCCATCATCTGAGCTCCCTGCATACAACCGGAAACGCCGGTAACATTATAACCCTCATCCATCAGCATCATGCAAAGGGTCTCTCTGAGGCTATCATCTGATTCGATTACAAGAATTTTTCTTAATCCAAATTCCATTATTTAACCCTTTCAATTATAATATAGTATTTTTTTTGTTATTTCTAAGACCACCCTTTAGAGCAATGGAAACAGAGGCTATAATAGTTTCTGCGGTAAAGGGTTTTTCAATGTAATTCCTGCACCCCCTGCGGATGAAAGGGTAAAGATCATCTATTTTTTCAAAACCCACAACTATGCATGGTATGTCCATATTGCAGTTTTTCATATATTCAAGAATATCAAGGCTGCTCAACAGAGGCAGTTGAGCGTCAATCAGTACAAGGTTGAGTTTTTTTTTACCATCAACTATTATGTCCAAGGCCGACCTTCCGTTGTCAGCCACTATAACATCAAATCCTTGATTTTCCAGAATTATGGACAGTGACCTTTGCATAGGTTTTTCTTTATCCGCAATCAATATAAGAGGTTTTTGTACGTCTTTACTCATAATTGATACCTAACTTTTTAACTACTGCTGTTAAACTCGGGGGAGTTTAACATTAAAAAAACACTAAATAACAGCTACGGCATAGACCGCGCCATAGGGAATATCTATACTTATTAATATAAAGCCGAATCAAACAACTACATGAGCTGTTTGTTACCGGCAGTTCAAAGCCTGTAATAAATGTGTAAAAAATTCATTCTTTTTTCCTCATTTTAGGAATTTTATTATCTCCCTTAAATAAGACGGAAGATCATAGGGATTGCGGGATGTAATTAGATTACCGTCAACTACGACCTCCGTATCGATAAATTCAGCGCCTGCATTTACCATATCGTCTTTTATAGCAGAAAAACAGGTTACCTTCCTTCCTTTCAATATGTCTGCGGAAACCAACACCCACCCCGCATGGCAAATTGCAGCCACAAGTTTTTTCTGCTTATGGATTTTCTTAACGAAATCAAGTATATCCCTTGACCTGCGCAGCTTGTCAGGAGCATAGCCTCCCGGCACAATGACACCATCAAATTCATCGGCCTCGATTTCCTCTATTGGGAGCTCCTCAGGGGCAGGATAACCTTCTTTACTCCCATATTCTTTTTCCCGTCCCGGGCCGATAAAAACAGTTTCCATCCCCTCTTCCCGCAGGCGTAAATAAGGATACCATCCTTCCAAAACCTGATACTGTTCTTCAATAAGTATTGCAATTTTCATTATCTGCCCCCTATGTTTTACTCAGTTAAGTATTTTATAAAAACATCCCTTTTCCACGATAGCTGTGTTCCTGCACCTTCGAAAGCAGCTATTAAAAGGGCTTCGGTTACTTCCTGTTTAGTACATCCAGCCTCCAAAGCTTTTTTAATATGGGATTCAGTACAATGCGGGCATCTAAAAGCACAAGCCAGAACAAGCTGTAAAAGTTCCCGGGTCTTGTCATCAAGAACGCTCTCTTTGTTGCAGGTATCATGAAAATGCTCAAATGCTTCTCCTGATTTTGTCTTTACATACCATGGTTTAATGTCGGACATCTCATACCACCTTTTTCTTAAAAATAACTAAAATTGATGGTTATGTAAAAAGTCCCCTTCCCGAAATTAGCTGTTGAGCTGTTTTTTTTTGGTCTTTTAAGGGGGTTATATCATTTATTATGCTCTTCAGTAGCAGTAACAGCATAGAGTGTGCCCGAAGTCATAATAACTCATAACATAAAGTTATATCAAATAGTTACAACAGAGTTGTGTTGCTGAGCATTCAATGTCAGGAAAAGCTGTGTAAAAAAAATTACTCTAAAAAAAGAACTGGTGTAAGAAAAAGTTACAGAGAAATGAGTAAGAGAAGTTATTAACCGGGAAAAGGTAATTGTTTTTTTCTAAAATACAGGGTATCCTGTATTTTAATGTATATATAATTTATCCGGATAAAATTATATGACAACAGAGGAGCAAAAAATAAGAGTCCTTCATATTGACAGTGATACAGCCTTTAACAAAACAATAGAGCTTTACCTGAAATCATCTCCGGATAATACCTTTTATATCAAACATGCCGCAACCCTTGACAGCGCTCTAAAAATTATCAGCCTTAACTCTTTTAATGTTATAATCTTTGAATTTGATCTTCCGGACAGCAGAGGGTTTGAAACCTTTCTTTCAATCAGTAAAGCCGCTCCTTTTTCAGCCCTGGTTCTGTGCACCGGTCTTGATGATAATTTGCTTTTTCAAAAAACCATTGAAGCAGGGGCACAGGATTTTCTTGTCAAAACAGACATTACACCCAATGCCCTTATCCGCTCCCTTTGTCAGGCATGTATCCGCAACAGGCACCTGCTTAAGCTTAACACCTTGCTCGAGAATGTGGATGAGTCATTTGCAATTGTCAGATTAAGAGATGAAGAGGATCTGAGGCTTGTTTACAGTACTATAATGTTTGAACGCTTTTTCAATATTGACAAATCCTCTGCACAAGCGCTTAGGTTCCCTGAAAACCTCCTTGATGAAAGTAATACCCGCCGTTTTATCTCACATTGCAGAGAAGCGCTTTTTGAGAATAGACCTGTAAGGTTTGAGTTCAACATGCCCTGCCTTGCCACGGAAAAATATTTTGAGTTAACTTTTACATACCTTTCTGCTATTTCATCCACAGAGCCCCATTTCAGCATCAGAATAAAAGATCTAACAAGGATGAAACGGCTTGAAAAAGCAATCAGAAAAAGCAGACAACAATATCAGGATATTGTTGAAAACCAGACGGATATTATATGCCGTTTAACCCCCGATGGCACCATTATATTTGCAAACAAGGCATTCCGTCTTTTTTTTGGTATAAAAAAGAGCACGTTAAAGGGGAGCATCTTCTCTGACTATATTCATAAAGAAGACCGGTATAAATTCAGCTCATATTTAAGCAATACAGAATCGGTCATTGATACCGGCAACCACAACAGGATAAGCAACATGCGTGTTATGCGCCACGACGGACAGGTTAGCTGGATTCAGTTGAAAATCCAAACAAACTTTGACAGTTACGGAAACATCTCTGAACACCTTGCTGTGGGAAGAGATATCACAGAAAGCAGAATTTTGCAGCAGACTGTTGAAAAGAGCGAGTTTTTATACCGCACTATAGTAAATGACATCCCCTATCTTATATGCAGATTCACCCCTGATGGAACTATCACTTTTGCAAACCATATTTTGTGCAAGCGCTTCCAAAAAGAAAGAAAAAATATTGAAGGAACACCATTTTTTTCATTTTTTCCAGAGGAAGTTCAAAATATGCTGATTAATAATCTGAAATCACTCACCAAAGATAACAATTATTATGACTGCACTGCAACCCTGCATGATGATGATCAACAATTGATTAGATGGATGACAAGAGCAATCTTTGATGGTAATGATACTATTCTTGAGCTGCAGTCCATAGGCGAGGACGTGACAGAGGAGCTTAGCAGACTTCAGGAAGAAAGAAGCAACCAGGAAAAGCTTGCTCAAGATGACAAACTGATAACCCTTGGCACGCTTGTAGCCAGCATCACCCATGAAATCAACAACCCTGTAAATTTTCTGCTGCTAAACATCCCGATTCTAAAAAGTACATGGCAAGGAATAACCCCTATACTGGATAAACATTTTAATGAAACAGGAGATTTCCTTGCGGGGAAATATCCATATTCAAAAATCAGGGATAATATAGGGTTCATGTTTGATGATATGGACGAAGGTATTGAACGCATCAAGACCATTATCAACGAACTTAAAGACTACACAAGAACAATACCTTCAGAAGTCCGGACACTGGTAGATATAAATCAATGCATAAAAGCCGCAGTTTTGATAATTGGAAAATATATAGCCAAAACTACATCTAATTTCAAAACTGACTATGGTATAGATATTCCTTCCATCATGGGAAATAGTCAAAAGATTGAACAGGCAGTAATTAATCTGCTTCTCAATTCCTGTCACGCCCTTGAAGACAGATCAAAGTCTATTCAGCTTCAGACTTTATTTGATAGAAAAAAAAACAGTATAATTATAAAAATCACAGATGAGGGCTGCGGCATACCGGAGGAAAATCTACCACTGTTGTGTAAATCATTCTTTTCCACTAAATCAGGCTCAGGTGGAACAGGTCTTGGTCTGTTTATTACCTCAAAAATAGTGGCTGACCATAAGGGTATCCTGAGTTTTGATTCCGTGGTTGGAAGAGGCACAACCGCTACTGTAAGCCTTCCTGTAGAAAAGGAGCTGGTAAATCAATGAAAAAAAATGAACAGCTGAGTGACTGTTCGCTTTTTCCTGAACAGCCTGTTATGCTTGTGGATGATGAGGAACCTCTCCTGAGGAGTTATGAGCTGAGTCTTTCTGGTCAAGGGCTAAACAATCTTATTTGCTGCAAAAACGGTAAAGAGGCCTTAGAAAGCCTTAAACATCATACAATTTCGGTTCTCTGTATCGACCTTCTGATGCCTGAAATACACGGTGAAGAACTTCTCCGGATGGTGAGCTCCCTTTATCCTGAAATACCCGTTATTGTAGTAACCGCTACGACCGAAATGGATACCGCAGTCAGATGCCTAAAACAGGGCGCGTTTGATTATATCGTAAAACCTGTTGACATTACACGACTGGTCACTTCCATTAAACTTGCGCTTACATTAAGCCAATTAAAAACAGAAAATGAAACACTTAAAAGCCAGCTGTTTTCACGTGAACTGAAAAAACCCGAGGCATTTGCTTCAATATTAACCAGAAATCAGTATATGCTGTCTCTTTTTAAATACGCGGAAGCAATCTCCGAGAGCAAAAACCCTGTTCTGATCACAGGAGAAACCGGAGTCGGAAAGGAGTTGTTTGCAAAATCAATACACTCTCTCAGCAAACGTCAAGGAAAGTTCTGTATGGTAAACATTGCGGGTCTTGATGACACACTGTTTTCTGATACTCTTTTTGGACATAAAAAAGGTGCATTCACAGGCGCGGACACTGACAGATCAGGACTTATTGAAAAAGCCGATAACGGAACACTTTTTCTCGATGAGATAGGAGATCTCTCGCCCCTGTCCCAGATAAAGCTGCTTCGTTTCATTCAGGAAGGCCAATACTACCCCCTGGGCTCAGATGTGCCGAAAACAGCTGATGTCAGAATAATCGCTGCAACAAACCTTGATATTGCTTCTTTACAGGATGGCAGTAAGTTCAGACGTGATCTGTTCTATCGTCTCTATACCCATCACATTCGAGTGCCCCCATTGAGAGAAAGAAGAGAAGATATCCCTTTGTTAATCGAGAATTTTGTACAAAAGTCAGCCCGAGAACTTGCAAAGAAGGCACCCTCAATAACACCTGGACTAAAAAGAATGCTGACCCGTCATAAATTTCCGGGCAATATCAGGGAGCTTCAAGCTATGATTTCAGATGCGGTCAGCATCGCAGAAGATCATCTGTCTCCTGATTGCTTCAGGATATTTTCTTCACCGTCTGCCAGCATTGATATGAGCAATGAAAACAACGGAAGAGAACTCATCAGGGAAATGGTCTCATCACTTGAAACACTGCCCGACCTGGATGAATTTCAGGAAATCTTTATTGAAGAGGCTCTCAAAAGGACAGATTTCAACAAATCTCTCGCCGCGAACACCCTTGGAATAACCCGCCAAACCCTTCATAAATGGCTAAAAAAAGAAACACGGTAATTTATGAAGATGCTTTTTGTAAAGAGATGATTTCAATCAGGTTATTCCTTCTCTTTCAGATATAGTGTTTAACCCAATATGCAAAGACAAAAAGCTGCAAACTGAGGCACTCCCTCTTTGTGCTATAATATATGCACCCCGGCCACCTGCATCTCTTTACGGGCTTTTTCGCCACCCTGAGGGGTAACCGGTCGGGTAGCATCCTGAATAAGCACAACTTCAAAACCTTCCTTGCGTGCATCCAAAACAGTAGCAAGCACACAGACATCTTCAGCAAGGCCCCCTACAAAAAGGCGATGTATATCCTGTTTTCTAAGGTATATCCCAAGACCGGTCCGGTCAAAAGGCCAATACTGATCATGGTCAAGGCAAACCCCTTTTATCACTTTTATAACAGAATCGGGCAACTCAAGACCGGGGTAAAAACGCGCTCCCAAAACAGAAATCTTTCTGGACATCGACGGCTAACAATACATTACCGGATTTCAATGTAGAAGACATCTGGTTCCCCCCTTTACCTTTGCTGTCCTCGGTTGCTTTTGCGGCCTGCATCTTCAGTTTGTTAATCTTCGCCTGCCACTCATCAAGTTTTGCATTAAGCTTCTGCTGATAAACTTATTTTTTACTTACATCGTTTCCCTTCTGTTTATATTCTTTACGTTTAAAACCAATTCATTGAAACCCGTTTTATTAATAAAATAAAGAAAAAATATTTAATATCAAGTGCTGATAAAATCTTATTGCAACATCTCATAAAAGTTTTCCTGCAAAAAGAAATGTTCTGCCAATAACCCTCTGTCTTTTAAAACTTGATTCTATAATTTTTTTATGATATTGATTTTAATTGATAAAAATCATTAACAACAGCAACGAGGCAACTGAAAATAATGTCAGAAAAAATCATGGGTAAAAACAGAAAATGGCATAGCATGGAAGTACAGTCCATTCTTGATGAATTAAATACATCAGAAGATAAAGGTCTTGGTGATGATGAAGCAGAAAGACGCTTGGAAAAATACGGAAAGAACAAAATTCCTGAAGGCAAAAAGAAGAGCGCTTTTATCCGCTTCCTGCTTCAGTTCCATAACGTGTTAATCTATGTGTTGCTTGCTGCTGCCGTTGTCACTGCTTTGATGGAGCATTGGATAGATACTTTTGTTATCCTTGCTGTTGTGATTGTAAATGCAACAGTGGGTTTTATACAGGAAGGGAAAGCTGAAAAAGCCCTGGAGGGTATCCGTAAAATGCTCTCCCTTGAAGCATTGGCACTCAGAGGAGGCAAACGGAAGAAAATTAATGCCGAACAGATAGTTCCGGGTGATATTGTTTACCTTCGTTCCGGGGATAAGGTTCCTGCCGATGTTCGCATCCTGAAAGCAAAAAATTTAAGGATTGAAGAGTCCCCTCTTACAGGTGAGTCTACCGATGTCAGCAAAACAACCGAGCCGGTTGAAGAAAAGGCTGTTATAGGTGACAGGAAAAGTATGGCTTATTCCGGTACCATGGTTACAAGTGGAACAGCTACCGGTGTTGTGGTAACAACGGGCGCAAATACCGAGATTGGTAAAATTACAGAAATGATATCAGAAGTTGAAGAGATCACTACTCCGCTTCTTCAAAAGATAGACAGCTTTGCATTGAAACTGTCTGTTTTTATACTGGTTTTTGCCGGCGCTTTTTTTACATTTGGCTACTTATTCAGGGAATACAGCCTGGCTGAACTGTTCCTGGCTACAATCGGTGTAATTGTTGCCTCCATCCCGGAAGGACTGCCCGCTATAATGACCATCACCCTTGCTATAGGTGTGCAGCGTATGGCAAAACGAAATGCAATTATCCGACACCTACCATCTGTTGAAACACTCGGCTCGGTAAGTGTGATCTGCTCTGATAAAACCGGTACACTTACTCGAAATGAAATGACTGCCAAAACAATACTCACTTCTGATAATGAGTATATGGTTGAAGGTTCAGGATATAAACCTGAGGGCATTATAAAAAAAGGCGGTTCCGAGGTTGATATCAGCACCGAATCTGTTCTTGAAAGGTTGATTCAATGTGTTCGTGCATGCAATGATGCTTCACTTGAAAAGCAAGATAATGGTGAATGGAAACTACAGGGCACACCTACCGAAGGTTCTTTAATAACCCTGTCCTATAAAGCAGGTTTTGATGATTTAGACTCCAAACGTATTGACGTCATTCCTTTTGAATCAGAACACAAATACATGGCAACCCTTAATGAGATTGATGACAAAAGGTTTATCTTTCTGAAGGGAGCGCCTGAACGTCTGCTGGAAATGTGCAGCAAACATGCATCTGCTGAAGGTAATGAAGACATAGACCATGCATTCTGGAAAGAGCAAATGGGAAAAATAGCCGGGCGGGGACAACGACTTATCGGTGCTGCCTATCGGAAGGTTAAAGAGCCGGCAGATTCCATAGATCATGAAAGTGTTGAAAAGGATATGGTGTTTTTAGGACTTATAGGTATTATAGATCCCCCTCGTGATGAGGTGCACGCAGCCATTGAAGAGTGTAAAAACGCCGGCATACGCGTCATTATGATAACAGGTGATCACGCCATTACTGCAAAAGCAATTGCAAATGACCTTGGAATTGATAATGGAAAAGATGCCATTACCGGTTCGGAACTTGAGGAGATGGATGACGAAAAACTCTCAGAAGTGGCAATGAACCACAATGTGTTTGCCAGAACCTCTCCTGAACACAAGTTGCGCCTTGTAAAAGCTCTCCAAAAAAACAACAAACTATGCGCCATGACAGGTGATGGGGTTAATGATGCCCCAGCACTGAAAAGGGCTAATATAGGTGTTGCAATGGGGATTAAAGGCACAGAGGTATCTAAGGATGCCTCCGAGATGGTGCTTGCAGATGATAATTTTACATCCATTGTCAATGCAGTTGAAGAAGGACGTACAGTGTATGATAATATTCGAAAGACTATCCTTTTTATTCTCCCGACCAACGGAGCAGAAGCGCTTGTGCTGGTTGCAGCGATCCTTATGGGCGTCACTATGCCGATCACACCTGCGCAGATACTCTGGATAAACATGGTTACAGCGATTACTCTGGCGCTGTCTCTTGCCTTTGAACCTATGGAACAGCAACTGATGGAACAATCCCCCCGCGATCCGGATGAACCCATACTTGGCAAATATTTTCTATGGCGTATATTTTTTGTGTCCATTTTGATTGGGGGATTTACGCTGTTATTGTATAGAATAATGCGCACAGGCGATGTGGACATTGATATCGCACGCACCATTGCGGTCAATACTATTGTTGCAGGTGAGGCATTTTATCTTTTTAACTGCCGGAAATTTCATGAAACCATTTTTACACGTCATTTTTTTAATAATATATATGTATTCATAGCTGTAGCCGCATTAATTATATTACAGGTTATCTTTACTTATATACCGTTTATGAATACTCTGTTTGGAACATCACCCCTTGATATAAGCGACTGGATATATGTCTTATTTGCCGGTTTTATGGTTTTAATAATTGTAGAAGTTGAAAAACTGGTGGCAAGAAAAATATTTACATAAAGGTCAACACCCT
The DNA here is from genome assembly GCA_964566035.1 of uncultured Thermodesulfobacteriota bacterium. Lineage (GTDB taxonomy): Bacteria > Desulfobacterota > WTBG01 > CAIYCZ01 > CAIRTM01 > CAZMHH01. The sequence goes on from CAZMHH010000109.1 coordinate 11,818, forward strand.
TATTATTCAGTTAACTATCATTCATAGGGTAATCTGCTGTTCGCGACCTGGATGCTGCTTTTTGCATTTACTTGCAAAAAATATTTCAGCGCAGAGCAACATCCTTAACTTAATTGGGTCTTCTGGGTTTGTTGTGCATAAATTTTAGTTATTTTAAGGTTCTTTGA
>CAZMHH010000110.1:0-11259 GCA_964566035.1 uncultured Thermodesulfobacteriota bacterium
TTTCTTATACCAAACGCATGACTTTATATGATTATCAAATCTTTATCTTGACAAATTAAAAAATCAAATTCCTACATTGGAGTGCGGTGGTGCCTGCTTTTGGAGTGAAAATATATGATAAAAGAAATCGTTCCGAATGAAAAAATCACCAGTCTGATTTATCACATTCGTGGCAGAAGTGTGATGCTGGATAGAGATTTGGCGGAGCTGTATGGGATTGAGACAAAGAGAGCTTAAACAAGCGGTTTCGCAGAAACCATGAACGGTTTCCTGTAGATTTCATCAATAAGGGGACGGTTCTGTCAATAAGGGGACGGTTCTGTTTAATTGTTATGGAGGAAAAACTTTTTTGTTGCAGACGTGATTTTATTGGATTGTTTTTACCTAAAAGCATAAGATATATTGTGTTTTGAAACCGAAGGGTTGCCCCAAAAGAGGAAGTGAGAGATAAATAGAACCCCTTTAACAAGAGAGGTAAGACTTTTTTGCTCCAGAACTCATAATGCACCTTTATAAAATAGAGGTATCTTTTCGGTAACATCAATTATGAGTCAACGAAGCAATAAAAAAATAATTTGAGTAAATTCGTGTTGACAGAAAAAGCCTTATGATCTACATTATTAAACGATCCCTTCTTAATCAAACTCTGCCACAGTAGTGAAAATGATGTAAAATTAATTAACCGAACTCACGCAGGGATGGGTCTCAGTCGGGGGCTTGCAGGATGTGTCACTAATAAACTCTGTGAACTTCGTGGGCTCTGTGAGAGACAGAATATGTATTAAAGTAGCCTGTCCCCTTTTCTGCCTGTGAGGATGATGGATTTGTTGCCCAACTGGAAAGGAAGTTCAAGAGGCGGTTGTGCCCCCTTGATCATGGCAGACCAAGCAAGAGGGGAAATAACGGTCCCTATTTTTCCTGTTTTTCCGTATTTTCCTGGACATGGTAACGATAGCTATTCACCAGCTTTTTGTAAAGCAGCGACATAAAGAGATTTACTGAAACGAAAATTGGCTAAGTCCTGCAATTCATCCAGAAAAGGCTTAAGGTTTTTTATTTTTCCGGTTTGTTTTGCCCAGAGCAACAGACCTATCGTGCCCAACACCTTAAATCCGAGGCATTTTGCAACATCACGAGCATCTCGTTCATCAAGAAGAATCAGACCGGCGCCCAATTCTCGAGCAAGGCCAATCGACTCAGCCTCACCGTCATCAAGACTCATTTTCAAATATTGCACAAATGCACGATCCCTGATGTCACACAAAGTAATCCATTTAGCGGTTTCAACCTCTTGGGCTCCAGCCCGCCCCTGCCCCTGCTCGACAACCTCTCTCCACACAGCCGATGTCACATGTACTCCCGCAGAAAATTGAGCATAAATAATACCCAGTTGACCAATCGAGCTCAGGCCAATCAAAACAGAAGAATCAGCGACAACAATCATTTCAATTCCTCCAGAGTTGAGAGATCGTCTTCAAGCTCTTGCACATCATAGCGGCGCACAACACCTTCCTTGCCCAGAAGGTCGTGAAACTCCCAGCGTGTCATCTCTGCGAGTTGACGCGCCTTGCCAAAACTGATCAATTCCTTACTGTACAAACGCAGTGCTAACTCTCGTTTTAGTCTGCCGGGAACTTCTTTAGAAGGCAGCTTTATAGCTTTCAGGCACTCTTCAGGAAATTCTATAGCAACTTGCATTTTGATTCCTCCTAGTCATTTTTTTGTAGGTTCGTCAGTAAAATCTGTGGGTAAAAAGCGTTATTAAGAAGGTAGTTGTAACATCTATTGTCATATTTTGTTATTAATATTTGGACCAACCAATAATAAAATAATAGAAGGGAATAGATGCTACAGATAAAAACTATACCCAATAAATGTTATAAGTTCAAGGGTTTTGTTAATAAGTCTGTATATTTTGGGGGCTGAGGTTCACATCTTCATATGTCATAGAGCTATAATTAAAAGTTGTGTATGAGAGTATAGGTGGTGTATCCTCTCTGGATAAAAAGCTACTAAACTTTTAAACCCAGAAGAGAAAGGATACACCATGAAAGAAGATAGCATACTTGAGTTCAGAAATCCAGACCCAAAGTTTCATGATCATTTAACGGAGATATTAAGGTTAGGCTGTCAGCAGATTATTGCAACAGCCCTTGAAGAAGAACTGAATATATTCTTTGAGCATTACCAAGAGCTTAGAGACAAACAAGGTCGGCAGCGATTAGTTCGCAACGGTTATCTACCTGAAAGAGAGATTCAGACAGGAATAGGTTCTGTAAAGGTAAAAGTGCCCAGAACGCGGGATCGTGAAGGTGGAATTAGATTCAGTTCAGCCCTGTTGCCGCCGTATCTTCGCAGAACCAGAAGTATTGAGGAGGTGGGCGGAGGGTCAAATCTTTTTCTTGACAAATTATAAAATCAAATTCCTACATTGGAGTGCGGTGGTGCCTGCTTTTGGAGTGAAAATATATGATAAAAGAAATCGTTCCGAATGAAAAAATCACCAGTCTGATTTATCACATTCGTGGCAGAAGTGTGATGCTGGATAGAGATTTGGCGGAGCTGTATGGGATTGAGACAAAGAGAGCTTAAACAAGCGGTTTCGCAGAAACCATGAACGGTTTCCTGTAGATTTCATGGTTGAACTTTCCCATGATGAATTTAACGATTGGAGATCACAATTTGTGATATCCAAAGAGAACACGGTTCTATAATTAACAATAAAAAATTAGTAAAAAATTAGGGACAGCTGTCCCCGATTACTTCTATGATATCTCTTCCCCGCTCTTCGCTGGATTTGAAGAGACAGTTTGGGACTTTTTATGCCCCCATCAAAGTTGATTTTCCTGTGAACTGTTTTTGCTTTATTTATCTGCTTTTCCGTGTTAATATTCTCTATATTGTAGCCATTTATAACATTTGTATGTATTATCTAAAAAGAATAATAGGCATAATTATGTTTAATACGGCCGATTCAGAATAATAAACACAATAGTAGTTACACAAACGTTAGGCAACTATAAAAAACAGACAAATGGAATTTAAAGACATCTTAACTATAATCGGAATATCAATAACATTTGCAGGACTAATAAATGTTATCCTTTATCAACTTGTATTCTTGCCCAAATTTAACAAGGCATTTAAAAGAATTTTTTTATTGGTGGTCATAACAGTATATTCTGCCTGTGGGGGGGCTGGCTGTGAAAGCAGGCTCCCTGATACAGAACACCTGGCAGAAGCTATTGAGCAGGAACTGGTACAGGCAAAAGTTCCAGGGGCTTCGGTTGCTTTGATCAAGAACAACAGATTCCTCTGGCAGGAAAACTTTGGATTTGCCAGTTTGGAGGATGAACGTGCAGTTCAGGAAGATACGTCCTTTCACCTGGCTTCAATATCTAAAACAGTGGTTGCTGTTGCGCTGATGCAGCTTTGGGAACAGGGGATATTTGAACTCGACGAAGACATTAATAATAAAATGCCTTTTACTGTTAGAAATCCTCAATGGCAGGATACGCCTATTACCTATAGGCAGCTTATGACTCATACCTCGAGCATTAGCGACAATGTAGACACTGCAATAAGTCTTTACACATTCGGGGAAGGTCCGATAATGTCCCTTTCAGATTTAATCGAGGCATATTTTTCGGTTGAGGGAACACTTTATCAGGAAGAAGGTAACTTCTCCTCATCTGCTCCTGGAACCGAATGGTTATACAGTAACTACGGGACCGCTCTTGCAGGGTATCTTGTGCAGCTCCATTCTGGAATGGATTTTGAGGAGTACTGTCAGGAGAATATCTTCCAGCCGCTTGGAATGAGCAATACTTCCTGGTATTGGATGAAACTCTCACTCTCCAAACTTGCAGTACCGTATTATTTTGAGGACGGGCAGTTCTTTCCTATTGGTCATTATTCCTATCCCGACTATCCCTCCGGAAGCATACATGCCACTGCTTCCGATTTAGGGAAGTTTTTAATGATGATTGCAGGAAAAGGCAGCCTGAACTGTGTGCGGATTTTGGACGAAAAAACTGTGGAAGAGATTATGAAAGTGCAGTACCCTGAGATTGCCCCTGATCAGGGTTTGTTTTGGTCTTATGCAGAAACAAGTTATGGCATGCTTTTCGGTCATACAGGAGGGGAAATGGGAGCGGCTACCCAGATGTTCTTTCGCCCAAAAGATGGTGTTGGTACTATAGTTCTTGCCAATGGTGATTGGATCGAGGGACCGGAAACTACTGCTCTTTATAGGGTTACGGAATTGCTGTTTGGAGCGGTTAAATAGAAGGAAGAGTTTATTAAAAATATGATTGTTTTCATGCGATGACGATGATACCGGAAGAGAGATTTTTTCTGTCCTGCATAATAAAACTTCATTCGAATAAAAAGCAGTAGTCCCAGTGACTTTTCATATCATGGAGGTCCCCTCTTACGTATAAATATAAGACAGGAGATAAACCTATGGCAAACTTAATGGATATCCACAGCATTGTACAGGCAGAACTGAGCAGACGTTACCGCCTTGAACCTGTTGTACTGAAACACCCTTTTCCCGAGCGCCCCGTCCGTGCACTGGGGCTGATGAAAATCCACGGCGAGGTTTTCAGTACAGATCGATTTTTGAGGGTGGTATTTATCCGTCCGCAACTTCCTGTTTATTTTGCTGTTCGCTCAAATTTTATTAGAGCCCGTGTTGAGTATGACCTACCGGTTTTTGCCGGAGAAGTTATGCGCACCGGGTCAAAAAAAATGCTGATTGCCGATATTCACCGCGCCGGGAAAACGCATCATGACGACAGCCAGATGTTTGAACAGATGCTTGCCATCCGAAACCGTTATCCGGAGCTTCTTAAATATGAGAAAAAAACGAAGGGCAGGGTTCAAAATATTTTTTCTCCTGCCGCATGCCAGGTAACCTTTCCGCCGGAACTTGATGATCAGGCAGCCGAAATATACATCGAATACCTCAGGCTTTTTTGTGATATGGTTGATGCTGCAGAGCCCAAATCAGGTGAAGAACTAAAAAAAAACCAGGCGGTCTTTGACGAGTATTTAAAAACTATTGTTGATCACGATCCTGGCCTCAATGTGTGGAAAGTGCTGTTCGGGAAAAAGGGCGGGATCGAGCGTTCTCTTGACATGCATTATGGATTATGACAGTATAAACATAAATTTATTAAATGCTTAACATATTCCCTTTCTTACCGATTGCCAGATTAATAAAAAATATAAGGAGATTTGAACATGCAAAACAACTTTCCATTTCCCAAACCCGAATACATCCAGCATTTAAGAGATTTTTATGAAAGTCTAAATGGAAAAGAATCTTTTTTACCTGACAGGCAATATAGCGGAGAGAACTGGTCTGCAAAAGTTTTATGCTCAAGAGGCGATACTATTGAAAAAGCAGGTTTCTCGTGGCTTGAGTTAAAACAGGGGCTTATGAATGAGGAGAAAGCTGATATTACACTTTTTGAAACCCTTGCACATCCTTTAAACCCCTGTACTCCCGGTTTTATTATTATGACAAACATGAATGAAAGTCAAAGTGCTGGAAGGATGATAGTGTTCTATACAGACCTCATTATAATGGATGAAAGACCTCATGATGAGGATAAAAAGATTTTTGGCGATGTTGTTTCGTCAGTTTGCAAAAGGTATAATCATGATTATGAGGAATATAGGAATTTTACTTCCGGATATGAATTGCTTGGCGGGTATGCCGCATGCTGTGGTTTTCTTAATTTCTTTATGGAGGAGGATGTTCAGTTCCTTGATGAAATGATAAAGGCTGCTATTTCAGCATACGGTAAAGTCTTGAACAAACAGAATAACTCATTACCTCAGGAAGAAGATTTTAACAAAGCCAACACTGCACGAGCAAGAATGGTTGACTGGATTTTGTCAAAAGACTACGGGATTAAGCTTGCCCGTGAAAATCAAATACCAATTGAGATGATTGAAGCATACGGCTTCCCACCGGTTGTAAAATATTAATGAGATCATAATGAAACATTGACTCAAACTGTTTGCTAATTACTATCATCTGGGTTTGTTAAATTAAAAGCAAAGTTTGAAATTTTCTTTTTATAGAGTCTTAGATCAGGTTTTGTTCTGTTCCTGCCCTGTCTTTTTGCCTCATATAACATCATGTCAGCTTTTTTAAAGAGATATGTAAGACCACGCCCTTTCTTATAAAAGGCAACTCCAAAACTTGCAGTGATATTTAAAATCCTGTTTTCAATGTTTATGTTAAGGCACATCAAAATATTTCTAAGCCGTTCAGCCAACTCTATTGCTGTTGAAAATTTTGTGTTCGGAAGCACAAGCAGAAACTCTTCTCCTCCGTATCTGGAAAGATAGTCGCTTTTTCTTATGGCCGAAAGAATGGTCTTTGATACAGCTCTGAGCACGGCATCGCCCGCATCATGACCGTAGGTGTCATTAACTATTTTAAAATGGTCAATATCAAACATTATTACTGATAAATCGGTTCCATATCTATCAGCATTTGCAATATCATGCTGGATATACTTCTCAAGCGCCCGTCTGTTGTAACTGTGCGTCAAAGGATCTATAAGCGCTGCATTCTCAAGTTTTTTCAGTTTTAAGAAGTTGGAAATAGAAAAGGATAAAATCTTTACAATGATCTGCATAATATCATCATGATATGAAAACGTAATACCTGATGGCAGCATGTAGATAATCGCCCTTGTCTGGTTATCGAGAATGAAATATTTTTTCAAACTGTTAAGGTCAAGGTTTGAAGCTGGAAACGCTGTGCAGTGCGGGATGTCCTGAATTTTTCTTATGTTGCAGTAGGTATCGTTGTTGAAATAGTCTCTTTTTATAATATCCGCTATTGCAATGTTGTCTGCTTCTGTATCAATCCAAACATCAATACCGCCGTTGAATTCATTGTCATAAACAGCAAAAGCCAAAAAATCGTATCTGAAAATATTGCTAAGGCATTTGGCTGTTTGAGATATTATGGTATCAATATCATCAGTCTGATTTATATTCAGCAAATATGTGTTAAGGGTTTTATAGTCTATACCCTTTGTTAATCTGTATAAAAGCTGAACAGATTTAAATACAGCTGTGGTTATTCTTTTTATTGTTCTAAGCATTGGTTTTACCTCTGAATGAAATAAAAGCAAACCTCGTGCCAAAGATAAAACCATCTTTTTTTAGATAGTTACGTTGGAATGTGCGTTAATAAGAGGGCTATTAAGAGAAAAAACTGCCCATTCATGTCGGAAATCTGACTTTAGGAACTGTTCTTGTTTTCTGAATGCTTGTCAACAAAGTCTTTAATTTCATCAAAATATTTTATTATGGCCTTTGCCTTGCTGATCCCGAAAGTGAAACCTCTTTGCCCTATTGGAAGGGTTATTATAGGGTTGCCCTTAAAATCTCCATAGGTTACTTCATCTGTTTTTACATTGTCTTGAGCCATATTGTACTATCTCCGTTTTTATTAATTAGTGGTTTTATAAAAATTCTGTTTTGTTCTGTTATAATAGCCAAATTGAATTTCAGGAAACTCTTTGCCAAGAATATTCACAACCCCTTTTAAACCAATGGATTTTTCATTAACAAATTTTAACTCCTTCTGGTACCAGTCAGGGTCGATGTTTAAGTTTTTGAAATGTATCATGTGTGGACTTGTTGAGTCAATAATTTTAATAAACTTCTCAATTTCTCTTTCAGTGTCATTTAACCCCGGGAAAACAAGATAATTTATCATTGTAAAAGTGCCCAGGTCGGCGGATGTTTTGATGGATTCACATACATCTTCAAACCTGTAACCAACAGGTCTGTAATAAAGATTGTATAGTTGTTTTCGAGCGCTGTTCAAGCTTATTCTGATGCTGTCAAGTCCGTTTTTACATATAAGCCTTATTTTATCAGGTTTGCTTCCGTTTGTGTTCAGGTTTATAGTTCCTGCCTTTGTTTCGGCACGAATTTTTTTTATAGATGACAGAATTAGTTCCCACTGCATGAGCGGTTCTCCTTCACAGCCTTGACCAAAACTTATAATAGCATCTTCGGCATTTTTAAGATGCTCTGTAAAAAGGGGTGTGATTTCATCAAGTTCAGGAACAAAATTTATTCTGTCCTGAGGGTTAATACAACCACCATCCGGTTGAAGCGAAATACATCCAAGACATCCTGCGTTGCATGTAGGGCTAACAGGAACAGGCGCTTCCCATCTTTTGAAGAAAAAATTTTTTGCGGCAAAGCAGTGATATTCGCAGGCACATTTTTTAAGATGGTGCACAAGCCTGTTTTTAGAGTGTTGTTCAATCATCCTGTCGACTTCGGGAGTGAGTTCACGGTCATCAAAGTTTTCAGGGTTCCACCGATGATTGCTGTCAATTTCAAAGGCGGGAACGTAGTATTTCCCATTTCTGCATCCTACTGCACTGTATGCCCACATTGGAAGAATATAATTTTTTTTACTGTAATCCATTGCAGGCAGAAGTGTGCGTACCCAGCCCTGCTGGATAAAGGCTGAAACAGCGTTGCAGTTGATTAGCCTTTTGCCAACCTGCATCTTTTTAATAAGAACAATTTTTCCTGCTTTTCTGTCAAATCCGTACGGGGGACATTTCGGATGATAAAAGAGTCTTGTCATGGAAGGAGCAGGTGTAAAATCGTTCTTATCAGGCAGCACAACACTGTTTGAACTGTACCCGACTGTTTCAAGATAGGGATGTTCATATATTCTGCCCCGATTGTCGGCAAAAAGAAGTTTTGGAGCCATTGTTCTTCTATTTGAAAAGGCTTAACATTGCGCTTACAACAGCTTTGGCGCTTTCAGATACATCTTTAATGCTTTCTGCGAGCATGTATGCAGGCGAAGTCACAACAAAGAAATCTTCATCAATTACAGCATTGGAAACAGAGCAGTCAACATGGGTTGCCCCCATCCGTTTTATTGCATCCGCTGTATCAGGATCATTGCCGATTGTAAGTTTTACTTTGATGTTGTTTTTTCCAAGAACTCTTGCTATTATAACAGGAGCAATGCAAAGAGCCCCGACAGGTTTTTTTGCCTTTACCATTTTAAGGATGAGTTTTTCCAAATCCGGCTGGACACTGCATGATGGTCCTTCAACAGCAAAGTTACAGAGGTTTTTTGCTGCGCCAAAACCTCCGGGAATAATAAGGGCGTCGATTGAGTCTGCATTTATGCTGCTCAGGGAAGTAATATTGCCTCTGGATATCCTGGAAGATTCAACAAGGATGTTTCTTTGCTCAGATTCCATGTTAGTGTCTGTGATGTGGTTAATAACATCCATTTGATTAATGTCGGGGGCAGTGTATATAATTTCAGAACCTGCCTCATCAAGATGTAACATTGTAAGAACGGACTCATGAATTTCAGAACCGTCCTTAACACCGCAGCCTGAGAGAACTATACATGTTTTCATAAAAAGCTCCTTTGTTATAAGGTTAATAATTGCCTTGACAAGGATGTTTTTTGTGGATTATATAATATACATTGATGATAACCCATTAATTTTATTTGTAAACCGACAGAACATGTCTTATGAGAAAAAAAAACAGAGTCACTTTTCTGATTATCACATCAAAGCATGGAAAGCAATTGAGATTTTCATTAAGCAGATATATTATCTCTTTATTTGTCATAATACTTGTTCTGCTTTTTGGTTCTGGTATTGTTGGAACATGGAAATACCATGAGAATATGGTTCTCAGAGAAAAAGCCCTGATGCTTGAAGCAGAAAAAAATCAGCTTGAGGCAATCTCAAGAACAGTCAAACATGTAAAGGAAAAAAACAGTTTAATACATGAATTACTGGGACTTGATGATACCAAAATTCAGCAGTCTCAGGATATCAAAAAAACAGATCCTGTCAACCTGACAGACTGAGAAAAAAACAATTTTTGAGAGGTATATACTATGGCAATATTTAAAAAAGAGAAAGATTTAAACAGGCTCGATACCCTTATCGGTAATGGAACTGAATTTGAAGGATCTCTGAGTTCTAAAGAAAGTATATGTGTTGAAGGGATTATCAGGGGAAAAATAGTCTGTGAAGGCAACGTGGTTGTAGGAGAAAAAGGAAGGGTTGACGCCGATATTTTTTCTGATTCAGTTCTTTTAGGTGGAGAGGTTAACGGAAATATTACCGCTAAAACAAAACTTGAAATAACCACTAATGGTATTCTTCGGGGAAATATTAAAACGGGCAGTCTGGTAATAGCAGAAGGGGTTATTTTTGAAGGCAAATGCCAGATGATAACCGATGACCATAATAAGTATGATGCCCCTGTGAATAATGAAGAAGTGCTTTAAAAATAAGTTAATTTAAGTTATAGCTTTAGTTTTAAATTAACTTATGATATATAATGCTTTAATATGGGTGTTATTGATAGCTATTATTATTAGACCCTCTTGACTTTCTGCGTTATTTTGTCTATAAATAAAATAACATGTCTGTTAAACCTTCGAAACCCTGCTTGTTTTTATTTATTTAATCCGAACTTATTTTAAAGATAGTTTTATGGAAAAAAAACTTTTCAACATTTTGGCTGTTGCTGTTATTGTTAATATTATTATAACTGCTGTTCTTGCTGTTTGGCTTCTTATAGGTCTTCAGAGCATCCAGAGAGATGTTTGTGAAATTAAGGTTCTGCTTGATGAGGAAATAAAACTCAGAGAAGAACTTTTTCCTCAGCTTAAAAAATCTGCAGATCTTTTGGGCTATTACAACCCTTCTCTGTCATATAAAACAGCCCTAAAGTATGCAGTTAAAATTTTCCAGTGCAGTGATGATGAAGTATCTCCTGATTTATTGACTGCCCTTATAGTTGTTGAATCAAGCGCGGATCATAGAGCTGAAAGCATAAAGGGGGCTTTGGGGCTTACTCAGGTTATGCCCAATATATGGCAGTATGAGCCTGATGTGCTTTTGGATCCTTTTCAAAATATTGAAATAGGAGCACGTATCCTCAAGTATTATATTGAAAGATTTGGGCTGGTAGGCGGCTTGAGCGCCTACAATTCAGGAAAACAAGACAGAGCTCTTGGTTATGCTCATAAGGTTCTTAGAGTTGCTCAATTAAATTTCTAATTATTGTTTGATTTACCCTCCAGCTTACTTTTCTTCAATATTCTCATCTTATTATACGTCTATATTAAATTAGAGAGGTTTTTACTTGTTTTTTTTTAAATAGTGCGTGAACGGAAAAGCATTTTGAGCAGATTTTGCAGTGTGATGG
>CAZMHH010000111.1:0-11148 GCA_964566035.1 uncultured Thermodesulfobacteriota bacterium
TAGGTAAAAAAGTAGCCTGTTCCCTTTTCTTTAAAAGAAATTTAATTAGTGGCTGTCCCCGATTACTATCTTTTGCCAACCGCTACCACCTACGAGCCAAATTGCTATCCTTTTATTCCCTTGACATGGAACCTTTAATGGGTATTCCCCCTTTTCCTTCTCTTAGATGCTCAAACCACTGTGCATAGCCATCGGGTCGAAGAAGATCAAAGACGTAATATTGTTTTATGTCTTTTTTATATTGTCTGTCAAAATCACCCGGCAATGGTTCCAATAATTTCTCATTAACAGCTTCAAAATGAGCTTTTGCCCATTCAGACTTTGCCGGTATAGTTTCATCATCATCTTCATCAGACTTAATTTCAACAACCCTAATAACAAATTCAATCCCTTTTTCCTGCAAATCTCTCAACTCTTCTAAGTGCTTTACAGCACTCTGCTTTCGCAGAATAGCAATATAATCATCCAAACTAATCATGATGAAAAAATCAGGGTTAAACCCGCGACGCACCCGATCCTTACCCCCTTTCCAATATTCATAATCAATCGAGTAAAACCCCTTATCCGGAGATTTTATCCAAGAATGCAAATATTGAGAATGTTCAAGAAGCCGGAAAACAAACTCTTTTTCTGGTGTATGCGTAACAAGAATTGTGCTTTGAGGCGTTTTAAATACTGAAGGATTTACAATATAAGGCGGTCTATCATCATTTTCAACCAATGATCGAACATACTCTCTGTGTGTCGAAAGCAGTCCTGTTGAATCAATAAAACTTAAACTTAGTTGTAAAATTTGCTGACCTTTTTGTTTTCTACTCCTGCTTAGATGTTTAAGCAATGCTTTTGTTCTTTCATCCACTTCTTCCTGGTAAGATTCACTGATAAATGCGGTGGCATCCCGCTCAAGCTCACCGACCCTCACAGATCCACGCTCTATTTTTTGAGTCGAAACAGGAACAATATCTCCCTTGATGTTTTCAAATACCCGTTTTTTCTTTCCCCGCGGCAGAAACTGATTAAAAAAGATGTCCGTCTGCTTTTTATTCTCTTCTGTTAATTCCTTATCAGAAATTCCGGCCTTTTCCATGGCAGCGAGGATCGTATTTCTGATCTCATCCTCTTGAGGACATCGGTGACACTCTCCGCTACCAAAATCAAAATGAATTCCTTCATACTCCCTGATTTTGAAACGCCGATAAAGCGAATCAACCAAACTATCTACGGAAATAGTCTTTTTTTTAAGGGCATATTTCTCGGTGCCTTTAATACGTTCAATAATGACATTTTCATCAGCGTCAAACTTAGTCAAAACAAGCTCCCTGACCGATAAAGGCAACTGATCTTCCTCAGGCACGTCCTCCAGTTTGACTCCGGAAAGATAATTTAAATTGAAAACTGTAAAATGATGCCTGCCCCGCCAGTTATCCTTTTCTATTATGGGTAACGGTTCAGATGAAATATACATATCAGAATTGGTAACCGCATCCATTAATTCTTTTATACGATCTGCGAACTTCTCATGATTTGTTACTGTCAGCCAGGGATAGTTCTGGAGAATATCTATATTAAAAACTTTTCGCGGGATACGCAACCCCCTGCCAAGAACCTGAGATATCAACAGTTTCGAGTTGAAAACTCTTTCTTCCATCGGAACAATCTGGAAAACATTATCCACATCCCAGCCCTCAAGAAGCATGCCGACACAAAATATAAATTCAACCCTACCTCCGACCTTAGATGGGTCAATTTCTTCAATGTTGTCAAGTTCATTTTTGTACTCTTTCTTTGCCACAGCACTGGTCACACAGATAACTTTTGCCCTGGCGATCTGTTCGATCTCCGCTTCCGATCCTGACGCACCGTTTTCTTCCCTTTCCCACTTTGCCAGAAATCGGATAAATTCCTCTGATCGATTTTTTGCATTTGCCTGAGTCGGGCAATAAAAAACAGTTATCGGCTTAACTTGCCGTTTTCCGTTTCTTTCATAAGAATATTTTTTGGCATTCTCTATATGTTTTTTCAACACAACAGCAAAACGCTTCTCTGTTGTCCACTGCATCGTGCCGTCATCTGTTTCAACATTGATGATCGGATTGATAGCTTTGATATATTTTTCATTAATAGCCGTTCGTATATTGTAATCAAAGATAACATCGGCAAAATAATCGTCCTTATTGTAAGGCGTGCCGGTAAACCCAATATGACGTGTTATTTCTCTGTTTTTTTTAAGGAATTGCATCCATAAACGTTCAGCACGTTCTTCTGTTTCACGTCCCTTTTCAGGATCAACCTCCTGATCCATTTCCAACACTTTTTTGTTCACGTTAAAGTTAAGATGCGAGTAGGCATGGTGAATTTCATCCCCCAGAACCAAGACCTCCTCAACACCCTTAAAAAGTGTATCCCTGATCCCACCCACAGAATATATCGCATTGATATTCTCAATCGTGATGCTTCCATCCTCAATCGCATCGTTGTTCGTCAAAAGGTCAATCGCCTTGCCTTGATATTCTTTTGGCAGGAGGTCATTCCAGTCTTTTCTGCTCATAAAAGTCTGGAATTTGTCCCTCAAACCCTCTTCGATAATGGTTGATGAAGGTCCTAAGACCAGAACTCGCTTGGTCAACCCCATGACGAGGGATAAATACGCTACAGCAAAGATAACATAAGACTTGCCAGTGCCGGTCGCCATATGCACGACCCCTGATATCCTGTCTGCAAGCGGCAAATGGCCAATCATGATCTCTTCTGAAGGAAACCGCTCTCGCAAATGCTCTTTTAAGGCAAAGTTTTCCATAGCCAAAGCAGCAACGTCCATATATCCAGCGCCCCATAAATAGATCATCACATGCTTTATAGCCTGATATTGATACTCTCTCCCACCTGAAACCGCCCGGACATAATCTTCGATCTCTGAAAATCGGAATTTGTCATAGTTACATTTTCGGATATTGATATCCAATGTATGCTCGGAAAGATTAAGCTTTTCTACGGTCTTTATTCTTCTTGTTTTAGCCATAATTAATCCAACTCAAAAGGTTTTGATTCATTACCATGCTTATCGATCGCTATCAGTCCGACACTCTGTGTCAATTTATCTATCTTAATTATACCGTCTTCACCGATATCCTTTCCAAAGACCGTTACATCCATATCAAACGGCTTACCTGGTTCATAATCCAGATCCACCAGAAGCATGGCTATCCCGGAAAGACCGGTAAACCTCTCTCCTTCCTTATTAAGAATCTTTGTATCAAATTTTGTGATCTGCAAACCACCTTTTACGCGTTTCGCTTTCAATACAACATCCTCATTAAAATAAAAGGCAGTAGATGTAATCAAATTATTTACATTATCCTGAGAACTCGGCTGTTCTGTGAGTTCAAAATTGCGGGATATATCCTCAAGCACCTTATACGGGAATGTCAGCATCTGAAAATGGACATCTTTGCCGACCTGATTCTTCAAAACAGTATCACCAACGTTTGTGCAAGATTCAGGCGTAATAATAAAATAATCCCCCTTTAACCTGCCGCCGGTCTGGGTAATGATGCCTTGCAAATATTCTTCATCGATCTTAACCTCTTTCAAAAACTCATCATCCCAGACCGGATAAACCTCAACCGGATCCCCATCTTTAAGCGCATAGATATTTGCCAACTTGTATTTCTTTGCCGTGTCTTCATCACGCGAAAGCTGAAAAAGGCCTAAAACAAAGTCGATATATGTTTCCTTATGTTTGCGCAAATCCATAACATGAGAAAAATCGTATGCACCCGCCGATACTATACAAAAAGGCTTTGGCGACTTCTTATATGGGTTGCCTTTCTTGATTTTGACCTTGCCTGATTTATCTGTTTCATCTATCAACGCCTTTGACTCACCAATACGAAGCATACGCCTTTGCATAGTGTAAATAGCATGCTTGCCAAAATCACAAACTATCCAGCGGCGACCAAGTTTTTCGGCAACAGCGGCTGTTGTGCCGGAACCACCAAAAACGTCCAATACAATATCCTCATTATCCGTTGTCATCGATATAACTCTTTCAAGTAACTTTTCTGAATTTTCTGTCGGGTAACCTGTTGTAAAGGTATAACCTGAAATATCTGTCCAGTTTGTATCTAGAGCAACTTCATTTTTAGGGTCAACCCAGTATTCAGGCCTATTAGTGTTTGGGTTTAAGCGTATTTTTCCTAAGGCATATAATTCCTCTACTCTTTTCTGATTAAATGTAAAATGCCTTCCAACTGGGGGAGTAAACGTTTGACCCTCTATAACTCTTTGAGGATTAGAACGAACACCAGCCGAGTCCATCGCTCTCCAATATCCACTCTTTTCTTCAGACAGTTTTTTGAATACAGAAATGAATTTTGATAGTTCAGATTTGAAATAAACAAAAAGGCTGTCATTTGCAGTTGGCAGACTTTGTCGCCCTTGTTGAGTTACATTCTTCTTGATTCTATTAATCACAATCTCGCCATGAAAATAATTCTTTCCAAAGATTTCATCTAATATAACTTTTACATAATGTCCAAAATGATGATCAATTCTTATAAAAAATATTCCATCATTTTGCAAAATCTCTCTTAGAAAAATACATCTTTCCCTTATTGCCTCGATAAATTCTGATCCAGCAAGTTTTGCACTATAACTGCTTTGTCCACCACGCCCACCGTACTCATCACCCGTTCCAAACGGCGGATCGATATATATAAGCTTTACCTTGCCTTTGACTTTATTCTTAATAAGCGGGTCAGCATTGCGATAACAAGTCTTAAGAAACTGAAGGTTGTCGCCCTGCACGATGAGGTTTCGCCACCCACCGTTCTTGATATTACCAAAACAGCGGATATTCTGAAGCGGAGCAGCCCCGATCCCGGCGGTTGCCTCTGCCAAAATCGTAGCCTTAGACCGTTTACCAGCATATTCAAGGGTCGGGATTTTGGCTCTATCAAGCGCCTGCACATCAAACTTCTCGGCAGTCCCCGGAAAAAGCTTTGGTAACAGCTCTGGCGGCGGTTCCACCCCCTTATTCAATGCCTCAATAACGCGGGCTTTTTCTTCACTGGTTAATTTAATCTTACCCATTGATCCTCCATACATCGCTTCAGGTGTAACTGAAACCTTCTTTATTATTTTCTTGTCTTTTTCTTGCCGCAGTGAATGGGCTCCTTTGGACTCACAACACCCTTAAAAACACGTCTTTCACGCTCGAGCTCTCTGCGAAGCTCTTCTTCTGTCGGAAGATACAGCATATATTTAGATGCAAAGATCTGCCGGCTTTCTTTTAAGACAGAATATTTTGCAATTGTTTCATTCTTTTTGGCGCACAGTATCAGTCCTATCGTCGGACTATCTCCTTCAGTACGGTATTTGTCGTCAAACATCCGCACATAGCTGTCCATCTGCCCAACATCCTGATGCGTCAACTCGCCTATCTTAAGATCGATCAACAGATAGCATTTCAAGATACAGTTGTAAAAAACCATATCAACATAGTAATAATCATCATCGAACTGCAAGCGTTTCTGCCTACCGACAAAAGCAAAACCTTTGCCCATTTCCAAAAGAAAATTCTGCAGATTTGATATGATAGCGTCTTCCAAAGCTGTTTCGTGAAAACATTCTGAATCCGGCAATCCCAAGAAATCAAGAATATAAGGGTTTTTGATTATATCACCCGGCATCCTGATGACATTTCCCTCTCGCGACAATGCGATCACTCCGTCTTTGTTTTTACTTTTAAGAAGCCTGGCAAACAAAAGACTATGGATCTGGCGCTTAAGCTGATCTACATCCCAGTTTTCTTTTTCAGCCTCGATTTCATAAAACAACCGCTCATCTTTGTTTTCCACGTTCATAAGCTCACGGTAATGCGACCAGCCGAGTAACGGCGAAAAACCTGTATCTTTGACAGAAAGGTTAACAGCAAGAGAAATATCCTCCAAAACACCACTTTTCATGTGGCGTTTTGAGGTTTTTTTTAATTCGCCACATCCGATGTGGCGAATTTCAGGCCTCCGATCTGAATACACAGAATAAAAGGTTCTGAAATATCTTAAATTTGTTATAGAAAATCCTCTTTTATATTTATCAGTAAGCTGTTCTGAAAGCTGTTCAATCAACTTTTCACCATACCCGGCGCGTTTTTCGCCTCCCTGTATTGCCTGCACAATTTCGCGTCCTATCAACCAGTAGGCAATAACCATGTTGTTATTGACCGCACGGACAACATTTGAACGCGCCTCTTCAAGAATAGAAACAACCCGTGTGAAAAGATGTTCACGGCCGCTATCCCCTCGCACTGTGACGCTCTTCTTCTGTTTCTTGGTTCTCATGTTCACAGTCACTCCTTCCGGCAAGTGATTTTCATTATAATCTAAATAATCCCATTTTTTCTTCCAGTAAAGAGTTAAGAACATCAGCCTCAGCCTCGCCCTTAACCCTCGGCCTTAAATTAAACTTGTTTATTCGCAAGAAAGAATACCCGTAGCTTTCAAGCTCCAACTGGCGAGCAGTATCATAGTCCAGATAGCTTTGAGAAAAGTTAATCTGGTTTACCTCCTGCGGATTTTTGAAATGGTATTCCAGACCATCATATTCCAAAATAAGCGAGGCTTCTTTACCACCCTTAGAGTAAGTCAAAAGAAAATCCGTTCGGTATTTTGGAATATAAACCTTATACTCCGCTGAAATATATTTGCCGATATTAAATTGAGGGATAATTTTTATATTGTCCCTGTTTTCTCTCACAAATTTCGTCTCCAGAAGAAGTGAATATAATTTCTTTTCCATAAGTGAGCCAAATACGGATTCATCCTCGACAAAGAAATCGTTGCTCTTATTTGACTCTAAAACTGCCAGGTAATATTTAAGAGCATCTCCCAGTCTGGTGTTGCTGAACTGCTCGATAGGCTGGCTATGGACAAAGACCATGGTATCTTTAGCACGACTGAATCCTACATTGAGGCGTTGCATCTTAAGGCTTCGGATCGTGTCGGCTGTTCCGCCGACAACCGGATAGATGCTTGCCAGATTGGCATTCTTTAGATTCTGGTCTTCCACAAAAGAATAATAAACAATATCTCGCTCCTCGCCCTGCACATCTCCCACAAACCAGATAACAAGCTTATGATCGCGCCGGAGAGCCGCCATATTGAATCTTTCATTGATCGCCTGCTCCATACGCGCCTGCTGCTCTTTAAAAGATGTGATAATACCTATTGTACCTTCAAACCCAGCGTCTAACCTGCTTTTAATATCCATACAAACAGCTTCTATTTCATCAAGATTGGTATTAGGTCCGGCAAGCCCCTGCGTGGCAACATTCATAAATTGCAAGACCTCCCCAATCGGTTTTGTGCGGATCCGATTAATGATAAGCTCCATCTGCGCTTCTTTATAAAAGAAATCATTAGAATATCCTATTATCTCAGGAAAACTACGAAAGTGTTCTTTTAGAGAAGTTGTATAATTAGCTATTGCTTTTGCGAAGGTCAGAGTAGAAGTTCGAATATTAAAGGTTTTCAACCACAGAACCGTCCCATCTTGGGGCTTCAGAAGCGTGTCACTTTCTCTTTCTTCATCGTCTATTTCCCGGGAGATCTCGTCAACCAGTTCTTTTTGTGCCTTATCCGAGACAGTTGTATGATAATCATCTGAATATGCAGTTATAATATTTCTAAAATAACTTGAAGAATAGCGGGCGCTTACGTTGGTAGCGCTTACAGCACCATATTGATATTCGTCTCCGAAGATAACAACTTGTTTAGCCCGTAAAATCAGAGATATGGAATCAGCAATAGAAACCTGCGATGCTTCATCTATAATAAGCACATCAATCAATCCCTCTTCCATAGGAAAATATTTAGATATGGTGCTGGGTTCGGCAATTATGCATGAAATAGCATCTAAAAGTACTTTGGACTCATCTGGGGTGAATCTCTTTCCACCATCGTATGAAACTTTAATCCTGGCCATCTTTCCCAGATGATTGTTAAGATTTTTTAACCTCTTATCATTTAAATATTCAATGTCTTTTTGCTTTAGCCTGTAATAATCCTGCATATCCCGCAATTCCATCTTAGATGAACGAGCATTGTCTGAAAGATAATAATGTAGTTGTATCCACTGCCAGACTTTGTTCACCTTATGGTCATGCCCTTTCAACTTTTTAAGTGTGTCAAGCCTTGTTGCATTTATACCAAAAGAGGAAAGAACCGTTCCATAACAACAAAAAAGGGACTTTAAGGATTTGTAAACCTCTCCACTGACCAGATCATGTGCTTCACTATATTTTTTGAATATCTCGTATATTTCTCCGATACCTTTGGCATCATTACCCGGCAAAGCACGATATGAAGCCAATAGCAATTGATGCTTGCGCATTGAAATAGCAAACTTTATCTTGTCAACCGCAAAGCCAAGATCTTTAATCGTCATCTCGCCTTTACCAATACCGATGGTCCTGGAAATCTCTTTAAGCACACCAGCAAACTTCAAACTGGAAAGTTCTGAGAGCAGGGCATTAAGGTCTTCTTCTTTTGGCGCTTTTCCAAAAATTTTCTTTAACAAACCTGCGGTCGCATGTTCCTTGGTTATCTCGGAAATCTTTATATCCTGCCTAAAAACACTTTTAAGTCTTGTTAGCAATGCTTGAAACTCCACAGGTATTTCATCCAGTGTCGTCTCAATGTTTTGTGAATCTTCGGGAATTTGATGCAACCTTTCACAAGCCTCCAGAAAATCAGGTATCCTTTCTTTCTGGTCAATCAGATAAGCATATTCCTCAAGGCTCGTTTCGGAAACCCTTTGTAGCGCTCCTGCTGTTAGAAACTCTGTGATTTTTACAAAACTGATCTTTTCTTCAGGGCTGGTGACATCTGCTAAAATATTGCCGATTTCCGGATCCGCTGCCAGGGTACTGTCAAGGCAATCGAACTCAACGGTTTTCCGCATAATCTCTTCATACTTTGAAGTTTGCTGCAATTTTCTTCCGATGGCTTCGATGATTTTCTGCTCAATTCTTTCTTTGTCTTTTCTTGTCGCTTCTTCATTGTACTCAAGTGCCCTCTCGTTGGCTGCCCCGACAACGGAATTAGCCAAAGTGTTTTGTAAATTATTTGCCGATCCCGTTTCCTTATCCATCCGTATTATGGACGGCTTAGCTTGTGGATGCAGTTCCTTGTATTTTTCCGTCAGCATCCGATCAATAACATCCAGCGCCTCCTGCTTATGGGATGTGATCACCACAGATTTATTATGCTCATTAGCCCAGTAGGTAAGCGCGGCAATAGTGTGTGATTTTCCTGAACCAGGTGGACCATCAACAACAATGATATTATTCTTTTCATTAGCAAGAGCAAGAAGGATACGCCGCTGGGCGTTGTTTACCGGTATGGGACTGTTAGATACATAGCGTTGGGGCTTCTTAAAAGAATACTTTTCCAGATATTTTTTATCTACCTCTTCTTGATGGTTTGGTACCTTACCTACTACATATTGATCTACAAAATCGGAAAATTTACTGGACTGGCCAAGCTCTAATTTCGTCATTAGCTCCGAGTAATCGAGAAGTTTTTTGTCTTCGTTGATAATAGCCTGTAATCCGATCCGGTTCTTTATCTTCGGGAATTCCTCATTCTCATGAGTTATGGCTTGAAATGTAGAGTCTAATATAAATGGTTCCTGAAAATCATATTGAGACTGCAGAAAGGTTTCCATCGCGCCCAGATGTGATTTTGAGCCCATAATTGAAGTTGCTCTCGGGACAGTTAACACATTCTTAAACTTAAAGTAGTTCACTGCCGGGGTATTTAGAATTATTAGGTTCCGAGGAAAGCAGAGGTTTACTTCTGAATTTGATGTTCTATACTCAATCTCAATGAAATAAAGCGGATATGCTTCATTACCTCTTTCAAGCATATGAAAGAAAATAAACAAGGTGCCTAGTTGGGCGTATTGTGAATATTTCTGAAAATTATAAAAGAGATCATAGATAACAATATCTTCGATCGTTTCAGCAAAATAATCTGAAATATCACTAATGTACTTCTTCGCGTTTTCGAAATTGTTGGCAAGTCGCTTTAACTGCTCAAATTGCTGGTTGACATAAGTTGCTATCCCAAAAATTGATGAAGGTATATGCTCAATATTTAACTCGGCTTTTTTTCGATCTACGATCGCATCTTGAAGTTCACTAAGCATTTTTTCAAACTGCCGCCGTAAAGCAATATTATAAACTCTAACTCCTTCTTTTTGGGCTGAAGCCTTCTGCTCAAGAAGAAGATCCTTGTTTTCTTCATTATCTTCAGCCAGAATTAAATCACCATTTTTATCCGCAACAAATGTTCGATTTTGATTTACAATATGAGCGTATTCATCTTTGATACATTGTTCCAAATAGTTCGCATTAAATTTGTCTACCAAAAGCTTTTTGACTTCTGAAACAATCTCTGCCTTGTCAATTTTGATTGTATAATCGCCTTGTTTTATTGAAATAGAAGACAGATCACCCAATTTGATCTTTTTTAAAAGTAATTCCTGAAATTCAGGGAAGAAAGATAGGTCAAGCGTAAGCTCATTGTTTGACCATTTGTAATTTATAAGCCGCCTGAAATTAAAGCGCGTCTCAGTAAATGTGGCAAAATAGTTTAAGATTTCTTTAGGTAGATTCTTCATCCTATATAATTCTGTGCTTCTTTATTGGTTCTTGATTTAATGAATTCGTGCAAATCTTCAAGAAGATATGGTCACTATTTAATATCAAGCAGCCTAATCGGTCAGTTTTGGGTTTTCTCATTCGATCTGCTCTTTTATCTATCCGATTTTCGGTTTATTATAACAGTTTTTAATCGTGAAATGTAAGAAATTTTAACATACAATAAAGTCAGTCAATCCCAAGTTAATATAAGCCTCTTTTTCTGTCTTGGAACTGCTTTTTTAGCATCAGGAAAAATATTCTATGGGTAAAAGGATATTTGATCACGGGTGCGAATGGAATGATTGGTAATATCATAAAAATAGAGACAGCAACCGTTATTTTATTTCATTAGGACAGTGAGATAGTGGTATGCGTGTAGTTAGTGATAAGAGAAGTTGCCAAGATGAGGGGTTGAGAAGTTTGGAATTATATAATGCGGTAAG
>CAZMHH010000112.1:0-11090 GCA_964566035.1 uncultured Thermodesulfobacteriota bacterium
TATCCAGAGAGGATACACCACCTATACCTCATACACAACTTTTAATTATAGCTCTCTCGCAGCTTGTATCTTATAACTATTTTAAAAGTATAAATGAATATAAGAAAAATTAAAGATTTATCTGCAGGAGCCCTGATGCGCTCCAGTCTTATTGCTATCAATGCAATAGGTTTTATTATAATATTCGTTCTGATCATCCGGTCTGAGCCGGTACTTTCACTAAAGCCTGTTCAGGAACTTCTCTTTTCCACCTCCTGGCATCCATTTAGAGGTGATTTTGGTTTTTATCCCTTTCTATTAGGCTCTATACAGGTAACAACCCTTGCAATGATTATCTCAGTTCCGTTGTGTCTGCTGACTGCAATATACATGTCTCAATATGTTCATGATTTTTTAAGAAAATACCTTCATTTTACAATAGACGTGCTTGCGGGAATTCCCTCTGTGGTTTACGGGCTTTGTGGGGTGATTGTTGTGGTGCCTGCTGTGAGTTGGTTAGGGGGGGTATTCGGAGTAACAACATCAGGCTATAGCCTTCTATCAGGAGGGATTGTTCTTGCTTTAATGGTCTGCCCTGTAATAATTGCAGTATGCACGGAAGTTTTCAGGATGATTCCAATCGAAGCGATAGAGAGTGCCCATGCGCTTGGAACAACTAAATGGGAGGCTACAAAATGTGTTGTGTTAAGAGGTTCGATAAACGGGATTATAGCAGCCATTGTTCTCGGTTTTTCAAGAGCTTTCGGGGAGACAATTGCCGTGATGATGGTGATAGGCAATGTTCCCAAAATTGCGACTTCACTCTTTGATCCTGCATATCCCCTTCCTGCTCTTATTGCAAATAACTATGGTGAAATGATGTCAATCCCTGTTTATGATTCAGCGATGCTTTTTGCAGCGCTGCTGCTGATGCTTGTTGTAGGAATGTTCAGCTTGACTGCTTATTTTATTCTGTCAAGGATTGAGAGGAAACAGAATTTATGAGATTGAGAAAGTTTGAAGAGGTATTTTTTAAAGTTCTTATGATAGCCTCAATGTCTGTGGTTATGTTATCGCTTCTGACTATAATACTTGTTGTTGTTATAAAAGGAGGATCTTCATTGAGTCTGTCAATGATAATTGAAACACCAAAGGGTGGTTATTATCTTGGAAAAGGAGGGGGGATTGCAAATGCCATAGTAGGCTCTTTTTACCTCTCTTTTGGAGCTTTGATTGTATCTGCAATACTGAGCGTTCCAGCCGCATTTGCTTTGCAGAAAGAATACACAGGTTCTTTTTTTTCGGGTTTTACAAAGCTTATGCTTGATGTGCTGTGGGGAACGCCTTCCATTGTTTACGGGGCTTTTGGTTTTGTTGTTATGGTATATTTCGGGTTGAGAGCATCTCTTCTTGGAGGGATAATTGTTCTATCGTTATTGATGCTTCCTATAATGACAAGAGCAATGGATCAGGTTATCAGAAAAATACCGCTTGAACTCAAAGAGATATCATGCGGGCTGGGAGCAACAAGGGCGGAGACCATCATTTATGTTCTTTTTAAACAGGGATTGCCGGGTATTGTAACGGCACTTCTGCTTGCATTTGGCAGAGGTATAGGTGATGCAGCCTCAATACTGTTTACAGCAGGTTATACCGATTATATTCCTACATCTTTTTTTGACCCTACTGCATCTCTTCCTTTGGCTGTATTTTTTCAGATAGGAACACCGATTCCAGAGGTTCAGCAAAGGGCTTATGCTGCAGCTTTTATATTGCTTGTGATAGTGCTTCTGGTGAGCATCTGTTCAAGATTGATTAGCCATCGTTTGTCAAAGAATATTATAAAATAGGTTATAATAAGTGCCATACTTAAAACTTAGAAATCTATCTGTTTATTATAAGGACAGTCAGGTCGTAAGTGATATTTCCCTTGATATTCCGGATAATCAGATAACAGCTATAATCGGACCCTCTGGATGCGGTAAAACAACCCTCCTGAAATGCATTAACCGTCTTCTGGATTTATATGAAGAGGCTTCTGTAAAAGGAAAAGCGTTTATTGATGACATAAACATTTATGATTCTGACTGTGATCTTATTGCTCTCAGAAAAAAAATAGGATACCTGTCTCAAAGACCTTATCCACTTCCCATGTCGATTTATGATAATATTGCTTTTGGTCCAAGGATCCATAATATTGACAGCGGAAGGGTTCTGCAACGCATTGAAGAGTTGCAGAAGCATAATAAGATAGAAGGTTTTTCAATAGATAATTTGAGGGTTGATAAAAAAGCCAATAAAAGGAAGGCAACAGACATGTTGGTTGAGTATTATCTGCATCTTGCCGGGCTGTGGGACGAGGTGAAGGACAGATTGTCTTCACCTGCTTCAAGACTTTCAATAGGACAGCAGCAGAGGCTTGCCCTTGCAAGAGCTCTTGCTGTTGAACCTGAGGTGATACTTGCAGATGAGCCTACTTTAGCTCTTGACCCTGTCTCTTCACAGCTTATAGAAAATCAGTTTAAAATGCTGAAACAGCAGTATTCAATAATAATGGTTACTCATATTTTAAGGCAGGCGAGAAGGGTTGCAGATTATGTTGTTTTTCTCTACATGGGAGAACTGGTGGAGCATGGACCTGCTGAGAAGATTTTTAAAAACCCGGAAAATGAGAGAACAAAGGCATATATCAGCGGAGTGATAAGCTGATAAGAGCTGTTAAGCTGTTAACCTGATAAGCAAAGGCAGAAGAGCTGTTGAGCTGATAAGCCAGGAATCAGCTATCGGCTGTCAGCAAAAAAAAAGCTGTTGAGCTGTTGGCTATTGAGCTGTTAAGCAAAACCATAAAAAGATTTTACTTGAAACTTGCAGCTTTTAACTTTTTATTCTGACCTCTGTTTTCAAGTTGAGTTTTTTTTCTGTCTTGTTTCTTTTGTCATTGCTCATGAGCCATCAGCTTAATAGCTTATCAGCTCTTTTCATGGTGCGCCGTGCGCACCGGAAATATGAATAGTTGCAATTTTTTTCAAATTGAAAGGAGAATATGGAGCATCTTAATAAACTTGAGAGCAGGAGTATTCATATACTCAGAGAGGCCTATGCTGAGTTCAAGAATCTGTGTATGCTCTGGTCTATCGGAAAAGACAGCACTGTTCTTCTGTGGCTGGCAAGGAAGGCGTTTTTCGGGCATGTACCCATACCTCTTGTTCATATAGACACAAAATATAAAATACCCGAGATGATAGAGTACAGAAACAGAATTGCTGTTGAATGGGGGCTTGATATGATTTACGGGCAGAACATCAGGGCTTTGGAAGCAAAAAAGACTTTTCCTGACGGGACATGCACAAGGCTTGAATGCTGCAAACTACTAAAGACAGAGGCTCTTATAAACACCCTGAACGGGGACTGGCACCGTTACAGATTAAACCACGAGACCAGAAAATATGAAATAGACAAAAACCGTGAACCCTATACAGGTGTGATAGTGGGGGTAAGGGCTGATGAGGAGGGAACTCGATCAAAGGAAAGGTATTTTTCCCCCCGTGGGAGAATGAGCGATCTTGTGTTTTCAGAACAGCCGCCCGAATTCTGGAATCAGTATAAGACCGATTTTGCTCCCGGTACACATGTGCGCATTCATCCCCTCCTTGACTGGACAGAGCTTAACATCTGGGAATATATTCAAAGAGAGAACATTCCGACTGTATCTCTTTATTACAACCAGGGAAGCGGTATAAGATACCGCTCTCTTGGGTGTGCTCCATGCACAAAACCTGTTGAATCTGCCTCAAAAAATGTTGAAGAAATAATTGAGGAGCTAAGGTCAGGTAAGTTTTCAAAAATAGCAGAACGTTCCGGGAGGGACCAGGACAAGGAAGACGGAGGAGGGCTTGAGACCCTTCGTGTGGAAGGATATATGTAGAAGGATAATAAAATGCAGAGAGAAAATTTAAATATTGTTATAGCAGGTCATGTTGATCATGGTAAAAGCACAATTATTGGAAGGCTTATGGCTGACACGGATTCGCTTCCCGAGGGCAGGCTTGAATTTGTAAAAGAGGCATGCAGAAGGAATTCAAAACCGTTCGAGTATGCCTTTCTGCTTGATGCATTAAAGGATGAGCAGACACAAGGCATAACCATCGACTCAGCGAGGTGTTTTTTCAGAACTGAAAAAAGGGACTATATAATAATAGATGCCCCCGGACATATTGAGTTTTTAAAAAACATGGTTACAGGGGCATCAAGGGCAGAGGCAGCGCTGCTTGTAATAGATGCCTGTGAAGGGGTTCAGGAAAACTCAAGACGTCATGGATATATGCTTTCAATGCTCGGCATTAATCAGGTTGTGGTTTTAGTAAACAAGATGGATCTTATGCATTACCGGAGCGAGATTTTTGAATCCATAAAAAAAGAATACTTATTATTCTTACAGCAGATCGGTATAGAACCGACCTGTTTTATACCTGTAAGCGGTATGCGGGGGGACAATATTGCCTCTGTTTCAAAGAATATGTCATGGTGGAACGGAGGCAGGACGGTTCTTGAAACCCTTGATTCATTTGAATGCACCGAAGCGGATATAAACAAGCCATTCCGCATGCCTGTTCAGGGAGTGTATAAGTTTACAAGAAACGGGGATAACAGAAGAATAATAGCAGGAACGGTTGAGGCTGGAAGGTTAACGGTCGGAGACGAGGTTGTTTTTTATCCAACAGGAAAAAAGAGCAGAGTAAAATCAATTGAGGCTTTTAACACCCCCTCCTGTAATTACGTAAAAGCAGGTTCGGCATCTGGTTTTACACTTTCGGAACAGATATTTGTGTCGAGGGGAGAGGTGGCTGCATTAGCAGGTCAGACAATGCCCTGTGTCACTTCAAGAATCAGTGTAAATATATTCTGGCTTGGAAAAGAACCCATGAAAAAGGGAGTAAAATATCTGCTGAAACTTGGCACTGCAAAGATCGGCGCAGTGCTTGAAGAGATTACAAGGGTTGTTGATGCATCCACTCTTGAAGCTTTAAAAAAAGATTTTATAGACAAACATGATGTTGCAGAATGTATCATTAAGCTTGATAGAGACATTGCCTTTGATATGCCTGAAAATGTAATACAGACAAGCAGGTTTGTAGTAGTTGACAACTATGAAATTGCAGGAGGAGGAATAGCAAGGCAGGCCCTTGATGACAGCAGCAAGGATATAAGAGAAAAGGTCTATCTTAGAAATATTAAATGGGAAAAAAGTCAGCTCTCAGAAGAACAGAGAGCTGATCGCTATAATCAGAAATCAGCGCTTGTTCTTGTTACCGGTAAAAAGGATATAAATCGTAAAGAGATTGCAAAAGCTCTTGAAAAGAAGCTCTTTGAAGAGGGAAAACATGTCTATTTTTTCAGCATGGGAAATCTTCTTTACGGACTTGATGCTGATATAAAGCTTTCACTTGAAAACAACAAAATTGAGCATTTCCGAAGACTCGCCGAACTCGCAAATATAATGCTTGATGCGGGAATAATCCTTATAGTCTCCGTAATTGAGCTGTCAAAGGCTGATATAAAGCAGTTGATGACAGGAATTAACTATGAAAAAATAGAGACAGTATGGCTTGGAGATGATATTACAACTGATGCTGATATTGATTTGCAGCTACCTTCAGGATTTTCTCCTGATAAAACAGTGGCAAGGATTAAAGAGCATATGCAGAAAAAAGGGATTATATTTAAACCGTGGTGAAACAGGAACTTAGCTGTTATGCTGTTATGCTGTTATGCTGTTATGCTGTTGAGCAAAAAAAAGAAAGCAAGCAAGCATTAAAAAGATTAATGGGACTGCTTTTGACTTGAGACTTGCTTCTTGTAACTATTTAAACCTTAATTCGGAGCGATGATGAATGGACATAAATAAGGGTGTTACCCTCTGGTTTACCGGACTGAGCGGTTCAGGCAAGACTACAGTTGCACTTGAAGTGGAAAAAAAGTTGAAAGAAAAAGGTTGTAAGGTTGAAAGGCTTGACGGTGATGTTGTAAGAGAACATCTTACAAGGGATTTAGGTTTTTCTAAAGAAGACAGGGATGAAAATATTCGGCGGAACAGTTTTGTTGCACACCTTCTGACCCGAAACGGCGTTATATGTCTTTGCTGTTTTATATCTCCTTATCGAAAGGCAAGGCAGGATGTAAGAGAGTTAATAGTTGATTTTGTTGAGATATATGTTAATGCCCCTTTGGAAGTTTGTGAAAAAAGAGATGTAAAGAATCTGTACTCAAAAGCAAGAAAAGGGAAACTATCCGAATTTACAGGTGTTTCAGATCCTTATGAAGAGCCTGATAATCCCGAGATAGAGTTGAGAACAGACCGTGAAACTGTTGAGCAGAGTGCTGATAAGGTTATTGCCTATCTTGAAGAGAAGGGATATATTAAAAAGCTATCCCGGTGAAATCCCTTCGGGGAATTTTTTTCGCAGGATAAACAGGTGATGGAAAAAGCAAAAACCTAATCATGTAACTTCTATTGCAATTAACTCTTTCCTGTAGCCTTGCATTGATAAGCAAAAACAATGAGTAAAACATGCATAGATCTCAAATCCGGCGAGGCGTCGGAAGCAATGAGTGAATAAAAAACTGTTAATCATTATCATGGAATAATTTTGTTTGGGAGGTTTTTTGTTTTTTAATTTCAAACTTTTTTTTAAGTTTGCAGGTACTGCTTTATTTTCAATAACAGAGAAGAGATCAGTCTGGAAGCTGGTTTTGTTATTCAGCCTGTTCCCGTTTTTTTTATTGCTTCAATTACTAAATCGTATTGGCCTTCTGCTGGATGAACTTTTCTACAGAGGTTATCGTGACATTGAGGTTCGTAAACCTGTCTTTATTGTTGGTTTACCCAGAAGCGGTACCACTTTTATGCATCGTCTTCTATCAAGGGATGAAAAAAAATTTACGTCCATGAAACTCTGGGAAATAACTTTTGCACCTTCCATAACGCAAAAAAAGATGTTTTGTCTTCTGTCTTCAATAGACAGGCTGTTTGGCGGCTATTTGAAAAAGTTATTGCTGGCTGTTGAGAAAAGGATATTTAAGAAACTGCACACAATGCATCCTTCTGGTTTTTTTGATCCGGAAGAAGATGCAATGCTTATGATTCATACCTTCAGTTCCCCATATCTTTATTTTTTAGAGCCTTCTAAAGAATGTTTTTATCAATATTTCAGGTTTGATGAACAAAAATCAGAAGAGTTACGTGCAGAGCTTATGAATTTTTATAAACGCTGTATTAAAAACCATCTCTATGTTTTTGGAAAAAACAGGCAGTTTCTGTCTAAAAATCCAGCATTCTGTTCCAAAATCATGTCAATTAACCAGACATTCCCGGATTCAAAGATAATCTATCTTGTTAGATCCCCTCATGAGACTATTCCATCGATGTTCAGCCTTTTTTCCTATCTGCTGGGTCTCTTTCAAAACAGAAACAAAGAAGAATATCTAAATAAAGACCTTATGGATTTTGCTTTATACTGGTATCGTTACCCGCTTGAAAAACTTAATACTTTTCCTGTAGATCGCCATATGGTTGTCAAATATGATCTGTTTACAGAAAATCCTGAAAAGACATTGCAGGATATATACAGCAGGT
Organism: uncultured Thermodesulfobacteriota bacterium; assembly: GCA_964566035.1. Lineage (GTDB taxonomy): Bacteria > Desulfobacterota > WTBG01 > CAIYCZ01 > CAIRTM01 > CAZMHH01. Next base: position 7,613 of record CAZMHH010000112.1, read on the forward strand.
TCGGTTTGGCGTTATCCCCTTCATTCAGGGAAATTCTTAAAGCAAGCACCCGATCTGCTAAAAGTTATAAAAGCAGACATAAATATGAGCTTAATGGTCTGAAAATTGAGCCTGGTATGATATCAAACATTTATAAGGATGTAATGGAAGAATTCGGGTTTGAGGATTATTGTGCTTAATTAAATTTTGACAGGAAGGATAAAAAAAGATGAGAATAGTTGAATTTGTAAATGAAACAAAAGAGTATGTTATAGAAAAAATTTTGCGGTTTGCTGAAGGTGGCAATGTTGAGCATGAACTTTTTTCCTTTGAAAAGGGTGGTGCTGATATTGCTGTCATAAGAGGAGGATATGTTGAAAAGGCATCTGTCAGTCATCTTACCTTTAATCAAATAAAACCTCCATGGGTTGATAAACCGAGTGATTATATGGTGTTTCAGGCAGAGATTTTTCCTCAAAACCCCTTATCTCCGATGGGTCATTTCAATACTGAATGGTCTATGGAAGGACCCGGTCCCTATAACATGAATCTGGATGTTTTTCCTGCGGTACGGATTGATGATGACATGGATTTCATGCGATCCGCAATGGACCGTGTTGCTGAAAAGTATTCAAAAGACAAAAAGGCAATCAGAAACGGACTGGATGACCATTATAATATGCAGCACTGGGACAGGCCTTTGGCGGAAATGGCAGGATGCAAACTGCTCGATCTGAAAGAGGACGGGCTGGAGCTTTTTGTTGACTGTTATAAAAGCTTTTTTGACGCCTATATGAAGACAGTTTACAGAAGAAGGGATGAGCCCTATTCTGAAAAAGACTCTAATCTCAAGCATAGAAGAAACGGGAAATGGCTTGAATATATTGCATTGAAGGATGTTGCTGTTAAGGTGGGATTGTCTGTAGGGCTTTCACCTGAAGTGCTTATAAAGCTCAGTTTTCCCCCGTCAGCAGTTTTTTAAATGCCTGTAGTTACTCTTTCTCTGCTGTTATAAGATTAATCCGGAAGGAATTTTTGTTTTGACTGATACAAATAAACCAATAGTTGCCAATCAACTGGGAAAATTGTTCTATCTTGTTGAACTGTCTGGCTTAAGCTGTGTGTTTAAAACAAGCTGTGAACTCAAAGGAGGTGAGCTTGACATTGATATTTTTAAAAAAGCTTGTGATATCGAATTGGAAAGATATCCCATATTCAAATCGACGGTTGTAGAGAGAAAAGGACTGTTTAAATGGGATCTTTTATGGGTTTCCAAAAAAGATTATAAGCTGGATGATAATATCCAGGTTTATGACTTCTCCGGCCTCTCTTATGAAGAAGCAGAAAGAAAGTATTCATCAATACATTCCGATGATTTTTCGTGGTTCAGTTTAACTAAACATACACCTTTTTTTGTTGCTGTTGTTAAGTTTTCCAAGGATGTATCGAGGATGATTGTTTTTTTCCATCATGCTGCATGTGACGGGATTGGATGTACATTGTTTTTAAATGACCTGTTTCAAACCTACAACAATCTTTTCCGCGGCAGGCAACCCTTTTTTAAACAGGAGCCTGTCTTTTCATCTGACCTGCTTCCGGAAAGTTTTTCGGATAGAGTTCTATCCTTTTGGGGAGGGATGAAACTGTTATGGAAACACGGGGCAGTTGTAAAAAATAAAAGCGTTGCAAAAACTTCTTTCAAATCAAGGGTTTTTTCTGTTAAAAGGAGAATAGACAGCGAAAAGATGAAAAACTATCTTTTTGCCTCAAAAAAAAACGGTGCAACATTTACGGTTTTTTTCACCGCTGCGTATATCCGGGCATTAGTTAAATTTAGGGCAGTGGAGTTTTCTGATTGTTTTAGTGTTATGTTGCATCGTAACCTGAGAAAGAGACCTGAAGATTACAGGGATGTGCAGAACAGATTTTCAGTTTTTCATGTTAATATAACCATAGATGACTTAAAAGACATTAATTGCCTTATTGATTCGATTAAAAAACAGTCTGCCCTTGCTGAGAAAAACAATGATGCTGAAAAAGTTATATCGCTTTTGTGGCTTATCGATTTTCTGCCTGCAAGGATATTTTACAGTATATGGCTTAAATTTTTATTTCAAAGGCCTGTACAAGGCAATATGTTTTCTATAAGTAACATGGGCAGAATTTTCGAGGAGTTTACAGGGAAAAATCTTTTCAGCAATTTGGGTGATTCGGAAATACAGACCTTTACTCTGTCAGCCCAGCCGATACCCTCGGTGGGTGCGCTTCTTGCTTTATGTTCATACAGAGGGGGTCTCTTTTTGAATTATGATTACTTTATCGATTTTATGCAAAAAACTGAAGCATTAAAATTACTTGATATAATTGAAGAGGGGCTTGATGAAACAGCAGCAGAAATATTAAAGCTATAGGGGGGTTATAAGGGGTGAAGAATATTTCCGGTGTACTTGTATGTAAAACAGATTCCTATGACTATCCGGTGGTCAGGCAACAGATTGACAGAATCGGAGAAGAACTGCTTGGCGGATGGAGTTCGTTTATTCCGAAGGGTTCAAATGTTCTGATAAAACCAAATTTCCTTGTTCCTGCTTTGGCAAAGGATGTTGTTACCACCCATCCTATGGTTATAAAAGCAGTATCCGAGGTTTGTATCGAGGCCGGTGCCGGTAAAGTTATTATAGGTGATTCTCCTGCTGTTGGTAATGCAGTTAAGGCTGCGGAGAAATCGGGACTTATGGATGCTATAAAGAGTACAGGTGCAACTGTTGAAAATTTTACAGAAAGCCAAACTGTGTCAACCGCTGAAGGTTTTCTGCACAAGCACTTCAATATAGCACGTCAGGCTGTTGATGCAGATATTATTATTAATATGCCGAAATTTAAAACCCATGCAATGATGAGGCTGACCCTTGCCGTGAAAAACCTGTATGGACTTTTTATCGGGGCACAGAAGGCAAGATGGCACTTTCAGTCAGGAAGAAATTATGAAAACTTTGCAAGACTTCTTGTTGAACTTGCATATACTGTAAAGCCTTCTCTTTCAATCCTTGATGCCGTTATAGGGATGCAGGGAAATGGCCCCAGCAAAGGGACTCCGCGTAAGCTTGGTTTTATCCTTGCATCACAGGATATGCTCTGTCTTGACAGGGTTGCAGCAGAGATAGTAAATATTAAGCCGGAAGCAATATTTACACTTGAGGCAGGCAAGAAGCTCGGTTTTGATTTTTCTCTTGAAAATATAGATATTACAGGGGATGATATTGCAAACCTGAGAATTAACGATCTGGAACTTGCCGCCCCGATGAATGTGGAAGGGCCAGCTATACTTCGTCCCATTCTGTGGCTTTTCAGGGACCAGCTAACAACAAGGCCATTTGTGGATGAAAATATATGCAGGGGGCATCGAGTCGGCCGACTCGTCGCCCATCTGACCGTAGTTGCGGTTGATCGCCTCGAGGATGTGCTCCTTGGTCGCCAGCGCGATGTCGATCTTGCGGTT
>CAZMHH010000113.1:0-10981 GCA_964566035.1 uncultured Thermodesulfobacteriota bacterium
GGGGAAAATCTCCTTTTTCCCCTTGACTTTTCGTATCATGGATGTCCCCGATTATTTTAATAGAATTTGTTCATCTTGACAGAGATCAGTATCTGGAACAATATGTAAATTAATCGGAGATACCCGTCCCCAATATATTTGCCTCTTGCATCTTTTTTATTTCTGTAAAATTATAAAAAAGGGTATGGTGGTGTCAGAGAAGGAAACGAATTTTTATCCAACATATTTTATGTTATACTTCTTGAAATTATCATCACTTGTTATAACAAATAAGTCTTCTATCAAAGCCTGCGAAATTATTATCCTGTCAAAAGGGTCTTTATGGTGATAGGGCAGGTCTTCTAATTTTTCAGTATGTTCAAAAGATATGGGTAAAACTTCAAATCCGTTCTTTATGCACCTGTCATATAGCTGTTTCAAAGATAAACTCATTTCAAGCTTATGGATGCTTTTTTTAATGGCTATCTCCCAAAAATTTTGCCATACTGATGAAAATTATATTATTCTCCTGCTCAATAATTTCTTTCCAGCTGCTGTTTAAGATTGAGTCGTCTTGAGAAAACCATATAAGAACATTTGTGTCTAAAAGTATGTTCAACTTATATATTCCTCAAAACAATCCGGTATCTCATCAAAGCCCTCTTTCAGGATAAACGTGTTTTTTTCAAGAAACCCGGCCTTCGGATGTTTTTTATGATTTTTAGCCGACTTTTTTTGAACTAAAAAATCAATAAAATCTATTGCTTCGTTCTTTGAGTCATCATCTAAACAATTTATTTTTTGCAGCAGTTCAATATTTGACATAAAAAACCCCCTTAAAGAAGACCCTATTTTACTGTTGGGTAAATATAGCCTTGAGAAGAGTGTATTTAAACAAAAAATCCAGCCCAGGAAAATAAAGGAGGGCTGATATATTAGCTCAATAATCAGGCAACTTTTGTTAGTTTATCAAAAGTTATTTAATAATTCAAGACTTCATAAAATTAAAGAAACAGCCAATACCTGACCCATGCTCATAATTGGGGACAGCCACTAATTAAATGACTTTTAGATAAAGGGGACATCCTATATTGCTCCTATTAGTATAAAAGGGACATCCTATTTAATTGACCTAAGTGGGCATAGGGTCGTAAAATTTAGGGTTACCCATTAAAGGTACCCTGTCAAGGGAATAAAGGGATAGCAGTTTTGCCCTTGGCCGGTAGTTTGCAGGGATAATCTTTGTTTTTATATGACCGGAGCTCAGAAAAAACTTGCTTTTTAGCCGCAATATAAGGTTTAATAAAAATTAAAACCCGGTCATTCAGTAAACAGGGAAAAAAATGAAAGCGACAATTTCCACAAACGAGATAAAAAAAATTGTTGATGCAGACCATCATGACCCGTTTAGTATTCTTGGAATTCATCAGATTAATGACGAATCAGGCGGCAGTCATATAGTTGTAAGAGCTTTTTATCCTGATGCAGCCAAGCTGGCAGTTCTGCCTGAATGTATGGAAATTCCACAAAAAAGAATGCATAAAATTCACAGGGATGGATTATATGAAGCAGTTTTTGATAATGTAAATAATTTTTTTCAATACAGCTTAAAGATTACGTGTCATGACAATTCCTCCTTAATCAAGAAAGATCCTTATTGTTTTCCCCCGGTATTTTCTGACTATGATATGCACCTTTTTGCCGAAGGCAACAATATAAAAATATATGAAAAAATGGGCAGTCACATGACGAGCCTCAACAACACCAAAGGGTTTCTATTCTCTGTCTGGGCACCCAATGCAAGGCGGATAAGCATTGTTGGAAGTTTCAACAACTGGGACGGGCGTATTCATCAGATGCGGGCGAGGGGCACATCAGGTATATGGGAACTTTTTATCCCTGACATCAGGCAGGGAGAGCTTTACAAATATGAAATAAAAGCACAAAATTCCGATATTTTTTTAAAGGCTGACCCCTATGGTTTTAGAACAGAGCTGAGACCCTCAACCGCAACCATAACCTGCAATATTGATAATTATGAATGGAGCGATTCTAAATGGATGGAGAAACGGCAGACAAGCAATGTTCTAAACGAACCTCTCTCGATATATGAAGTTCATCTGGGTTCATGGATGAGGGTTTCGGAGGAAAAAAACAGAAATCTGACTTTTCGTGAAATCACCCGGAAACTGGTTGATTATGTCAGGAAAATGGGCTATACCCACGTTGAATTTATGCCCCTTGCCTCCCATCCCTATGATCCTTCATGGGGCTATCAGGTAACCGGCTATTACAGTCCTGCCGAACAGTATGGTACGCCGGAAGATTTAATGTACATGGTTGATACTCTTCATCAGCATGGGATTGGAGTACTGCTTGACTGGGTACCTGCCCATTTCCCGACAGACAGCCATTCCCTTGCATGGTTTGACGGCTCCTGTCTTTATGAACATGCAGATCCTAAAAAAGGCATGCATCCGGACTGGGGTACGCTTGTGTTTAATTACGGCAGAAACGAGGTGCGAAACTTTCTTATTTCAAATGCTTTTTTCTGGCTTGAAAGATATCATATAGACGGCTTAAGGGTTGATGCTGTGGCATCTATGCTCTATCTTGACTATTCAAGAAAACAGGGCGAGTGGGTACCCAATGAATTAGGGGGCAGAGAAAACCTTCATGCAATTGACTTTATAATAAAATTAAACGAAATAATTCATACAAGTTTCCCAGGGGTTCTTATGATCGCAGAAGAGTCAACAGCCTGGCCCGGTGTTTCAAGACCAACCTATCTTGGGGGGCTTGGGTTCGGGTTTAAATGGAATATGGGCTGGATGCATGACATTATTGATTATGCATCAAAAGATCCGGTTCACAGGAAATATTATCACAACAACCTTACCTTTGCCCTGCTGTATACCTTTTATGAAAATTTTATTCTGCCTTTTTCCCACGATGAGGTGGTACACGGAAAAGGTTCTATGATGGAGAAGATGCCCGGCGATTACTGGCAGAAATTTGCGAACATGCGGCTTTTGCTCTCTTATATGTATGGACATCCGGGGAAAAAACATCTTTTCATGGGCATTGATATCGGGCAATGGACAGAGTGGAACCATAACTCAAGCGTTGAGTGGCATCTGTTAGGGTATGAAGCTCATGGAAAACTTAACCACTTTGTTGAAGACTTAAACAGACTTTATAAAACTGAAAAAGCGCTTCATGAACTTGACTTTGACTATGCGGGTTTTGAATGGATAGATATAAGTGATATTGACAACAGTATATTATCCTTTATAAGAAAAGGAAGGCAACAAGATGATATCTTGGTGCTCATATATAATTTTACCCCTGTCCCCAGGTACAATTACAGGATAGGCGTTCCTTTTGGAGGTTTTTATGAGGAGGTTTTAAACAGTGATTCTGAACTATACTGGGGGAGCAATATTGGAAACAGCGGCGGAATGTACGCAGACCAGATGCCCTGGCACGGTAAAGGATATTCTCTTAACCTGACTCTGCCTCCTCTATCATGTCTTGTATTTAAGCCGAGGTATTAGTTCAGGGAGTATTTTTACAGTTATTTGATACAAGGGACTAAAAAATAAACAGTTTTGCAGGTAACCGAATAAAATGAAAGATGTTGGCGCAAAATATTTGGGTTCCGGCAAATGTAAATTTACTGTCTGGGCTCCTTTGATAGAGAAACTCTCTCTGCACATATTATCAGAAATTCCCAGTGTTATCCCCTTGACTAAAAATAACAAGGGATATTTTCAAACATACCTTGATAACATTTCTCCAGGCGACAGGTATCTTTACCAAATTAATAATAATTCAGAGATCCCTGACCCGGCTTCATACTTTCAGCCTGAAGATGTAATGGGACCATCCTGTATTGTTGACCATGACTCGTTTCAGTGGAATGACCATAACTGGTGTAATATCCCGTTGGAAAGGATGGTAATTTATGAACTGCACATTGGGACATTTACCTCTCAGGGCACCTTCAACTCCGCTATTTCACAACTTGATGATCTGGTTGATTTAGGAATCACTGCAATTGAAATTATGCCTGTTGCTCAATTTCCCGGTGACCGCAACTGGGGATATGACGGTGTATATCCGTTTGCTGTGCAACACTCCTACGGAGGTCCCGATGGTTTAAAAGCGTTTGTTGATACATGCCACCGGCTGGGAATTGCTGTTATCCTTGATGTGGTTTACAATCATCTCGGACCCGAGGGAAATTTTCTTCCCGAATTTATGCCGTGTTTTACAGATAAGTATAAAACGCCCTGGGGGAATGCAATCAATTATGATGACACCTATAGTTTTGGTGTCAGAAATTACTTTATTCAAAATGCAATTTACTGGTTTGAGTATTTTCATATCGATGCTCTCAGGCTTGATGCAGTTCATGGAATATTTGATATGGGCGCAAAACATTTTCTGAAAGAATTATCAGAATCAGTCAGTGAATTCTCAAAGCTAAAGGGAAGAAAACATTATCTGATAGCAGAAAGCGACTTAAATGACACAAAAGTTGTTCTTCCATATGATAAGGGCGGATATGCAATGGACGCCCAGTGGAGTGATGATTTTCATCATGCCCTTCATACTATTCTCACAAAAGAGCAGTCAGGTTATTATGAAGATTTTGGCAATCTTTCCCATTTTGTCAAGGCAATAAAAGAAGGGTTCGTATATTCTTGGGATTATTCAAAACATCGCAGAAGGTATCATGGAAGTTCATCCAGGGAAATTCCGGCGGAGAAGCTTGTGGTCTGTCTGCAAAACCACGACCAGATAGGCAACCGGTTAAACGGAGAGAGAACTTCTCTGCTTTTACCGTTTGAAGCTTTGAAATTAGCAGCAGCCTCTGTTATTCTATCCCCCTTCATACCTTTGCTTTTTATGGGAGAGGAGTATGGAGAGGAATCTCCGTTTCTCTATTTTATGAGTTTTTATGATAAAAACTTAATAAATGGAGTCAGAGAAGGGCGCAAGAAGGAATTTTCATCCTTTAATTGGGAGCAGGAACCCCCTGATCCATACTCGGCTGAAACATTCATAAAGTCAAAATTAAACTGGCATAAACGCCTTGAAAGCAGAAACAGAACCCTTCTTTCTTTTTATAAAAAGCTTATTGATTTGCGTAAAAAAAACCCGGTGTTTATGAATGCCGGCAAAAAAGGTATTGATGTTCAAACATATGAAGAAAAAAATGTAATTATCTTAAAGCGACGCTGTAAAGACAATGCTGTTTTAGCGGTAATGAATTTTGGTGACAGTCAAACACAAGTCAATATTGAAAACTGTCATGAAAAATGGTGTAAAGTTCTTTGTTCTTCAGATTCTATATGGCAGGGACCTGGAACTGTTTTAGCTGACAGAATAGAATACAGCAGGTTGATTGAAATCAGTCCTTTTGGTTTTTTGTTGTATGAGTCTATTAAAGATTTTAGATGATGGAAAATTCAATGTTTGCATTTATTAAAAATCTGTGATAACCTTCCTTTTTTTTAATTTCAATAAGCCCGATAATAAGGGAAAGAATATAATAGGATAGAAAAATACCTTTGTTTTATACTTAAAGGCTTAAATCATGGCAAAATTTTTATTTATTACAGGCGGTGTTGTTTCCTCTCTGGGCAAAGGGCTTACAGCTGCATCCATCGGCAGAATACTGATAAGCAGGGGGCTTAGTATCAGGATGTTAAAGCTTGATCCTTACCTGAATATTGATCCCGGAACCATGAGTCCTTATCAGCATGGTGAGGTTTATGTTACAGATGACGGTGCTGAGACAGATCTTGATCTGGGTCATTATGAGCGTTATACCGGTCAAAAGACAACAAGAAGGAGCAATGTCACGGCAGGAAGAATTTACTGGGAGGTTCTTTCAAAAGAGCGAAAAGGTGATTATCTGGGCGGAACAGTTCAGATGATCCCGCATATTACTGATGAGATTAAAACCCGCATAATGGGGCTTGATGAAAAAGGGGTAGATGTTGTTATATGCGAAATAGGCGGAACTGTTGGAGATATTGAGAGCCTAATATTTCTTGAGGCTATCAGACAAATAGGTCTTGAACGGGGAAGAGACAACGTCATGTATATACATCTGACATATGTTCCCTATATTAAGGCTGCTGCCGAGGTTAAGACAAAGCCAACGCAGCACAGCGTGGCCAGGCTGAGAGAGATAGGAATACTTCCTGATGTTATAATATGCAGAACAGAGGTTAAACTCACGGATGATGTGCGCAGAAAAATTTCTCTTTTCTGTAATGTCCCCCTTAATTCAGTTATTGAAGAGATGGATGTCCAGCATACAATTTACGAGCTTCCCATCCTGCTTTCAGATCAGGGTCTGGGAGAGATTTTAATGGTTCATTTCAGGATGGCAAGACCGCCTGCAAGGCTAAATTCATGGAAAGCACTGGTCGAGAAGATTATAAATCTCAAGCAGATTGTAAGGATAGGGGTTGTAGGAAAATATTCAGAACTTCAGGATGCTTATAAGTCTATTTTTGAGGCTATTCATCACGGGGGTTTTGCCCATAACCACAAGGTTGAAATTGTAAAGATAGCAGCCGAAGAGATAGAGGCCGGAAAAGGCAAGTCTTTGCTGAAGGATGTTTCGGGTATCCTTATCCCTGGAGGTTTTGGAACAAGAGGCATTGAAGGAAAAATAACAGCAATCAAATATGCAAGAGAAAACTCCCTGCCATTTTTTGGGATATGTCTGGGAATGCAATGTGCTGTGATTGAGTTTGCGAGAAATGTCTGTGCTCTTGAAGATGCAAACACAACAGAGATAGACGGTTCAACCCCGCATCCCGTTGTGTGTCTTATGGAAGAACAGGAGGAGGTAATGGACTTAGGTGGAACGATGAGGCTTGGTGCATGGCCCTGTGTTTTAAAAAAAGAGAGCACTGCATGTAGAGCTTATGGAGCAGAACATATAAGTGAGCGTCATCGGCACCGCTATGAGGTAAACAACAGTTACAGAAAACTATTTGAAGAGAAAGGTCTTATACTGTCTGGAATTTCTCCCGATGATATGCTTGTGGAAATAGTCGAACTGAAAGACCATCCCTGGTTTATTGCATGTCAATTTCATCCTGAGTTCAAATCACAGCCGATAAATCCTCACCCGCTTTTTAAAGATTTTATTGGCGCAGCAGTGAAAAAAAATAAACAATGACAATATGCTTACAAGGTTAAAGTTTCAAACGGTAAGGACTTTCACTAATAATGATGGTCTCCATGATGAACAGACTCTATCAATGAAGTGTCAAATACTTCCTCCTCAGAAATATCTCTGTTTAAATATCCCATCTGTCTTAGAACAGGAACAAATGCCATAGAGGAGTTTATATATTGCTTTGGCAGAGAAGCACAATACCTTGGAGATACCGAAAAAACCTCTTTGACAAATTCCCTGTCTACAACACCCACCTCATCAGCTATGATACCTGCAGCTTCATCAGGGTTTTCTCTTATAAGATTACATGCTTTTTCATGAACAGTTAAAAAACTTTTAATTGTGGTTTTTTGTTTTATAATATTTTCAGTCACTACAATACCGTAGCTTGGATTGAAACTCCAGATTTTATCAGGAGCAATTATTAGTTTCAGACCGTATAACCTTTTTGAAAGGACAGCCATTGGAGGTGTCCCGACAGCTGCCTCAACCTCCCCCTCCAGTATAGCCTCAGGCATAAGATCAGCCCATGGATAGTTTACCACCTGAACGTCTGCAACCCCGTGTTTTGCAATAAGATATCTTATTATAACATCATGAATAGAACCGTTTGCAGGTGATGCGATCTTTTTTCCTGTAAACATTTCAAGGGTTTCTCTGACTGAATCGGTGTCTGAATAAGCTTTTTTTGAAACCATGACAGTACCTTCCACATGACCACCGGCAACACATTTAAGCTTTACACCTTTTCCTATGCCTATAATTGCAGGCGGGAGACCAATATAGCCCATATCAATAATCCCTTTTTTAAAAGCCTCAACCATTGCAGGACCTGTTCCGAAAATATGCCATTCTGTCTCAATGCCAATATCCTTTTCTATCCACAACCCCCTCCTGATTATGTGAGACGTATGATACATGGTTGAAAGGTATCCTATCCTAAGTTTCTCCATCAGTTGACCCCTTTTTTCTGTTTTGCTGCTTTTTCAAGCTCTTCTATAAGCTGTTTTGTCATGTCTGTATCAATATGAGGAGACGGTTTTACCAAAGCTTTCTTAAGGTGCTTCAAAGCCTTTTTATTTTCGCCAATATGTCTGTATATAGCCCCGAGGTTATGATGGGCAACAGGGTTATCTGTATCAAGCTCAAGTGTTTTCTCAAACGATTTAATTGCCTGAATATGATCACCTATTCTCAAAAGTGATATTCCAAGAAAAAGATGAGCTTCTGCCATTTCAGGTTTTTTTTCTGTTGCGTTAATAAACATTAGCAGAGCTTCAGAATCGTTGTTTTTTGTTAAAGCTATCTGTCCCAGCAGGTTAAAAGCCTCTGCAAGGTCCGGGTTGAGCTCTACAGACTTTTTTAAATATTTTTCAGCCTCGGGAAAATTGTTCAGCCTGTAATAACTTAACCCTATATTATAACAGGCATTGTGATTCTTTGGATTTAGCTGAAAAGCCTTGAAATACTCCTGTATAGCTTCCCTGAATTTGCCTTGTTTGTGAAGTTCTCTGCCTTTTGCAATAAATGTTTCTGCAGCTTCCGGATGCTTCAACAAAGAAGAATTTATTAATTCCCGGGCTTTTTCAGGTTCTCCAAGCTCAAAATACAGGCTTATCAAAGCCTGTCTTGCATCATCAAAATTCGGTTTAAGTTTCAGGGCTGTTTTATACTCTACAACAGCCTGCTCATAGTTTTTTTGGGCTCTCAGTGCATTTGCAAGGTTAAAATAAGTATCTGCAACGCTTGGTTTTAATTCAACAGCTTTTCTGTAATGCTCAACCGCTTTAGCATAATCACCCCTTGAATAATAGACTATTGCAAGATTATTATATCCCTTTTCGGAGCGTGGCATGGCGTCAATGTATTTTTTGAAATATTGCTCTGCCCTGTCATATTCCTCCATCTTCAAATAGCAGTAGCCAACATTTAACATGGAATTGGTGTTATTTGGATTTGCACGGAATGATTCTTCAAACTCTTCCAACGCCTCTCCATACTTGCCCATTATTGCATAGTTTCGTCCAAGCAGAGATGTGATATTAAAATTCCACATTGAAAATATCTTTGCTTTCTGCAAAGCCCTGTTTGAAAGCTCATACTTGCCGATCTCTCCATAAGATATACCCTCTACAAAGTATCTGTCTGAGATAAATATTTTTCTCATTAAAACAACTGATGCACAGAAATATATTATAAGCAAACACAAAACAATAATCCTCGCAGTTTTTGCCTTTCTCAGGTTTGAAACTACTTTTTCCCGGGGAAAATATCTGTTGTACAAAAAACCACTCAACCCAAGTATCACAAACAGATAAACAGGAGGAACCGCCCTCTGAAACGGAAAACAGAAACATGCAACGATTGCAAAACTCAGAACACCAAGAAACAGAAACAGGGCCCTTTGTTTAGTTGAAGGGCTTGTTTTGGTACTTTTCAAAAGCCTTAGAATCATAAAAACAAAAAGAATAAAAACAGAGAGATATATCAGGAAACCCAATATCCCCAATTCGGCAAGTATCTGTAAATGATCATTATGAATACGGTTTACCTGTTTTTCTTCACTGAACGTGCGATCAACCCTGAAAGCTTTATGGTAGGGAGGATAATTGACAACAAAGTTATTGAGTCCAACACCGAGCAAAGGGTTGTCTTTTATCATATGAAGTGTGTTGCCCCACCATATAATTCTCAATAGATTGGTTGAGCCTTCTTTTACTGTAAAGATAGAAGTAAATCTCTCTGGGAAGTCGTATTTAAGGTCAAAAATATTTTTTACAGGTGAAACAAAAAAAACAATAAACAGAACCATTCCTATGACAAAGCCGTAGATGCTTTTTCTGGCAAAAAGATGAATTTTTTCTCTAATCGAAAAAAAGAAAAAACATAGAAGAACGGCAAACACTACAAGCACAGCAACCCAGGCAGCCCTTGTCTGGGTAAAAACAAGATACACAATCGATAGAACAAGGCTCAAAATACCGGATATTTTTACCCATAATAACCTGGAAACAACTATGCTGCCAGTGATAAGAGGAACTGCTATTGCTATAAACTGGGCTGCCATATTCCTGTTTGTAAAGGTGCTTGAAGGTCTGGCAATTGATATTTGCCAGCCGATATTGAACTGAGCCTCGAGTATGCCTATTGCAGATACAATTGCTGCACTCAGGGCAGTTATAAAAAATATATCATCTATTGTTTCTTCTTTTCTGGTGGAGTGGATGAGAAAGAAATAAACAATAACCCCTGAACCAAACACAAGAACCTGCATAGTGGCGAGCCATGGATTTGCAGCCCAAACAAGGGAAGCAATGCAGAAAAGAAAAAAGCCAAAAACAGGCAGGTCAAGCGGGGTTGTTTTCCACTTAAATGAAGACTTTCTGAGGATATTAACCTGCAATATAGCAAGCAACACAATTCCCCATTGCAGAAATGCGGTTTTAGGGTTGTTGTCAAGCTCACCTGAGATATTAAACCTTATAAGAGGAGCAACTGCAAGTAGAAAAACAATACCGTAGGCAACTGTTTTTTCCCTGAATGATAATACTGTTTCATGCAGTACATGAATGAGAGAAAAAGGGCTTTTTGAGTTTTTCTTAATGCCCTGTTTTTTCCTGAGCTTTTTTTTACCCATTAATATAAAGCTTTCTTCTGAATTTTATTTTTTTTATAAACTTCTTAAGGGATAATATATGCAGGTTTTCCGGTATTGCAGAATTAAGGTGTTAAACTTTTTGGGTCTTCTGGGTTTGTTGTGCATAAATTTTAGTTATTTTAAGGTTCTTTGAT
>CAZMHH010000114.1:0-10761 GCA_964566035.1 uncultured Thermodesulfobacteriota bacterium
AAGTTACAATTAAAGCCGTTGAGACTTTAAACTAAACGTTTCAACGGCTTTTTTTGTTTGTCTTGCCTCCATATATCATTGAAATATGTACAGTTTTTGATCTTTGAGGATATTCCACGTTTTCGAAAAATTGAAGCGGTTGTACCAATGCAGCCTGTGCAGGGTTTGGAAAAAATCTATAAGGAACCTTAGAGCCGGAAAAAAGGCTGATAAGGTTGTAATTAAACAGGATATCCTGAATACATAAAAGGTTTTGGCAGAGGAGATTTGGATAAAAGAAGTATTGATTAATGTTGTTGGATAATAAATTTTGTATTCATCATTATACCATGTTATTTTATTTTTCCTGTAACCAAGTCTTTATGGAAGTTTACAAAAAGAGATGGGATACAGATTTTAAAAAAATGTTCTAATATCAATGTTTAATGCAAAGCCTAAAAAAAGTAACTATTCAGCTCATTGCCTATAAATCGCTGTTGAAACCTTAGAGGTGGTATTATTGTAGATTTTATTCTAAATTTCCAAGCGCTGCATCAAGTACAATTTTTGCAAGAAATTCGGTAAAAGCAGAGTCATAATTGGGTGGATCCCACATTGCCCATGTGCCTGTGTATTGATTCTGAACAGGTATGTTTGGATCAGGATGACCAAGTTCGGGATCATATCCCAGATGACCAAACTCGCTTATATGATATGCAAGAGACGGGTCAAAATCGCCCCTTACCCTATTCAAAGCCGTCTGGCGGGGAGGAGGATATGTTCTTCCATCTTCACATCCACCCATTGTGAAGCAGCATGGTTCTCCATCGCAGTTTGTATTAACCCAGTTTCCAAAGTATTCTACAAATGGATGTCCCACACCATGGTATCGTTCATAATTTTTACTTTCCCAATATAGCCAGTTTTTATATCCTATCTCTTTTGCAACCTGATTTGGGACTTCCAGCATGTCGAGAGCAGAGTTTGTAACAATCTGAGGGAAACATATAACAATGTGTTTTGCGCCTTGATTTTTGAGAATTTCAAGAGCATCCCAGTATTTATATCCCCAAGGATCTTCTGGAAGTTCTTTATCGCTCAGGTAAAGCCATGCATGTCCAAGGTTTTCACCCCGCATACGTCTTGTTCTTTCTTTTTCATTATGTTCAGCCTCAGGGTTGACTTCCATTATGCCCATGTATGCACCGATTATGTTATCAGGATTCATGTCCGGAAACATTTTCAGAAGCATTGCTTTGATGTTTTTATTTATTACAAGTGTATCATCAATTTTTGGGTCAAAATACTCATTGTAATCATGAATGGCATGGTTAAGTATCATTACAGCCGTATCCTCTGGGAGAACACTTTCTGAAAACTGGTTAACAATACCATCAACATGAATTTCTGCAAGTTCAGGGTCATTTGCAGCCGGGTTCTGGTTTGCTGCCCAGGGTGGTGTAGGGTTTTCTTCAGGTTTGCCTAAAGTGCTTGTCCAGCCTTCAGGTTTTGTAGGATATGACCTTTCCATCAGATCTGTGTAATCATTTACCCACAGAAGAGAAACCGAAGTGCCGTATTTTTCATTCCATTCATCAACAACTTTTTTGGTCAAAGTATAAACATCATAGGTTTTTTTAAAACGCACACATCCGGTGGTGGAATCAATCATAATAATGCGTGAAACACCCTTCTTCAGAAGTTTCTCGGCAGGTCCGTCAACATTATATCTATCAGGATCACAGTCTTCCCATGGACCATCCGGTTCTTTCTCTCCGCAATATGTGCATTTGTCGCCTTTTCCATCAAGAGGATAATACATATATCTTGGATAGGGATATGTTGAAATATCCTCACCTGCCATCCAAGTTGCCTGTACTAATTCAAAAGATATGTTGTATTTGTGAGCAACCTGATCCAGTGCATTTTTTATTCCCTCTGCCTGCAGATCTCCAATTTCAGCAAAAGGGTCCCTGCCTCCAAGGCGGTTATACCAGATATCATATTTTATGTTATATTTTTTTACAATTTCATGTTGCAATGGGACATGCCAAAGAGCCGAGTTATTAATAGCAGCTGATGCAGGGTGATTTCTATCGTAGGAAAATTGCTGAACACCAACGTCCCAGACATACTGTTCTTTATATGTTGCATATCCGCCGTGGGTAACATAAATTACGCCGATCTTTTCAGTTTGCTCACATGAAATTGCCATAAATGTCAAACCGGTAAATATTAAAAACGAAAAGATCAAAAGTTTCCTTTTGTATATAATTGTGAAGTTTGTCAGTGTTTTCATGCGGGTCTCTTTTTTGTGTTTTATACGATCCGATTATATATTAAAATAGAAAACAGAGCCTGTTCAATAAAATAAGCAGTTGAACAGACTATAGAATAATTTATACCAGAATTGAGTAATTTTCAGCAGGTCTGTACATAATCGCTCAGATTAGGTTATTGCAGCTTGCCAAGCGCTGCATCAAGTACATGGTTTGCAATAAATTTTGCAAAATCAGTATCATCATTAGGTGGAGCATAAATAGCCCATGTGCCTGTGTATTGATCCTGAACCGGCATGTTCGGATCCGGTGGTCCGGATGCTCCTGTCTCGTCATAGCCCAAGTGTCCGTAGTCACTCAGATCGTAAGCAAGTGACGGGTCAAAGTCTCCCCTTATAAAGCGAAGTTCGGTTTGACGGGGAGGGGGATATGGTCTTCCATCAGGACATCCTCCCATGGTGAAGCAGCAGGGCGCTCCATCACATTCTGTGTCAACCCAGTTTCCATAATAGTCCAAAAAGGGGTGTCCCACACCCGGATAATTATCATAATCCGGGTTGTCCCAGAACAGCCAGGTGCTGGTCCCGATCTCTTTTCCAATCTGATTTGGCAACTCCATTAGGTCCATGTTTGATGCTTGAACCACTTGAGAGAATCCCACCACAATATGCTTCACACCCCTGTTTTTTAGATATTCAAGAGCATCCCAGTAGCGATAGCCCCATTCACCGCCGGGTAGTTTTTTCTCGCCCAGGTAGAGCCATCCATGACCAAGGCTTTCGCCGCGCATTTTCCTTGTCCGCTCTTTTTCGGTATGCTCAGCCTCAGGGTTTACCTCTCTGATGCCCATAAATGAGCCAATAATGTTATCGGGATCCATTTCAGGAAACATTTCAAGAAGCTGTTTTTTAATATTTTTATTTATTACAAGGGTATCATCTGTCTTGGGATCAAAATACTCATTGTAGTCGCGAATGGCATGGTTCATAATCATAATCCCTGTGTCTTTGGGATCTACATCGGGTGAAAACCTTTTTATGATACCATCAACATGAAAAGCAGCCAGTTCGGGATCGTTTGCTACAGGGTTCTGGTCTGCCGCCCAGGGGGGAGCAGCATATTCTTCGGGTTCTCCGATAAAACCTGACCAGTTTTCTGGTTTTGTGGGATATGCCCTCAGCATGAAGTCTGTGTAATCATTTACCCACAGGAGAGAGACATCAGTGCCGTATTCCTCGTTCCAATTGTCAATAGACATTTTTGTTAATTTATACGCATCAAAGGTTTTGGCAAAACGGACGCCTCCTGTTGTCATGTCAATCATAATAATACTCGAAACACCTTGTTTCAGTAGTTTTTCTGCAGGTCCATCAACATTGTATCTTTCAGGATCGCAGCCTTCCCATGGGCCATCGGGTTCTTTCTCTCCGCAGTATGTTAAATTGTCTCCTTCACCATCTTGCGGGTAATACATATACCTTGGGTATGGATATCTTGAAATATCTTCCCCGGACATCCAGTTTACCTGCTCAACAATAAAGGATATACCATTAAGCAATCCGAGCCCGTTGAGTTCGCTTTGGATTACTGCAGTCAGGCTGTCTGCAATGTCAATAAAAACATCTGAACCACCCTGGCGTTCATAAAATTCCTGATATTTTATTCGATATTTTTTTGTCTCCGGTTGAATCATGACCAGCGGCCATCTTGAAGAGCTGTTTATGGTGTCAGATGCAGGGTGGTTAGTGTCATAAGAAAACTGCTGCAAACCGACATCAAAAACATGTTGATCCTTAAATGTTGCAAACCCGCCATGGGTAACAAAAAGAACACCGATTTTCTCTGGTTGTTCACAGGATACTGCCATAAATACCAGAGAAGATACCCCCAGAAACAGAATTAATAAAATCTTGTTTTTAACATTTAATTTAATGTTTTCCAATCTTTTCATAGGTGCCTCCTTTTCTTGTGTTATTAAAATAACGACTATAAATTTTAAAAACAGTGAATTAACAGTAAGCAAATATATGTCAATAAGATATAGTCTTACGAAATTATATTTAAAAACGACTTTACTGTCAAGCCTAAAATATAAAAGTTTCTAAAAGTTCAAAAAGCTTTTATTACAAAAGCCGTAAAACAAGCTAACTTGTTATAATTTCTTGAAAACCTGATAATCCCCACCCAGTGATTTTATTGCAGTTGATATTCTGACCTTTACGATTAAATTACGCATAGAGAAACACTGCTGAAAAACGGGGGGGTATGAGTATAAAAAATATAGGTTTTAACAAAGTTTTTTACAACCCGTCGGTTGTCTTTGCGGGAAAATGAACTCTGGTTCATTTAATGTGGGTGTTGGTGACTATAGAAAATAACCTGGAATGCAAGATAAAATTTTTCAGAAACATGGTGTCTGATACAAATGGATAACCTAAAACTGCTTCTATTTTTTGCCTTCTACAAGTTCTCCAATCTCTTTGACAACTGATTTTAACTCTTCAGCCTGAGCAGTGAGATCCTCTGCCGCTGCTGAAGTCTCTTCAGCGCTTGCGCTGTTTTCCTGTACCACAAGGTCCATTTCAGAGACTGCCTTATTAATCTGGTCGATGCCTTTTGCCTGTTCCTGACTTGCTTCGCTTATCTCGCTTATAAGCACTGCCATCTCTTTAACTCCTTTAAGGATCTCCTCAAAAGCCTTTTCCGTTGATTTTGCAAGGTTAGAACCTTCCTGTGCCCTTTTGTTGCTCTCATCAATAATGGTTGTCGTGGACTGTGCCTGTATCCCTGATTTTTGCGCAAGGTTTCTCACTTCCTCCGCCACAACAGCAAAACCCCTTCCGTATTCTCCTGCTCTTGCTGCTTCTACAGCAGCATTTAATGCAAGAAGGTTTGTCTGGAAAGCTATCTCTTCTATACCTTTGGCAATTACAACAACTTCCTGACTGCTTTTGTTGATTCCTTCGATCGCATTTGTAAGGCTGTTCATGGAGTTTGTTCCATTTTGGACAGTCTGGTTGGTATTTTCAGAAATACCTTTTGTCTGGGATGAATTTTCTGCATTTCTGCGTGCCATGGAAGATATCTGGTTAAGGGTTGCAGATGTTTCTTCAATTGAAGCGGCCTGACTTGATGATCTTGTTGCAAGGGAACGGCTTGTTTCTGCGACAATGTGTGATGTGTCAGCAGCCTTATCAGCGGTTGATTTAAGCCTTGAAAGGATCTTGTTAAGCGGGGAAACAATTTCCAGAGATATAAGAAAAGCTACTGCAATAATGAAAACAGAGCCTATTACAGCAGCAATTGAAATAAATATTTTAAGTGATGTTACGGCTTCAAATGCCTCGTCAACATTTATTTGAGTTGTAATTGCCCAGTCAACACCTTCCACTTCAAGAGGTGATGAGACAACCAGAACTTCCCTGTTGTTTGAATCCTTAAAAACTCCGGAAACCGTGCTGAGTGTTGTGAATACAGAATCAAGATAGGATGTTTGAACAGGGGAACCTATTGTAAGAGAAGGCATAATTTCACTGTCGTTTCTCATGACTGTTGTGCCGTCTGCAAGTTTACCGGCAAGGTAGGTGGAGCCTGTTTTACCCATCCCTGTTCTTTCGTGCATTATTGTATTTAACTGTTGTGCTGATATTCTGAGAACAAGCACGGCAACAAGCTCGCCTGTATGTTCGTCTGACAGGGGGGCGCCAATAAATGAGGCAGGTTTTCCATTATCAGGGGCGTAAGGATCAAAATCCTGAAATACTTTATCTTTTGTCCTTATAACAGACTGCCAGAGAGAGGCAAGGTTACTTTCTCTGTAAGGACCATATTTCAAATTTGTTCCCAGGTCTTTCCCCCTTTTTACAGTGTACATGACATGCCCTGTATCTGGTTTTATTATAATAAAGTCTTCATATCCATAGGTATCAATAAAATCGACAGGAAAAGAGGAATAATTACTGTAAAAACGTTCATATTCAACACTTTCAGTCTCATACGGTCCGTCTTCTCTTACATCTTTATAGATATAATGCTGGTTGAATATTATTGCAGTTGCCATTATTTCCTGGTTATCGGTTAATACACGGATATCTCTATAGAAGTTTGAAAGCAGGGTAGACACCTGCTCTTTTTTTATCTCATTAACAGCTGTAAGACGATCACTTGCTGCCTCTGAAAGAGCCTGATTTGCTTTAAAAAGAGAGATTAATGATATTGCAGTGAATGGTATTGCTGATACAACAAGGAATGCGACAATCAGCTTTGTCTTAAGATTGATCTTTTTGGAGATACCCATTTACCTCCCCCCTCCTTTTTTTGATAATAAATAAAGAATAAAGGACTGCCTGTTCAATAGCAAAATTGTGTGCATTGAACAGGCAGTTTTTATAACAGCTATTGCAGTTTGTCAAGGGCTGCATCTATTACATGTTTAGCAAGAAATTCTGCAAATTCATCTTCGTAATTTGGAGGATCCCACATTGCCCATGTGCCTGTGTACTGATCCTGAACCGCGCTGTTTGTGTCCGGAAGACCCATTTCGGGGTCATATCCAAGATGTCCGTATTCGCTCACATGATATGCAAGGGAGGGGTCAAAATCGCCTCTTGCAATATCAAGAGGCGTCTGCCTGGGTGGAGGATAGGGTCTTCCGTCAGCACAGCCGCCCATTGTGAAACAGCATGGTTCACCGTCGCATTCAGTATCAACCCAGTTGCCCATATATTCCATAAAGGGGTGTCCGACATCAGGGTATTTTTCCGAGTCTCCTGTTTCATGATAAAGCCAGTTTTTGTGCCCTATCTCTTTTGCAACCTGGTTTGGAACCTCAACCATATCAAGGACTGAGTGTGAGACAATTTGAGGGAAACATATCACAATATGTTTTGCACCCTGGTTCTTGAGTATTTCAAGAGCTTCCCAGTATTTATAGCCCCACGGTTCTCCCGGAAGTTCTTTATCGCTTTCATAGAGCCAGGCATGTCCCAAGTCTTCACCCCTCATTTCTCTTGTCCGTTCATATAAACCATTTTCAGGGTTAACCTCTTTTATTCCCATGTATGCCCCGATTATGTTATCAGGGTTCATATCCGGAAACATTTCAAGTAACTCTGCTTTTATGTTTTTATTTATTACAATGGTATCATCAATCTTCGGGTCAAAATACTCGTTGTGGTCATGAATGGCATGATTAAGAATCATTACAGCAGTATCAGCAGGAGAAACAGTATCTGATAACTGCGATATGATTCCATTCACATGGAGTGCAGCAAGTTCAGGATCATTTGTAACAGGGTTCTGGTCTGCTGACCAGGGAGGAGTGGGGTCAACTATTGGTTCAGGGGGTCTGTAGTTTCTTGTCCAGTCTGGGGGATCTGTAGGAAATGATCTTTGCATCAGATCGGTATAATCATTTATCCAGAGAACAGAAACAGAGTCACCGTTGTTGTCATTCCATTCATCCACAACTTTTTTAGTTGTCGTATAGACGTCATAGGTTTTTCCGAAACGCACACCACCTGTTGTCTGGTCTATCATAATAATGCGGGAAACACCCTGCTTAAGAAGCCTCTCAGCAGGTCCGTCAACATTATATCTTTCAGGATCACATCCGGGCCATGGACCATCCGGTTCTTTCTCTCCGCAATATGTGCAGTTGTCTCCTGTGTCGTTGGGAGGGTAATACATTTGTCTTGGATATGGGTATTTTCCTATATCGTCTCCGCACATCCAGTTTGCCTGGTCCACAATAAATGAGATGTTATTTTCTCTGCCGGCTATTTCAAGTACGTTTTGAAGCTTTTCTGTAAGAGAGTCTGTAATGGAGGGGAAAGGATCAATCCCACCGATTCGGTTGTAAAAAACTTCATACTTTATATTGTATTTTTTTACAATTTCCTGCTGCAAAACTGACGGCCACATACGTGAGTTGTTAATAGCCTGATATGCAGCGTGATTGTGATCATAAGACATCTGCTGCATTCCAACATCCCATACATACTGCTCCTGGAATATGTCAAATCCTCCGTGTGTGACAAAGATCACACCAACTTTTTCAGGCTGTTCGCAGGAGACAGCCATAAGTGTAAGACAGGCGGCAATTAAAGAAAGAAAAACCAAAATCCTCTTTTTACCGCTAAAAACAAAATTTTTAAATGTCTTCATAAACACCTCCTTTTTAAGTTAAAAAATTGAAACGATATAAAGTCTAAGCCTGATTGGACAATATGTTAAATAACTGCAAGCGAATGTGTAAATAATATTATCACGCTAAGACAATTAAGGACAAACAAATTTCCGAAAAATTAAATAAAATAAAACTATTTCAAAGGAATATAGTCTGAAGACATTATATAATAAACAGCATTTATGTCAAGCATAAAATCAGGTTATTGTTTTGCTTGTTTCTGCGGAGATACTCTGCATTGCAAAGCAGTTTAACCCATAACCTGAATATAATTATTATTTAAATTTTGTCAAAAATATATTGCAGAAAATTAAAAAAGTATGTTAAAGGTATTATTGTAACAAGTTAGTAGCAGTAAGAACCTATGTCTGTTCAGTTTTTTTACAATAAAAAAGGAGAATGTATAAATGAATAATGAGATCAAAAAACCTGTAAAGTTTGCCGGTATTGAAGTGCCGCCTGACCTTAAAAGGAGAAATTTCTTTTTTCTCTATCTTAACGCTCTTGTAATTGGAATGGTAATGGTTATGCCTACCCTTATTCAACCGATGTATCTTAAAGAAATTATTAAGGTGTCGGATGATATTTTCGGACTTACAAATGGTTTTATGCAGAATATAAGCCAGGTTGCAACGCTTGCATTTGTTGGTATTGTTGGAATTATCTCCGACAAGATTGGACGAAAAATTCTTGCTTTCATCGGTTTTGGAATAATAATTGTTTTTTTCTATCTTTTTGGAATGTCAGTGGAAATCTCTTCCTTTCTGAACATTCCTGAAGGAATTACTTCCAAAATATGTGCATATTTAAGCTTTGCTCCATCAAGGGCCGCTGATTTTGCAGGTTTTGCTCCTGACCTTATTGTAGCGTATATTTTAAGATTTTTTCTTGGTGTGGGGATGATACTCTGCTACCCGCAGTTTATAACAATGGTTGCTGACTACACCTATGAAAAAGACAGGGGCAAGGGCATGGCAATGAACGGGATAATGATGGGGCTGGCAAGCATTCTGATTTTTTCCGTAATAGCACCGATAGGAAGGGATAAGGGTGTGGAGTTTCTCTTCGGCCTTGCTTCTGTTATGGCTATTTTAGGTCTTATATTTACATGGCTCTTTTTGAAAGACAGGATGCCGGAAAAGAAGAAAGAGGAGAAAAAGAGCATAAAAGAGATTTTAGCTGTTGTCAGAAAAAGCACAACCTTAAAGGCAAGCTATCTATGCTCGCTTGTTGGAAGGGCGGATATTGGTATAATGTCAACCTATATTCTTGTTTGGGCTGTTCATGAAGGGACAAAAATTGGAATGACACCCGGAGAGGCAACGCAAAAAGGTGCAATACCTCTTATTATTCTGAGTGTTTTTGCAATAATTGCTTTTCCATTTGTAGGTATTATGCTTGACAGGTGGGGACGAATTCAGACTGTTATACTTACTTTCTTTTCAGGGGGGGTGGGTATACTGCTTGTGGCCGTTTCTCCAAGTCCATTTTCATGGTTTACCTCAGCGGCGCTCGTGCTTGTAGCAATTGGTATGGCAGGAGCTATAGCGGGTACAAACACCCTTGCAACAGATGCAGCTCCAAAAGATATCGTCGGCTCAATACTTGGAGGGCTAAACACCATGCAGCCAATAGGCTTGATATTCTTTTATCAGGCTTGCGGATATCTTTTTGATATTAAGGGCGCAGCCTGGGCTTTTGCAATTAAGGGAGCTGCAAACATTATTCTTGTTGTGTGGCTGCTGATGGTTAAAAAAGATATTATAGGAGAGATTAAAACTGTACCGGAGAACACAAACATTTAAAATTAGTTAATTGCTCTGTTTTGCAGGGGGCGGTCATTTTTTTGGCCGCCCTTTTTTTGTTTCAGGTTTTTACGATGTCTTCCAAAGATATAAAAATCCTGCAACTGAATAACTGAACAGTTTTATTCCCTATGCACTTATATGACCATAGTCAGTAATTAGTATTTTAATAAAGCATGAAAAAGCAGGGCTTGATTCAGAGACAAAGGTTACCAGAGCTAAATACAGTATTTCTAAAAATCTTAAAAATATAATAAAAAGAGAGTATTAAAAAGAGGTAATTATTAAATTAGAAAGCAGATGGTTTTTCTGTCATGACCGGAAAAGATAGTCTTATTGCATAATTTATGACTCAATTCAAAAAAAACACTTGACATTAGTCTGGTATTATAATATTTGAAACTATAAACAGTATTTAATTAAAAACATTTTACATAACCTGTTTATAAACTTTTCAGGGGGCGACAATGTCAATAAAGACGGATTTACAGAAAGCATTAGGCGATGAATT
>CAZMHH010000115.1:0-10669 GCA_964566035.1 uncultured Thermodesulfobacteriota bacterium
AAATGTCCTGGGATCCTGAATATTCGCCTATTCGTGACAAAGACTTTGTAAAAAAAGAGACCGGATGGAACACAGTTACCCGGGAGGAATTTCAAAAAACCACAAATATACATTATATGCGCAATGTATGCTATTCATTATGGCATAGTCCAAGAATAAACTGGGATGGCAAAGTTTTAGGGTGCTGCTGGAACAGTTGGAATGATTTCGATAGTAATGCATTTAAAGAAGGCTTTCTTGCAAGTATCAACAGCAACAAAATAAATCTCGCAAGAAAAATGCTCTTGGGGCATATTGATTCAGGACAGGATCTGCCCTGTGAAACATGCAAACTTTATTTACAGATAAAGCAGAATAATACTTATCTTACTCTCGGTGAAATATACCCTAAGATATCGCTTGTTAACAGAGCTGTAACCCTTTTTTCAAAACAACCTACTGTTTTTAAAATAGCCCGCTTTTTATACCGTTTCTCAGGTCTAAAACATATTTATCATAAACAAAAAAAGGGTTGTTAATTGAATGCAGAGCATAAAAGTCTGATAAATATACAGGTTAAGTCAATAAAATTTATGCCCCAAAATGATTAATAAAAAAGTGAGAATACTTTATCTGACAAGCAAGTTCTATCCCGATATCGGCGGAACAGAACAGGAATGCAGAAGCCTGGCAACAAAATTGAAAGAACTGGGACATGGCTGTATAGTCTTGACTGCATACAAAGACGAACTTCCGGCTTATGAACTGATTGATGGCATCCCTGTTTACAGAAAGATCAGGGGGTGGCACTTTTTTGAAATTACCTACATTCTTTCTGTTTTTTTACTTCTTTTTAAATACCGCAATTATTTTGATCAACTCCTTTGTTTTGGTTTTGCAAGATTTACTGCACCTGCTGTGGTTTTCTGTAGACTGTTCAGAAAAAAGATTTATTACAGAATAGAGTCACCGGGATCATTTAGACAAACTCTGAACTTAAAATATGGGCGTTTAATCCATAGAATATCCAGATATGCGCATGGTGTAATTGTTTTTAATAAAGAAGTTCAAAACATGCTTGAAAGAATGGGTTTCCCAAGAAAGAAAATTTATTGGATCCCCAATTCTGTGGACACAGACCGTTTTACATCTGTTCCAAGCAAAACTGATTCGTCTGTTAGGTTCTGTTTTGTTGGTCGTCTGATTAAAATAAAAGGTTTGGATATATTCATTGAAGCTTTGAACATCTTGAGTAAAAAAACAAAATCTTTCAAGGTGTTGATTATTGGTGATGGGGACCTCCTGGAGTCTCTTTCTTTGCAGGTAGAACAGTATGGAATAGGAGACATTGTTAGCTTTCCAGGCAGAACAGATAATGTGCTTCCATACTATCAAAATTCAGACGTTTTTGTGCTTCCCTCACTTTCCGAAGGCATGCCCCTTGCCATGCTTGAAGCAATGTCATGCGGATTGTGCTGCTTGGGATCCTCTGTTGGCGGTATAAAAGAATTAATGGGTGATACGGTATGTGATGATGGCAATACGAATTATCAGATATGTCAAAACGGTATCTTATTCCTCCCCGGGAATCCAAATTCGATTGAACAGGCAATGCTAAGAGTAATGCAGGATTATCATTTAAGGAAAAGGCTTTCAGAAAACGCCCGCAAAGCGGTAGTGCAAAACTATTCAATCAATTATGTTGCAGATAATTATTTAAAACTTTTTATTAAACAAAAGCTCTGAATTAATTCTCATAAAGTTATCTTTCATTGAAGACAGCCAAAATCCTCGATTTCAACATTAAAAAATGAATACACGTAACATATTAAAAAAGCTAAATAAAACTCAATCATTCGCAATTTTGATTTTATTGATAATCTTTTTCCTTTGCCTGAACTTAAACAGCAAAATCACAGGCTCTGAAATTAAGGATGATGCAAGGCAGAATCTTCGGGCAGCCTATAATATATGTAAATGGGGTATCTTTTCAACGAAATCAGGGACACTTAAAAAACCCCCCTTTGATAATTACAGAGAACCCCTTTATCCTTTTACAGCCTCTATTCTATTATGTTATTATAAAAAAAATGCCGAAAATCTGACAGCCAGGGATTTTATAAAAGGCAAATACAGCCGTCTGATAAAAAAAGTAAATCTTTTATGGTCATTTCTTGTTCTTCTTGGATCAGCTTTTCTATCGTTTATCCTGACCAAAAACAGGCTTTTTTCTCTTTTAGCTGTTTTGCTTGTATATTTATGTTTTCTGCGGAACCCACAATATATTGATAGATTTTATTCAGAAATACCAACAGCAGCTTTAATGCTATGGGCTTCACTTTTACTAATATTAAGCTTTAGGGAGCAAAAGCCAGGGCTTTTTTTATTGACAGGACTGTTTGTAGGGTTACTGTCTCTTACAAAAGCAATTTTTCTTTATACCTCCTTTCCCGTATTGATAGTTATAATGTTCTATTTGCTTTCAGGTCTTTCTAAAGCCTCACTTAAGATAAAATCAGCCTGCATTCTTTTTTTCGTTCTGGGCATATCAGTTACAGTCGGACCCTGGGTTTTAAGAAATAAAGCTCATTTTGACAGCTTTGATATATCCAGACGAGGCGGAGCTGTTTTATACGGCAGGGCACTAAAGAACCAGATGGACAGATTTGAAATTATTGCTGCTTTTTATTTATGGGGACCTGGAGCTTACAGAAGATTGGTAAAAAACTCGTTTCTGGATGTAAAACAGAGTGAATATGAGGAAGGTGGTAAGGCTGCAAGACTGAACCGTTCAGGAGAAGCAGAGTTTGCTCCAAAAGATTTCAAGGCTCAGCAGGAAGGAAAGCCTGAAGATGCAATATCCTTCCATAGCAAGTCACGAGCAACAAGAGTAAAAACATTAAAAGAGTTTAAAGATTCAGATCACCCAAACCCTGAACAGGCAACCGACAACTATTTGAATAAAAAGGCAAGACAAATGATTGTTGCAAACCCAATCAGACATACTATAATGACAATACCGTTTGCCTGGCGTGGAAGTTGGTGTTTCTATGGTGGCGGTTTTTTTACTATATTAAACGCTTTTTGTTACCTCTCATTTATTGCAGTATTATTGTACGGATTATTAGAACAACACTTGGACATAATAGCATTTGTAACGATTCCTTTTTTCATGCTTCTTTTCCATGCTTTCTTCACTCACAATCTAAACAGATACAACTCTCCTGTAATACCTTTTATGATAATCAGTCTTTTCATCGTATTTAAATTTTTCATTGAACATCATAATAAAAAATCAGACATAGGGAGTAACAATTGAAACTTATAATACAGATTCCCTGTTACAATGAAGCAGAAACCCTTCCGATCACTCTGAAAGGTCTTCCCCGCAGCGTTAAGGGTTTTGATAAGGTTGAGTGGCTTGTGATAAACGATGGAAGCAGTGATGAGACAATAGTGGTTGCAGAAAAATACGGTGTTGACCACATTGTTGATTTCCCACGCAGGCAGGGGCTTGCAAAAGGTTTTATGGCAGGGCTCAGTAAAGCCATTGAAGAAGGTGCTGATGTTATCGTAAACACTGATGCTGATAATCAATACTGCTCAGATGACATAACAAAACTGGTTGAGCCAATATTATCAGCTAAAGCTGATTTTGTGGTAGGGGTACGACCAATTTCATCGATCAGCCATTTCTCCTTTCTGAAAAAAATCCTTGAACGGCTTGGCAGTTGGGTTGTAAGAATGGCGAGCCAGACTGATATTCAGGATGCACCCAGCGGATTTCGTGCAATGAGCCGTCAATGTGCCGAACAGCTTAATGTTTTCAGCGATTATACATATACACTGGAAACTATAATACAGGCAGGTCAAAAAGGCATGGCAATAACATCTGTTCCAATCAGGGTCAATGATGAGCTTAGAGAGTCAAGACTTGTTAAAAGCATTCCGGGTTATGTTCTGAAATCAGCAATGACTATTATAAGGATATTTGTAGTTTACCAGCCTTTCAGGTTTTTTATGACAATAGGTGTTATGCTTTTTGTTATTGGTTTTCTTATTGGTCTTAGATTTTTATATTATTTTTTTATGTCTGCCGGAGAAGGACATATTCAGTCCCTGATACTTGCAAGTATTCTGATGGGTATGGGTTTTCAGACATGTCTGATTGCCTTTATAGCCGACCTGCTTGCTGTAAATAGAAAAATCCTGGAAGCAATTAAGACCAAAAATGAGTTTAAAGAAAAGTAACCTGTTATGGAAACATGGGTTGGGATTTGAATAAAGAAAAAAGAAAAAAAGTTGTAACAATCTTTGGCAATATCGTTACAATAGTCTCTCTTTTATATTTATTAATTGTTCTTTTTGAGAATGCAGGAAGAATTGCTTTTGTCTTCAGCAGTATATATTTTCTCATTTTCTTTCTTTTTATATCAACCTATCTCATTCATTCCCTTATACTTAAAACAATTCTTAACAAGGAGTTAAGTTTTTTTACTCTTGTAAAGATTAACAGTACAGCCCAAATACATAAGTATTTGCCGGGCAATATAGCACAATATTTTTCAAGGTGGCTATACCTTAGAAACAGAGGGGTTGATACAAAAGAAAATGCCCGGTTAATATTCCTTGAGACCTTTCTTCTGGTTGTGACCTATTTTATGTTCGGTCTTTTTTTCGTTTTTACAACAAAATGGAAAAACCCTTTAGAAGCACTTCAGGTTTCATTGTCTGATTTTAATGTATTCCTTGTCCTTGGCCTCTTCTTCCTTTTATTTCTCTTGATAGGATATTTTTTCAGAAAGAAGCTCCGCTCTGTTTTTAATTTAAAAAACTTGTTGGTTGTATTATTATATACCGCTTCTGCATTTGTATTCGGACTTATACTCTATCTTTTAAATAATTATGTTATAAAGGATATTTCCGGTATCGGTTTTTTATCCTATACACTGGGGTTTGCTGCATCTTTTGTTATCGGATTTGTTTTTCCGGGATCACCAGGTGGTATCGGGATCAGGGAATTTGTCTTTGTTGAAATCTTTAAGCACAGCGGCAATGAGGTCTTCCTTCTAACCCAGCTTATAATATGTTTCAGACTGCTGTCCATATTTTCAGAGCTTATTATCTATTTTGCCTCCAGGGTTTTTATAAGGGACGGGCTATGATTTCTGTAATAGTACCCTGTTTCAAGCCGTCAAAGTCACAATTTGTTCGTTTATATGATTCTGTTATAAATCAATCCTATAGAGATTTTGAATTAATAATAGTTGATGACAATTCTCAAACCAGTTTTTATGATGAAGTTGTGTATGATCATAGAGCTGTGGTTGTTTATAAGACTGCCAATACAGGTCCTGCTGACTCAAGAAATTTTGGAGCAGGGAAAGCTCGAAACGATATTCTTTTTTTTACAGATTCAGACTGTAAACTCGGGGCAGAGACCCTGAGAACAGTTGCTGATAATATTGAAAAAGAAAATATTCTGGTTGGAGATACTGTCACAGAGGCAAGAACCCGTTTGGGAAAACTTGTATCACATCTTGGCTTTCCAGGAGGAGGCGGTATTGGTTTTGAGAATGTCTGGAAAGTCGATCATGATGGATATACCAAAAGCATAAGCAGTTGTAATCTTGCCATAAGAAAAAATGTTTTTTTTAATACTGGAATGTTTGACAGTTCATTTCCTGTTGCAGGCGGAGAAGACACAGTTTTTGCCAGAACTGTTATAGATAATGGATACAGAATTAAATATGTTAAACAGCAAATCATCTATCATGTTGAGGTAGAGAGTTTTCATAGATTTTTACAATGGCAAATCACAAGAGGACGTGGCAATTATCATATTAAAAGAAGACTTGGGCGGGTAGGCGGTTTTTTCCTTCTTAGGATATGGTCTTTTAAAAACAGTCTTTTTAAGGCAGGGCTCTGGTCACCTGTTGTGCTGGTTCTGATTTTTTTGGCAGTTATCTACCAGACAAAAGGTTATCAAATAGAAAAGAGAAAAAATGAATTGTTATGAGGTAACAGAACGATTTGTTTTGCATGCCGGTTACTCCTGCAATGAGAGGTGTGAGTTTTGCTACTACCTTAAAGACATAGTAAATGGAACAGCCAGAGATTTCAGTACTGAAAAAAACAAGAAAAGAATAAAATTTGCATATAAAATCGGAAAGAGAGCAATTGATATTTCAGGAGGTGAACCAACTATAAGGAAGGACTTGCCTGAACTCATAAATTTTTGCAGAAAGACCGGATATGAAACAATAAACATTATAACAAATGGCATAATTACTTCAAACATAGATTACTGTAAAACTTTAAAAACAAGCGGGCTGACAGAGGGACTTTTTTCTATTCATTCCCATGATGCTTCAATACATGATGCACTTACCCGTGTTAAAGGCAGTCATCAGAAGGTTATTGCATCTCTTGAAAACTTTAAAAAACTGAATCTTCAGAGAAGAATTAATACCGTGATTACAAACAAGAATTTCCGTGAGATAGAGAGTTTTTTAAAACTGATTTATGAATGGCAGCCAATGACCGTTAATCTCATAGTCTTCAACCCTTCTGAGACTGCAGTCAATATAAAAAAAGAAGGGACAGTTAGATTTTCGGATTACCAGGTCATTGGAGATGCCATATCATCTGCTCTGGACAAATGGAAAGAGAAATTTAATATCATAAATGTTAGATTTCTCCCTTTCTGTTTTTTAAAAAAACATCCCGATGTCATTAGAACCCAATGGCAGAAATTTCATGAAGACCAGGAGTGGGATCCTTTTTTAAATGTATCTTTCCAAAAGGGCTATTTAAAGGCATGTGCTTCTTTTCTTGCCGGTTTTTTCTGCTCAAAAAACACACCGAAATTCACATACAAAAGATTTGATACCTTTCTTTGCAAATACCTTTCCAACTTCAGAATGAGACATTCCTACAGGCAGAATGATATATGCGGGGAGTGTGACCTGAGCCCGATATGCACCGGAATTCAAAGGGACTACGTAAAGAAGTTTGGATTTCCCGGGTTTGAAAGCATTAAGTCTAAAGGTGAAAAAGTTGTTGACCCTCTTTTTTTTGTTAAGCAGCAAAGATATAGACAGATATTTAAGGGGTTGAGATAAAAACTCTAAAACCGGTTAAACTATCCCATCTTGTTTAAACAGCATGAGATTTATTGATTTAAAAAAACTCTTGTTTTTATACCTTAAACGAACCAGTTCCAATGATGCATATTGTAATTTTCAAATGTTTCAGGCAAATCTGATTATAAAAAAAATAATAAACCGGCTGGATCTTAAAAGTAGCTGTTATGTATGTGACTATGGATGTGGAAAAGGAGGATACTCAAAAGTATTGGCTGAATACTTTAATAAGGTTGATTCAGTTGATTATTATGTTAATCCCCATGAAATGATGCGGAACAATATAACCTGTTATTCACAGAATCTTCTGAATTTCAGATCTAAAACCAAATACGACTTTATATTCTGCGCCAGTGTAATAGAACATATACCAAAACAGGAACAGCCGGTTTTTATCAGAAACATTTCAAATAATCTGAAAGAAGGCGGTAAACTTTATCTCAACTTTCCGCCCTATTTAAGCATAATAGGCGGGCATAAGATAGCCCCTTTTCACTACTTGCCGGAAAAGGCAGCCCTTTTTTTTAGCAATAAAATAAAGAAAAACAACATCCGATCTTATGCAGAAATGTATGATACATGGGGTCTTTTTAAAACAGATATTCAGGAAATAGAGAAGATGCTGATAGATAATAGTTTTAAAATCATAGATATATCATCTAGATTTATGCCTGATTGGTATTCTGATCTTTTCAGGTATAATAATTTTTTTAACTGGAATGTCGAATTTTATTCTAAAAAAAACATTTAGACTTAATCTCCTATAATCAGCTTTTACTTGCAGCTTATCATAAGGCTTTTCCATGCCGATATTCAAGATAAACTGGAGATTGATTCCTTTTTATCCGCAAAATCCGTGTTCATCCGCGTCCCAGTATTAATTGTTTGTAAAGCTCCTCCTGTCGCTTTACCATGTCCCGGATATCAAACTCCTCAAGCCCCTGTTTCCCCCTTTTACTCATCTTATCCGCCTCTTCCGGATGTTCAAGCAGAAAAATTATTCTTTGTGCAAAACTATCAATATCACGGGGTGGGACCAGAAAACCGTTAATGCCGTCTGTTATAATATCTGCTGCCCCGTCAACATCTGTTGCCACAACCGGCACGCCTGATGCCAGCGCCTCCGGAATTACCCTTGGAAGACCCTCCCACAGGGAGGTGAGTACAAACAGATCAAGGGCAGAGAAAAAATCCGGCATATCACGCCTCCACCCCGCAAGAAAAAAACAGTCCTCAAGCCCTCCAGCCTTTATTTCCCGCTCAACCCTTTCCCTTAAAATCCCGTCGCCTGCAAGAATAAACCTTGCATCCCGTACCTTCTGCCTCACTTTGACACAAACCCTTACAAAGTCAACCGGCGCCTTCTGGGGTTTAAAGCACCCGATCATCCCCACAAGCGGCGCTTCCAGAGGAATCCCCATATTTCTTCTGAATGCTTGCCCGGCAGGTTTACTGCCGTGAAAACTGCTGATATCAATCCCGCTTCTGATCAGCGCCACATTACCGGATTTAAATATTCCAAGTCTTGTTCCTTTTTCGATATTTGCCCTGGAGACTGCAATAAAAAAAGTTGTAATGAGAGCTGTTAATTTTTCAATCAGAATGTATGTCCATCTCAGCGGAAAAGGCTGGTGGTCATTGAAACCGAATCCATGAACAGAATGAATGATAATCTTTATCCCGCACAGTTTTGCAGCCCACCTGCCCAGTATGCCGGCTTTTGAGCTGTGGGTGTGAACAATTACCGGCGCACCTGCCGGCTCAAGCGATTTGATTTTTTTCAGCACTTTAATAATGCCAATGAGCGCCTGAATCTCTTTAAGAGGTCTCAGCTGTCTTACCATTTCAGGCGCTACATAGAATCGGTCAAACTGTTCTGCCTGATCAAACAGCTCGCCCCCGCTGCCTGCAACAAGAAATGGGATAAAGCGGTTTAGGTCAAGATGTTCAACGGTGAAAAGGGTGTTCTGCTGAGCCCCGCCAAGCTCCATCATGGTGATGATATGTATGATTTTTATTCTGCCTTTTAAATCTTCCATGCGATATCCCTGCCCTGAATCAGACAGTCTTCCATTGACATGTAATCCCATGAGCCGTAACGCCCTATAGAGAAGATGTTCTGCTGCCCCAAATGGTGCAGGATTTTTTGAAGATGCCTTTTTCTGTAAAAATCAAACATTACATAAGCATGCTCAATCTCTATATACTGTTTTGCAACGACAGTGTCTTGTTTTTTCAATATGCCACACCGCTTCAGCCATTCAATAGAAGTTTCAAAAAAATGCTTCTCATCCATTTTGCGGTTCAGAAATGTTGATTCAACATAACAGGAACTTGTATTTTTCGGAGCCATGTCTTTGGTGAAATTGGAGTAAAAACCTACCCTGTAAAAAGGCGCCTCTTTTTCCGGAAAATATATCCAGTGATAGGGGCTGATATCCTTTCTGTTGATGCCCAGGTTTAAACACTGCACGGAAAGATATGAGAGCCCGGATATGGCGCTACGGTATTTAGCCGGCAGGTCTTCTATCAGAGAAAGCAGTTTGGGAAGCGGCAGCGTGGAGACAAGTTTTTCATACTCTGCACTTTTACCATTTTTGAAGGTCACAGATTTCTTCTTCATATTTAACGAAACGGCTTCCGAGTTTAAGGATAAGTTTCGCACCTCCCTGCTCAGCGCATCGGGTAAAACGTTTATCCCTGAATGTGCGGGATAGAAGAAATATGAATTATAACCCATGCCGCTGTTTTCAAACCCGAGAGCCCCCCTTAAAACTTCATGGAGTTGCGGAACAGGAATAGACCACTGTGCCCAGTCTGCGGTTATTGAGTCCAGATCCGTCTGCCAGAATTTGCTGTTGTAGGGAAGGAAAAAATGTTTTGCAAACCCGCCTCCGAAGTTCTGCAAAACCCAGTTTTTGAACGATGCCGGTTTTCTCTTCTTTTTCCTGTTTTCCACAAACCCGAGCACACATTCAAGAGCAGCATCTTTGGGCAGAGCAAAGGTATGCGCCTGAAAAGGATACGGTATATATTTGCCATGAGAAAAAACTGCTGCTTTGCGCTCTATTCTTGCAAGATTGTCTTTAAGAAGGGGGTTTATAAAATCAAAGGAGGAGGAGTTCTTTAAATGCAGAAGATGTCCTGTCTTATCAAAAACAAAATCGTCCATATATGTTGATGTGCAAAGCCCGCCGGGATGGTCTTCCCTCTCAAAAACCGTATAATCCCTGTTTTTGAGATGAAACCCTACACTTAAGCCTGTAATGCCTGCGCCAAGAATGATGATCATATAAAATCCGGGTGTTTTGTAACGAAGTAAGGGTTATTTTATGGAGAATTTGTATAATAGTCAACCCTATTCTGAAAAAAGCCTGTTGGGACGCGGATTTGCGCGGATTAACGCGGATGAAGAGCAGGTTTCAGCAAAGAGCAGCGGTCAGCTATCAGGTGTCGGCTGTCAGCAAAACAAGGTTAGCAGCGTGGCTGGTTGACCTTCCCCCCTTTTAGTGGACACAGAGAAAAGCTAAATGCTAAAATAAATA
>CAZMHH010000116.1:0-10493 GCA_964566035.1 uncultured Thermodesulfobacteriota bacterium
GCTAACTTATTGATATTCCTAGGTGTGCTTTCTAAAAACGAGGAAGTTGGGTTAGGGCAAGCAGTTACGTTTTCTCTCCTTTTGCAACCCTAATAACCTGAAATCTCTTTTTTTTCATTGACTTTTCATGCCAATATTGTGTTAAATATTAAAATATTGGGACAACAGGCACCAATTATCATGCCAGGTGAGAGATTGGGCAGAAGATGACAATCAAGATTGAAAAACGGGGATTGCAGACTTGATTTTGAAGCTTTTCGGCAAGTCCCATGATGTAGAGGGTGCTCGATGATTCTTATAATCATGGTCCGCATACCTATATCCATGCAAAGCGGGATAGTTTCTGGAAGGCGCTTTTCAGAAAAGGCAATAGCTGAAATCTGGGGAAGGTTTAAGCATAGTAACTGGGTTTAGATAAGATATTGAAATGGAATTATAGATGGTTAAACAAGCGCTCTATTTTTGTCTTAGAATAGTTCATTCTTCATTTATATTTCAAATTTGATGCGGCTACTCGGTAACCGCGCCCGCAATTCTATCATGCCCAAGACGCGGACAGACAAACAAGATATTACATGTCACCCTCGAGCCGTCCGGACATATTCCCAAGCAGCCTTTTCCCATGAATTACAGCTACAATAAGAATTCGTCCAGTTTCGATTCGATACACCAGACGATAGTTGTAAACAATCCGCTCCCGGATATTCTCTTCCCCAATTTCGGGCACGACGCGGCCAATGAGTGGAAATTCTCCAGTACTACGGGATGTCGCCATAATTTTCATGACAACTGACCGAGCGTAATATTCAGAATCCCTCGCGATATATTCAACAATATTTTCGAGGTCTTCAACTGCCTCCGGTGACCATGTTACTTCGAGAGCCATTTACCAAATTTCCCCTCGACCTCATCCTGTCCAAACGTGCCTTCCTTCCCGGCACGTTCAATACCTTTGCGTATCTTTTCGGCAACATACAGATGATACTGGACATCCTCCAATGAACAATTATCCGGGAGAATATCCAGAAGTGTCCTTACCTCATCTTTTGCGGTGTTCATCACTCATTACCCCATTTTGTTGGTAGTTGGTTGGTAAGAATTTGATTTATAATAAAAAATCTTAGACTAATTGCCCCTGTAAGTCAAGAAAAAAGCTGGATGCAATCGGGGCTACACTCTTAACAACATAGTTTCAAACTGCAAGAAACAATAAAAAGGAGTTATCTTTACAAAAGGTGGGAGAAGATGGCCATCAAAATTGAAAAACAGGGGCTATTAGACAGGATTCTGGAAGTTTTTCGGTAAGACCCGGGCAGGTCAGTTCTCCTTCTGCCTTGAGATTAAATACAGAAGTCGCAGAATTTTCAATTCATCATAGCACAAAGCGCCGTTCAGCTTTTCATGCACAG
The DNA here is from genome assembly GCA_964566035.1 of uncultured Thermodesulfobacteriota bacterium. Lineage (GTDB taxonomy): Bacteria > Desulfobacterota > WTBG01 > CAIYCZ01 > CAIRTM01 > CAZMHH01. Next base: position 1,410 of record CAZMHH010000116.1, read on the forward strand.
GTCTGAGAAACAGTGTGCCCTGTTTATCAAATGAGGCAAATACTGCCTGACGCTGTTTGGAAGTGGCTGTGATGAGCGGATCCAGGGATTTTGTATGGGAGAGGTTGCCGCCCTCCATGAGATATTTTGTGAGATGATCCAGCACGGTTTGCAGCTTCACATTGAACCGTTTCATTACAGATACAATATCCATGGTTTCGTTGAAGGCTTTGGCAATCAGTCGGTTACGTCCGCCGGCAGCGCCGGTGTCCGGCGCCCTCCTGAACGGAGCGGATTTGGCGCAGGACAGGTCCTTCAGGTTCTGCTCCTTGCAAAACCCGGTTATAACTTCTAAAAATAATACACCGTATTTTTCCGCCTTGACATGTCCCACACCCGAAATATTCAAAAGAGTTTCAATGGAATGCGGATAATACGATGCCATCTCAATCAGGGTCTTATCCGAAAAAATTACATAAGGGGGCAGGTTTGCATCGTCTGCAATTTTCTTGCGTTTACGGCGCAAAAGGTCAAACAGTTCGGGATTATATTCTGTTTCTGCCTTCTTCTGCTTCTGCTTTTGGACACGTTCTGATACGTCAGGCAAGACACCCAAAATCGGCTCCCTTTTTTTGAGAGCTGTCCTGGCTTTATCCGTAAGACGGAGCGTGTTGTAGCTTCCCTCCTGTTCAAGATAGCCCCGCAGTACAAGCTGACGGGAAAGGTGCATCCACTGTTTCCGGTTCATCTCCGCCCCGATGCCGTGGGTGGAGAGCTTATGGTGTCCCCAGCGCAGGACTTTTTCATTGTTTGAACCAAGCAGAATATCGGTAAGGTGCCCCGCCCCGAATTTTTCGTCTGCCCGTTTTACACATGAGAGAAATTTCTGGGCGGCAATGGTAATATCGGACAGTGGGGTTGGAGCAGAGGTGCAGTTATCGCAGGCGCCGCAGTTTTCGGCAGAATATGTTTCTCCAAAGTATTGCAGCAGGGGTTTTCGCCGGCAGGTCAGTTCATCCTCAGCATAGCTGACCATCGCCTTTAGGTGCTGCATCGCGATGCGCTGCTCGTTGCCGGTTTTCTGTTCAATAAAATAGTTGATTTTTGCAACATCGGAATAATTGTAAAGCAGCACACAGTGTGCGGGCAGACCGTCCCGCCCGGCACGCCCGATTTCCTGATAATAGCCTTCGATGCTTCTGGGCAGGTCGTGGTGAAGGACAAAACGCACGTTGGGTTTATTGATGCCCATGCCGAAGGCAATGGTGGAGACAATGATGAGCACATCATCGCGAATAAATGCATACTGGTTTCTGCGTCGCTCTTCATCTTCCATCCCGGCATGGTAAGGACGCACGGAATATCCTTTCGAGGCAATATAAGCTGCCAGTTCATCAACCTGTCTTCGGGAGAAGCAGTAGATTATGCCCGACTGCCCCTCGAATCGCTTCAGCAGTTCAAGCGTCTGTGCAGCAGGGTCCTTTTTGGGTCTGACCTCGATGTGGAGATTTTCTCTGTCGAAGCCTGCAACAAATTCGCTGGTGTTGGAAAATTTGAGAGAGCTTCGGATATCGCTTCTTACCCGGGCAGTTGCCGTTGCCGTCAGCGCCAGACAGACTGCTGCCGGGAAACGGTTGCGTACATCGGCAATCTTACGGTATTCTGGACGAAAGTCATGCCCCCACTCTGAAATGCAGTGGGCTTCATCAATGGTCAGACATGACACTTTCTGTGCTGAGAGAAGCGACAGAATACGCCGGGTGAGCAGGGTTTCCGGCGCAACATAGAGGAGTTTCACCTCACCCCGTTTTACGCAATGCATGTTGTGCTGATATTCCTCCCGGCAGAGGGAACTGTTAAGAAAGAGTGCCGGTACGCCAAGGGCACGCAACTGTTGCACCTGGTCTGCCATCAGTGCAATAAGCGGGGATACAACAAGGGTCAAGCCGTCAAACATCAATGCAGGAATCTGATAACAGAGCGATTTTCCCCCTCCTGTGGGCATGACGGCAAGCGTGTCCTGTCCTGACAGAACATTATTGATCACCTCCTGCTGAAGGGGACGAAAGGTGTCATATCCAAAGGTGTTTTTGAGAATAAAATCAGGTGTAGGCTTCATGTTTGCAGCATATTTCAAATTGAAAGAGGTTGAATAAAAACATGCTTTTGTTATGAAAGCAGTATAGACAATAATAACATCCCTGTAAATAGAAAATCTTTGGCATGTTGAATAAACTCTTCCACCATATCAACTTTCAGAACTGCACAATCAACTTAACTTTTGCCGATATTTAAATACCTGAAACAATTTTTGAAAAGAATACCAGGATGTCCTTTGGCTGCTGCCCCCCCCCTTAGTAACTTACCAGATGTTTTTTTGCATTTACTGGCAAAAAATATTTCAGTGTAGAGAAATAGCCTTTATTATCAATGGGTTTAGGTGCTTTTTTCTGAATCCAACTTTTAACTTTTTGCTTTTGCTACGAGCTACGAGCTAACCCGGACATTGTTTTGGTTCCGGCTTGTCCGGGTTAGGAACCTTATTTTTCACTTGACTATTATCGCTATTGTTTTTAGACTCTATAATTAGAGAGCATGGAAGGTCAGGTTGCAGGAATGGTATAAGAGTGTTGAATTTTGAGGAGTTGCTGGGTTTGCAAAAGAGCGGTTGGTATTCAATCTCCCAAGAAAAGTCCAATTACAATAACGCCTTTTCAAATATTTTTAACAACTTATAAAACGGCAGCATGATTTTCTTGCTTTTTATCACAGTTCCTTATGACTAAGTCACTAAAAAGCTGCAAGAGAAAAGAAAACCTGCCGCACGGGGGTGCGGTGCTTCCGGTATGGCATAACAGAATAAATTAAATTTATAATTAATGAACTTTTGATGTTATGAATAGTAAAGAATTTAATAAAGAAGAATTAATTAAATACTGGAATGATACATCTGATGATGATTTTGAAACCATGATGGCAATGTTTGATTCCAAGAGATATGTTTGGGCTTTATTTGTAGGTCATTTGATGATTGAAAAATTATTGAAAGCCTGCTATGTATCAGATAGATCATAATATCCTCCTTACATCCATAATTTGTTGAGGTTAGCTCTGAAAGCAGGTTTAAATCTGACTGACGAACATAGAGAGCAACTTATTACAATTACAGCATTTAATATCAATGCACGATATGATGACTATACTATGAGTTTTAAACAACGTTGCACTCCCGATTTTACGAGTGAATGGGTTAATAAAATGAAGGAGCTGAGAATATGGATAAAACAGTTGATAAAGAAATTATAAATTTTCTTAATATCATTAAAGAAAATTATATGGACATTGAGATAGCTTACCTTTTTGGTTCCTATGTTAAGGGCAAAGCAACAGAAGACAGTGATATTGACATTGCCTTAATCTTCAAGAATATGGATGATTCAAAACGTTTCGATATGCAGGTAGAGTTGATGAGGATTGCTTCAAAGATTGATTCAAGAATAGAGCCTCATCCAATATCTCATGATTATTTCAATTCAGGAAATCCTTTTGCCGCCGAGATCAGGAATACAGGTGTTGAGATAATGGCATAAGATAAAGATAGGGGGCTGAGTCAGCGCTATACTCTTGATATACTGAACTCTGACAAAACCCTGGTGATTCTTCTTTGCAGTACCGTGTCTTTATCAAGCTGCAGCGAAACTTGCCGACTTGAATAGGACACACCGGAGTCACCAACCACAAAATGCTTGCCGATATCATACAGCCTTTGTCCGCTCTATCGATGGCAGATACACGGAAAACTTGGGATATGTACCAATTTATCAGCAAGCTGAAGGGTAAGTCATTTTAAAAATCATTTAATCACTGATGGACCGCAAAAAGCCAAAGAAACCACCTTTTGTCATTTCGACAGCGAGGGAGAAATCTCAATTTTTACAGTCCCGCACTTTGCGGCAATTCGAGGTGACAGTTGGGGTCTTTTTGGTGGATTCTCAGGTGTAATGCCCCCTTTCAACTGTAGCTTATTATAAAAAGTAGCCTGACCCTTTTTATCCTTTCAGCAGGAGGACCTCATGCAAATGACACTAAAGCATATAGGGATGTGCGCCATGCTTGTGCGACTTTTTAATTGACACAAAACCGCGCTTCATCTATACTTTCTGCATCACAATGCAAGTTATTATCAAATATATTCAGACAAGGAGAAAAATGAAAACACCACTTCTGCAAGTATGTTTTTTAACTTCCCTGCTCTTTATCGGTTCCACTGCGCCTGCTCTCCACTCAGACCGAAACACCAGTTTCACACCAAATGTTTATGCCGAGTCATCCTGGACAGACAGTGCGGTTGTTGCCACAAGCCTTGGAAATGTAAGAGGGCATGAAGACAATCATACTACCTGGACATGGAAAGCCATCCCGTTTGCCAAACCACCGGTCGGCGAGTTGCGCTGGCAGGCTCCACAGAACCCGGACCCCTGGGAGGAAACCAGGCAGAGCGAAGAGTTCTGCAGTATGTGCCCTCAGATGAGTACAGAAAACGGCACATCCGTTCTAAAAGGCAGCGAGGACTGCCTCTATCTGAATATCTGGCGCCCCCGATCTACAGACACTGACCTCCCGGTTTATTTATGGATACACGGCGGTGCCAACCGGGTGGGTTCAGCAGACCCCTATATCGCGGCGCTGCTGGCAGGGAGCCAGAACCTGGTTGTGGTTACCATAAACTACCGTCTGGGACCGCTCGGGTGGTTTACCCATCCGGCGCTTCGTGATGCTCAGGATAACATCAGCGGTTCCGGTAATTACGCCCTGCTGGATATTATAAAATCCCTTGAATGGGTGAGGGACAACATCGAAGCATTTGGCGGCAATCCGAACAATGTTACGGTTGCAGGAGAATCAGCCGGCGGCGTCAACAATCTGCTGTTGATGATCGCCCCCCAGGCCAGTGATCTGTTTCACCGCGTTATTTCCCAAAGCGGCGGAACGGATATGAATACTCCGACAGATGGCGATGAATACGCAAACAGTGTTATCGAAGCCCTGCTTGTTGCAGACGGAACAGCCGACGATCAGGCTGCCGGCAAACAGGAACAGATGAGCCCTGATGAGATCCGGACATATCTTCGTTCCAAAACAACAGAAGATTTTTTTGCGGCAACAACTGTTGCCGGCAGAAGCCCGGATGTATTTAAAGACGGCATTGTCATCCCAACTGAGGGCGCTGATGCGTTTAACGATCCGGAAACCTATTACCAGGTCCCCATTATCATAGGCACCACCGCGGAAGAAGGAAAACTCTTCATGTATCTGTTCGGCTTTCATGAATTTTTTCCGCCCTTCCTGTACCAGTCAATGGGAAAGGGCCTTACCTGGTTTACCCGTTCCACAGGGCTTGATTCCCTGGCATATAAATTGAGTTCTCATGACTCGCAGCCCGGAGTTTACAGCTATATCTTTGCCTACGGCATGTACCGCATGTTCGGTTATAATGCCTGGCCCACCGACACAGGCCCCTCTGAAAACATGAGCTGGGCGATGGCGCTTGGGGCTGCCCACGCTCTGGATATTCCGTTTAATTTCGCTCTGTTTGATTCCTTCCCGCTTTTTGGCGGTTTGGGTGATGTAATATTTCGCGAAGACAACAGGGCTGGATGGGAAGCGCTTTCTGAAACCATTATGTCCTATAATGCCCAGTTTGCCCGCTCCGGAGATCCAAATTTAAACGGTTTCCCTGATTGGACACCGTGGCCATCCAGCCCATTCTTTTTCGGGCAACGGTTCATGATCTTTGATGCCGATGATGATGGAGACACTTCACATATGGCATATGATGTTTACTAAAAATCTTCCGTCCAGAGCCGTCTCCTGAAGGTATTTTACGGATGTTTTGCTTGTTTGTTTAGAAAAACAGGAACAACAGCGACCGTTTATAGTTGACTTGCGAATTAGAACCAGGATAAATTATAAGCATTATGCCCTGTATAGCAAGAGTTATTGCAAACGAAGAATGTTATGAAGGGGCAGACCTTGTGGGAATGAAAGTTTTATTGCAAAACTTTAAAGGAAGTTTAACAGGCGGTTGTACACACTTGCCCATGGCAGATCCGGAAAGGAAAAATTACGGTCCCTGTTTTTGTACAACAATCCTTGTATTCGTCATTAAAAGTTGGGAACAATGGATTTACTAATTGAATTACAAAATATTATCAAAGCCTTTGATGAAGAAAGGATAGATTACGCATTGTGCGGTGGCTTGGCTTTAGCTGTATATGCACGGCCAAGAGCTACTCTTGATATTGATATCATGGTTGATCCTGGTTTGCTTGACAAGATAAAGCAAATAGTTGAAAATCTTGGATTCAATATTCCAGCTATACCTATGGCATTTAAGGGAGGTGCGGTTAAAATTCATCGAATGACAAAAATTGATAATGAATCCGGGGAACATTTAGTGTTGGACTTATTGCTTGTTACACCAGAGACCAAACTTTCTTGGGATAGCAGAATTTCAGTTAATTGGGAAGGCGGAACATTAAAAGTTCTATCTCCAAAGGGTTTAATTATGCTTAAATTATTAAGGAAAAGTGGTCAAGATATGGATGACATTAAATATTTAAAGGAGTTAATTGATGAAGATTGATATGAGTTCCAAGGCAATTACTTCCCGCCTAAAAACCGTCAATCAATTAAGAAAGGTATGTCTTTCGCTTGCAAAATCAAGTGAGGGGAAAAGAATCAGGGAACAATTCGCTGCCAACAAGTCAGTTCAGCGGACCTCGCATGCGCTCGGCTGCTGATTTCATCGTTATTTCAGATAAGGAGACTATTGTGTCAGAAGCGAACTTTGATTCGCAAAAGGTTGAATCAGAAGATTTAGATTATGTGCCTCAATTAATGGGTTCCGGGGTCCTGAAATATTATTTTTTATAAATGAGGAAAATCTGCTCCCAAAACTGATTTATTAGCAAGCTGACGGGTAGGTCGTTTTAAACATCATTTAATTATATGTCTCCTGTTACCCTGATAATCTTGACAGTGATCATCTTTTGATGGGTGGAAAATGGGGGCGGTGTACTAAAAGTATATGGAAGAAAAAATTATTCAACTGCTGTATAACTGGAAATCAGCCCTTGAGAGCAGAAATGCTGACATGGTAGCATCGCTTTATGCTGATGATGCCCTGCTTGTCCCGACACTTTCCAATAAAATCCGACACAACCGGGCTGAGATCAGGGATTATTTTGCTGAGTTTTTACGAAAAAATCCTGTTACAGAGATAAAACAATATAATGTCCATATCTATGGGGATATTGCAACCAGCTCCGGTTTCTACACTTTTACCTTTTCTCCTTACCCAGGAGAATCTTTTACCGTTGATGCCAGGTTTACCTTTGTTTACAGACGTTTCTCTGATGGCTGGCTGATTGTAGAGCACCACTCCTCAAGAATGCCGGAGTAACCTTTTCTTTAATATCCTGCCTTATTCAAGCCCCCGAAGTGTTTTATATTAGAACTTCTACCCATCATTATTCTTTAGCCTATTACCTTCAATTTGAATGCGTTCCTGTGACACAGCGGGTCTTCGCCCTCCTGATTGAAGTTCCTTTACGGCAACTCCCCCATTCCTGCACTCAGCAATCACAAAGAAATTAGTGTCTGTCCCCAACTACGCTTATATTTCCAAATTGCCAATTTGCAAGCCTGACCCCGCTCTTTTACATCTCCTGACTTCGTAGGCTTTATTCGCTAACGGAAATTAATTTTACAGATTGACGAGCAGATACTATTTAGTCTATACTTTAACCTAACCAGGACAGGTCGGAACCAAAAAGAGGACCGGGTCACCCCCCTGCCTTTTTTGGATGGGAGAGGGGTGAGTAGTTACAACAAGAGATGAGGTGGATTATGAACAGAGAAATATTGACATCAATCAAAGAGACTGTAAAAAAAGTCGAGCCTTCTGCAACGGTTATTCTCTATGGCTCTTCTGCCAGGGGGGATACTAAAACACATTCTGATATTGATCTGCTGATACTTATTGACAAGGACAGTCCTTCTCGGGACGATCAGAAAAGAATAAAATACCCACTTTACGACATTGAATTTGAAACCGGGCAGATCATCAGCCCTTTGGTTCTTTCACGAAAGGATTGGCATTCAAAGCATAAAATCACACCTTTTTATGAAAATGTTACCAGAGAAGGACAGTCCTTATGAGAGAGGATGAAAGACAGGAACTGATAAGATACCGGATGCAGAGGGCTAAGGAAACATTGCAGGAGGTTAGACTGCATATTGATAATCAACTATGGGCAACCGCTATTAACAGAATGTATTATGCCTGCTTTTATGCAGTATCTGCTTTGTTGCTTAAAAAAGATATAAAAGTACAGTCCCATGGCGCGGAGCCAGGCAAATGTTTGGACTTCATTTTGTAAAAACAGAGCTAATTCCGAAAGAGATCGGCAAGTGCTATTCCGATATATATGATATGAGGCATTCAGGGGATTATGATGATTTCGTGGAATTTACCAAAGAAGATGTCCTGGACGTTCTTGGGCCAGCAGAAGATTTAATTATAAGAGTTGAAAAAATGTTACAATAATTGGAAATTAAGGGAACAGGTTGCTTTTTTTACATTCCGAGAAGGAGCGGGTGCATTTTTGATATATCAGATGCACTTGTCTTTTTCAAACCACCCTATGTCTGAAACGGGTATGAATTTTTTTTATCCCTTTTAATCCCGTGGGCATGGGGTCTTTTTCCTGCGTAAATTTTCATTTAAAGCCGGTTCAGGGTCAAATCTTTAACTTGACAAATCAATAATCTTTTTCTCGATTTCAGCAAACCGTGGAGCGCTATATCATAGATCTCCATTGACTGCTTCAACTTTTCCTTGAACAGCTCTCTGTCATGGTCATCTCTATATATCGCTCTCCTGTCATTTCCCCTGCAGGTAACATGATAATATGCGTTTGGATATTGGATTCTCAGTGCTCGTGCCATAACTGCTTTGTATAACCTGCTATTACTTTTGTCAAGAAAAAGATTTGATAATCATATAAAGTCATGCGTTTGGTATAAGAAAGCACAATGATT
>CAZMHH010000117.1:0-10269 GCA_964566035.1 uncultured Thermodesulfobacteriota bacterium
TCCAGAGAGGATACACCACCTATACCTCATACACAACTTTTAATTATAGCTCCTTATTTCACATAAAATCCTTTGTATTGTTCTCAATTGTTTTTTGCATTTTCATGCTTTCGAGCATTGCTTTTGATATAATTCCGAAAAATTCATCGGGTGCTTCATCTGTTATTTTTTCGAAAACGGTTGCGGCTGCTTCAAAGTTGTTGTCCTCTGAAAGAGCAAGTAATCTGTTAAAAAGCGCCCATCCTTTGGTTTCAGCATCATCGGTAGATTTTGCAACTTGACTTAAAATCTGTTCGGCTGAGGAATACTCTCCACTTTTAACAAGTAGCTCTGCGAGCAGAATCCCTGAATTATTTTTCAGCGATAGAATCTTCTCTGTTTCAGGGCTTATTTTGTTAGCTGTTTCAATAGCCTTTCTCAGGAGCTGTATTGCATTGAAACTGTAACCTGTTTTTTCCATGGAGTCTGCTGCTCTGAAAAGACTTTTAATCTGTCTTTCGTCGACAGCAGGTTTTTGAAGAGCAGTTGTGTAAAAATTTTTAGCCTCGTTAAATTTTTCAAGTTTATAAACGGCGTCAGCAAGAATATGATAGGCTTCCTCCTGAACAGTTTCTGATACCTGTTCTTCGCCGAAAAGCAGTATTTTAATTATCTCTTCTGCAGAGACAAAGTTACCCCTCTGCATTTCTATCTTTGCTGTGCAAACAGTTGCTTTATGTTTAAGTTCAGCAACAACTGCATTGTTTATTATGTTTTTAAAGAGTTCTTCCGCCTCTTTCAGGAAACCTAGTTCAAGGAAACTTACACCTGTGTGAAACAACATTTCAAAGTCTTCAACATCCCTAAGATAAGGATTTAAATTACTTTTGTAAATCTGTACGGATGAGAAATAGTCCTGCTCGGCCGTCTTGTTCAAAATCAATTTTGCGAGTATCTTCTGTATGTTTTCAAATGATCTTTGATAGTAGAGGGTTCTTTCTCTGTCTTCCATAGCTTTTTTAAAAAACCTTACAGACTCTGCATATTGTTCCTGCTTTGCTTTAAGAAAACCGAGCTTATAGTAGGCTTCAGTCAGAAGTGTTCTGGCAGGTTTGTTTGAAATTATCCAGTTATAGGCTTTCCCCGGTTCTTTATATGGGTTGAATGTATTAAAATAAAGATCTTTAGCATCAAGTCCTTCTACATTGACTCCGATATCAGCTATTCTCATAACAGCATAGAAAACCTCATCAGATGAAGGAAAAATATCAATTATGTTTCTGTAGATGTTTAATGCGTTCTGCATCTGCCCATCCCATTGATATGAGTCGCCGATGAACCTCAGAAGAAGTGCCTGTTGTTCCTGCTCGGGAAAAAGGTTGAAAGAAAGAAAAGCAATTTCACGGCTTTTGTTGAATTTGCCTTTAAAATAATTATTTATAGCTATGTTGTTAAGCATATCAGCAGGCAGGAGCGATATGTCCGGCCATTTCTTTATTGCTTTTTCATAATAATATTCTGCTCTGTCAAAGTCGTTGAGTTTAAAATAACAGTCACCGATTCTAAAAGTTGCCATCTTTGCATTCGGGTCTTGGGGAAAATCAAATGTAAACTTTTCGAAGAGTTTCAGCGCTTCATCGTAGTTTTTCATCTGGTAATAGCTTTCAGCAGTCCAGAATTTGGCATCTGAGAGGAGTTTTGATTCAGGATATGTTGTGATAAAAAAGCCAAACTGACTTATTGCTTCTGGATAAAACCCCAGTTTTCTGTAGCATTCTGCTATTCTGTAATGCCCCCTTTGGCTCTTGGAAGCCCTTGGAAAATTCTCTATCGCTTGTTTATATGCCCTGACTGCATTCTGTAGTGTCTCAGGTTTATCATCTTCAATAAGCCTGTAATATGAATCAGCTTTTAGGAAGAGTATTTCCTCTCTTAAAACGGTCTGAGGAAACCTTTCAAGTATTGCGTCAAATGCATTTATTGCATTTTCGTAATCACCTGCCTCAAAAACAGTTTTTGCTCTTGTAAGCGCTATGCTTTCCTGGATAGGAGCCTGGTCTTTAACGGGTTCTGTTGCCGGCTTATCAGAAGCAAACAGTTCAGGTTCTTCTTCCATCAGCCATGGGAGTTTTTCTTTGAAAACGGGTTGTTCCTGTTTTTCGGCAAGTTTGCTGGTATCAGGAAGTGTTTCAAAATCAGAAGGGGGGTCTGCCTTGACCTCTTGGATAGGTTCTTCTTTGACAGAAACCGTCTTTTCTTTCACTTGCTGCTCCTCATCCCTGAAAACGTCCATGTAAAGACGTGGAGGACCTTCAAGATGGTTATATTTGATACTATATTCGGGGATTTTGATGTTTAATACACACGAGATAAGATTGTCAGGTTCTCTTCTCCACTGTAAAGAGTTGATGTATTTACCTCTGAAAACCTTTTTTTTGAGAAGCTTTTCTGATACTGTAACAGGATGCTGCCATGAAATAGTTATCTGCTTTTCACCTTGATCAACAGTGCATCGGGTTGTTCTGCTCAGATCAAATACAAGACGGTCATAGTCTTCCGTTACGCTTATCCGTATGTCTTTTATCTTTGGAACAGTACCTTCAGCTACAGCTGGTGCAGGCTCTGCTTTTTTTTCGGCTTGTTCTGTATTTTTTCCAAATATAAAATCAAAACCGATTATTTTTGCCGTGAGTTGGGGAAAATCATAAAAAACTTTTGTCCCCTGTGGTGTAGAAACAACCTTATAATCAGGAATCAGTGCGTTTGTAATCTTAAACTCGGAATTATCTGCAGGAAACAGAAATGCAATATTGGAATTTAAAACCTCACGGTTCCAGCCTATCCAGTCAATGCTGATGGAATGAGTTCCATCCTTCTGTTTTTTAAGCGCGTTTTTAATAATAAAACTTATTATAACTCTTCTTTTACCATCTTTTGGCAGGGGATACTGCCATATAATCCTTTTGCGGGGGTATAGTTTTATTGTAAACGGCATCTTGTTGCCTTCTTCATCAGCAACTGAAACTGATTCAATTTCTTCGTTGCATATAAATTTACTTCCGGCAAGTTTTTTGGCTTCTGCGTTATGTATGCAGAAGTCAAGTGTTGCTTTAATATTTGAGGTTCCCTGTATTAACTGGAATTCTGCATTGAAAGGGTCAAGTTTATCTGCTCCATAACATGTGAAGCATGGTCGCAACAAAACAATTACAGAGAACAGCATAAGTGATTTCATAATTAAATCTATTTTTATTTTCATGAATTTTCCCGGTGCAACCTGATTTTTATCAATTAATTAACATCTGTCATAAAATTGACATCAGTCAGTATGTTTTTGTCCTGATAAGGTTTTTATTTCTTTTTTGTATTTGCTCCATAGCCCTGCTGTTTTTATGACGGTAACCATTGTCCATGTTATAAGTATAGCATAATTTTAAGTGAGTTAAAGAAACCCTGTTTTTTATTTGAGCAAAGAACATGCCAAAAATGGTTATCAAAAATCAGCGTTCCTTAAAGGCAAAAGAAGAAGTAGTAAGCGGTAAGGAAACTTTTTGTGGGTGTAATATCTATGGGGTTTATACATCTTAACTGCATGCAATTTTGTGTGAAAGGATCCGGTAATTCCAACAGACACAGATTAAAGCAGGAAGTAAAATGGTATAGGATTTTGCAGGAAGTGGAGAGGGTCATTTGTTGCTGTTCTGTTTTTGATTAGCAAACCATCAGTTTTATTCTGCCGGTGGGGCAAGAAGTCTCTCAATATAATATCCTTTTTTCAGAAGGATATTTCCGTCTTCTGAATAAACTATGATATCAACACGGTTAAATTTTTTACCTATACTTGGCTGGATTATGCGTCCCTTAACTTTTTTCATGTAACGTATGCTGAAACTGTCACCTTTTCTATAATTTTCAGGAGTACCTGAAACATGATCTGTTTGCGGCCACAGGCTGTATATTTCTGGTTTTACATCCTGATTGCTTGCAACAATGAATACATAGCCTGATATGCTTCTATTGTTCTGTGTTCTGTTTACAAGATTGAAAAAAAGATCAAAATCCAGTTCAAGGTTTAACGCTCTAATTTCAAAATTATCAATATCAACTGTTTTTTTATCTTCAGTATTTGGTTCAGTGCTTTTTGTTGCTAATATTGCTTCTTCAGATATTGATTCGTTATCCAGTGTGAATTCATATTGAAGTCTCCGGTAGATTATTCTGTCCGCCCATTTTTTGTAGAGTTCAGATTCTCTGTTTTCACGGGAGAGTTTTTCAATATCCTTTTCGAGGTTGTTGATCTGAACTGTCATCTCTCTGGTCTGAGTTTTTATTAACAAGTATTTCTGCAGTGAAAAAACACTTAGAAATATAATGGATAAAACTATTAGAATAAAAAGAAAGAGAACAAAGAAATTTGTTTTAAAAGAAAATTTGGTTCTTCCCTTATCTGAGAGAAGCATCACTGTGTATTCATTTGGCATTGCTAACCTCCTGATTATTTGATGATAAACTATTATTTATTGTTTATCTGAAGCTTTTTCATTTTTTCAATAAGGGTTGTTCTGTTTAAGTCTAAAATTTTAGCTGCTCTGTTTTTTACGCCGTTTGCCTTACACAGAGCCTGCTGTATAAGCTGTTTCTCAAAATCGGTAACCATTGTGTTAAAAGAAGTGCCCTCTGTTAAAGAAGTTTCTGTGGGCTTGCCTTCATCAGCGCTATTATTTTTGTTCTTTAATATATCTGTAGCAATAAGAAGTTTTTCAGGAAGATCCTCTTTTTCAATTATTCCCCCGCCCTTTAGCACAACAAGTCTTTCAATCATGTTCTGCAGCTCCCTGACATTGCCTGGCCAGCTGTAGCAGGAGAAGCAGTCCATAACCTCATCAGAAACCCCGGAAACATTTCTTGCCTTGTCATGGTTGAATTTTTTTATGAAGTGCGAAACAATAAGAGGAATGTCATTTTTCCGGTCTCTTAAAGGTGGCAGCTCTACAGGTATAACATTAAGACGGTAGTAAAGATCTTCCCGGAATTTAGATTCCTTAACAGCCCTTTCGAGATCCCTGTGAGTTGCGGCAATCACCCGTATATCAACTTTTATACTTTTAACCCCCCCTATTCTCTCAAACTCTCTTTCCTGTATTACTCTGAGCAGTTTGACCTGAAGATTAGGACTCATGTCTCCAATTTCGTCTAAAAATACTGTGCCGCCGTCTGCGAGTTCAAACCTACCTGTTTTGGTTTTCTGCGCGCCTGTAAAAGAGCCTTTCTCATGTCCAAACAGTTCGCTTTCAAGCAGTTCCTCAGGTATGGCGCCGCAATTTACGGGAATAAAAGGTCCACTGCTGCGGTTGCTTGAATAATGAATAGCCCTTGCCACCAGTTCTTTGCCTGTTCCGCTTTCCCCATAAATTATTACCGTGCTGTCTGTATCAGAAATTTTTTCTATCAGCTTGTAAATCCTGCTGATTTCATTGCTTTTTCCTATCATGTTGAAGGATGATGTATCTTCAGTTATTTTTTTTTCTGTGATTGAGCAGGAGTTTTTTGGTTTTTCAGAAAAAATTTTATTAAAAAGACTATTAAGCTCTTCCTTGTTTATCGGTTTGGCGAGATATTCAGATGCTCCTGCCTTTAATGAATTTATTGCTGTATCGACTGTCGGGTTTGCTGTGAAAACTATAAAATGAATATCAGGGTTTTGAGGTTTAATTTGTGATAAGAGGTTTATTGTGTCAATTTTAGGGAGGTTAAGTTCAGCAAGAACCAGATCAGGGTTTCTATTGGTGATAATTGATAATGCCTCTTCTCCATTTTTTACGCTGATAATCTCAAAGCCGTTATGACTTATTGAGTCAAAAATGGTTCTTCTGTGTTCCGTATCGTGATCGGCAATTAAAATGGTTTTTGATTCCATAGCTAATAAGGTTGATTGGCTTGCATGTTTATCATTTCCTGAAAGACTTGGATTATTGAATTTAAGTTAATAAAATATATTATTAAGCCGTAAAGTTCAAGCACTAATTTATGCAACGCAGCTGTTTGCTGAAAAGCCGTGCAGGAAAGCCCAGGAAAAAAATCATAAAAAAAGGGGCTTTTTAAAGCCCCTTTTCAGCGTTGATTTTATGAAACAATTAAACTACAGAGAAATCTGTATTTCAGTCTTTTTATCTCCCTTGGCAATGTGGGACAAAAACACTGCTTTTGCTTTTTTGGCTGTTTTTGTTTCTTTGAGTATGTTTGCCACAAAATCTTTATCCATATCAACAAGGGCTTTCTTGTATCCTGCCGGCGCTTTAAACATGTCTGCTACCTGCACAAATGGATCAATTTCAGCGGCAATAACAACTTTGTTTTCTGAAGACTCAATTTTTGAAAAGCCTATATATTTGTTTTTCTGGCAGTACATAATTACATCAGCAAGTTCTTCAGCTGTTGTGACCCGTCCTATTTCAAGGTCAAGCCGTGCCTCTTTGACCCAGTTTTCGGGGAAATTCTGCCACAGCTTATTGTAGATATCCTGTGATTTTGATTTGTCATAAGCATTGATCTGTGCCCAGGCAAAAGAATCAACAGCAAAAAAGCCAAAGAAGGTGGCAGGTCCCTGTTCTTCAAAGCTTCTCTTCTGTTTTTTCAGCACATATGCAACCGGTTCCTGTTTTCCCATTTCAAGGTCAATGAATTTGTTTTCAATTTCAGGCAGATGACGGTCGGGATCTGCTGCTTTTGTTCTGAGAATTATCTGACATGCGCAGGCTGCGCCGTCTCTGCATCTGCCTGATGGAAGGTCAACCAGGACTTCCTCTTGTAATCCGTCTTTTTTTGCCTCGTCAATAAGTGCCCATATATAGACATAGGTCAGATAGACTTCCTGTCTGTAATAGTCATGACGACAGAATGTATTGTCGGCAGGACCATAGGCAGGGTTTGCACACCAGAGCACGTGACCTACATGCTCCTTTTTTGTACTTCTTTTTGTTACATAAAGCGCCGGAACGCCCGTAAAACATTCCTGCACAATTTTGCCGAACGTGGGAAGGTCTTTTACCTCTTTAAGTCCGAATTTCTGCTTGGCTCCGGCGTAACCTATTCTTGCAAGTTCTGCCCACACGTTTCCATAATATTTCAGACCCATTTCCTCACCCATAGCGGGTTTAAATGTTCTCCAGATATAGTATACATGCCCGAAAAGAGATCTAAGGGCATCAACTGTCAACTCCTGAAGGGTTTTGTTAAGAGCCTTGCAATAAGGTTCAAGCGGATTGGATGCAGCCATAAATAATTCCTCCTGTTTTAAAATTAACATTAAAATTTTTTCTGCTCTTGGAAAGAGAAAAAAGCAGAATTTGAATATAAATATTCTTCATTATTATAAAACCTTAAAACATTGTCAAATAAAAAGAACAGGGCAGGTAACTAAATGCAGATAATAAAAGGGCTGTTTGGTATATATCCTTGACAAAACAGTTGTATTTTAATTATAACTAAGATATTGCAATTTAAAAAATAATTGTCTCCGAGCTCCATGTTCCCTTTTCTGTTTTCAAAATAACAGTCTACGGAATATGAAGCCGAAAGGGTTTTTCTGGTAACAGGCAAACCTCCCGTTTTACTGGAAAGGAGATGGCTCCCTTTGTATATATAGCATCCACCTGACCGGTTTCATGGCGGATGCTTTTTTTTTAGAATAAAAAAACAGAACAGCTGAAATACCCTTCTTTTTCAAGGGGTTAATAAAAAAAAGCATCTGTCAGCTATCAGTTGTAAGGTTTCAGCAAAACCATATAAATAAAAAACTTGAAAGGTGCAACTTTGATTTCATGAATAAAAGATTACCAATAAGGCATAGAAGCAATATAAACCATGAAATAGAAATTAAATGAATAAATTAACTGACAGTTTTAACAGAAAAATAAATTATCTGCGTATATCTGTAACAGACAGATGCAACCTCAGGTGTGTTTACTGTATGCCCAAAGAGGGGCTTGCTTTAATGGGGCATGATGACATATTAACTTTTGAGGAAATCGAAAGAATAGTCCGAATAACAGCAGATAAGGGCATGTCAAAAATCCGTATAACAGGCGGGGAACCACTTGTAAGACGAGGTATTGCGGATTTTGTTAAGATCCTGTGCGGGATGCAGGGTATAGATGATGTCAGCCTTACCACAAACGGATATTTTCTGAAAGAGTTCGCAAAACCTCTATATGATGCAGGTATGAGAAGAATCAACATAAGTCTTGATACCCTTATTGCTGAAAGATACCGTGAAATAACAAGGGTAGGGGATATTGAACGGGTTTTTGAAGGCATAACAGGTGCAAGGAAAGCGGGTTTCAATCCCATAAAGATTAATGTTGTTGTTATGAAGGGTATAAACGATGATGAAATTGTATCATTTGCAAAACTCACAATTGAAAGACCTGTTGAAATAAGATTTATTGAGTTTATGCCTGTTGGCAGTGATAATGGATGGGACATGGAACGGTTTATTCCAAGCAGGGGGATAAAAGAAAAAATTGAATCCATTGGAGATCTTGACGAGGTTGAACATAAAAAAAATGACGGACCTGCTGCTGTTTATAAATTAAAGGGGGCAAAGGGCAGGATTGGTTTCATATCACCCTTGAGCAATCATTTCTGTGAAAAATGTAATCGTCTTCGTTTAACGGCAGACGGAAAATTAAGAACATGTCTGTTTTCTGATGATGAGGTGGATTTAAAGCCTATCTTGAGACGAGGTTGTACAGACAGAGAACTTGAAGATGTTATATCAAACACTATTGCTAAAAAGCCAATGAGACATATTGCCCTTGAGCCGAATTTTAAGAAATGCAGAAGAGGTATGTCCGCGATAGGGGGGTAAGCTGATTTAGCAGTGTAGCTCGTAGTTCGTGGCTCGTAGCAAAAGCAAAACAGGAAAAGCGCTGTTGAGCAAAGACATAAAAGCTGTTAAGCTGTTAAGCAAAACCGATAAAAGGTAATAGGCTATAGGAAGAGCAGTTGTCAGGTAATTAGCAGCTTAGCTCGTAGCTGGTTTTAGGTTTTGCTACCAGCTACCAGCTACGAGCTACGAGCTGAATTGCTTTTCCTTGTAACTTAAAACCTAAAACCTAAAACTTTCTTCCCATGACCCCATTTCCTGAATTCAAAACAATTACTGTTTCAGGGCTCCATCCCAAGGTTGGAAAGACCCTCCTTGCATGTCAAATTATTTCATTGCTTCGGAATGCAGGCGCTATCAAAATTACAATGTATGAGGGCGAAACAGCTGTTATATATGATGAGGATTTGATTATGACTGAAGGAACAGACACCTTTCGTTTAAAAAGCAGCGGAGCTGAAAAAGTTGTGTGGATAAAGACAGATGAGAGCAGCTTGAAACAGGCTTTTTTTCAAGCAACAACGCTTCTTAAAGGATATAAAAACCTTGTTATTGAAGGCAACAGTGTATTGAAATACTTTGATCCTGAAACAGCAGTTTTTATAAGTGATGAGACAGTCACAGACAATTCAAAAATAAAACATAGCAGAACAGAAGCGCTTTTAAAGGCGGATTTAATTGTTTTCAACCAGTTTTCAGAAAACAGGGGCTTAATAAAAGCTGCAGAGAAAAAATGCATGGATATGAATCAAAAAGCTGATTTTATAAGGTTGAAATTAACCCAAAAAGAAAAAACGGAAAAATTTATTAAAAGTTATCTACAAAAAAAAGGATTTTTAATAAATCCGTAAAAGCTTTATTAAACATTTTACTCATAAGGCTTGGAATTAAAAAAAATCCGCCCCCTGTTTTATAGTTGCATACTGGGTAACCCTTTTTTTAAAGATGTTTCTCAATCATTTTTTGCAGAGTTTCCTTTGGCTGAACACCTACCATTGTTTCAACAGCTTTACCATTTTTGAACAGAATAAGAGTAGGAATACCGCTTATAGCAAAGCTTTCGGCAATAGAAGGGTTTTCCTGAACATCAACCTTGCAGATTTTTGCCCGTCCTGTGAATTCGTCTGCAAGTTGTTCAATAGTAGGGGCAAGCATTTTGCAGGGCCCGCACCAGTCAGCCCAGAAATCCACAAGCACTGGAATATCAGATTTAATAACCTCTGCATCAAAATTGTTTTCTGTTGTGATTATTTCATTACTCATAAATCAATCTCCTTTGTTGAATTGAGTATAGGTTTGTTCATTGTTCTTTTTTAATATCACTTTACAGTTATATAATCAAGTAATAAACCAATATTGACTTGACATTTTTTCAGTAAAAATATTAAATAGTTAATTAATAT
>CAZMHH010000118.1:0-10059 GCA_964566035.1 uncultured Thermodesulfobacteriota bacterium
GACGGTATGGAGAGGATCGCCGCCTAACCATACACAACATTTGACAATAGCTCTGAAATAAGTTGCAGGTTGTAAGTTTCAGGTTTTAGGTTTCCAAAGTAACAGCCTACAGCTTAATAGCTCTTATATAGGATTTTCTTTATGGAATCAATTATAGAAAAAAACAGAAAACATAAGATTATAGATGAGGCTATACTTTCGTTCAACTCTGCTGCTGAAGGTCTTGAGCATTCATACCGACTGCTCTACAACCAGGTGGAAGTGCTTAGGAAAGAAGTTGAGGAAAAGAATCTCCAGCTAAGAAAAAACCTTGAAGAGGGAGAAAAGGTAAAGAACTTTCTTTCAAACATTCTTGAAAGTCTTCCAACAGGGGTTATTACAACAGACCTCAAAGGCAATATTCTTATGTGCAACAGCGCCGTTGAAAAAATAACAGGAATAAATCCTGTTAAAATCAGTGCAAAGGCTCTTGAAAAATTCAAGCGGGATTTAAAGATAGAAAACAGAACTGCAAGCAGAAGCAGCGATATTGAATTTTCAAAACAGATCTCAGATATTAGATCCCTTAAAATATTAAGGTCTCCTGTAATTAATAACCCCGGGGAAAAAACAGGTATTATCTTTATAATTCAGGATCAGACACAGCTAAAACGGCTTGAAAAACAGACAGAAAGAGACGAGAGACTCAAAGCAATGGGAGAAATGGCGATAAAAATTGCCCATGAAGTCCGAAACCCGTTAGGAAGCATAGAACTCTTTGCATCAATCCTCAAAAATGAGCTGAAAGGTCAAAAAGATCTCTCAAAACTCGCAGATCATATCATCTCATCAGTAAAAAGTCTTGACGGTTCTATATCCAATCTTCTGCTTTTCACCCAGTCACAAAAACCTTCATTAACAGAGATTAACCTTTCTAATGTTCTTGAAGAATTTGCGCAGTTTATAAGCCCTGTTGTTGAAAAGAACGGTGTAAAACTCCTTTTCAGCAAACCCGAGCCGCCCTGTTTAATTTACGGAGACAAAGACCTTCTCAGACAGGTCTTCTTAAACCTTGCTCTCAACTCAATACAGGCAATGGAGTATTCGGGGAAAATCAGAATTTCTTCCCGTTACTGTCATGATGAAGAAAATACAGACAACTGCTGGATTGAAATAACATTCAAGGATAATGGCACAGGTATTGCAAAAAATGATATTAAAAAAATATTCAACCCCTTCTATTCAACAAGGGAAAAAGGAACGGGTCTGGGTCTTGCGATAGTTCACAACATAATTGAAAGTCATAGAGCAACTATTGATGTTACAAGCAGACAGGGACATGGAACCTCGATAACCATTTCTCTGCCGGTGACAAAAATTCTAAGTTCATAATATCTTAAAGTTGATTTTTATGGAAAATATTCTTATTGTAGACGACGAAGAAGGAATGAGAATAGCTCTTTCTGAGGCATTAAAAAGAGCCGGCTACAGAACTTCGCTCAGCGTTGACGGGATGGATGCACTGTCAAAAATAAAAGGATCTGACTATTCAATGGTGATTACAGACATGAAGATGCCCAGAATGAGCGGATTTGAGGTTTTAAGAGAGATAAAAAGAACCTCTCCCCAGATACCTGTTGTAATGATAACAGCCTATGGAACTGTTGAAAATGCTGTCGAAGCGATGAAACAGGGGGCACAGGATTATATTTTAAAGCCCTTTTCATTCGAAAACGTTGTTGAAGTAGTCAGATGCGGACTTTCCAATAAACAGACTGTTTCTTCTGCTTCCAAAACAGTAAAGACTCAGGTCAACGGAGAAAACCCGATAATCACAAAAAACAGAGAAATGGTCAAACTTCTAAAACTTGCAGAGGAAATAGCTCAAAGCGACTCCACAGTTCTGATACACGGTGAAAGCGGAACAGGCAAAGAACTTGTAGCCCGCTACATTCATGAAAAAAGCAGCAGAAATGATAAACCTTTTATTGCTGTAAACTGTGCAGCCATTCCTGATAACCTGCTTGAAAGTGAACTGTTCGGACATGAGAAGGGTTCTTTTACCGGAGCCTTGTCAAAAAAACTTGGAAAATTTGAGCTTGCTTCAGGTGGAACAATACTTCTTGATGAAATAGGTGACATGTCAATAACACTGCAGGCAAAGCTTCTAAGGGTTCTGCAGGAACATGAAATAGACCGGGTTGGAGGAAGCAAGACTATCCCTGTTGATGTCAGGATAATTTCAACAACAAATGTTGATCTCAAAAATGCCGTCAGAGAAAACAGATTCAGAGAAGATCTTTTTTACCGGCTAAACGTTATCCCATTGAAACTGCCTCCTTTAAGACAAAGACAAGACGACATAGAACCACTTGCCAAACATTTCCTAAACATAAGCAGTAAAAAGAACAATAAAAACATACGATCAATATCGCCTGAAACAATCCAGGTCCTTAAGAAAATGCAGTGGAGCGGCAACATAAGGGAATTGCAAAATGTAGTAGAAAGAGCTGTTCTTCTATGCCGTTCAGATACAATAGATATAAAAAACCTCTTTATTGATGATACTGACAGACAGGAGAAACAGCAGTCTGCTTCTGAAATGCCTGTAACAAGTATTGAAGAAATGGAGAAGAAACTTATTAACAGAGCTCTTTCTGAAACAAACGGAAACAGAACACATGCAGCACGTGCACTTGGGATAAGCATAAGAACTCTGAGAAACAAACTTAAGGATTATAGTCTGAGCAATGCTCAACCTGAAAGTGTATAAAAGAGGAGAAAAACAATGTTAGAAGATCTGTTTGGAACAACCATACCTATTCTTGAAAAAGCAATTGACCTGAGGGCACAGCGTCATTCGGTTATATCATCAAACGTAGCAAACGCGGAAACACCAAATTTTAAATCAGTAAATTTTAATTTTGAGGAAGAACTGAAGAAAATAATGCCGCCGGAGAACTCTCTAAGGTTGAAAACAACCGACAGCAACCATATGCCTGTTAAAATAAACCCGGAAAAGGTAAAGGGCTATGTTACAAACGAATATACTGCAAATCCCAGAGCAGATGGAAACACTGTTGATCTGGATAATGAAGTTGTGAAAATGTCAAAAAACCAGATAATGCACGATGCCATGGCACAGCTTATTCAAAAAAGGTTTGAAGGACTGATTAATGCTATAAGGGAGGGAAAATAAATGGATTTTTTCACTGCATTTGACATAAGCGCATCAGCGCTTTCAGCACAGAGAACAAGGATGAATCTTGTATCTTCAAACCTTGCCAATATCTACTCCACAGAATCTTATGAAGGCGGACCATACAGACGCAGGGATGTTGTTTTCACATCGGAAACATTGCAGGGGCAGCAGTTTAATGAAATACTCAGGGATAAAATTCATTCCGTCAACGTGACTGAGATAATTGAAGACCAGAGACCTTTTAAATCAGTCTACGATCCATATCACCCAAATGCAGATAAAAACGGCTATGTTTTTTATCCGAATGTAAATGTAATGGAGGAGATGGTTAACATGATGGCAGCTTCACGTTCTTATGAAGCAAATATAAACGTTATTCGAACAACAAAGGGAATGATTCAAAAAGCACTTGAAATAGGGAAATAAGATCCGCTAACTTTCTAACATGAGGTAACAAATCATGGACGAACTGAAATTTAAAAGCATAATGCCTGATCCGGTTGACTTCGGCACGCCTAAAACACTGCAGGGAAGAGCCGGAAATGGTGATTTTGCAAAAGTACTGGGAGATTCTCTAAAAGAGGTCAACAACATGCAGCTTGATGCACACAAATCTATCCAGATGCTTGCAACAGGTAATCATGAAAACATTCATGAGACAATGATAGCAGTTCAAAAAGCAAAGGTCTCTTTTCAGCTCATGATGCAGATACGCAATAAAATTATTGATGCTTACCAGGAAATATTACAATCCAGATAATTTTTTCAGGCAAAAAACATGACCCCAGTAATAAAAGAGACGGCTAAACATTTTCTTGAGACATTCAAGTCTCTGGACGCGCGAAAAAAAACTGTGATCATAGCAGCTGTTTTAATAACCATAGTTTCTCTTATTGGCCTTGTTTTATGGGCTAAACAGATCGACTACAAACCGCTTTACACAGGACTTCCGGCTGAGGATTCAGGGGCTATCATAAAAAAACTACAGGAGCTGAGAATAAACTACAAAGTAGCCCATGACGGTTCTACCATACTTGTTCCTGGTGAAAAAGTATATGAACTTAGAATGGAGCTTGCCAGCGAGGGACTGCCCCAAACAGGAACAGGTTATGAAATATTTGACAAGCAGAAAATAGGTGTTACAGAATTTGTTCAGAAAATTAACTTCCAGAGAGCTCTTGAAGGGGAACTGGCACGAACAATCTCTCAGTTCAGTGAGATAAAAACAGCAAGGGTTCATCTCTCTCTTCCTGAGAGATCCCTGTTTCTTGAAGATCAGAACGTTCCCAGGGCATCGATAGCAATTACTCTGCATCCGGGCAGAAAGTTGAATGAAGAACAGATGCGCGGGATAACCCATCTTGTGGTTGGAAGTGTTGAAGGTATTACACCTGAAAACATAACAATTGTTGATTCTCAGGGAAGACTTGTTTACGGGGGTACAGACCGGACAGGCCCTGCGGATATAAAGACTGCCCAGCAAAGGCTGCAGACAGAGCTTGAAAATGACCTGGAAAGAAAAGTGGTTAGCATGCTTTCGGGCGTGGTAGGACATGAAGGAGTCACAGCCCGTGTTTCCGTTAATCTTGATTTTACCCAGGTTGAACAGACCATTGAGAACTTCGACCCGGATACAGCAGCGGTCAGATCTGAGCAGAGAACTACAGAGAAATCATCCGGTAAAAGCCCCGGAGCTACAGGTGTTCCTGGAGTAATCTCCAACCTGCCTGATATAGAAAAGGATGATGCAGCTGCAGGAACCAGAACAACCGACTACAGCAAAAGCGATGAGACAATTAACTATGAAATAAGCCGTATTACCAAAAGAGTTATAAACCAGGTTGGAGCAATTGAAAAAATAAGCTGTGCCGTGATGATAGACGGAACCTATATTACAGAAAACGATGGTGAGGGCAGACCGGTCAGGTCATATGTGCCCAGAAACAATGAGGAAATGAGAAAGTTTGAATCCCTTGTAAAAACTGCAATTGGCTTTAACGCAAACAGAGGGGATAATGTTGAGGTTGTAAATGTTCAGTTTATTGAAACTGTACCCGAAGAAATGCCAATAATCCAAAAAATTACAGAGCAGGTAAACATACAGGCTATTACCAGACTGATAATTACAGCTTTTCTATTTATTCTGTTCTATATGCTTGCAATTAAACCTCTCATAAGAATGGTTTCAAAAACATTTGAGGCTGCTGAAAAGGCAAAACTTGAAAAAGCAAGAATTGAACTTGAAAAGGAAGAAAGACAAGAGCTTGCAGGAGCTATTGCAGGAAAACAGAAAAAGGTAGGCGGCAAACAGGGTCAGCTGATTGAATTTGCAAAACAGAACCCTAAGCTTTTTGCCCAGTACATTAAGACCATGATGAGATAGGTTATTGCACAGTTAAACAAATGATGCTTTAATTTAGTCTCTGTTCTTAACATACCGGGCTGCTGCTTCGCTGTTAGTTGGAGAAACGCAAAAAACTGAGTCTTAACTAATAAAAATTCAATTATATCTGGTTAGAAATAATGTCTTCAAAAGATGAAAAAAAGAAGGAGCGGGAGCTAAGTCCTACAGATAAGGCATCTATTGTGCTCTACAGTCTCGGAGAAGATACTGCATCAGAGGTTTTAAAATATCTTCACCACGATGATGTTCGCGATTTATCAAAAAGCATGACAAAAATGGAAAGTCTTCCCGGCAGAAGAGTTGAATCAGTTGTGGAAGAATTTCATGATATTGTATCAAATGAAGAAGGGGTTATAGTCTCAATCGGTGAGGATTATATAAAAAATGTTATTTCAAAGGTTCTGGGCGAAAAAACAGCAGAGAGACTCCTTGAAAGCATCTCCCTGCAGGAGGACAGCACATACCTTGAAATATTCAGAAATCTCGACATAAAGGTGCTTGCAGAGTTTATCAGAAATGAACACCCCCAGACAATTGCCCTTGTTATGTCTCAACTTCTTCCTGAGGAAGCCGGATATGTCCTCTCGTCGCTACCTGAAAATCTTCAGGTAGATGTGCTTGACAGACTCGCAACACTTGAAACAATACCTCCTGATCTTATGCGAGATGTTGCAAATGTGCTCGATTCAGAAATCAAGACAGCACAGACCGGCCCCAAAAGATACGGGGGGGTTAAGAACATTTCAGAGATGCTCAACAGCATCGACAGACAGCTCAGCAGTTCAATTCTTGCAAGGGTTGAAGAACATGACCCTGACATGGCAGAGGAGATAAGACAAAACATGTTCATTTTTGAAGATCTCCTGAAAATAGATGAGAGAGGAATACAGGAAATACTCAAAGAAATAACCACTGATGTCCTCGCAAAGGCGATGAAAACAGCCAGCGACACGATCAAAGAAAAAATATTTAAAAACATGTCAGAAAGAGCCGCTGAAATGCTGAAGGAAGATATAGAAGACATGGGTCCTACAAGGCTTACAGATATTGAAAAAGCACAGAATGAAGTTGTCAAGGTAGCTCTCAAGCTTGCTGATGAAGGAAAGATTTTTATCTCAGGAGGTAGTGAAGGTGATGTTTTTGTCTAAGGTTATTAAAACAGAACATATTGAACAGCCTGTGATCAGATCTTTTTCACTGAAAAACCTATCAGAGAGCAATAGCCCTGATAACGGCAATAATAGCTGCAAAAACACATGCAGCGACTCACAATCAAAAGCAGATCTGCTTTTGAAAAACGCCAAAATGGAAGCTGACAGAATAATAAAAGAAGCACAAAACAGCGCCTCCAACATAAAAAAAGAGGGCTATAATGCCGGCTACAGTAAAGGTCTGGATGATGCAACACACAAAGTGGAACAGGAATTTTCAACCCTTTCTGAATCATTAAAAAACCTCTGTTCTGAATTTGGGAAGAAAAGAGATCTTTTCTGTGAAGAACATGAAAACATAATAATTGAACTTGCTCTGAAAATTGCCCGCAAGATAATTCATCAGGAAGTAACAGCAAACCCTGATTTAATTGTGGGAGTCTTAAGGGCTGCAATAGTGCATGCACTCAACAGAGAACGTTTAAAAATACGAATCAACCCGGATGATCTCCTGTTATGCACCAAAAGGAAACCTGAAATAATCAGAGATATTGAGGGCATAAAAAATATAGAATTTGAACCTGATGAAAATATTGGAAAAGGAGGGGCGATAGTCGAATATGAATTTGGAGAGATTGATGCGCGCCTTGAACAGCAATTTAAAGAGGTTGAAACAGAAGTAAATAAAATAAGCTTAAACAGGGAGTATGTGAACTGACAATGAAACCATTACCTGAAAACCATATGCCCCTTATTGCAAGATGCCACAGCACTGTTGAAACCATCAATACAATGCGTGTAAACGGGAAAGTAAACCGTGTAGTGGGTATAGTTATTGAGGGCAACGGACCGGGTGTACCGGTGGGCAGCCTGTGTGATATTTTTCCTGTTGGCAGCAGCAAAGCTGTAAGGGCGGAGGTGGTCGGTTTTCAGAAAAACAGCATTCTTCTAATGCCCATAGGCAGCATAAAGGGCATCGGACCAGGAAGCAAAATTGCGGCGTTAAGCAGCAAACCATCCATAAAAGTAGGAATGCAGCTTCTTGGCAGAGTAGTTGACGGTCTCGGCAATCCGATAGACAACAAAGGACCTCTTGAAACAAAGATTGAATATCCTGTTTATGCTGACCCCATAAACCCTCTTCAAAGGGCAATGATTACAGAACCTCTTGATGTGGGCATTAAAACGGTCAACACACTTATAACATGCGGAAAAGGACAAAGACTTGGAATATTTGCAGGTTCAGGGGTGGGCAAAAGCATTCTACTTGGAATGATAGCAAGAAACACAAGAGCTGACGTAAATGTTATAGCTCTTATTGGTGAAAGAGGAAGAGAGGTCAGGGAATTTATTGAAAAAGACCTTGGACAGGAAGGTCTTGAACGCTCTGTTGTTATCGCAGCAACCTCTGACCAGCCACCCTTAATACGTCTAAGAGGCGCCTTTATTGCCACATCCATAGCCGAATATTTCAGAGACAAAGGCATGGATGTTATGCTTATGATGGACTCCCTTACAAGGTTTGCAATGGCGCAAAGAGAAGTAGGACTTGCAATAGGTGAGCCCCCCACAACAAAAGGATATACCCCTTCAGTATTTTCTCTGCTTCCCCAGCTTCTTGAAAGAGCAGGCGCTGTATCAAATAAGGGAAGCATAACAGGCTTATACAGCGTACTGATTGAGGCAGATGATATGAACGACCCGATAGCAGATTCTGTAAGATCAATAATCGACGGACATATCGCTCTTTCAAGAGACCTTGCAGCTCAGGGACATTATCCTGCAATAGATGTGCTTCAGAGCATAAGCAGAAGCATGATACACATAGTTACAAAAGAACATATACAGAATGCCAGGAAAATTATTGAGACACTTGACACCTACAAAAAAGCTGAGGATCTAATAAAAATAGGAGCTTACGTAAAGGGTAGCAGTAAAAAAATTGATTATGCTGTAAGCATGATAGACAAAATAAACAACTTTCTCAAGCAGGATATAGAAGAAAAAGTAACATTTAAAGAATCTGCCTCTCAACTTGCGGCGATACTCGGGTCAAAAACGTGATGTTTCGTTTCAAGTTTGCCTCGGTCCTAAATGTCAGGAAGTTGAAAGAAGAGACTCTTCAACAGTTATTTTCACAAAGCCATAGAATATGGCAGGAAGAACATGGAAAACTTGAAAAGCTCTATTCGCAGTGGATGGCATATCTTGAAAAATGGCGCAGACTCCAGGATCAGACCTTGCAAGTTGAAGAAATAAACCTCTATCAGCAATACATGAAAACCTTTAAAATTAGAATTACAAATCAGACATTACGGGTTAATGAATGCAGAAAAGACATGGAAATAAAAAGGCAGCAAATGCTTGAGGCAAGAAAAGAAAAAAAAATTATGGATAAACTCAAAGAAAATCACTTGAGTCAGTATTTGAAAGAAGAAGAAAGAAAAGAGCAAAAGTTTATGGATGAAACTGGAACCCGCAGTTTTAATTATAAAAGGAAACAATAGATGAAACAAAAAAGACATAATAAAGGTGCAAATAAAAACAGGTTTAAACGTTTCCTTTATCCTGTGCTTGTTCTTTTTATTTTTAAAACCTTATTAATCATAAATGAAATAGCTGATTTTAACATTCTCTCTGTGATCAAACAGCACCCGAAAGAGGTTGAAGCACAGCAGACTGAAGAAACCAGCAACCCTGAAACTGCTCCATCACCGGAAGACACTCAAAACCCTGTTGAAGATTTTCAGTGGAGCTATGAACTTGTTATGGACATAAAACAGCGGGAAAAAGCTGTAAAAGCAAAAGAAGAGGATCTTAAGCTGCAAGAACAGCGATTGATGTCGCTTAAACAGGATATAGAGAACAAAATTGAACAACTTCTGGAGATTCAGTCAAATATTTCCAGACTTGTTGAAACCCAGCAAACAATTGAAGATGAACGACTATTTAAGTTAGCAAAGGTTTTTGAGGAAACACCGCCTGAACAGGCAGGTCCCCTCTTTTCAAAACTTGATGATGAAATAGCAGCACAGCTTCTTCTCAAGATGACTGGACGAAAAGCCGGAAGAATCTGGGGATTTGTCGACCCAGAAAAAGCAGTAAGCATAAGCCAGGAACTTGCAAGAATAAAACCTGATTACAATATCAGCAATATTACTAATAATCAATAGCAATTTAGCTGGTAGTTCATAGCTCGTAGCAAAAGAAAAAGGCCTTCGCTGGCAGGTATGTTGTTGAAACAGCCTTTGCGAGTGTTTTATCGGTTTTAACTAGTGTCCGAACGGAAACCCTGTTTTTTTCCAGTCGACGGCATGTAGTTG
>CAZMHH010000119.1:0-10049 GCA_964566035.1 uncultured Thermodesulfobacteriota bacterium
AGTTTTTACAGGGGGTTAGTTTTGTTTCGCTGTACAAAAAAGTCAGTTGATCCAACTTTTTTATTCTGCTTTTGCTCAACCCCCCGCAAGAAGCGGATAAAGCAAATCTTAGCAGATGCTGTTTTATTCTCTCTTTTTTTTATGCAGTTGTAAAGAAAATAAATCTAACTGGTCAACAGATACCTGCATAGCTGTTGGCTTGCTCCCGCCCTTAAAAAAACAGAGAATAAATACATTTTGTATTTTATTTGCACTTTCAGGAAAACCGATAAAATACAGGTATATTTTTATAGACAGTGAGGGTAAAACCTGTTGTTCTGTTTATATTGACATAAGTTGTTTTTTTGTGTATATAAAATAAAGACCTTTTTTAAGAAGTTATTAAAAGCACGGCTTTTCTTTGCCTTAAGTTCATGTTGTTCTCAATAATATTGCAAAAGCAAAAAGGAATCAATGGAAACAGAACCTAAAAAAACAGACGCTCAAGAAACAGTTATTGACTGCCAATCTGGAGCTGATACAAAGAAAAAATGGTATGATAATAGAGCAAAGGTTATTTTTTCTTTGCAGGCTTTTCCTCCTTTAGGTATATATGCCCTGCTTCGAAGCAAAGTGTTTACACCTGTCCAGAAAATACTTGTGGCTGCTGGAGTGACAGCAGTCATAGCAATAATAATCTCTGTAAAGAGATATTTTTTCTTCTAATAAATCAATCCGGCAAGCTTTTTTCAGAGGAAAAACCATGTCTTCAGCTGTTTGGATGCTGGTATTTGATTCTTAGACATGTAACATTCAGAAGAATGATTTTCAGCCTTTTATAACTCCGAGTGGTTTTAGCCTTACGACTTTTATGCATATGCCTGCATCACAGACTGCATTCACTACACTGCTCACATTCTTGTATGCCTCGGGCATTTCTTCGACAAGGGTTGTTCTGCCGGCTGCTCTTGCATAAATCCCACGGTCTTGAATTTCGCGTAAAATCGACCTGCCTTTAGCTTTTTTGATTGCCTGGTTGCGGCTGAGCATCCTTCCTGCTCCGTGACAGGTGCTCCCGAACGTTTCATCCATTGCCTTTGCCGCTCCTGTCAAAACATAGGAACATGTCCCCATATCTCCAGGTATGAGGACAGGCTGGCCGCTTTTTCTGTATTTAAGGGGAAGCTCAGAATGGCCGGGGGGAAATGCTCTTGTTGCACCTTTTCGATGAACGCACAGCTGCCTTTTTATGCCATCAACCGTATGCTCTTCAATCTTTGCTATATTGTGACAGACATCATAAACAAGACCAAAGCCCTGTCGATTGACCGGAATATCAAGAACATTTTCAAATGTTTCGCGCACCCAGTGACCTATTATCTGGCGGTTGGCAAAAGCATAATTAGCAGCACATGCCATTGCAGAAAAATATCTTCTGCCCTCAGGGGAACTGACCGGTGCGCAGCAAAGCTGCCTGTCGGGCAGATCAAACCCGTATTTTTGAGCAGCTTTGAGCATGTTTTTAATGTAGTCATCACAGACCTGATAACCAAACCCCCTGGAGCCGGTATGAATTGTAACCGCAATCAACCCTTTGTAAAGACCGAGACTTTTGGCAATCTCTGTGTCAAAGACCTCCTCCACCAGGGCTATTTCCACAAAATGATTTCCCGATCCAAGGGTTCCAAGCTGGGGCATCCCCCTTTGAAGGGCTTTATCTGAAACAGTATCAGGATCAGGATCAGCACCTTTTATTGCACCGCTGTCTTCTATGCACTCAAGCTCTGATATTGAACCGAACCCTGATTTTAAAGCCCATACAGCCCCGTCTGTCAAAACTTTTTTAAGTTCTTTTGAGCTGAGCTTCAAGTCTTTCCTTTTTGACCCAACCCCTGATGGTATATTTTTGAAAAGCTCATCTGTAAGGGCATTAATCTGTTTTTTTATTTCTTCTGCATCAATATCTGTTCTGTAAAGCCTCACACCGCAGTTTATATCATACCCTACACCACCGGGTGAAATAATTCCATTATCAATATCAAAAGCTGCAACCCCTCCTATCGGAAACCCGTATCCGCTGTGAATATCAGGCATTGCCATTGATTTTCCCACAATGCCCGGCAGACAGGCAACATTTGAAACCTGCTGAATACTTTCATCACCTTTAATTTTTTTCATCAGTTCATCACTTGCATAAACAAGCCCTTCTGTGTTCATCCTGCCTGTGCGAGGGATGAGCCATCTGTTGTCATCAATTTTTTCAATATTTATACTATGCATGGCTTTTTCCTGTAAGTAAAAAGGTTGATGGTTCCGTAATAAGTCTAAAAAGCCTTCTCTCCCTGAAAAAAGCTGATAAGCTGATAAGCTGATAAGCTGTTTGCTGATAAGAGGGAAAAAGATTTTGCTTAATAGCTCAATAGCCAACAGCTTAACAGCTAAAGCGGGGTGAGGGTGATATAAAAGTTAATACAGCATCTTACAAGTATCTGGCTCACAGCCTCTTTTAGCATTTTAAGAAAAAATTGACTTTTTACGGGTGCATCAAACTTGATGGAGCAGTAAAAAGTCCAAAAACAACCATATTGTCATTTCGAACCCTGCGACCAGCAGGGTGAGAAATCTCGTTGTTTCAGTGTCTTACGAGACCTCTCACGTGCGTTTCGTGCCGCGCTTCGCGGTATTCGAGATGACATTGAAGAACTTTTTACAGAACCATCAAGGTTGATACTTCTGTAAAAAAACGGAAAATTTATCCCCTGGTGTTTTTACCCGTTTTTCATCTTTTTTTCTGCAGTTGTTTAACACTCAACAACTATCTTGCTGTTTTTCAGGCGGTACAAACAGCTCCGGTTTTTCGCCTGTATGATCACTCATATAAATTGTGCGTGATGGAAATGCAAAGCTGCTTCCAGCACCTTCAACAATTTCCTTTATTGTTAATGCCAGCCGCTCTTTTATTTCAAGCCATTGTCCCCATTTAATAGAGCGGGTAAAACAATATAACATTATGTCAATTGAAGAGTCAGAAAAACGGTCAATCCTAACGAATGTGGCAACTTCACTAGGGTTTGCAAACTCATCATTTTCAAGAATGTA
The DNA here is from genome assembly GCA_964566035.1 of uncultured Thermodesulfobacteriota bacterium. GTDB lineage: Bacteria > Desulfobacterota > WTBG01 > CAIYCZ01 > CAIRTM01 > CAZMHH01. The sequence continues at coordinate 3,079 of CAZMHH010000119.1, forward strand.
TTTTTCAATTCGGTCTCTGATTTCGCGGAGCTGCTCGATTGTTGTTCTGTATTCAACCGCTATATGCCAGTAGATTCTGCGGTGTGTCATGGCACTGAAATTCGTGACAGCTGAATCAGCAAGCCTTGCATTTGGAACATATACAGGGGCTTTGTCAAACCGTCTGACAATGGTTGAACGAAAACCTATATCCTCAACAGTTCCTTCAACGACACCGTCAACAAGGATCCAGTCACCTATATTAAAACGTTTTTCTGAAATAATCAGAAGTCCTGAAATAAGGTTTTTAAAAAGATCCTGTGCACCAAGCGCAACCGCAACCCCAACAAGACCCAGACCGGCAAGTATCGGTCCGACCTTTATACCCCATATTTCAAGCACAGTGGCAGAGCCTATAAATATGAGAGTGACTTTTATTACCTTAAGCAGCCAGTCCCGCATGGCTGTTGAAAACATTACTGCCACTTTATTCAGAAGAAAACTCAACGGGTCCACAAGGTTATAAAAACCCCAGAAAATAATAAATACTATAAAAGAACGGACAAGTTTTGTGCCTATTTGCCCAAAGGTTCCCTCAATGTCAAGATATTCCAGTGAGAAAAACAGGCCTATTACAACAGGAATCATACTGATTGGCTGTTCCAGGGCTTTAACAACCTTGTCATCAACTTTGCTTGAAGTTTTCTGTGCTAAAACTTTAAGACGGTTTATAATGTGCGTAGCAATAAGCCTTCGGAGGGTCAGGAAGATAATAAAAATGAATGCAGCGGTCAGGAGTTTACCAATCTGTATGCCAAACAGCCCTTGCCGCCATACATCTACAACAATGTTCCAGAAAGCTTTAAACTGTTCAATAATATCTCTATAGTCCATATACTGTTTATCCTTTAAACAATCATTATACTGTTTTTTAAAATCCCGGTTTAAAAAATATTCAACTTAAAACTACAATATTCTATTCATGTTTTTGGGGTTTTACGCAACCATCATGTTTGTTTACTATAAAGCGTAAAAATTTTATACAGTTTTCAGGTTGTCCTTTACCGTGGCTCTAATTTTTTATATAATATCATATAAAAACCAAATATCAAAAAGGAGTTTTGTTATGCGTGAGTTGCTGAAAAATATTAAGAATATGCCGGAGGTAGAAATTGCTGAAACACCTGAAGACTTTAAGACTGTTGCCGAGCGAACACTTAAGAATAAAGAAAAAATGATCTATTACCTTGGAAACGTCGAACTGCGCATGCAAGCCTATGAGCAGGCTTATGAAGATAATTATTATATTCCTACAAGAATGGATCTCGGGATTTTTGTCAAAATCCTTGCTCCTGAAACCGATATTATGCTCAAATACCAGTCAGGCGATTCAGGCCAGGTTAGAGAAACCAGGGGACTCCCCGGTGATGTGGTTATGGACTATTCTGTTATGATTCATGATGATACAGCCGTGTTTTTCGGAAAAGATCCTAATCTTTACGGGCTTTCAATTGTATCCCCTGCTATTGCCCATACAATGAAGGCGGTGTTTCATGATATGTGGAAACGAGGGGTAAAGGCAAAATAAACACTGCATTTAGGTTTTGCCCAAACAGCCAATTATTACCTGCGCAGTGTTGGGTTACAGGGGGCTTGAGGTTTTTTCATGCTTTTTTTCTTAATCAACCCTAACACCTTTTTCTATCCCAATATCTGATAAAGGCTCTGTTATCCCTTCCTGTGAAAGAATAGAGCGTGCTGCCTGAAGTCCTGAAACCGAAACACCTATTATGCCAAGTGCAGGTCTTGTCCAGTGACCGCTCAAGAGCAGGTTTTTAACAGGTGTATTCTGGGCAAGTCTCTTTGGACCCACCTGTGCAGGGGTCAGAGCCCAGCCTATGCTTGAGGTTTCTCCGCAAAGGGTATGTCTGTTAATAGCAGAAGGAGACCAGAACTCTTTGAACTCTATATGTTTTGAAAGTCCTGGGATTTTCTTTTCAGCTCTCTTAAGCATCACATCAGCTGCTCTTTGCTCAAAATCGGGCTCATCCCATCCTTCAGTCGGCGCTGGAATTGAGTGAATGACAAGAGCTGTTTTGCCTTGCGGAGCTGAGCCGAGGTCGCTTAAGTTTGCAAGCTGAAACCTGAAAAGAGGATCAGGAGCTTTTTCATCAAGCATCCTTGATTTTAAGTTTACAAAATGTTCTTCTGTATTGTATGTTGATGAGTGAATATGAAGTGCAGGCACAAGTCCCATCGTCTTCAGATCCATGTCAAGCCCCAGAAAAAGAGCGCAGAAGGGAGGTGTTACCTCAAGCCTGTTTAGCTTGTTTAAAAAAGAGCTTCCAAGTACTTCCTTGTCTAAAAGCCTTTCAAAGGTCTGCAGCGCAGATGCGTTTGAAACAACATATTTTGCTTCTATTGTTGCAGGCTTGGAGGGAGTTTTTTGAGTGGCAAAAAGCGATGGTGTTAGCTGAACACCGCAAGCCGTTCTGTTTTTGACAAGTATTTTTTCAACCATATGTCCTGTAAGAACTGTTCCTCCTTTTGAACGGATATATTTTGTAAAAGCCTCTGCTAAAGATTGGGCGCCCCCCTTAACATGAGGAATAGAGAGCCCGCCCTCTATTAGAAGACCTGCAATGCCTAAAACAGACATTTTTGACGGGGGCAGGTTTGCGCAGGTTGAGTTGATAGACAAAGCTGCTCTCAGCTTTGGGTCTTTTACAAAACTGTTCATAAAAGGTACAATTCCCTTTGACATGTTCTTTACAACAGAGGGGCATTTAAAGAGGATCCTCAGGATATCTGCAGGGTTTGTTCCAAGAAATGTAGCATAATCAGCCTGGCGGTTTAGTTTAACAAGGGCATCAAAGAATCCTTTTATTCCGGATGCTTCCGAAGGAAACAACTTTATGAACTGATCCATAAATCGTTCTCTGGCATTTCCGCCCCCTGAATAGATATAATAATTAAAATCAGGAAAATGCACATGATAACCCTGCTCAAGCGGGATAAACTCGATATCTTTTTCTATGCCAAGCGCCTTAATAATCCTTGTAACAAGCCCATCAGGGGTTGTGCCTGTAACCTCTGAGGCTGCCAGGGTAAAGTTAAACCCGTCTCTTTTATAACTGGAGCAGAACCCGCCCACCTGACTGTTCTGCTCAATTACCGCAACCTCCATTCCATAACGGGCAAGCCATGCAGCGCAGCTTAGTCCTCCGATTCCGCTTCCGATTATAACAGCATCATATCTTTCTTTCATTTTTAAATACTCCTGTAATTTTTCAGTTAATACCGGAGAAATCCTTTTGCAACTCGGATTAACCCCTTTAATCAGATAACACAAAGTATGGACATGTGCAAGTAGCTTATACTGATCTTAATTCTCCCTGTTTCAGTATGTTACAAGGTATCTTCCCGCGCTTTGCGGGATTTGAGATGACAGAGGGGACTTGTTTGTGACAGCATATATTTTATGAATTGCACAGATAAGGTAAAAATCATTTAACCTCTGTATTCTTATTAACATCAATTTCATCCAATGGAATAAAAAAAATCAGAACCATTCCCGGAATTGCAAGTATTGTCACAAACACGAAAAACCATGTATACCCAAGAAGGCTCTGAAATGCGCCGCTTATCATGCCGGGTAGCATCATTCCAAGAGCCATAAGCCCGGTGGAAATGGCAAAGTGTGAGGTTTTATAAGGCTCCTTTGCAATATACATCATGAAGACCGAAAAAGCTGTAAAACCCATCCCGTATCCGAACTGCTCAGAGGCAACCATTAGATATACAGTTTCAACAGATGGCTGAACCGCAGCCATATAGACATAAAACAGATTAGGGGCATTTAAAACAAGAGCCATTGGCCAGATACATTTCCTGAGGCTGTATTTTGAAATAAGCCATCCTCCAAGTATACCGCCTGCAAGCAGGCTCATAACCCCGACAGTTCCATATACATAACCAACAGTGTCTGTTTCTAGCCCCAAGCCTCCGGCTGATGGAGTGTCAAGAAGAAACGGGGCTGCCATCTTAACAAGCATTGATTCTCCAAGCCGGTAAAGGAGAATAAATGCAACTATTGCAAAGATTCTGTCTTGTGTGAAATATGTTCTGAAGGGTTCTTTAAAACTTCCCATAATACTCTTGTCCCTGAAAGGCATATCTCTGTCAGGACTTGGAAGGTAGATGTTGTGAAAAAGAAAAAGAAGAATAAACATTGCTGCCGGCACAGCAAGAGTCAATGTCCAGCTTAAGGGGATATTGTTTGTCTGTCTTTGAATTGTGCCTGCAGCAACAACAAGCAGTCCCGAGCCAAATATCACTGAAATACGATAGAATGTTGAACGAACACCGATAAAAAAAGCCTGCTCTTTTTTGTTAAGAGCAAGCATGTAATACCCGTCGATTGCAATATCATGGGTTGATGATATAAAGGCCATTGCAAGGAACACAAAAAGTGTCAAAGGCACAAAAAGGGCTGTGTTGAAACTGTAGGAAAGCAGGGTAAAAAGCAGTGCCAGAACAATCTGTGTTGAAATTATCCAGGACCTTTTTGTTTTATACATATCAACAAAAGGGCTCCAGAACATCTTTATAACCCAGGGCAGGTATAAAATACTTGTAAATCCGATAAAAACATTTGACATGCCCATGGTTTTATAAATAATGGCAGATACGGTATTGACAATTATATAAGGCAGCCCTTCAGCAAAGTAAAGGGAGGGGACATAAAGCCATGGACTCTTTTTCAAAACGAGACTCCTTAGGAATCATTATCATTATAGGACAATTACAATTTACATACCCGGTTTTTTTTATTATAATTTTAATATATAGTTTGTTTAATCCGGCTGAAAAATCTATTATATGTCAAAACAGGGGTCTGAACAAATTGTTTTAAGTGACACTTTAAAAGCATTTTAATATATTGGTAAAGGAGGGTGTTATGAGAAGATCTCCTATAGCAGGATCGTGGTATCCCGGGAATCCGCAAAAACTGGAAGAGGTTGTCAATAACTTTTTAGACAGAGCTGCTGTTGCTTTACCGGAGGGAAAACCCCTTGCTGTAATTGCCCCTCACGCAGGGATTCAGTTCTCCGGAGGAGCTGCTGCCTTTGCATATAAAGCTCTCAGAAAACGGGATTTCAAGAGGTTTATTATAATTGGTCCTTCTCACCGCACATATTTCCGAGGGATTGCTGTTTCAGGGGAAGACTCCTATGAAACACCTCTTGGAAGGGTTATGGTTGATGAAATTTCTTCAAATGAACTCTCAAAACATTCTGTTTTCAAAGGTCCAAAAGATGCCGAACTTGCCGAACATTCCCTTGAGATGCAGCTTCCCTTTTTACAGGTTCTGTTTGATGATTTTTCAATTATTCCGCTTGTTGCGGGAGAGATGTCAAACACTGATTACGAACAGGCAGCAGATATATTAAACCCGTATCTCGATGAAGAGACAGCCGTTGTTATAAGCTCTGACTTTACACATTATGGATTGAGTTTCGGCTATACCCCCTTTAAGGATAATGTAAAAGAGAATCTTGAGAAACTTGACTGTGATGCAATTAACAAAATAATCTCAAAAGACTTTCAGGGGTTTCTTGATTATGTCGGAAAAACAGGAGCAACAATCTGCGGTTTGCGCCCAATAGGTCTGCTTTTAAAAATGCTTCCTGAAAATGCAAGGGGAAAACTACTTAAATACACAACCTCCGGTGAAATGATGCAAGACTACACAGATTCCGTCAGTTATGCCTCAATAGTTTTTACTGCTATTTAAGTTATTAGAACGCTGAAAAAACACTGCTGGCTTATATTGATTTAGTTTAAGCATTATCTTTTTGACGGGGAAGCCTCAAAAGATAATACTTTTTTCCCTGCTAATTTTTGCATAATTTTAAATTTAGCTTAGTTTTTTGTTTTCTTTTTGATTTTATAACAGAGATAAAATATCATACCCTGTTGCATAGTTGAGCTTCTGCTTAACAGTCGACACTTATCCTTTTTTCATAAAATTCTTTATATATTGGTAGAATGTTTTTATTTTCAAAATGCAAAAAATGGCCGGCATTTTTAAGTATCATAAATTTGCAGTTCGGGATCATTTTTGCAGCTTGCTCTACATCAGCCTGCTCAACAATTGTATCGTTCTGCCCGATAAGGAGAAGTGTTTCTGCCTGAATGTTTTTTAAGTTAATAATCCTGTCAACACGTTCTGTATTATTAACAAAATCTGAATGAGAATAAAACGACATTAAGTGTTCTTTTTTCATGTTTATAAACTGGTTGACGATCCTGCTTTTTAAGCTATTGGGCAATTGACTCCCTATTTCTTCAATAAGATATTCTGCCAGCTCCTCTTTTTTGTTCTTGTCGGCAAGTTTTTTACCTTTTTTTATTATTTCTGATAATTTTTTGTTAACCGTAAGTCCAAAACCTGCCATAACAACCTTTTTTACACGTTCAGGATAAGTGGAAGAATAAAGAGCCGCAATTATACTTCCCCATGAAGCCCCTGCAAGGTTAATTTTTCGGGATTTCGTTGAGGCTTTTATTATCTCATTTAATATATGGAGCTGCTCCTGAATGGTTATATCCGGGGAACCTTCAACAATCTGTCCTCTGCCATGTCCTGGAAAATCAAAAACAACTACGCAAAACTTATCCGTGACATGTGATACAAATGACCGCCACGAAGCCATTGTCTGCTGAGCGCCGTTAACACAGACAATAACATCACCCTTATTTCCATAAATTCTATAGGGGATAATAAATCTGCCGGTATTAATCTTGTTTTTAAAGATTTTCATGTTTGATGAATCCGTAAAAAGTCAATTTGTTCTTAAAATGTGAAAAGAGGCTGTGAATCAGATACTTGTAACATGCTGTATTTGCTTTTATATCACCCTCATCAGTAGCTATCAGATGTCAGTAAAAACAATGTTGCCTGACGGGTTTTTAATGCTTTTGCTGAC
>CAZMHH010000120.1:0-9744 GCA_964566035.1 uncultured Thermodesulfobacteriota bacterium
GAAAAACACGTTTTCGGGCACCAATTTTTTTTTAAAGTGATGAAGTTGGGCTAATCGGTTGCGCCGGTTGTGTTGAGCTAACAATAAAACGGGATTTCTCAGTCGCTCCGCTCCTTCGAAATGACAGACGGGGGGTTGAATGGTTACCAGAAAACTGCTTTTTATACGGGCTGACGCCTGCCGAACTGGGGTGCGGCGCTCCCGGGGGAAAAACAGGTGTCAGGTATCAGGAAAAGCAAGAAGCAGATGCAAGATGCACGATAAAAGGGCTGTTAAGCAAAAGCAGGAAAACAGATTCAAGATGCAAGGAAAAGATAAGGGGAGAAGATAAAAAAAACTGATATTCTGAGGATATTTAATGACAACTGGTGGAGGCGGGGGGAGTCGAACCCCCGTCCGAGAGCATTCCACGCTAACATCTACATGCTTATCTCCTGATTTAATTTCATCTTTTAAAACTCCCAGGAAGCAGGATTTTCCAAAAGACTATCTCATAAGAGTTTCGCCTTATGCCCTATGAGAAAGAGCAAAAGGCTATCCTGAATTATTTGCGCTCCAATACAGCCTCTCAGGAAAAAGCCGCAAGGAACGTAGCTGCCTAAGCAGCTAAAGCGTAGTTATAATCGTCTGCTTTTCAATTTAGTCCTACCATTTTAACGAGTAGATAGGTTTCTCGGCATGCAGTTATCGCTTCAACTACCCCCGTCGAACCCGTTTCGCCCCCATTTATAAATATTATAATATAATTATGTTTGACTTATCAACTCATATTATTATAGCATATAAAAAATAAACATCAACCACATGAGGGCATATTTTATAATGACACAGAATGAATTTGCCTGCCTTATAAACAACAAACGGGTTGAAACTGAAAAAAAACGGCAGGTATTAAATCCATTTAACAGAGAGCCTTTTGCTGAAGTCTTCTTTGCAGGTGAGAAAGAGACTGAGCTTGCGGTACAATCAGGGCTTAAAGCCTTTGAAAAAACCTCAAGGATGAAATCCCATGAACGTGCAGAACTTCTTTCAAAAGCTGCCTGCCTTATTGAAAAACAGAGTGATGATTTTGCCCGCACAATTGCCCTTGAGTCAGGAAAACCGATAAGTGCTGCAAAAATCGAGGTATCAAGGGGCATATCAACATTCAAGCTTGCATCTGAAGAGGCAATAAGGATACACGGAGAAACCCTTCCTCTTGATATCCTGCCTCAGTCTGACAGCAGAATCGGAATAACAAGAAGATTTCCAAGAGGGGTTATCCTCGCCATATCCCCTTTTAACTTTCCACTGAACCTTGTGGCGCATAAAGTGGCACCCGCGCTTGCTGCCGGAAACAGCGTTATATTAAAACCCGCTTCATCCACACCGGTTACATCAATTAAACTCGGGGAGGTTCTCCTTGAAGCAGGAATGCCCCCTGGAGCTGTAAACATAATACCATGCCCGCCTGATCTGGGACAGAAACTTGCTGAGGATGAAAGCATAAAAATGTTAAGTTTTACAGGCAGTCCTGAAGTGGGTTGGAAACTTAAAAAAGTGTGCGGGAGAAAAGTTGTCAGTCTTGAACTTGGAGGAAATGCAGGGGTAATAGTTGAACCTGACTGTGATATTGATCTGGCAGTGGAGAGATGTGTTATGGGAGGATATGCCAATTCAGGGCAGGTCTGCATATCGGTTCAGAGAATATATATACATGAGTCTGTGTATGATGTTTTTGAGAGAAGGTTTGCTGAAAAGGTTTCAAACCTGAAAACCGGAGATCAGATGCTTGAGGAGACATTTGTTGGACCTTTAATAACACCGGGAGAGGTAAAAAGAGTTCACGAACAAATAGAGGGGGCAAAAACAGTTGGCGGAGAAGTTCTAACAGGGGGTTTCCATGAAGGCAATGTCTATATGCCTACAGTTCTGAAAAATGTGCCTGAGACAGATCCCTGCTGCAGGGAGGAGATTTTTGCACCGGTTACGCTTCTTTTTCCCTATCAGAATTTTGATGATGCCCTGAACCGGGTCAATGACTCGGTATATGGTCTTCAGGCAGGTGTGTTTACAAAAGATATTGAGAAGGCAATGAAAGCATTCAACAGGCTTGAGGTTGGAGGTGTTATAATAAATGATATTCCTACTTTCAGGGTTGACAGCGCACCTTACGGCGGAACAAAGCTGTCCGGACTTGGAAGAGAAGGAGTAAGGTATGCCATAGAAGAGATGACTGAAATCAAAATTATGATTGTTAAAAATTGATGGTTCCGTAAAAAGTCCCCAACTGTCACCTCGAACGAAGAGAGAGGTCTCATAACATCCCGAAATAAAGAGATTTCTCCCTTCGGTCGAAATGCCAAAAGGTGGTTTGTTTGACTTTTTACCTGCCCATCAAAATTGATGTTAGCTGATAAGGAAAAGTGACTTTTGAGTTGCAAGAGGTAAAATCTTTAGAATATAAATATAGAAAAAGTCCTGTAAAATTAATTCAATAAAGGGGAAATAAGATGAAAGATACGGATTTAAATTCAATGAAAGAAAGAGTTCGGAACGGTTCTAATCAAAAGAAAAAGAGCCCTCTACTGTTAATCATAGTTCTCTGTCTTGTAGCAATAGCTGTTGCGCTATATATTTTTAAAGACAGGATTTTTCAGGAAAATGCAACTCCTTCTGCTGAAATGAAAGAGGAGATACAAGCCTATCAGGAAAGGGTTGGAGAACTTGAAGAAGAGGTTGCCATTCTTCAATCAAAAATAGACAACCAGCTTGAAAGAATAAGCAGACTCCAAAGTATTGCCATCACAGACAATAAGACCGCAATACGTGATGCTGATATTGACGATTTTTTTGATAAAGGCACGGAAGAAGCACCTGCTGAGAAGGTTTTCGGTGTTATGGAGTTTTTCAGCTATATTGAAGATAAGGGTTACCTGCTCAATTACTCTATAGAGGAAAGGGCTTATGAAAGATTCGAGAAAATAATTGAATCATTGAGAGAATCATCTCCCGTTGTATCAGGAGAGACACAGGATCTTATGACCATACTTAAAAACATAGCCTATTTTTACAGGGTTCTGGGGAAACAGAATATTTTTCTTCTCAGGGATATAATAAACAAAGAACGGGCTCTTATGGAACATGTTATGGAGATTTTTTTCAACTGGATTAATCCTCTTGCCATGACAGAAGACCCGGAGGTGGTTTCAATGCCCTTTTCAACATGGTATGAATACAGCGCTTTCTTCCTTCATACCATAGGGGGACAGGCCTACCTTATGCGCAGAGACTCGAAAATAAGGATTCTTACCACTTACTACTGCGTGATAGTACTTGACAGGGCAAACAGGCTTGAGCTTAACAGATACGGTCTGGATATAAGACCATATATAGATTCTGTTATCAGAGATATTGAAAACTACAGAGACCTTAAAAACAGGAAAAAATACCTTCATACCCTTGAAGAGATAAAGACAAGATATTGAGGTCTAAAAATTATCCAGGATTTCTTCAAGAAAATCTTTTATAGATTCTTCTTTCGAGGTCATGCACATAATATTAAGTTTGCTGCGCAGTCCTTCCTTTCTGGTAAGTGTCTCCTCTTTTGAAAGTTCAATAAGGGCAAGAACTGTTTTTTTTACAACCCTGATTTCCTTGTAGTCAAGCAGCAGAAAAAGGGTGCTCCAGTCATCGGGCAGTCCGTATTCCCTGATATATTTTTTTACAACCGTGTTGAATTTTCTTGTACCCGCCCTTTGATGTATTTCATTAAGAGCTGCTGTATGCTCCTTGGATGATTTTTTGCCTTTAAAAAGATTATCAATCTCCTTCATATACATCTTCTGCATCCAGTCTTTTTTTGTGTTTTTGGGTATATTTTCATGGGAATCATCCGAGACATGTTTGCTCTTGTCTTTCTTCTTATCAATATCACTCCAGCTTTTTTTTTCGTTTTCGTCATTATGATCTTGACTCATAAAATACTCCTTAAGTTAGCAATTTAGCTCGTAGCTGGCAGCTCGTAGCAAAACAAAATTGTTGATCCGGTAAAAAGTCTAAAAAACCCCCTCTCCGTGAAAGGAGCTGATAAGAGGAAAAAAAAGATTTTGCTTCATAGCTCAACAGCCCTGTTAAATAACCTACGGTTTGCTCCGCATTTCACAGGGCAGGCCAACAGCTTAACAGCGCTATTTCCTTATTTGCCTTTAAAATCAGGTTTTCTTTTTTCAAGAAAGGCTGTCATGCCCTCTTTGCGGTCTTCTGTATCAAAACATTCTATAAAGGCATCTATCTCCATTCTGCAGGCTTCTTCAAGTGTTCTGTTTATGCCTTCATTTATTACCCTCTTTGCACATTTAAGCGCTATTTTTCCCTGAATGCATATTCTGTCGGCTAACCTTTCAACCTCTTGCATAATACTCTCATGAGGCACCACACGGTTGATAAGACCTATCTCAAAAGCCCTTTTTGCATCTATAAACTCGCCTGTAAAAATAAGCTCTTTTGTTAGAGATGTACCGATCAGACGCGCTGCGCGCTGAGTTGCTCCCCAGCCCGGAATAATTCCAAGAATTGTCTCCGGAAGTCCGAATTTTGCCTGCTCTGATGCAATCCTTATATCACATGCAAGAGCAACCTCAAGACCCCCTCCAAGAGCAAACCCGTTGATTGCGGCAATAACAGGAATCTCCAGATCCTGAACGGATTTCATAAACCGGTGCCCAAGTTCAGAATATACCCTTGCTTCCTGCCGGTTTTTATCACACATCTCTGCTATATCAGCTCCTGCAACAAAAGCCCTGCCAGAGCCTGTTAAAACAAGTACTTTAACCCCTTTATTTTTCCTGACAATATCAACTGCATCTATTCCTTCAGTGACAACCTCAGTGTTTAGAGCATTCAAAACGGTTGGTCTGTTAAAGGTAAGGTATGCTTTTTCTTCTTCTAATTTTAAGATAATATTTTTATAATCTTTCATTTTCAGTAACTCTCCAGTATTAAACTTACAGCTTCAGCTCCGCCAAGACAAAGGGATGCAAGCCCTCTTTTTGCTCCTTTTATCTTCATTGCATTGAGAAGGGTTACCACAACCCTTGCTCCGCTTGCCCCAATCGGATGGCCAAGGGCAATGGCTCCGCCGTGAACATTAAGTCTGTCGTATTCAATCCCAAGCTCTCTGCTTATGGCAACCGTAGATGTTGCAAAAGCCTCGTTTATTTCAAAAAGATCAATATCCTTTAAGGTAAGTCCTGACTTGTTTAAAACCTTTGGTATTGACTTAATTGGGGTTACCAGGACATCTTCAAGCTCCATCCCGGAAGCAGCCTGAGCCCCTACAACTGCAAGAGGCAAAAGCCCCATATCCAAAGCCTTCTGTTTTTCCATCAGCACAACAGCAGCAGCTCCATCACTTATCTTGGAAGCATTGCCTGCTGTTACTTTTCCGTCCTTTTTAAAAGCAGGTCTTAGCTTTGCAAGGGATTGCATAGAAGTCTCCTTTGGAGTTTCGTCTGTATCTACTATCAAATTCCCCCTTTTTTTATCTTTCACTTTAACAGGAACAATCTCTGCTGAAAAAATTCCTTTCCTTATACTTTCAAGCGCTCTCTGCTGTGACATGAAGGCAAAGGCATCCATATCTTCACGGGATATCTTAAACTTTTCAGTTACAAGTTCTGCTGTATATCCCATATGCATATCATTTACAACATCCCATATACCGTCATGTATCATCGAGTCAACAAGGGCGGCATTTCCCATTCTATAGCCAAACCTGCTGCGTTCCATATAGTATGGAGCCTGATTCATGCTCTCCATACCCCCTGCAACCACAGTTTCAGCATCCCCGCACATGATCGCATGAGCACCAAGCATTATTGCTTTCAACCCTGACCCGCAGACTTTGTTTATTGTCAAAGCTGCTGTGTCCATTGAAAGTCCTGCTTTTATCATTGCCTGTCTTGCAGGGTTCTGTCCAAGTCCGCAGGACAGAACATTGCCCATTATTACCTCATCAATGATCTGTTTTTCAATTCCGGTTTTTTTTACAACCTCTTCAATAACAATACTTCCAAGCTCAACCGCTGAAAGATTTTTGAGTATTCCGTTGAAATCACCAATTGGTGTCCTTATAGCGCTGACAATAACAGCCTGTCTCATTTACGTATCTCCCTTGAAAACAAAAAATGAAAAAAATTGTACTTTTAAATTTCCAAATAAAAAATGCCAGTAAGGGACTTCGAGAGTAATGAATGGAAAGAGTGAAAACTTCAATTTTGAAACAATATCACAACAGCCCCGCTTCTGTCAAGAAATGAAAAAAGTAAAGAAAACATTCTGCTTAACCAGCTCTTAACTGTTCTATCATTTTCATAATTCCCTTCAGAGCATCTCCTATAGCCTGAAAAGCCTTGGATGTGACATTGTTGCTGTTTATCTGATTCAAGGTTGTTGTTTCCACGGCTTCTGTAATCTGAAGAAGGCTCTGCTCAACCTTTTTTTTAAAAGTCTCTGTATCTGAAGACGAGCTACCTTCTATCTCTTTTTTCAAGTTATTAAGTTCTTTTATTATATCTTCCAGGTTTTTTTCAGTTTCATTATCTGACATTTTTCCCTCCTTCAATTAAAAACTTTTATTATCCTCATATTTTTGCAATAATATAACTTAATTTTATTGTTGCAAATAAAAATAGGCTTGTCAAAGCAAAAAACCTTTTATTAACAGTAAGCTATGATCAAAAAAACTATAATTTCAGTACTCCTCTCGGCTTTAATGCTCTTTAGCACAAATCTTTTTGCTTTTTTTCAAGATGATGAACCGTTTGACAGCATAAAGCTTCATAAATTGTCCTATAATGAGATTGACCATGTCCTGTCAAGACTGTGCAGAGATAAAAAATCTTTCAATAAAAAAATAGAGATTGTGGCACAAATGTTTATGAATACCCCTTACAGTAAAGACCCGTTCTTAGATGAAAAACTAAACTGGCTACCCTGTAAAACCACAAACTGCACAATGTTTGTTCTCACAACCGCTGCCTTTGCAAACAGCTGCGGTATTGCCGAAGCCTATATGCACATGAGAAATCTTCATTACAGGGGCGGAAAAGTCGGATTTAAGGATAGATACCATTTCACTACAGACAGAATAACAGACCCCGGAAATAAATATTTCTCCGCTGAAACAGAAAAATGGGTAAAAAAAAACACTGTGCTTAATAATGTTAACCTACAGCTTAACCTGAAAAAAAATGGCGGGTATTTTTTCGGGAACAGGCTTGGAAACTGGACAAGAGAGGTCTCTGTTGACTATGTTCCAAGAGAGGGTTTTAATCCTGCAATGCTTAAAAAGAAACTGCCTGAAGTCACTGGCATAGCATTTGTTGATAAATCTCTGTGGGACAGAGGCGTTATTGTCGGACATGAGGGAATTCTGATAAACGGGGATCTGTATCATTCATCGCCCGGGCCGGGTGTTAATGTGATGAAAAATTATCTATCAGAGAAGTTTGCCACCTCAAAATGGGATGGATTTATCCTTTTCAAAATTAAACAACTAAATTAGAAAAAGAATTAATCAACTAAGGAGGAAATTTTATGGAAAAAAGATGCTGGGATTTAAACCCTGACTGTATTGCAAAAAAAGGAACCAAATGCCCTGTTTACAATTCCGAAATCAACTGCTGGGAATATGACTGGGTAACAGTTCTAAAAACGATGTCTGAAGATGAGCAGAAAACCTGGAAGGAATATATGCTCGAAAAATGTCCGCAGTGCGGGGCTTTTATGCCGCAGATGAACAAGACACTTGAAAGAGTTAAATCAGAATTATAAAACATTATAATATGCTGTTATTTCAACAGGTTGCAAAAACTGTTTTTATATACAAAATGGTAAAAAGAATTAACAGAGCATAATGAATTCTATTTTTAAATTATTGTTAAAAACAGATAAGCGGCAGGTTTTCTAACACATATTCCTATAAAGCCCTGTCTGCTGGAAAAACTGGGACGGCTGTTTACTCTGAATCCTGTTTTGTCAATAAAAATTATTGTCCCAAACTATGCTATTGAGGGTTATTCCTTGCGCAACAGCCAACGATAAAATGTATCTGACTGGTGGAGAGCTGCAACGGGATTATGACCAAACACCCGATCCTTGGCTATCAAAACAGTTGACAGTGCTTTTGCATATTTCAAAAACAATGAGTCGTGCCCTACACAAAGACCAACTAAAATGTTGAAATCCACATTTTCATGATTTAATATTTCAGCCTGTGTTATAGGGCTACACATTGACTGCCATGTTTCTTCTCCATCAATTTTATCATCTTCGCAAAGCCCTACTGTTTCAACCGGTAACCCGCCTGCAGTACAACATACTGAAACAACATCAAATCCTCTGTTTTCGAGAATTTTTTCAAGCATCTGTGCTTCTTTCCTAAGCGCTCCGCAGAAAGCGATCCCAAGTTTTTTATAGCCTAATTTTTTTGCAAGCTGTACTACTTCCTCAACCCGCGGATTCCTTGGTATTCGCCCGCCTTCAGGTAAATTCAGAATGGCTTCATTATGTTGCTTCATTGCCTGATATGCGAAATTTTTAATATCAGGCTTTTGATATTCACTCTTTACAGATTCTATAATCTTAGAATGGGTTATCGTGGGACAATATTCTTCTGCCCTGTTATAAAAGCGAGTAATACATACAGGCTTTTTGCATTTAGCACATACAGGATGACTATCAGACATTTTTATCCATTTTTTCAGGATTAATATTATAAACCAATATTCTATACTCTGTCGTAAAGGAGCATAATTGAATCGTTTCTAATTATGTCCGTACCTTTTCTTTACCATCTTAAAGTTTTCCATGACTTTTTCAGGAGTATCAACCACTTCAAGAGACACGGTAACATTGGGACATGTTTTTGAAAGCGCTTTAAAAAAACCGTCAAAACAGATACTTCCCTTTCCAACAGGCAGATGCTCATCATAGCCTCCATTGTTATCATGCAGGTGAACATGTTTAAGGTGTCTGCCCATCGCTTCAACCCATGATTCCAAAGGCAGACTGGAACAAAGGTTGGCATGCCCTGTATCTAAACAGAGTCCAAAAAACGGGCTGTTGATTTTTTCTGCAAGCCTGATCATTGCATCCGGTTTCTGCTCAATAATGTTTTCAAGAACTATTGTAACACCTATTTGCCCGTATCTTCTTATCTCCTCTTTCCAGAATTTGACCGACTCCTCAAGCCATTCATCTTCCAAACAGAATCTCTGTAAAAAATCTGAAAAACCGGTGTGAAGAACAATCTTTTCAGGCTTCAACTCTTCAGCTAATTTATAGGTCAAATCCATCCGTTTTGAAACTGCCCCGTTTAACAGACAGTCTTTGTAATTGTATGCTATCCCTGAGAATGGACCATGTATAACAAGTTTTCCCGGCAGAAGAGGCGTTAACTGTTGAAACTGTAAAACCATTTCCTGCCAGTCTTTTTCTGACAGAACCCCTTTTTTATCACAGTTCTGAAGTTCAAAGCCGTCAACCAAATCTTTCACAAAAGGGATATACCGTACCTCTTCAGGAATGCCATAAGCACATAGAATGAAATCCATTTTTTGTCCTCCAATATCGTTAATCCCCTCCCCTATCTTTCTCTCACTGAAGACACCAAGAACACGGGGATAGATTGATAACCCCCCTATCACGAGACTGTGTTGCAATTGCAATTCGCTGGGAGATATATTAACGAATTATACGTTC
>CAZMHH010000121.1:0-9097 GCA_964566035.1 uncultured Thermodesulfobacteriota bacterium
GTTCGAGATGACAGATGTGGGCTTTTTACATGTCCATCCTTCTTGAAAAAAAATCAAGTAAAATGGTTAGGGAAAATATGAATAAACAAAAAAAGATAACTGTTAAAAAACCCCCACTCAGGAGAATTTCTTGTTGGTTTCCACAATACATGCTTTTCATCTCTTCATAAGTTTCAATAAATACATAGTTTTTTATTATTTTAAAATAGGTCTTGACATAAGGGTTAAAGTTGTCTTATCCTTTAACCCTGTAAGGCAATGACCCTCTGGGGGACAAAGGGGAGATGCAGGGGATTTTCTCAATTTTAAAACTTATCTCTTATACCCCTATTAACACATAAAATCCGATTTTTCTTTCAACAAACACTAACGCAACAGTATTATAAAAAGTGAATTGCCCAAACTCTTTTATGAAAAATATTCAATATCTTCCTGTTGTCTATCTTACCAATACGATGAAGGCTTTGTATCAGACAGGGAAAAAACTTATCTCCGATAATATTTCCTTATTAATAAAAGGGGAAAAGGGAACAGGTAAAGAACTACTTGCAAGAAGCCTTCACTACTACCTATCAGCTACTTCTCCGTTTCTCACTATAAGCTGTGTTAACCTTCCTTTTGACCATTTTGAAGAAAAGGTGGAAACATGCATTAGGGATATCCATGATCTCAGTCTTACAGACTCATGTATTACTCTTTTCTTAAGGGATATCTGTTGTCTTGATTTCGATGTTCAGATGAATCTTATAGAACTTCTCAAAAAAAAGTTTATTGAAAACCATATAAATACAAGCAGCAATTACAGGGTAAATCTACTGTTTTCCTTCTGCAGTAACAGGATTGGTGCGGATAAAAGCCATAATACTGAAAACAACTTAATATCTGTTTTAAGTCCGGCTTCAATTCACATTGCACCTCTCAGAGAAAGAAGACTTGACATAAGCCCCCTTGCCTCTTTTTTTGTAGATAAACTGAGCAAAGAGTATAACAAGGAGATAGGTAAAATTGACAGAGAAGCAATGAATCTGCTTATGTCTTATGACTGGCCTGGAAATGTCAGCGAACTGAGAGATGTTATTGAAAATGCGGTAATGCTTGCTGAAAACCCTGTTTTATGCAGTGATGAAATCCGCTTTAATGTTTCTAAAAAGTCGATTGCTCTTGAGAGTTTTTTAAACCGGGAAGATTTTTTCTCCCTTTCAGAACTTGAAAATATATATGTAAATACGGTGCTCAAGAGATTGAACTACAATAAGACAAAAGCTGCAAAAGTGCTTGGTGTTTCACGTAATACACTCCAGCGCAAGATATCAGATGTCAATTATAAATCCGAAAAGAAAAAAACTTCCAGAAAAAAAACTGCTCAGCCGTCCCTTTTTTAAAAACAGGCATATTGGTTGAAAGTCTTCCTGTATTCTTCCCATAGCTTTTTTTTGTCTATCTTGTGATCTATAAAATCCCATGGCAGAACTTCCATATTATCTCTCTGCCTGTAAACAAAGAAATCGGGATTAAGCCCTGATTCTCTGAATGTTTTGTTCCAGTCATAAGAATTTTCAAATGTTTTTAAAAGAAGTGCAGCAGTTCTTCTGTCTCCTCTGCTGAGCAGTGTTTGAATATATGCCCATTTCGGCATTTCATGAACAACCACAATTTTTTTATCCTTTTTCAAACTCTGCACAACAGTTTTAAGTTTTCTTTTAATCTGTTTTTGATCTTCAAAAGAGTGCCATTGAAAGGTTGTCCAGGGTTTTGGCACAAAAATGCTTAAACTTACGGTAATACGGTTAAGATACCTTTTACTTTTCAACTCTTTTGAATATAAATGCTTTACCTTTCTTGCCATTGTTGCTATTGCTTCAATATCATGATCTGACTCCCATGGAAGCCCTGTTATGAAATATAGTTTTATCGACTCAATTTTATTTCTTGCAAGGATTGCAACTGCATCAAATATTTCATCATCAGTCAGGTTTTTGCCTATTGCATCCCGAAGCCTTTGTGTTGCAGCTTCAGGAGCAATTGTAAATGTCTTTAATCCTGTTTGCTTTAATATACCTGCAATTTCGTCTGTGAGCCTGTCTGCTCTGAAAGAAGAAAGTGATACAGAACCTTTTTTTTTTGCAATATAATGAATAAGTTTTGTAAAGTCGGGATGATCTGCGATAGCAGAACCAAGAATGCCTATCCTTGAGGTGTCCGGAACTAAAGCAAGGTTTTGAACGAGGTTTTCAAAGCTTCTTTTTCTGTATGGTTTATAGAGGTTCCCAACTGCGCAGAAACGGCAGGCTCTTGGGCAGCCTCTGTTAACTTCCAGAAGGGTCATATCCGAAAACTCTGTATTATGTGTGGTAATACATGAGCAGGGGTTAAAATTATCGAGATTTGAAACCTTTCGTGTTTCAATTGATGCAGGATAACCGCTTAGAGCAGTTCTATTCTTTATTTTTCCATCGTTTTTATACTCAAGACTATAGCCTGAAGGAACATAGACGCCTTTTATGTCTGCAAAAGCTGATAAAGGCGGTTTTATCCTTTTCCTGTCTATCTGGGTTTTTCTGAAGACATCTATAAACTCGGCTACTATCTCTTCTGCTTCCCCTATCAGGAATATATCAAAAAAAGATGACAATGGTTCAGGGTTTAAAATAATTGAAATGCCCCCTGCAATAATTAAGGGGTCTGTCTCTGAACGTTCTTTGTTAAGCAAGGCTATTTTAGATAGCTTGAGAATTTCAAGGATATTAAGATAATCATTTTCAAAGCAGATGGAAAAAGCTACAATATTAAAAGCCCTGACAGGTTTTTTTGACTCAAGGGATTTAAGGCTTTTATCTGAATTTTTTATCGAATCAGCGGTTTTTGCATCAGGCAGAAAAACCCTTTCGCAGACCACACCAGGGCAAAGGTTGAGCTGCCTGTAAAGGAACTGAAAGCCAAGATTTGACATTCCCACATAATATGAATTTGGAAAAGCCAGCACAACACTTAAATCCCCATGTTTTGCAGGATTTAAAGTATTCTTCTCATTATAATCCTTTATGGACATCCGGGTTCATCTTTTCCTATTAACAGCGCTGAGAAAAAAAGATGCAGGAGACACAAGCAAAAAAAGATTTTTTCATTCAAAGACAAGAATGCTTTTCACTTCAGCCTTTATTTTACTATGTTATACCATTATGAAACTTATTAATTCGTTAATTCCATGCCTTTGTTTAAATGCCAACAGCTGCCATGGTTTTGTGACATGGGCTATATTGCCAAGGTTTTCCTGTAAGCTGCCTTTACATGCTTTGCTGTTTTCTCACAAAGGTCGGGATATCGTATTCTCCGTCTCCTGAAAAATCACTTATTATAGTTCCCATTTTAACAACCTTTAACCTGTCTTTTCTTTGCTCAGGTTTTGGCTCAGCATATTCGGTCTCTTTTTCAACAAGAGAGATCTCTCCAAGTCTCTCGGACACTGTTTCTTCAACAGGTTTAGTTTCTTCTTTCTGGTTAAAACCTGTTGCAATAACAGTTATTTGGAATTTCTCAGCCATGCTTTCGTCAATTGCAGCTCCAAATATTATGTTTGCATCTTCATGAGCTTCACACTTTACAAAGTTTGTTGCCTCTTCCAGATCCTGAAATGTAAGGCTTGAGCTGCCTGTAATATTAATAAGCATACCGCGTGCCCCTTGAATTGATATGTCATCAAGGAGAGGGTTTGTAATAGCCTTCCGGGCAGCCTCGCTTGCTCTGTTTTCACCGCTGTGTGACCCTATCCCCATAAATGCCATTCCCATGTCCGACATTATTGTTTTAACATCAGCAAAATCAAGGTTTATGAGTCCGGGGACATTTATAAGATCGGATATAGACTTAATGGCATGTAGAAGAACTTCATCTGCCATTTTAAAACCTTCAACAAGTGTTGTCTTTTTTTCCGCTATTGCAAAGAGTTTTTCATTAGGGATTACAATCAGGGAATCAACATGAGATTCAAGTTCGTTTAAGCCCTCTTCTGCAAGCCTTGCTCTGACCTTGCCTTCAAAATTGAATGGCCTTGTAACAACTCCAACTGTTAAGGCTCCTGCAGATTTTGCAGCCTGAGCTATTACCGGGGCTGCTCCGGTGCCTGTTCCTCCGCCCATTCCTGCAGCGATAAAAACCATATCCACGCCTTCAAGAACCTGTCTTATTTTATCGATATCCTCAACAGCTGCCTTCTGTCCGATTTCAGGGTTTGCTCCTGCTCCGAGTCCCTTGGTCAGAGCCTCTCCCAGTTGAATCTTCTGGGAAGACCGGTTGTATTCAAGAGCCTGCCTGTCCGTATTTGCAACAACAAACTCCACATTGGATAGTTTTGAAGCTATCATTGTGTTAACTGCATTACATCCTGCTCCTCCCACTCCGATAACCTTTATCGAAGCACCTGTTGTGTGGTTTTGTTCAAATTGAAAAGACATTTTTGTTTCCTCCTTGTAAAAAATTATTATTTATTGTTCTATTTAATTCAAAAAGCATCTGAAAACCATTTTTTTATTTTCTCCCCTATAGAAGAAAGGGGGTTTTTACTCTCAGAAAGGTTTACATCATGTATGGTATAACCCTTTATCAGATACATAGCCATTCCAATAGCAGTAGAATACATCGGATTTATTACATCTGTTATCCCCCTGACATCAGGAACACCTGTCCTGACAGGCATACCAAGTATTTTCGAAGCTGTTGTGTTTATTCCTTTAAGCATGGAAGTGCCTCCTGTCAGCACAACGCCGGCAGGAAGAAGGTTAATCCAGCCTGAAGTTTCAAGTTCTTTCTTTATAAGGCTGAATATTTCATCAACCCTTGCCTCGATAATCTGGTTTATTGTGTTTTTTTGAACCATTCTCTTTGTCTTATCGCCTATGCCACAGACCTCAATATTGCCTGTTCTGCTGCTGCTTTCATCAAGGTTCCCAATATTTTTTTTTATCTCTTCTGCCTCTGAAATTGGGGTCCTTATGCCTATTGCAATGTCAGAGGTTATTAATTCCCCTCCTATCGGAACCACGGCACAATGATGGATACTTCCTTTATAATAGACTGCAATATCAGCTGTTCCTGCTCCGATATCTATTACAACGCATCCAAGTTCTTTTTCATCCTCTGTCAGAACAGCTTCTGCTGAGGCCAGCTGATTGAGGATAATATCCTGAACCTTTATATCCGCCTTGTTTATACAGCGCATTATGTTTTGTGCCGTTGATACAGGTCCTGTAATAATATAAACATTTGTTTCCAGTCTTACACCTGTCATTCCCATCGGATCTTTTATTCCCGAGTTGCCGTCAACAATAAACTCCTTCGGTATTATATGAAGAACTTCTCTGTCCATGGGGATTATAATTGCTTTGGCATTCTCCATTACCTTATCAATATCGTTCTGTTTTATTTCCTTGCTGCCTATCGGGATCACCCCTGAACTCTTAAGCCCCTCGACATGGGTACCTGATATCCCAACCACAGCACTGTCAATAGTGATACCCGACATTGTCTCGGCTTTATCAATTGAGCTTTTAAGGGAGTCTATAGTGCTTTCCATATTTACCACAACCCCTTTTTTGACACCATGCGATGGTTGTACTCCATAGCCAATGATATCGATTCCGTCCATAGAAGCCTCTGCCACCACAGTTGAAATTTTCATACTACCTATATCAATTCCTGTTATTGTTCTGCTCTTTCTTCCCATTTTTATTGCTCCTTTTTTAAAGGGTGACATAGGCTTTTTGATGAGATGAAATGTTTATGCTCTTTGCTGCCTGTCCCTTTTTCTCAAGGTCATTTATAATTTTTTGGAGGAAAACAACCTTTTTGTCATAGCTGTTCCAACCGAAAAAAGCCCTTATGTTCTTATCTTCGCACACAATACTCAATCCCAATGGATTTCCGGCTTCAACCATGAAATTTCTGTCTGGGAAAATACCTGCTGCATTTACCTCCGTTATTAAAGATATTGCCGCATTGACGGTCTTAAAAAAAACTTCGGGTTTGTTCTTAAGGCTGTTTTTGTCAATGCCTCTGATTAACGGAACGGGGAGTGATGAAGAATCGGCTTTTTTAAAAATATTACCTCTTGTGTCCAGAAGATAGTAATCATCAAGTTCCACCAAAGCAGCAGCAGTTCGTTCAATAACTGTTATGTCAATAATGTCGGGAAGCCTTCTGTTTACAACAGCTCTATATATCCATGGGTTCTGTTCAAATCTCCTGCTCTCTTCAGCCAGGTTAATTTTGAATATGTGATTGCCTTTGACAATGGAAGATCCGGCCAGGATATCTCCTGCATCAACAACACTGATGCCGTGTATGTTTATATGCTTAATTTTAAGTGTTTCAAGGGATGATACCAAATACCAGCATGAGGATGCTGCAATTGAAAAAACAATACCCGAGCATGTTGCAATAGTAAAAAGCAGTAGAAAATTTCTCAGTTTTCCTGCTGTTTTCTCTTTGCGCGAAATCCGTCTGTTTTTTAAGTCTGCCATCATCTATCCCGTAATATAAGTTTTTGGCTCTCAGCCATTAAAGAAAAACTTTTCGTGATCATTAAATTAAAAATTATTCACAGCTGACCATTCATCTTTTATATTATCTTACCCCAGTCTAGTTTTAAGTGACGCTGAAGATAATATTTTTTCAACCAACATATCAAATTCAATTCCTGCTTTTTTAGCAGCCATTGGAAGAAGGCTTGTTTCTGTCATGCCCGGAATAGTGTTTATCTCAAGAATAAAAGGGGTGCCTTCTGCTGAAACAATAAAATCAGCACGGGCAGCGCCGCTGCATCCAAGTGCCTCAAATGCGTTAGAGGCAATCCGTTGCGTTTCTTTTATAATTGAACTGTCAATTTCCGGAGGCATTAGATATTCTGTTTCACCTTTGTTATATTTTGAAGCGAAGCTGTAAAATCCGCTTTTAGGCCTTATTTCTATTGCAGGCAGTGATACTCCGTTTACAATACCAACAGTAATTTCGACACCCTTTATATACTTCTCAATAAGAATCTTATCAGAGTAATAAAGTGCTGATTCAACTGCCTTTGAAAGTTCCTGCAGCTTTTTTACAATGCTTATTCCAATTGTGGAACCCTCCTCACCGGGCTTTACTACAAGCGGCGGTAGTATTTTAACCCTGTTCAGTAGACTGTCTTCAGCAAGATCATCTCTGCTCACGGTCTCAAAATCAGGGGTTGTAAATCCATGATACTGAAATATCTGCTTTGAAAGAGCTTTATTCATGGCAACAGCGCTTGCAAGAACTCCGGAACCTGTGTATGGTATACCCATAATTTCAAGCAAACCCTGAATACTTCCATCTTCACCAAGCCTTCCATGAAGGGCAATAAATGCTGTTTCAATTGAGTTTTCCATGAGTTTTGAAGCGGTATCTCTGTCAACATCAATAGCAACAGCGTTGTATCCCTGCCGTAAAAGAGAGTTCAGAACAGCGGTTCCCGTGTTTATAGATATCTCTCTTTCCGAGGATAACCCTCCCATTAGAACACCTGTTTTTTTATCCTTAATAAATACATCCCCTGGTTGTACTGTCATATCTTGTTTCTCAACCGTTTATTTTTTTTGTGTCTGCATTACAGCTTCCCCTGTTTTCCAAATATCGCCTGCTCCGAGAGTAAGCAGTATGTCACCCTCTCTTAAAGCCTTAAGAAGCAGGTTTTTTGCCTCTTCAAATGAAGCAACATAAACAACATCTTTATGACCATGTTGTTTTATTGCATCCATAAGTTGTTTAGAGCTTACTCCTTCAATGGGTGTTTCACCGGCAGGATAAATGTCGGTGATAAAAAGCATATCAGCATCGTAGAAAGCAGTGGTAAAATCCTGAAAAAGGGCCGCTGTCCTTGTATAACGATGAGGCTGAAAAAGAGCTATAACCCTTTTTGCACCAAGCCCTTTGACCGCCTTTAACGTAACCCCTATTTCACTCGGGTGGTGAGCATAATCATCTATCCATCTTATTGCGTTCTTCTGTGCTCTAAGCTGGAAGCGTCTTTTTATACCTTTAAAAGAGGAAAGCCCCTTTTTTATATCCTTAAATGCAATACCAAGCTCAATTCCAGCTGCTATTGCAGCAAGAGAGTTGTATATATTATGTTTGCCTGGAATATTGATGGTAACTGTGCCGAGCTTTTTATCTTTAAGAAAAACTGAGAATTTCGATGTAAATCCGTTAAGTCCAATATCGCGTGCCTGAAGATCTGCCTGAGATGCAAAACCGTAGGTAAAAACTCGTTTGCTTATTTCAGGAATCATGCTCTGAAGATTTGGATCATCAAGACAGATTATTGAAAGCCCGTAAAACGGAACCTTGTTTATAAACTCAAGAAAAGCTCTTTTTATGGCTTCAAAATCACTGTAAAAATCCATATGTTCCCTGTCAATATTTGTCACAACAGCAATTGTGGGAGGAAGTTTCAAAAAAGATCCGTCGCTTTCATCCGCTTCCGCAACCAGAAAGTCTCCTGAACCAAGGGCGGTGTTGGTATTTGTTTTGTTGAGTATTCCTCCTGTTATAACGGTAGGTGAAAGACTGCCTTGTTCCAAAACATTTGCGATAAGCGAGGTTGTGGTTGTTTTTCCGTGTGACCCTGCTACAGCTATTGCGTATTTCAACCTCATTAACTCTCCAAGCATTTCAGCTCTGGGAATAACAGGAATATTTTTTGATATAGCAAACATTACTTCAGGGTTATCCTTTTTTACGGCAGAGGATGTAACAACCACGTCAACATCTTTGATGTTTGACTGACTGTGGCTGTAATACAGTGTGGCGCCAAGTGATGAAAGTCTGTGTGTAATATCTGATTCTGTTATATCAGATCCGCTCACCCTGTATCCGAGATTGAGCAGAAGTTCTGCAATTCCGCTCATTCCTATTCCTCCAATTCCTACAAAATGTATGTGATGAGTTTTTTTATACATTTTTATTCCGTCTATCCCTTGTAAATAATCCCGGTTTTTACCAGAAAAAGTTCAAAATAAATAATGACTTTTGTAATTAGTGTCCGAACGGAAACCCTGTTTTTTTCCAGTCGACGGCATGTAGTTGT
>CAZMHH010000122.1:0-8774 GCA_964566035.1 uncultured Thermodesulfobacteriota bacterium
GTTATCAACAAAAATGTCGATAAATT
This sequence comes from uncultured Thermodesulfobacteriota bacterium, assembly GCA_964566035.1. Taxonomy (GTDB): domain Bacteria; phylum Desulfobacterota; class WTBG01; order CAIYCZ01; family CAIRTM01; genus CAZMHH01. The sequence continues at coordinate 27 of CAZMHH010000122.1, forward strand.
AATTATCCGTCTACACTTTTACGGCTGAAATTAAGGTCACGACTGCAAAAAGAGAAACGAAAAACTTTAATTAATATGCTCAGGCGTATAAGTCAGATTATGTCAAATTTTTTTGCATAATATTAAAAGAGATGGTTCCGTAAAAAGCCCAAAAATAACCATATTGTCGTTTCGAACCTTGAGACAGCAGGGTGAGAAATCTCGTTGTTTCAGTGTGTTACGAGATCTCTTCCCGCGCTTCGCGAGATTCGAGATGACAGATGGAGACTTTTTACCGATCCATCAAAAAAAGAAAGAACCCTCATTACCTCAATGTCATTTAAGCTGAAAGTACTGAAAATTTTTACAATATGCTCAGAAATTAATTGATATATATTGATTACTTTGATAATTTATAAAGCAATAATTTACCGGATTTAGGACAAAAATATGAATAAAAGATCTGGATATACAGACAGGATATTGAAAGTAGATTTATCAAATCGCTCCTTTTCGGAAGTAAACATAGAGAAGATAAATAACAGATACATAGGGGGCAGAGGGGTAGCAAGTTATATGTATTGGAGGGAGATCCCAAAAGAGGTTAAGGCATTTGATCCCGAAAATCATCTCTATTTTATAAACGGTCCTCTGTGCGGAACAGTTACCCCGGGTTCTTCAAGGTGGATTGTAGCGGGCAAGTCACCTATGGCAGTGCCTGATCAATATGCAACGGGTAATCTTGGAGGACATTTTGGGGTCTGCATGAAATGGGCAGGGCTTGACGGGATTAATATAACAGGAAAATCTGATAAACCGGTTATGCTCGTGATAGAGGGATATGATAAATATACCCTGGAAGACGCCTCTTTTCTATGGGGTAAAGATACCGCTGCAACCATAGCTGCGATACAGAGTATTTATGGAGCAGGCAGCCATGTTATAACAATTGGTCGGGCAGGGGAGCAGTTAATAAGATTTGCAAATATAATAGGCTCTTCAGGGATATCTGCCACAAAAGGGTTCGGCGCCGTTATGGGAGCAAAGAACTTAAAGGCTGTTGTCATCATAAAACAGAAAAAAAACAGTATTGAGTTAGCGGACCCTGAGAATTTTAAAAAACTTCTTAAAAAGACAGCTACCTTTTGGAAGGGTAAAGAATCCGGCCGTTACTGGAACGACCTTTTTTTGGAGGATATTGAGAAAGTAAAAAATGTATTATGTTTTGGATGTCCGGGTGTGTGCAGACGAGGAATATATAAGAGTGATGAGCATAGTCAAGGATACCGGAAAGGCTGTGTTTCCGCATATTTTTATTGTGGACATGAGAATGAAAAAACAGGAAGGATGGGGGGTGTTACCTTTCATGCCACTCAGCTTTCAAACCTTCACGGGCTCTGCATTCTAGAATTTCTTGCTCTAAACAGATGGCTCCCAAGAGCAATAGAGGAAGGGTTTATAGACTCTGAGAATGAGGGGCTTTTTGTAGATGATCTTGGCACAAAAAAGTGGATTGACACTCTTGTCGGGATGATTGTAAACCGCAGAGGACTTGGAGATATTCTCTCGGAAGGCTCACGTCGTGCCGCAGACAAACTTGGTTGTTCCCACTTGCTTGAGGGAACCGTTAACAGGGAAGGGTTTATTTCAGATGCTTACAACCCAAGACTATTCCTGTCAACAGCCCCGATGTATGCAACAGAACCTGTCTTTCCAATTACACAGCTCCATGAAGTAAGTTTTCCGATGGTTAGATGGATGATATGGATGGCAACTGAGGGAAGTATGAGTTTTTTAAGTACGGAGAAACTTCGCAAACTTGCAGAAGTGTTCTGGGGGGATGTTAAAGCAGCTGAGTTTGATAGTCCATCCGCAATGGGCAGTGCATCTGTAAGGATGCAGAACAGAGCTTACGCAAAAGAGAATATGGTATTATGCGACTGGCTTTGGCCCCTGCATTATACGGGTAACACTGAGAGCGGAATTGGGGACCCGTCTCTTGAGGCAAAATTTTTCAGCGCTGTTACCGGTATTGAGATGGATGAAACAGGATATCTTCTTTCAGGTGAAAGGATTTCAAATCTCTGCAGGGCAATCTATTTGAAAGAGGGAAGACAGGGAAGGGTTGATGATGTGCTTGATGAGTTTAATTTCTCAGAGCCTCTTTCAGAACAGCCTCCTCCTGTGGGACTTTTTAATCCCGAGTTAATGATGCCGGGCAAAAATGGCGAGTTATTCTCTAGAAAGGGTTCTGTTGTTGAACGTGGTATGTTTAACACAATTATGGATGAGTATTATATGGCAAGGGGCTGGGATGTTGCAACAGGGCTTTTTAAAAGAAAATGTCTTGAAATAACAGGACTTGATGATATTACAGAAGAGCTTGATAAAAACGGGCTGATTGTCGATTAAGAAAGGGTACAGAGATGTCTGAAAACGATTTTGATGAGTATGAAAAAAATTATAACAGAAAACTTGAAAATGATTTTGTGGAGAACCTTAAAGGCAGGTTAAAAAGGCTGAGCAGGCAAGAACTGAAGAAAAGGATAGAAGATTTTCTTCAAAACAACTGTATCTGCACCCTTGCAACCTGTTCGGATAATATGCCGCGTTCGACAATTGTTCGATACAGGGTGGAGGGGCTTACTGTATATGTTTTTACAGAAGGTGGCGGAAAGATCAAGAATTTAAGACAGAACAGAAATATTTCTCTAACTGTTTGCGGCGAGTATTCAGGAATTCAGTCTGTTGAATCACTGCAGGCATGGGGCACTGCTGAAATAATATCTCCCAAAGATGGAGAGCGTTATGTCGAGATACGTGATTATCTCAATATCGGGCAGAGACAAGACTTGCAGGATGCAGGCATCAAGCAGATACCTGATATGTATATCTTAAAGATTGATATTACAAGAGCAAGGTTCTTAAGTTTTCCTGAAGGGATTTTGAATCAGGAATGGAAGTCAGAAGTTCAGTCCGACTAAAGCGGGATGAAAAAAGAATCATCCATCCTAATATTGAAAATTTTACAGTCCTAAGGAGTAAAAAATGAAAGATATAAAAAATTATGTCAGGTTATTTACGTGTCTGCTTTTAATCGCCTGTATGAACGGTTGCGGGCAACCGTCTTATGATGAAACGATTTCAACCATGAGAGAGAAAATTCCAATGATTATGGAAGAGGAATCTATTGTTGGTCTGGCGGTTGCTCTGGTTGACGGCAATAAAGCGGTCTGGACAGAAGGGTTTGGTTTTGTTGATAAGGAAATGGAAAGAAAAACTGATTCAGATTCGTTTTTTGAAATTGGCTCTGTATCAAAAACAATGACAGCAATGTCGGTTATGAAGCAGGTGGAGAAGGGAAATCTCAGCCTTGATGACAGACTGAACGATGTTCTTGCAGGATTTACAATAAATCCCTCTTTGCGAACTGATAATAATTCTTCTCAGGATATAACCATTCATTCCATGCTTACACATCACTCAGGAATTCCGGGAGATCTGTTTAACGGCGGATTTGCAAGACAGTATTATCCTGATTACAACGGTCGTCTCTTGAAATGGTTGAGTCTGGATTATGCCAGTTACCCTCCCGGACTCTATCTCTCATATTCAAACACTGCCGTGTCACTTCTTGCAGATGTGGTTGAGTCTGTTTCAGGCAGTACATTTGAGGAAGTAACAGGTGAAATCTTTGATGCTATGGGTATGGTAAAGACCTCTTTTTATACTGTTCCTGACAGTTATGGGCCTGGTTATCTTGAAGGAAAGCCGATAGAATCTTTTTATTGCAACATACCCGCTGCAGGATCGGTTGTTTCAACTGCAGATGATATGGCAAAATACATGATCACGATGCTGAATAAAGGCAAGGGTAATAAAGCGCGAGTGCTTGACACAAAGACTGTTGAGGAGATGTTCACACAACAGAATACCGATGTTGAACTTGACCTGGACGTAAGTATAGGACTTATATGGATTTTATGCGAGCCTGAGCTTGAATATGCAGGGAAGGTGGCATGGCATAACGGGGCGACTATTCTTTTCCGCAGCCATTTAATTCTGCTTCCCGATCACGGGCTTGGCGTATTTGTTGTAGCAAACTCCATGGAGGCGGGGAGTTCCGTAAAAAATATTGCAATTGAGACTCTTCAATCAGCCCTCAGAGAAAAAAAAGGATTGAACCCGCCTGAAAAACCTGAAACACAATTTTCGCCTGTTGTAGAGTTGCCATCTGAAAAGTTGACAGAACTGGAAGGGTTTTACAGTTCATCACATGCGCAGGTGATACAAATTCAGAAAAAAGATGAGGGGTTGAATATGACGGAAAACCCCTGGAAGGCTGATAGTGAGACAACCTTTCTTGTTCCAAGAGAGAATGGAAATTTCTCCGAACCTGATTGTCTTGATGTTCAGTATTCATTTGAAGAAATTTCCGGAAGATCGGTTATTGTTATGCATACAGTTGCTTCAAGGGTTATTTTTGCGGATCGTTATGAATTGACATCCCTTTCCGGGGTATGGCTGGACAGGGTTGGAAGATGGATGGCAGTTGATCAGGATCCTGCTGATTTTAGTCTGTTTATGCCCGAACCATCAACACCTGAATTTGAGTTGATTGAACAAAACGGGATGCTGTTAATGATTTATGATGATGAGGAGACGCTTATATTATCGCCTGTTTCTGATAGTATAGCCTTTACCTGGGGTATCGGAAGGAATATGGGGATGGCGGTTCAGGCAGTTGAGACTGATGGTGTTGAGCAGGTCAGATACAGAATGAACTTTTTTCAAAAAGGTGAATAAACCGTGGTCATAGGTCAGGGGGAAAAGCTGTGAGCTCTGGTTTTACTGCTATCTAAATTAACTCACCAGTCTTTTCTTCCTGTGGCGGAATGTGTAGTAGTTCATGTTGAGAAGCCTTGCAGCTCTGCTTTCATTTCCTTCAGCAATGTCAAGAGCTTTTTCAAGATATTGTTTTTCTATGGAATCAAGAATTGCTACAAGGTCAAATCCTTTTTCAGATATTTCAGGCAGAGATTTAGTATCAGATTTGGAAGATAGTGTTTGTTCTTTGTCAGTATTCTTCAGACCTATGTCTTCTGGCTGAAGTTCAGGACCTTTTCCGGTAAGCGCACCCCTTTCAATAAGGTTTTTCAGTTCTCTGATATTACCTTTCCAGTCATAATTAAGCAGGATTTTTGATGTTTCATCTGAAATTCCCTTAAAGGTTTTATTAAATTTTTTTCCGAATTCAAAGAGAAAATGACTGGCAATCGGGATAATATCCTCAGCGCGTTTACTTAAACCCGGAATTTCAACTTTAATCACAGCGATTCTATAATAGAGATCCTGCCTGAAAAGCTCTTCATTGACAAGGTTTTCAATGTCCTTGTTTGTTGCTGATACAATGCGTGTCTTAACCTTGAATTTTTTTGTTCCTCCAACCCTGTAATACTCACCGTCTTCAAGAAACCTGAGAAGCTTTGCCTGTGCTTCATTGCTTAAATCCCCAATTTCGTCAAGAAAAAGAGTTCCACCTGCTGCTTCTTCAACAAGTCCTTTTTTGCCTCCTTCAACAGCTCCGCTGAATGCACCTTTTTCATAGCCGAAGAGCTCACTTTCAACAAGTTCTTTAGGAATTGCAGCACAGTTCAGGGGAATGAAGGGACCTTTAAAGTTGGGGCTTTTGTAGTGAATTGCACTTGCAATAAGTTCTTTGCCTGTTCCGGTTTCTCCATGAATCAGGATAGGGGTATCAGGGCTTTTTGCAACCATATCCACAAAATCCATAACATTCTGTATTGATTTGCTTTCCCCTATAAAGCAGGGGATGTTTTCAGAGAGATATTTTTCCTGAAGGGATCGAACCTCTTTTTTGAGACGGATATTTTCAATGGCATTGTTGATGGTTATGATAAGAGAGTCTATATGGATAGGTTTTACAATGTAGTCATAGGCGCCAAGCTTCATTGCGGAGATAACGGTTGCAATGTCCTCATAAGCGGTTATCATTATTACAACCACATCCGGATAGGTATCTTTTATCTGCTGCAAGGCATCTATTCCGCTCATTCCGGGCAGCCCTATATCAAGCAGCACCATATCCGGAACAGTTTTTTTCATGGCAGCAAGTGCTTTTTCTGCAGTTTCAAATCCGGTAATTGAGTATTTATCTTTGATTGCCTGGGTAATTCCGTCTCTTGCTACTTCTTCGTCATCGACGAGATATATGGAATAACTGATCATAACAGCAACTTATTTGGTAGTTAATATTAAAAAAAATATATTCCGCTCCTATGCTTTGAGCTCCCTGCTTTAATTCACCGGGTTATGTAATTATGCTGTAAACATATAGAAAATAGATATTATACCCTGATTGAAAAGATAATCAAGAGGGAAGTAAAAACAGGGGCAAGTTCAGCGGATCAACAGTTTGCCATATCGTTTTATCACCCGGAGCAGATTCCGCATGGATTATAACCTGCTTTTAAAGCCTCATCTCTTGACTCAAAGATCATGGAGCAATTTTTACAGTCAAAGTGCATGCAGAAAGAACTGTGAAAAACCTTTGATCTAATATTTCCATGAAAAACCCCGGGTGTTTCAATTTCAGTACTCATTTGCGATGATAATTTTCTGAACTTCCACGGAGGAACCGGATTATTCCCGCCCCATAAACCGAGACTGTTGCGGCGCGCATTTTTTTCAAGCATTTTCCATTCTAAACATACAGGTTTGTCACAGTATTTTGTATATTTCCAAGCGTATCCATGCCTTATCAGTTCTTCATTCAGCGATTTATCCTGATATGAAACAATTCCTACTGTTCTGCCATATCTATCTGTTGTAACAGCCTCAATATCTACCATTTTTCCGTAGACCATATCAGAGGCAAACTCTGCTGCCTGTTTTCCAAAGTTCTGTCTTGTTTCAGGACAGTCAATACCGTAAAGCCTTATTGTTATACTGTCGTCTTCTTTAACAATTCTTATAGTATCACCGTCAGAGACTTTTACCACCTTAGCCTGATATGAATATAAAGTGGAATTCATCAGCAGAACTAAGATTATCGCAATAAAAAATGATTTTTGGGTGTTCATCATTCCTCCTGAAAATGCCCGGTGTTTTTCAAAGTTTACACTGAAAAGAACTTTATAAACCTACATTTGCTCTCATTTATATAAAGTCGACTACTATTCTACTTTCTTAACCGATTCTGCCTTCTGCCACCTGTCTTTATGCCTTGCTTAACAGCTCTTCTTTCCGTCCACTTTCCAGTGCCCTCAAAATAATGTTGCTTTATGTTTTTGCAGGATATAAAATACAAGCATGGAAAATAATAAAGGAATTTTAAAAAAATGGAAAGAATTGGCTGATAATGATTTGCCCGCTGCTTTTCACTTGCAGCAGTTAGTTTAAAGGTATTTAAAGATATATTTTATCTTCACCAGGAATGATCAGCCTCCTTACGTTCATAACCTTGCAAAACTGGCGCAGGAATCAGATATTTATGAATAGATGTCTGAAGAGCATAAAGATTTGTTGAATAATCTTGAACCCTTTTATCTTAAAGTAAGATATCCGACATATAAAAAAGGGCTGGCTGAAACCTTAACCAACAAAACAGTAAAACACTTTCTTTCGGAAAGTGAGGGGCTTATAAAATGGTTAGAACAAAAGATGATATTATAAGAACCCTGAAAAAGTATATTGAAGAAGCCAATAAAGTTTTTTTTATTAAGAAGCCAATCCTGTTTGGTTCATATGCCAATGGAAAGCCCCATAAATGGAGTGATATTGACATCTCTCTTGTTTCGCCTGATTTTGACAGGATACCTGAAGATATGAGCATGAAACTTTTATTTCGGCTTGCTTCGTTTGTTGACACATCTATAGAGCCCACTCCCTTAGGAGAAGATGAATTCGGAAACCCTTCAATAGGCTCAGTCGCCTATGACATCCAGAAATCAGGCAGGGTAATCTATTCCATTCAGAAATAGGTTATGCATCAAAATTGGTAGGTTGGGTTGAGCGGGAGCGAAACCCAACATTAAACTGATACTTCGTATATTTCACCACGGTTAAATAAAACCTAAACCGGATTTAACCCCAATGAAACAAAAACAAAAGAGGGTTTCATGGGGCAAGCGGAGCAGGCAAGAAAAAGCTTTAGCTTTTTGTGTTTTTGCTCATCAGCTCAACAGCCCTGTTAAATAACCTTCGGCTTGCTCTGCATTTCACAGGGCAGGCCAACAGCTTAACAGCTCATTTGGGTTTTGCTGAAAGCTGATACCTGACACCTGCTTTTCCCCTGGGAGCGCCGCACCCCAGTACGGCAATCGTCAGTTCACATAAAGGCAAAATAGCGGTATCTAAGCCAAATTACTTTATTTTCAGATTGACAGTTAACATTTTTTAAGGCTATACTTATTTTTGATGGAGCAGTAAAAAGTCCAAACACAACCATATTGTCATTTCGATCCTTGCGACAGCAGGGTGAGAAATCTCGTTGTTTCAGTGTGTTATGAGATCTCTTCCCGCGCTTCGCGGTATTCGAGATGACAGATGGGGACTTTTTACCGGTTTGTCATTTTTAACTCAGAACTTTCTGTTGAACCTGACAAAATATATAAATTTGTCCGTTTAGCATACTCAGAGCATTCAACATGACCGACAAAAAAAACTTGTCAGAACGCGACATTATCACCAAGTCCCAAATCAAGCGAAGATTAGTGCGAACACTGTTTTTGCGAGTCGCAAGCCACT
>CAZMHH010000123.1:0-8684 GCA_964566035.1 uncultured Thermodesulfobacteriota bacterium
AGTATCTGGCTCACAGCCTCTTTTAGCAATTTAAGAAAAAATTGACTTTTTACGGGTTTGTCATGTGTGATTACCATCAGCTTTAACTGATTGATTGTTTTTAAACTCTTAGGAGTTGTTTTTTCTTTTTTTACCTGATCTGAGCGATTATTTACAGAACCGTTGTGAATGTCTCCAAAACTTGAAAATCGCTCAATTTAGGTATAGATAGATACGTTTATGGAAAATGGACTTAAAATTCATAAGGGACAGTTCCCTGATATGACTGTCGATACATTCCAATCTTTCAGGGAGGCTCTGCCTAAAATAATATTGTTTGTCAATGAAAAGGTTGGACTTGAACACCGGTTTGCCGAAGACTGTGAAACCTGTGTTGAGACAGATCTGGTTGAGCAGTTTAACAGGGATTTTGGCGAACTGCTTGCAGGGGTTTTTGAATTCAGTCTTTACCCAAGCCTGCCACCCGCTTTTATGGAACTTGCAGATGTTCTTGAAAACAGAGGAATTGATGATGGTTTTATTTTTTCAGTTCTAAAGTCCTGGATTCTTGGAATTCAATGTCTGGTTAAAATGCCTGCAGCAGCTCTTATTTCAGCTCCTGTTCAGTGGCTTACCAATAATTTTCACAGCATTTATTCAGACTATAAAACACGAGAGTTTCCTGTCAGTGAAGAATCAGGACAGTTTTCCAGACTTATCCTTGACAGAAACAGAAAATTTGCAGCAGAGCTGCTTCTTGGCTACCTCAGAGAAGGCAGAACAATAGAGTATATTTACTCGTCTGTTATAATGCCTGCTCTTTCATACATAAATTTTCTTTGGAGAAAAAACCGTATCAGCAGCGGCGATCACTATACTGCAACAGATATCTGCCGTTATGTTATGTTCAGACTTCTTGACAGTATTTTCGGGGAAAGGAAATATCCGTTCAGGGCTGTTGTAGTCTGTATGCCTCAGGAAAAAGATTTTATCGGTGCTGAGATGTTTGCAAATTTTCTTGAGATCAAGGGATGGTCGGTCTCTTTTTTCGGCAGGAACTCAACAGAGAAAGACCTTCTAAAGGCGGTTTATGAGCGTTCGCCTCAGGTTGTTGTTGTGTCGGTATCATCAATAGCATGCCTGTCCCCGGCAAAGAGAATTTTAAACCGCATCAAGACAGAAAATGTTCAGTTAGTTGTAGCTGCTGAAGGCAGATCATCAGTTCTTGCAGTTGAGAAGATTAAAGATATTATTGATGTGCTTGTTGATGGTTTTGATAAAGCCCATAGCGAAATGTTAAATATGGTAATGAAAAATGCGCAGTCTCATAGCTCTTAAAATGCTTCTTCATGATAAGGCAACAACAACAGGCTCACTTATTGGAGTTGTTGCCATTGTATTTCTTGTCGGGCAGCAGATTGCTGTTCTCTTCGGACTTTTTACCTACATGTCTGTACTTGTTGATCATAGTGGCTCAGACATCTGGGTTATTTCAGAAAATACTGAAAACATAAACTCATCAGGTATGCTGCCTGACCGTTATGTTGACAGAATAAAAGCCCTTCCTGAAGTAAGATGGACAGAACCGCTTCTTTTCGGGTCAGGTACTCTGAATACACTTCACGGACAGAATGAGGCTGTTCAGATTGTCGGGGTAAGAAATCCACAGCAGATTTGCGGTCCCTGGAGATTTTATGAGGGATCTTCTGAAGCGCTTTTTGAATATGAGGGAATAACCGTTGACAAGATTGATCTTAAAATGTTTGGTAACCCTAGGGTCGGCGATGTTGTTGAGATAAACGACACGATGGCAAAGATAGTAGCCATTACAGACAATATAAAAGGATTTTCAGGCAGACTTGTTTTTACAAATTATGTAAAGGCTTCGGAGCTGCTTAAATCAACCCCGGGCAGATGCAGGGCAATACTTGTTAAAGCTGCAGAAGGGGCATCAATAGAAGATTTAAGAGAAAAAATAAGGCAACTGCTGCCTGAAACAAATGTTCTGACAACCCCGGAACTTTCCATGAGCACACGTCTTTATTATGTGAGCAATACAGGGATGGGAGGAAGTTTCGGGTTTTCAACGCTTGTCGGGGCAATGGTTGGAATAATAATCATAACCCTTACAATGTACACCTCAGCGCTTCAGAGACAGAAGGATTTTGCTGTGCTTAGAGCATTCGGGGCGAGAAAGTATGACATCTTTCTGATAGTTCTTTCTCAGGCTGTTATTATTTCTCTTTTTGGAATTTTTTTGGGATTTATCCTTCTTGCTCTTTTTCTTTACGCTACACTTGACACTCAGCTGCCATGCTACATGCCTCTGTGGATTCCTCCGATTCTTGCCTGTGCAACCCTGATGATGTCAATTGTAGGATCTGTATTTGCCATGAGAAAGGCAATAAGCGTTGAACCTGCATCGGTGTTTAGATAAACAGCAGACTAAATTACTGTTATGAATAATACAATATTAAAACTCGAGGGTATAACAAGGGATTTTGGAGACGGAAAATCTGTAAGGCGGGTTCTGCATGAAACTGATTTTACAGTAATGCCCGGGCAGTTTACAATTATTGCAGGACCGTCTGGAAGCGGAAAAACAACCCTGCTTACAATAATGGGGCTTATGCTGAAACCCTCCGGAGGGAATATTTATCTTTCAGACAAGAGCGTATCAGGTATCAGCGAAAACCGTCTTGCAACTATGAGACTGAAAAACTACGGTTTTGTTTTTCAGCAGGCTGAACTTCTCCCATCTCTTTCTGTTGTTGAAAATGTAATTGTATCAAGCAGAATTCAGGGCGGGCGTATTACCTCTGCCATTAAAAAAAGGGCTGTAGAGCTGCTTGATTCATTCGGGCTTAACGACTGTCTCAATTTAAAGCCGGGTCAACTCTCAGGAGGTCAGAAGCAGAGGGTTTCAATAGCAAGGGCTCTTATAAATAATCCCAGAATTCTTCTTTGCGATGAGCCTACATCTGCTCTTGATTCGGAATCAAGCACAATAGTTCTTGATACCCTAAAACTTATTTCAAAGGACAAAACAAGGGGGCTTGTAATGGTTACCCATGATCCGAGGGTTTTCCCCTATGCAGACCGTCTCATTAAGATTGAAGACGGTAAAATTGTTTATGATTCAACAACAAACGGGAAGGAGGAAGTTAAACAATGAAAATAATTAAACAGTTTTTCTTCATTCTAATACTGATATGCGGAAGCGCATTTATAGTTTTCAGTTTTGATAAAGCATCAAAAGTTCCTGAAGCTGCAAAACCGCCGGAACTCAAAAATGTTGCAGTGAGGGTTTATGGACTGATCGAGCCTGAGGGCAGGGAGGTTATTGTAAGCCCTCCAATGACAAGGCAAGTAGTGGAGATATTTGTTAAAGAGGGTGATTATGTTGAAAAGGGGCAAAAACTCTGCATTCTTGAAAACAGCGTTGAAACAGCACAGCTTCGTCTGGCTGAGTCCAAGCTTCTTGCGTATAATAAATCAGTTGAAATAAGCAGGGATGAGATGAAAAGGGCAAAAGAACTCTTTTCAGGAAAGGTGGATTCAGAATACAGGTTTACGCAGGCGCGGCTTAAAAATGAGCTTGATATTGTAAATATTGCATCAGCAAAAAGAGAGATAGAACTTTCAAAAGCAGAGCTTGAACAGACAGTACTTCGTTCTCCTGTTGACGGTATTATTTACAAGTTTGATGTCAGGCTTGGAGAAACACTTGCCTCAGGTGAGAACTCAAAAATATTAATCGGGGGCACAGGGCTTTGGGTCCGTCTGTTTGTGGAGTCGTTCTGGAAAGACAGGATAGATAAAGATTCCGTTTATAATATTTATGATACCGAGACAGATGAATTTATCGGAAAGGCACATTTCCACAAACAAATGATGTATTTAGGAAGGCGCGATTTCCGCACAGAGGACAGCAGGGAGAGATTTGACACAAAATTCCAGGAAGTTGTATTAAGTCTTGAACCAGCAAGGGAGAATATCCTGATAGGACTCTCTGTAATTGCAGAGTTGCAGTAAGAAGAAGGGTTAACAGTTAAGTTTGTATTTCATACTCTATCAGATAAAATCAAAAACTGATTAACCCCTGTTGAACCCCTGCTCATGAAAAATCGGCAGGGAACAGATCTTCCTGTTCCCTGCAGTTTATGTTTTCAATAATTTATCATAGATCTAAGCAACTAAGCTATTTCCATCAGTTCGATATCAAAAGTCAGTGTTTCTCCTGCAAGAGGATGATTGGCATCAATTGTAATTGTATCCTGTTCAACTTTTTTTACGATTACACTTCCTGTACCGCCATCCGGTGTTTGAATCTGTAGTTGCTGTCCGACTGCAGGATTAAGGTCTTGCGGCAACTCAGCTTTACTAACATTAATTTCCAGTTCCTGCAATCTGGGTCCGTATGCTTCTTCCGATGGCAGGGTAATGGTCTTGGTGTTTCCAATCTCCATTCCGATTACTCCTTTTTCAAAACCTGGAATAATGTTGCCTTCACCAATCTTAAACTCAAGCGGATCTTTATCAACTGATGAATCAAAAATATTTCCATCATCTAATTTTCCTGTGTAATGGACTTTGACAGTATCGCCTTCTTTAACCTTGCTCATAAATACCTCCTTTTAATTAAACGGTTTATCATTTTCTGATTAAAAAACTTGCGTGCATTGTAAATTTTATTTTTCTGTTAACCTGTGGTTATGATTTTAATGCAGATTTACCTGATATTGACAAGCCATGAATTAATTTGAAGAGTTGAAGAAGAGGGAGTCGTAACAGGACTTGAAATTAAATACTATTGATAGCAGCAGAAAAGACAGATAAAAAAGCTAATCCTTTATAATATAATTGAATAAAAGTGAACCTTTCCGGGATTGTTTTATGTTCTGTTGTGCTTGAATTCATTTATAAAATCAGTTTTTATTCAGTTATATAGGTTAACAATTTTTTGTTAACGATGTCAACCGTAAAATAAGAAAATATTATAATGAGCTAAATTTGGTGAGCATGCATTGATGAAAATGAAGTGTTTCCATATGCAGCTTCTGTTAAATATTTATGTAGATTTTAAATTTGGATTTGTTCAGAGTTATTATTAATGGTCACTGTTTTTATAAAGTTATATAATATTTTCAATTATTTTAAAATCTTTGTTGACAGGATTGACCCGAGCTGTTATTATTATAAAATTAATCTTGGTACATAACAGAAATTGATCGAAAATCCAGTATCTTTTGAAATATAAAGCCCGCAGGATTTACCTTGATCCTGCGGGCTTTTTTTATCCTGCGTCGCAGTAAGTTAAAAAGTTTTTTAAAGGAGCACCAATGTAATACAGACAATTATCATCAATATGAAACAAATACAAGAGCCATGCTCAACAGACATGGCATACTAAATGAATTTTAAGAGAAAGAGTAAAAAACAGTATGACATTTGAAACATTTCAGCTAAACACAAAAATTATGACCGGCGTCCGCGGTTTGAACTATGAAACACCAACACCGATTCAGAAGGAAGCAATGCCCCCGATTCTTCAGGGGTGTGATGTTTTCGGCCTGGCACAGACAGGCACAGGCAAGACCGCTGCATTTGTGCTGCCCATGCTCCAGCGCCTGATGGGAAAACAGAGGGGAATAGTTAGAGCCTTGATTATTGCCCCTACCCGTGAACTTACAGAGCAGACAAATCAGGCGGTCAGAGGACTGGGTCGCCATACAAAACTGCGCGTGATGAGCATTTATGGCGGAGTCAGCATTCAGCCTCAGATACACTCACTTGGCAGAGGGGTTGATATTGTGGCGGCATGTCCCGGCAGACTTCTTGATCATCTTGAGCGCGGCACCATAAATTTAGACAATGTGGAAATGCTTGTTCTCGATGAAGCAGACCAGATGTTTGATATGGGTTTTCTGCCGGATATAAAAAAAATAATTCGTGCCCTTCCGAAATCCAGGCAGACACTTCTGTTTTCAGCGACTATGCCAGGTCCGATACGTAAACTTGCCCATGATATTATGAGTAACCCGGTTAACATCCAGATAGGACCACAGGCTCCTCCTAATACTGTTTCTCATGCGTTCTATTCTGTAGAGTCAGACGGCAAGCAGGTGCTGCTTAAAAATATTCTCTCTGATATTGCCACGGCATCAGTTCTGGTCTTTACCCGGACAAAACAGAGGGCAAAACAGCTTGCTCAAAATCTTGAAAAAAAAGGATTTGAGGCAATATCTCTGCATGGAAACCTGTCACAGTTGAAACGCCAACAGGCTCTTGACGGGTTTAAGTTCGGTAAATACCGGGTGCTGGTTGCAACTGATGTTGCGGCGCGCGGGATTGATGTGGCGGATATTTCGCATGTGATCAATTATGATATGCCCGATACCCCCGATGCCTACACGCACCGCACCGGCAGAACCGGCAGGGCTGAAAAGACAGGCAATGCCTTCAGCTTTGTCACCAGGCAGGACCGTGGAATTGTCCGCTCCCTTGAAAATATGATGGGCAGCAAACTCAAATTCAGCCTGGTTGCTGAAAAAGATAATATCCAGGCTAAACAGCCAAAACCAGGAAACTCAAAGCCTGCTTCACGCAATAAACGAAAGAATAAATTTTCTTATAAGTCAGGTCGGGAATATAAAGGTTTAAGTGCAGCCGTTTAATTGTTTGAAAATGATTTATTAATACAGATTAAAAGGGGTTCACAATAATCTTAAAGAGGGTAGTTTAACCTCAGACAGCCATTTTTTTGTTCCGGGTTGGTTTGTCATATATGATGGACCGGTAAAAAGTCTAAAAACAACCATATTGTCATTTCGAACCCGCGCTTCGCGGGTGAGAAATATCCTTATTTCAGTATGTTACGAGATCTCTCACGTGCGTTTCGTGCCGCGCTTCGCGGTATTCGAGATGACAGATGGGGACTTTTTACGGAACCATCATATTTAATATTAAATTTTTTATTAACCTTCTATGAGTATTAAAGGTATTTATGTGGAGGGAAGAAAGTATTGTAATGTTGCATCCTTGCCGCTTTCAACCAGAGCATTTTTTTGTGATTCATCCAAATCAAAATCAAGCGTGCCTATATCCCCGCAGTCAATAAAAACAGTTCGGTGTGCGTTTCCTGTACGGAAGATTGATTCATAGGACACATTCATTATTGCGTTGAAAATACCCTCAATGAGATTTCCTAAATTATTGATTTCTCTTCTTGGTGGGTTAAATATGGTATCCCTGGAAGAGAGTATAAAACCAAGAGTTGCGCCTTTTGCAGTATCATCATCAAATATATCAACAGGATAATTATACATGGTTCCTCCGTCAACATACTGATTGCCTTCAATTGTATCAGGACTGAACACAAAAGGTATGCTCATTGAGGCTTTTATTGCATCCACTATTGAAAGATCAGGATATGTTTCATGGTTTGCAATCACGGTTTTGCTGTAGTTGCTGTTGCACATTACTACAAAAAGTTCAATCTGTTTCTGTTCGTAGAGTTGTTGAAAAGTAGTATTTTCGTTAAAGCCTTTCTCGGTAAACCTGTCAACGAGCCATTTTCTGAACTCATTACCCATACATATTCCATAATGAGAAACTTCATCTCCAAAAATATAAAGCAGCATTGGAAGGTTTTTTTTGATATCAAACGTTCCATCTTTAATTTCTTTTATCACTTTTGGAAGGTTGACGGTTCCATCATAGCTGTCAAGAAAATCGGCAAAGTTCTGTTTTTTTAACTCTTGTTTTATCTCATAAGGAGTAAAACCGACACTAAGCAGCCCTGCTGTAATGGCACCTGCAGATGCACCTGCTATTCTGGTAATATTATTAAGAACATTGAGCTCTTCCAGAGCTTCAAGAGCTCCTGCATAAGCCAACCCCTTAATGCCCCCTCCGCTGAAAACCAGGTTTGTTATTTCTTCCGGATCTAAAGATTTGTCAGTATATAATCTGTCAGATAACCCGTAAAATTCAGGTGGTTCTATCCAGCTTACAGGAGGTTCGGCAGGTTCAGTGTTTTTAACTGTAAAATTATCAGAATTCCAGACTGCAAAATAACCAAGAGGTGTCTTTTGAAGTTGTCCTTCAACATGGTAGAAAGATGTGCTTCCGTCGTTGTTGTCTTCGGATATTACAACAACTATGTTTCCGTTTTTCGGAATTTTCGTGTTTATAGAAGGTGCCCACAGAAAGGGCATATAAAACGGGTTAAGATTGTTTGCGGAAAGTAAATGACTGTTCTCTATGTTTGTATCTGATGAATAAGCATCAGGATTTGAGTTTATCAGAACAGGTAAAAGAGACAATGCAATAATTGTCTTTATAAGGGTTGCTTTATTTAAATTTAAAAAATTTATTTTTTTCACAAATTATCTCCTGTTTAAGCTTAGTCTCATAGAAGTTATTTTTCTGTTTTTAGTTGCAAAATATTTCTTATGTAAAAAAATAGGATTTAAAAATCAGGTGCCAGAATACTCATTTCGATTACGGCCAAGACAGGTTTTTGGGTTTTACTACTGGCAATTTGTCCTGACTGCCAAACCGAAGGCATGGTTAAATCAGGATTTGGTATTATTTAATACAGGATGAGCCGGGAGCTAATTTGCTGATACCTGGTTTCATGTCCCGGCTTCTCCGGGTTATGTCTATAGATATTTTAATATATTCTAAATTTATACAGTTAT
>CAZMHH010000124.1:0-8480 GCA_964566035.1 uncultured Thermodesulfobacteriota bacterium
AAAAAAACTGCCAGCCCCCACAATTTCCTGAAGTTCCTTCACCATGGCAACCTCCAAAAATGGGTTCATAAATGAGAAAAATAACCTTTTATCTATTAATAAAAAAGAAAACCACCTATTAATGTAAATTATAAAAAAGTTAATATTTCTGTATCCTCAACCCATAAATTTTGATACTTAAAAGATCAATCTCGAGGGATGGGTTGTGGTGGACATGACACATGATTGGAATCGATCGATTTCTTGATGCCCTTTAACAGTTTGTCATAACCTATTGTAAGAACAGGGTCTGCATACTCGTACTTTGGAATCAGCATGGGATTGCGTTCAAGGATAGAAGACAAGGCTGAAATCAGAGGATGAGGTAAAAGGGATGGCAACGCCATCTGATCATGCCACTTTAAAGCTTTCTGCAGTGAACACCATGTTACCCCAGGTTTTATCTTAACCTTGCGGTTTCGGGAGTCAATCTCAAGTATCTGGTTCATTCTTTGTAAATCAACGGCTATTGAACTCTGTTCCGCTATAGTCTTTCCATTGAAATGAATACCAGAGCTTATTGGAATTAAAGGCAACATATGCTTATTGGCAATTTTTACCAGTTTCTTTACCTCCCCTTGTATTGCACGGTTTTACCACGAAAGAAGGCATGCGTGGTTTATGTAAGTTCATGTCTCTTGAGTACTTATACAACGTTATAATTACTCTTTTAAAGCAATCCAACCAGTTATTTCCTGAATTAATTAAAGATAAGACAAAAAAACTATAATATATACTAAATTCTCAACCTCAATGTTTTAGCCTGGTAGATTAAGGAAAAATATTTATTATTTAAAAATCAGTAGAAATTTTCGGTTTTTTTATTGTTATCCAGCCGAACAAAAGGAACTTGATAACCGCCGGACGTTTCAAAGCAAGAATGGCTGACTTAATCAATGCCCGGTATGTTAACCCGGCACGGATGACCCATTGCACTGGTTCGGTTGTCTGAACCTTCATAATCATCATATCCTCAACGATGACGATCTCCAAGGGTTCCCCATACAATATCTGTTTGCCAAGCCCGGTTGAGCGGAAGCAAAAACTGTGATAATCACCGGTCTGTTCTGTTTTATCATTTTCTTTTTGAATTTCAGCTGGATTACTCATCACTATCCCCCTTTTTAAGTCTTATGATTCAATAGAAGATGCAAGAAAAAATAATTCGCCATTATGACTGTTTGGTATTATAACAAAATCCATACCACTTTTTTAATAAATGTCTCTTCTGATTATACCCATCTTTTTGCTTTTTACTTTTTGTTTATGTTGTTGAATAAGTTTTTTGACGAAAAAAAACATTCCAACAGCCTGTTTTTTGATTTTATTTCAGACCACTGTGGTACAAATCACTGCTCTCTGTTGATTCAATGACTTTAAAAAAAATATTGCTGACTCATAAAAACATCTTTGTTTTTTTAAGTATTTTTTTAAAGCTGTTCAATAATTATGACGTCTTACAGAAAAATGATTGTGCTAAAGCACAAAAAGGTGTATCATTTCTGCAACTTTATCCGGGGAATAGATGGTTTTATAAGTATAAAAATACATATCTGTTTAAACGCTTCAGGTATTGTATTGTTATTGCTACAGATATAGCAATAAAACATCATTTTGCTTAAAGTGTTATGGAATAGCCATCTTATTTTGTATCAAAATAGGCTTAATTTACTGTAATTTTGCTTTTGGATTGTATTTTAATTTTTTTTAAAGAGGAATAAAACTTGCTATTATTTTAAACAACAATTCCAGTGGATTCTCTGTCCCGGAATCCGGTAAAACAACAAGGAGCAATAATATCATGACCGCAAAGGAAAATGGAAATGACCATGGTATTTCACCTAAGTTTTATCAGATTTTTGATGATTCATTTAAGAACCTGAGTCAGCTTTACAATCTTATCGAGATTTTTAAGCTTATAATTGATGAATCCTACGAAGGGATTATTATACTTGACAAACAGGGGTATATCCGATACACCAACAGAAAACATGCCGAGTATCTCAACATCCCGCAGGATGTAGCCCTTAATGCCCACATTTCAGAAATTACCCACCTTCATACCACCGAAATATACATGACTATTTTAAAAACAGGCAAACCGGTTCTCAGAAAGGTTATTCAGGCACATGACAGGGAATTTATCTGTAACTTTATTCCTTTTGTCAAAAATGGAGAAATTATTGGATGTGCTGCTGTGATACTGCTTGACATCAAGGATGTTGAATCGATTACCAAAAGAGTCAAACTGCTGGAGAGTCAGCTTAAGTATTATAAAGACAGGCTGAAAAGCTTGAGTATATCCAAATACACCTTCAATGACTGTATCGCCAGAAGCCAGACGATGGTTGACATACAGAAGCAGGCATATAACGCTGCCGCCAATGACGCCAATATTCTCATCACAGGCGAGAGCGGTACCGGCAAGGAATTGTTTGCACATGCCATACACAATCAGAGCCATCGCCGGTTTGGACCCTTTGTAAGGGTAAATTGCTCGGCAATTCCAAGGGATCTGCTGGAAGCTGAACTGTTTGGGTATGAGCCAGGTTCTTTTACCGGAGCTTTAAAGAGTGGAAAAACCGGCAAGTTTGAACAGGCTCAGAAAGGCTCAATTTTTTTAGATGAGATAGGTGATATGCCTCTGCAGATGCAGAGTGAACTGCTCAGGGTGCTGCAAGAGAAAGAGATTCAGCGTATCGGCAGTTCTTGTTCGATTAAGCTTGATTTCAAACTGATTGCCGCCACCAATAAAAACCTTGAGGATATGGTTGGAGCTGGTACCTTCCGACAGGATCTTTACTACCGGCTCAATGTGATCCGCATTGAAATTCCGCCGCTTCGAAACCGGAAAGAAGATATTGAGCCCCTGGTCAGGCATTTCCTGAACACCAAAACCAAAGAACTGTGTATTAAAGAGCTGATAATTTCCCGTTCTGCCATGAATATTCTGGAAGAATATGATTACCCAGGCAATGTCAGGGAACTTATGAATATTCTTGAGCGAGTGATAGCCAGTATGGATTTAGAAAGGTTCAATAATGATCGCCTGACCATTAATGATACGGATCTAAGCGCCATAATTAACTTAATGCCTTTAAATGGTAAATCAAGTCTGAGATCCCATAAACTGAAAATGCTCAAAGATGTTCACGAAATCCATGCTCTTAAGGAGGCAATAAAGCTCAGCGGCGGCAATCTGTCAAAATGTGCTTCAATCGTTGGAATCCATAGAACAGGTGTGCACCGAAAAATCAAGACGCATAATCTGCATGATTTTGTGCTTAAAACACGCAAGGAAAAACTTGAGAATATTATTGAAGAACGAAAGTGATTCTTGTTATTTGTTCTGTTTGGTTGAATTTTATAACCCTGTTTAAAGCACATTGATTTTATATAGTAAAGAATAGATTTGAGAAAGGAGAAAAAATGTCTTTACAAAAGGGCTATGCTGGAAAACTGCTTCGTATTAACCTCACAAATGCTAAAGTGACTACAGAAGAACTGAGGGAGGATATTGCAAGGAATTTTCTCGGCGGAAGAGGCTTGGGGGCAAAGTATCTTTTTGATGAAGTTCCAGGAGGGGTTGACCCTTTGGGGGAAGATAACAAGCTTTATTTTCTGTCAGGACCTCTGGCAGGGACTCTTTCCCAGGCAAGTTCAAGGTGGATGGTGGTTACCAAATCTCCACTAACAGGCACAGTGATTAGATCAACAGCGGGTACTGATTTTGGCAACGAGCTTAAGGCAGCAGGACTTGATGCTGTTGTAATTGAAGGCAAAGCGGAAAAGCCTACAATTATAGTAATACATGACAAGAAGGTTTTGCTGAGGGAAGCATCACACCTATGGGGTAAAGAAATTGTTACAGCGACTCTCCAGGCTGTTATAAGAAAAGAGCTGGGTGATGAAAAAATTCAAACTGCATGTATCGGGCCATCAGGAGAAAACGGGACCCTTTTTGCAGCTATTTTAAACGGCAGAAGAAGTGCAAGCAGGGGAGGAGTAGGAGCTGTCATGGGTGCAAAGAATCTAAAGGCAATTGCAGTCAGAGGAACAGGCAGGGTTGGTGTTGCTGACAAACAGAAATTAAATGAGATAACAAAAGAGATTGTTTCAAAAACAGTTCCAACTGAAATGTTTAAAGGTTTCAGTCATCTCGGTACATCGGGCATTACAGCACTTATGCATGAAATGGGAATGCATCCGGTAAAGAATTTTCAGATAGGACAGTTGGATGATTTTTCAGGACTAACCCCTGACAAGCTCGATGAGATATTTGTAAAAGATGAGGGATGCTATCGCTGTTTTATCAACTGCGGAAGTGTGGTGCAGATCAAGCAGGGAATATATAAGGGTGACCCTGTTGTAGGACCTGAGTATGAAACCATGTGGTCATTTGGAGCTAATATTTGCAGCGCGGATTTGGGTTTTGTTGTAGCAGCTAATAAACTGTGTGATGATTATGGTGTTGACACCATTTCTGCAGGAGTTTCTGTTGCGTTTGCCATGGAGTTGTATGAAAGAGGTATATTTACGCAAGGTGACCTTGATGGTTTGGATCTGACCTGGGGAAATCATCATGCAGCATATAAGCTGCTGCAAAAAATAGTAAAAAGACAAGGTATAGGCGAGTTGCTCTCGCTTGGAACAAAGCGAGCTGCTGAAAAGATTGGAAAGGGGGCAGCTTACTGTGCAATGCAGGTAAAGGGCCTTGAAATGCCCGCTTATGAACCAAGAGGAGCCAAAGGACACGGGTTGAATATTGCAACCTCAAACATAGGTGCAAGTCATATGACAGGATATAGTATGCCCGAAATTTTTGGCATTCCTGAGCAGGTTGACAGGTTTTCAACCGAAGGTAAAGGGGCTCTTGTCAAGTCAATTCAAGACATGACTGCTGCATATGATTCAATTCTGCTGTGCGGGTTTCCAGCTAGTTTTTACTGGATGACACCTGATCACTATGCAAAACTGATGTATGCAGCCACTGGCCTTGATGAGTATGCTGATGAAAAATATATACTTCTGGCAGGGGAACGCATATACAATATCGAGAGGGCTTTTAATGTTCGAGAAGGTTTTGACAGAAAAGATGATTTTCTCCCTGAGCGCTTTATAAAAGAGCCTATGCCTACCGGTCCCTGCAAGGGGCAGGTATATGAAATGGATACGCTTCTTGATGATTATTACAGAGCTCGGGGCTGGAATAGTAACGGTATCCCCACAAAAGGGAAGATGAAAGAACTCGGGCTTGTTTCAGCAGCAGAAAAATTAGATTTGCAGGATTGACAATTAAATTCAAAATATAAATAAAACCAGGACATTTCTTAAAAGAGGTTATTGTAAAGAACGTAGGGGGTGCCGAGCCGTAATTCAAGCGAGAAAAAATCCTCAACGGTTTTTTCAATTTGGGGCATACTGCTTTGTAAAAGGGGTGTAGAATTTGGATAGCAATAATTTGGTAGAGTACGGGTCTAACAGCCTGCTGCATAGCTCAGTTAATAGTCCTTATTCATACTGTAACTGGGACCAGATCTATCTGGGTTTTAGGGAGGAGATGACTATGTTCCATAACATCGTTCATCTTGTCAAACAGACTTCTGAAGATGAATTACCGGTTATTGAGGGGGTTGCCCCCAAACACTATCTGCCTCTTTTTAAGGAGATTGAGAGAATCTATGACACAATAAAGAGGCTCGAAAAACCAGCAGATAATACATCCCAGTTGGCTAAAAGTACTGAAAAAGTTAATGATTCGGTTGAAACATATGCGCAAAGTATTGACATAGATCTATTGGGATTTACAACCCTTGAAGCAGAATGGGTTTTTCCCTATTCTTCACACTGGACTTATCCCCAAACACCGCAGCCGATACGCAACACCAATGTGATTTCTATTGGTATGCAGATGGACTACTCTGTATTACACATGAACCACTCCCCCGACCCCGAAACCCTGGGAGCCGTATTAAGAGTATATGCCAGTCTAGGGGAGGCTGTAGAGAAGATAACCATGTATGTACGTTCTTTAGGCTATGAGGCACGCGGTCATCATCCCTACGCAGGTGATTTTTTATACTCTGCTCATGCGGTCAAGGCTGGTATCGGTGAACTTGGAGCAAACGGTCTGGTTTTGACACAAAAATACGGACCAAGACAGCGTTTTGCAGCCATAACCACAAATGCCCCCGTTTCCAAAAGCAATCTTCCAAGTCTTGGCGTTGATAGACTGTGCAGTTTCTGTATGAGGTGCGTTGACACGTGCCCCACACATGCCCTTTCATCCGAAAAGGTTTACTGCAATGGCACTTTTAAGTGGAAACTCAATAATGAGAAATGCTGGCCTTATTTTGTTAAAAACAACGGCTGTGGATTGTGTCTAATTGTATGTCCATGGAACAGGAAAGAGACTTGGCATCACTTCCTTGCTTCTAAGGGAGTAGGAATATCAGGTCTTTTTGCCCGAATTCTTCTTGCCTTTGATAATATATTTTTTTGGAAACGAGCCATAACCAATCCACGAAACAGATGCATGAAGAGGGCTGATAGCCCGCTTTCCTTTGAGCGCTTGCTTGAAATATTTGGCAGGGAAAAAAAATATCCATAAACCAAAAACCAAAACAGGAGGAAACCGCATGCAGAGCAGTTTGCGAACATATCTAATGGAGATAAAAGAGGATATTTTAAAATTAAAAAGAGAGGCGGATCCAGCGACACAGATCGGAGATCTCTGTTCCCAGACTGATCGCTCAATAATTCTTGAAAATATAAAGGGATTTCCAGAATGGACAATCTGTGACCTCCTGATAAACAACAGACAAAAGCAGGCAATTGCTCTTAAAACATCTCCAAAGCTCGTAGTTAAAACTCTGGCAGAAAAGATAAACAAGGGTCCAGGCAAGACCAAAACAGTAAACACAGGACCAGTAAAGGAAAAGGTATTGAAGGGGAAACGGGCAAGCTTTGAGACAATACCTTTTTGTGTCCACACTCCACGTGACGGAGGACCCTATATTGGTTCAGGAATGTGCGTTGTGCGGGATCCGGATACCGGATATCAGAATGTTGCCATGCACCGTATCCATCTGAAGAGCAAATATTGCGCTGCAACCTCTCTTTTTTCTCCCCACAGCAAGGCAATATTGGAAAAATATACAGCACGAAAAAAACCTGCTCCAATGGCAATTGTTATCGGACATCATCCATGCTTTGAAATTGCAACAAATTATTTCGGTCCACATGATACATGGAGTGAACATGATCTTGCAGCATCTCTTTTAGGTGAAAAGGTGGAAATGGTGAAGTGCGAGAATTCCGAGATAATGGTACCAGCCCATGCTGAAATAGTTATCGAGTGTGAAATAAAACCTGGCGCAACTGCAATAGAAGGTCCCTTTGGCGAGTTTCATAATTATTATGCCTCTGAGCCTGCACACAAACCTAGGCTTGACATAAAAGCCATAACAATGCGCAAAGATGCCATATATAGGCATCTCAATGCAACTCCCTATACTGATCATCAGTCACTGGTGGCACTACCCGGAGAGGCTCGCCTTTTTGACTTGCTACAGCGCAAGGGTGTTCAGATTCATGATGTGTTTACACCGCCCTGGGGCGGGTTGTTTATTACAATTATTCAAATTACTGCAGCAGTGAGGGAACAGGTGCGTGAAGCCATGATGACAGCCCTTTTTAATTCTGTGCAGCTTTTTACAAAAACCATAATTGCTGTAGATGATGATGTAGATATCTATGATGCGCAAGACATACTTTATGCAATTGGAACAAGGGTTAACCCAGAAGCCGATGTAACTAAGATAAACGGTACTGCTGGGCTTTCCTATGACCTGTCATTGCCTATCATTGCTGAAGCAGCGCCACGGAGGCGTGGAAGCAAACTTGCCATTGATGCTACAAAACCTCCAACAATTCAGAAGGATTTGCGAGAGAGATTTAAACGGATAAGCACCAAAGGCTGGGGTGGGGTCTGCATAGATGATTTTATAAGCAAATAAAAGAGTTTCTCGTAAAGCCCCCTTTTTATAATTGGCAATTCAATGTTGAACTTAAATGACTATGGTCAAAAAAAAATAGGTTGCTATTATTTTAATAAAATAGCTATAGGAAAATATAGTATTTTTTTATAAACCAAAAATAATTTTAAAGCGTATAAAAAACAAACATTTTGCCAGCTAACATGCTATTATATAAAGCTTTTTGTAGTCGGTTTATATTATATCTTAAATAAGTTTTGAGAAAAACAGAAAAAAATTATGAATCAATTCAAAAAAACACTTGACATTAATTTGCTAATGTAATATTTACCATTAAAATGTAATATACGGTTTTCTAAGCTATTTCCTCTTATAAATTTCATACCCAAAGGGGGCGACAATGTCAATAAAGACGGATTTACAGAAAGCATTAGGCGATGAATT
>CAZMHH010000125.1:0-8204 GCA_964566035.1 uncultured Thermodesulfobacteriota bacterium
GGATTCTTCAATATATGGCCTGATGGTTTTGGAGAATTTTACCACCACTTTCTCTGTTTTATCTCCGGGAAAGGCTGAAAAAGCATTTTTGTGGCGTTTCCCGAAGTCATAATCATCGGGTAAGGTAAAACACATTGCAGTAAGAGATACTTCGTGAATTCTGTTGATGCGGTACATGCGCAGCGCCCGTTCATTCCATGAAAACCCTTCCACGTAGAGCGCCCTGCGC
The DNA here is from genome assembly GCA_964566035.1 of uncultured Thermodesulfobacteriota bacterium. Taxonomy (GTDB): domain Bacteria; phylum Desulfobacterota; class WTBG01; order CAIYCZ01; family CAIRTM01; genus CAZMHH01. The sequence goes on from CAZMHH010000125.1 coordinate 230, forward strand.
TTGAAGAATATATGATAAGGGTTTATCTCCTCTTCGGTTATGTACTCACTGTCAGGTTTCTTATAATGAAGAATTACCCGGCGGTTGTCTCTGACTGCGTTGGCAAGTTTCTCAATAACTTGCTGTCTGCACCCGAACCCCTCCCGGATCACAATATCGTCAAAAACTGCAACCATGCTCTCCCTTACCGGTTGGGGCATTTCTGATGCAAGTTTTCTGGAGGCATTAAGAGCTTCAAAACTGAGTATGTAGTCTCCGGTGGCAGACAACTGCCGCACCGCCATGATAATTGCAAATCTTTCGCTCAGGGTAAGGCTTTCAATGGGAAGGAAGGCATCTTTTGTGATGGTGAAGCGGTGTCTGGAGCGGTCGTAGGAGAATTCAAAACCGATTGAGGAAAGCTCTTCCTTGTCTTTATAAAATTGAGCTTTGCTTATCCCGAAATTCTTTAGAACCTGTTCTATGCTCTGGCATGGGCAGGTTTTGATTTCCTGGATTAATTTGATAAGCCTGTAGGTTCTCTTGACCCGTTGTTCTTCCATAACAAGGTTTATATATAATATTTGATAATAATTCAAGGGTTTTTATCTGCTCAGTCTATAACTGTGTGTACCTGGAAGGAAAAATGCCGTTAGACCGGACATGGCACATAAGCGATAGGTTCAGAGGCTGTGACCTGCAAAACCGGGTGAAATATCAAGGTTAAAAAAAGGTGGGAATGAATTTAATACATCAAAAATAACTTAAGAGAAAATTTTTCAGGATTTAAGCTTGTCATACACCTTAATATGCCAGGGCTCAAAACGCACCCCAAGCAAATTATCTTCAGGATAGCGAAGCCTGAGGTATCCAAGATCAACAAGCTTTCTATACACATCTGTGGAAACAAACCTTTCAGTAAAATTGGCAGCTCCGTAACCCTTCTTGCCCACGTCAAAATCTCCAATTCCATGAAAGGAATAACCGGGAGGCGCCAGTTGACGTGATGCAAGCGAAAGATTTCCCCTGTTATCGTTTGCTTTATTAAGGAAAAGCATAAACTGTTTTACAACACTGCGTATTCCAGAGGTTAAGAGAACATCCTTTCCAATCTCTTTTTTTGCCTGCATGTAGGTCTGATAAGGCACTCCTTTGTAAAGGTAGTGGCCAATCCGGGGCAGCCATGAAATGTCTGATTTTTTTATTTGAGCTGTAATTTGTGTTATAGGTTTTTTACCGTAAAATCCATACACAGAGGCATCTGTGTAGAATATCTCCTCAAGAAAGTCTGTTTCATCTTTGGTAAAAGCCCCGATTCTTGAATAATTCCTTGCATAAAGAAGGGCATCATCAAAACCTATTATATTAAAGTTGCCGTAACCAACGGTGCGTTCAACGTTTCTTAACCTTTTCACACATGAAGACAGCACAGAGAGTCTGCTATTTTCAACACAAATATCACTGTCATGGTGTTCATCAAAATTTCTCATCCTGTGCAGATAGTCTTTGATTAATTCATCCATATTCCCATCATAAACTTCATCAGGATTTATAAAGCCTTCTCCAAATAGTTTTGAAGGGAAAAAACCCGCAGAAATAACCCCTGCAAATAAAAATCTAATAAATTCTCTTCTATTCATAGTCGTAAAATCAATTATTATCCAATTTTAGTAAAAGCTTTAGAATGAATATAAAACACAAAATATTGTATGTCAATAAAAAAAACATAACAATTCAAAAAAGAGCCCTGAACATGGCAGAGACCAAAAAGCTTAAACCCGAAACCCCTGCATCTGTTTATAGACCATTGTCATTAAATATGTTATACTGAACATTAAAATTTGATGGTTCGAGAAAAAGACCCTCAATGTAATCCCGAATCCGGCAAAGTAAAAAAATGAGATTTCTCCCTGCGGTCGAAATGACAATATGGCTGTTTTTTGACTTTTTACCGGTCCATCAAACTTTATAAACACCATAAAAAAGCATAAAGGAGATAAAAAAATGGCAAAACTTAATATTCCCAAATCAAATGAGAGAGAACAGTTAATATTTGAAAAAAACAATATCAAACTTATTGAGTCCATGGAACCTGAAGAGTTTGAAAAGGTAATAATTGAATTTCTCGATAGCCACAATGTTCTGCACCTTGCAACATGCAGAGACAATGTGCCCAGATCCACCCCGCTTGAATACTTCAATAACGGACTCATTGTATATATACTTTCTGAAGGCGGGGGCAAGATTGCAAACCTCAATGCAAACAGCAGTGTCTCTTTCAGCATTTCAGACCCCTACAACCCCACTGAAAACTTTTTCGGAGCATGCGGTTTGCAGGTCTGGGGTGAAGCATCGGTTTTTAAGAAAAATGATAACCCCCAAAAGGCACAGGAGATTTATAAATATTTCAGGCATGCTGCAGACCTTCAGAAACAGGGGCTTGACACAACAGCCGGTACCTTTAACTTTAATGTAATTTCAATTGAACCAAAAAAGATAAAGTACCTTAACCTGCTCAAGGGTTTCAGAAATGTTACATGGAGCAAAGAGGGATAGGTATAAAAAGTTCCGGTTTTTGTAAAAAACGGGCTGTAACAATAAACATATGGTTGATTTTTTTTGTTTGAAGAGGATGTGCTGAACCCTATAATCTAAAATATTTGAGAAAAACAATAAAATAAACAAATTCTAACATAAAAAAGATGTTATAGAAAATAAGTTCTTAACCGGAAATCATTACTGACCATACGTCAAACAGACAATTGTATCTTAGAAGGTGCTTGCTGCCGTCATCTGTTATAACCCTGAAATAATCAAGCCGGTCAGAAACGTCGCTTCCCTCATACCATCTGTCAGAGATCTCGGCAACAAAATAATGTTTTCCCCTGAACTCAAACTCAACAGGTCTTTCATTTGCCTTATAACCGGAATATGCTTTTACCTGAATTTTTTCAAATTTCATATTAATCATTAATGATGGTTCCGTAAAAAGTCAATTTTTTCTTAAATTGCTAAAAGAGGCTGTGAGCCAGATACTTGTAACATGCTGTATTACCTTTTATATCACCCTCACCCCAACCCTCTCCCGTCGAGGGAGAGGGAGCTTTTTAGACTTTTTACGGGTTTGTCATTAATAAAGAAAATGAAAATGGGTAACTGGGAAAAAAAATACAGCTTGAAAACAGTAGAAGATCTGCCTGAACCTGCCTGTCTGCTGAAAAAAAACACCGCACTCCTGTCAGGCGGAAAAGCCCTTGATATTGCCATGGGCATGGGTCAGAACTCTATATTTCTTGCATCAAAGGGATTTGATGTAACCGGCATTGACCTCTCTTCTAATGCGGTAAACCTTGCAAGTAAAGCAGCAGAAAAAAAAGGTGTTAAAATCAATGCTGTTCAAAAAGATATTTTGACATTTCCCATTGAAAAAAACTCGTATGATCTTATAATTAATTTTAATTTTCTTGAAAGAGAAATTATTGACAGTGTAAAGAATGGCTTAAAAAAAAGAGGGCTGGTTTTTTTTGAAACCTATACCATGGATTTACTGAAAACCGAACCTGACCGCAACCCCGATTTCCTTCTGAAACCAAATGAACTTTTAAAGTTTTTTCTCGACTTTCTTATAGTTTTTTACCATGAAAAAACAGAAACACGATACCCGGCAGCAGGTTTAATAGCAATGAAGCTATAACATGGTCAGAAGAAAAAGCCCCTTACTCTGTATTGCACAGGGTAAGGGGGACTCTAAAACAGTTCAACTGAATTATAAATTATTTTTTCCATTTTTCAAGAAACTCCACCAGAAATCTTACCCCGAATCCGGTTGCCCCCTTTGGAATATAAGCCTTTTCTTTTGCTGACCATGCTGTGCCGGCAATGTCAATATGCACCCACGGAAAATCCTTAACAAATTCCCTGAGGAAATACCCGCCTGTTATTGTTGATGCGGGTCTTCCACCTGAGTTTTTAATATCAGCAATATCGCTTTTTAAAAGGTCTTTGTATTCCTCCCACAGTGGAAGTTGCCACAGCCTCTCACCTGTTTTTTCTCCTGCTTTTCTTATTATCTCAATAAGACTGTCATCATTTCCCATGACTGCAGCAACATCATTGCCAAGGGCAATAATTGCACCCCCTGTAAGGGTTGCAATATCAATAACAGCTGATGGTTTATATCTGGAGGCATAGGTAAGAGCATCAGCAAGTAGCAGTCTGCCCTCAGCATCGGTTGATATTATCTCTATTGTCTTGCCCGACATGGATTTTAATACATCCCCGGGTTTACAGGCATGACCACTTGGGAGGTTTTCTGCAGCAGGCACTATCCCTACAACGTTTAACGGAAGTTTAAGCTGAGCACATACCTGCAACACTGCAATAACAACAGCGCCACCTGCCATGTCTGTCTTCATCTCCTCCATTTTATTTGCAGGTTTCAGAGAGATTCCACCGCTGTCAAAGGTAACAGCTTTGCCAATCAGTACAAAAACAGGCTTCTTTTTTTTGGGCTGCGGGTTATGTTCAAGAACTATGAATTTGGGACGTTCTTCACTTCCCCTGGCAACACCCAGGTAAGCTTCCATGCCCAGGCTTTTTGCCTTCTGTTCATTAAGCACAGAGCATTTCAGAGCATATTTACGGGCTGTTTTTTTTGCGGTTTCCGCCAAAAATGACGGAGTAGCCTTATTCCCGGGCATTGAAACAAGATCCCGGGCAACATAAACCCCACTGACAACAGCCTCTGTTCTTTTTACTTCAGCCCTTACTTTTTTTGAGTCTTTACTGTTTTTTATTAATATATTGCATACCCTGATATCCTTTTTATCGTCTTCATTCTGCCTGGATTTAAACATCCTGAACTCATAAAGCCCCAGAAGAACCCCTTCAATTAAAGCCCTTGTATTTTCTTCATTTGAAAATCTTTTTGCACCGGCAAATGCAAGCGGCAACGTAAAACTGTCTAAAGACAGTTCCCTGACAGCTCTTGCAGCCGTTGCGGCAGCTCCCCTCAACCTATCCAGAGTGAAGGCATCTTCTTTTCCCAATCCTATAAGAAGAATTCGCTTTGTTTTTAAACCCCCTTCAGGATAAAACAAAAAACTCTGATTGGGCTTTCCCCTGAAATCCCCTGATGAAATAATTTTTTTCAAGACTCCTGCAGATGCTCTGTCTATTTCCGAGACATCTTCCGGCAGTTTAACTGCTTTTTCAAACAGACCCAGAACAACAACCTCATCTTTAACATATTTTATTTCCTTTACTGTTACCGCAAACCTCAAATCCACTCCTCTATGCCTGAAATTTAAAATAGATACTCTTTCTTTTTACAGCTAAAAAAGGCTTGTATCCATATAGATACAAGCCTTAAAGATAAATGAATAAATCTAACCTGCTATCTTTTTTATAACAGAAGAAACGTTTTCAAGTGATTTTACAAGCTTGATCTGATCCTTTTCAGAAAGCTTATCAAGCATGGCTGCCATTTCTTTTCTTCTTTTTTCAACAAATTCCCTGTAAACCTTTTTACCTTTTTCTGTCAGTCGAACCTTAACCACTCTTCTGTCCACAGTGTCCCTTAAACGCACAACAATGTCTTCTGATTCAAGTCTGTCCACCATTTCGGTCATGCTTGGCATCTTAACCATAACCTTTCTGCTCAATTCACCCATCGTGTATTCGCGGTCCTCGTTAAAAGCAGAAAGAGCCTTCAGCTGAGACATGCGGGAGGGTACACCTTTTGCTTCACTGCCCCCTTTCATCATCTCACTGAAAACATGCACAAAAAGATTCCGCAGGTCACCCATATAGTTTTCTATTGCAATAATTCTTTCCTCTGTTAAATTGTCCAATTTAAAACACCTCCGAATTAATATTTAAACACGCAGCAAAAAAAACTGCCTACTGCCGCAGTACATTTCATAATATTTCAGTTTCGCTTATATTAGCTGTTTAAATATTACAATACCTAATTTTTTTTGTCAAGCCCTTTTATTAAATCTATTCTAAAGTCCGTCAATAAATCCAGTGGTTGCTTCAATAATTTCATCCTGCTGCTGCTGTCTTGTTATGTCAGCCTCATTATCTCCTCTTTGGGGTGTATCCCCTGTATCATACCATCCAAACTGGGTATGATTACCACCAATAATTTCAACAAACCCGGTACCAACCGGAAGATGTTGTTTGGAATTCTCAATTTTTTCAATCGTTGAAAGCCCGTCTTTTGATCCGTAAATAGATATAACAGGCAGATCAAATTCATCCAGCCTGAATGACTCAGAAGGATATGAAGCCCACAACACTAAACCATTCATGAGCTCAGGATATTGCCTGATAAAATTACATGATGCAACACCTCCAAGGGAATGACCGCCGATTGCCCATTTTTCTACTTCGGGATGCTCATCGTAAATACAGGCTGCTCTGTTAAAACCCAGGAACCCTATATCAAAAGGCATTTTTACAATTACGGCTAAATATCCTGCCGCAGCTATCTCACGGGCAAGCGGAGCATATGACCTGTAATCAACAAGACCTCCGGGATAGAACACAAAACCCTTGACATAGTTTCCATCTGCGGGCTTAAAGGTATAATACTCTTCAAACATATTCCATAAGTTCCATATCATGGGAGCAGGCGTTCGCTCAACATCTACCAAATAATCAGACTCCAGGGCTGTGAGAGCCTCCTGCATTGGCGGATATGATAAAAAGCTGAAAGCCCATAGATTGCTTGCCTTTAAAATAAACAGACAAAACAGAGCAACAACCAAAACCTTTAAATACTTCATTACATCTCCTCCTCTAAAAAATTAATTAAAACCCTTTTGACTCTGATGGCCATACTATTTTATGCAGCTGAATTCCAAGCCTTGACTTCAGCCCATCTTCCAAAATCCATGAGGCAAGATATTCAAACGGAAGACTGCTGAAAACAGGTGAAAAATATATATTCTTCACCCTGGTTTCATTAAGCAACCGGTGGCAGATCTGCCTGGCATATAAATAATCAGCTCTGTCTGCAACAACAAACTTTACTTCGTCACGTTCAGTAAATTCTTTCAGGTTATTAAAATTGTTATTTTTATGCTCTCCGCTTGAGGGGCATTTGATATCAACTATTCTTGCACAGCGAATGTCAACACCAGAGATGTCTATACTTCCGTTTGTTTCAAGAAGAACATCAAAACCTTTATCAAGCAGAATATTTATAAGAAAAGGGGTTTTATCCTGTATAAGAGGCTCCCCGCCTGTTACCTCAACAAGTCTGCATGGAAACTCATTTACCTTTTCTACTATGGACTCCAGAGACATCCTCCTGCCCTCATAATAGGCATATTTTGTATCGCAATATTTACACCTCATATTACAACCTGTCAGTCTGATAAAAACACATGGGAATCCACTGAAAGAGGATTCCCCCTGAATACTGTAAAATATTTCATTAACTATAAGAAAGGATTCCATATATCGCAATAAATTAAACTAAGTAAGCAGATTAATAATTTTACAGCCCAACTATAACAAAATCAATAAAAAATCTGTTGGCAACAAAAAAGCCCCGATATGTTGCATATCGGGGCTTTAAAAAAATATATCCTTTCACCTACTGCTTTGGAGGGATTATCGCATCTTTGCAGGATTTGGCTACTCTGAACTTAACAACTGTCTTTGCTTTAATCTTAATCTCTTCACCTGTAAGAGGATTCCTGCCTTTTCTTGCCTTTCTTTTCATCAAAACAAGCTTTCCAATACCTGGAAATGTAAAGCTGCCGTTCTTTTTCGTTTCCCGGTAAGCAATTTCATTAATAGCGCTTATAACACTATTAACATCCTTTTTAGTCATGTCCAACTTTTCAGCGAGCTCACCGATAAACTGTGCCTTTGTTATGGGTTTTGCTTCTTTTGCCATAAAAACTCCTCCATTTCTTTTACTGTGGGTTAATAAAAACGTTTAGTTAAAAAGGGAAAAACAAATTTAAAAAACAGCAATTTT
>CAZMHH010000126.1:0-7711 GCA_964566035.1 uncultured Thermodesulfobacteriota bacterium
GAGAGTTTTTATAATCTTATGAAGGATGTTGACAAGTGGGGCGAAAGCTGGTTTAGCATAGTTCCTTACAGACAGATTATTCCTACTCCCGGTAATATTGAAGCTACAAAAAAATATTTTGGTCAATCTGGCTTAACCGATGAAGGTGGTATTACCGGTTGGGTTGCCGGTGTTCCGTTTCCGGAGACAGAAGATCCGACTGAGATGGCACATAATTTCAGGAGCAGAAACCTTGGTGATGCTTATTCAAGTCTTGAAAAGGGTTTCATAATTGACGGCAGGCTTAAATATGATATGGAACTTGAAATAGCAAACAATCTTATGTTTTTTGCCGGCAGAACAGACCTGCCGCCGGTGCCTGAATTTGAGGATAATCCGAAAGAGATATGGCGGGCTTTTGCCATGCTTCAGCTTGCCCCTCCTGAGACAAGGAACATGAGGATAATGGAGATTCATTACAAGGACAGGACAAAGGCATATGATTCCTGGTTCTGGATGCCCTCTATCAGGAGAATAAGGCGCCGTTCCACCACAGAGAGACAGGATGCTCAGGGTGGAGCTGATTTCTGCGGGTTTGACAACATGGGCTGGGACGGACCGGTTCAGATGAACACATACAAATATCTCGGACAAAAGGAAGCTCTTCTTGTCCGTCATCAGGATCCTTCAAAGCTTGAACATGAACCCGGATTCTGTTTATGGGACGGTACACAAAGGGAGCGTATAAATGCCCATGTATTAGAAGTAACAAGCAAGGATCCCAATTTTTTATACAGCAAGATGATATGGTATCTTGATCCTGAGACATGGCAGATGCTCTATTCTGACAGATATGACAGAAGGGGTAATCTGTGGAAGGTACTCGACCAGCACAGTTTTGTGATTACAGCCAAGGGTATTGATATTAATAATTTTGTATCAAACCAGATGATAGATATTCAGAGAACGCACTCAACAATTGCAATCACGGAATTTGAATTCCAGAAAGAGCTTGACCCGAGGATGTTTACACTCCAGTATCTGCAGAAACACGGGTATTAAAATTAGTCTGACAGGAGCATGAGTCTGTTTCGAAAAACAGACCCATGCTCTTTTATTGTTAATTAATTTTGAAATTGCAGGAGGTTATTATGAGAAGAATTATCATTTTTATAAGTTTATTATTGTTGATGAGCGGAACTGCATATGCACAGTCTGAATGTGATGTTTGGCTTGGAACATGGGATGTAACTTATAATGACGGATCAACATATGTCTGGGAACTGGATGAAATAATAACCGGGAGGTCGGCAAATATCAAATGTCAGGCTTTTGGGAAAAGCACCCCTACAGACGGAGGAGAGCCGTTCTTCATACAGATAATTTATGTTGTCTTTTCTGATGATTTCATATACTCAGAATCCGAGGAAGCCGGTCAGGAAATGGGCAAGCATGTGGTTGTTTTGAATGATGCTTCGGATGCATTTGAAAGCGGTACAGGTTTTACTGATTACGACATAGCCTTTGGAACAAAGAGGGGGGTAAGCGGACCACGATGCAGTATGGTATCACCCAACTATGTTTTCCAGGGTGCACAGGATGTAGAAGTTGTTATTGAAGGTACAGAAACTAATTTTGACAGCGCATTGTCAAGCGTATCATTTGCATGTCCTGAGGTTGAAGTTGTTGATTTTGCTGTTGTATCTTCTGAAGAAATTATTTTAACGATTAACGTTCCGGAAGATGCTGAGCCCTCTGACTGTAATGTTACTGTCACAACAGGCAGTGAAGATATAACATGCAAATTTACAGTCCGGGAATCAATCCCTACAGAGAGGCTTGAATGGGAGTTTGAATCAGAGGGAATTATACAATCATCCCCTGCTGTAGCAGATGGACTTGTTTATTTTGGCAGTACTGACCACAAGGTTTATTGCCTGGATGCAAAAACAGGAGAAAAAGTTTGGGAATATGAAACCGCTTCCGGTGTTTCATCAAGTCCTCTTGTTGCAGATGGCAGGCTTTATATTGGAAGCAATGATAATAAAATATACTGTCTGGATGCAATTGCAGGTGAAATATTATGGGAATATGAGACAGCTGATGTTGTTGCTTCTTCAGCCGCAATATATAATACAAAGATCTATATAGGCAATTATGACGAAAAGGTTTATTGCCTGGATGCAATCACAGGTGAAAAGATATGGGAATATGAGACTATTGCTGATGTGTATTCAACACCTGCTGTTGCTGACGGAAAGGTGTTTGTCGGAGATGTAAGACATACTATGTACTGTCTTGATGCTGAACTTGGGACACTTCTGTGGACTTTTGAAACAGAAGGTGATATTCCCCCGTCTCCTGCAGTATCTGACGGGTATGTCTATTTTGGCAGTAAAGACCATAATTTTTACTGTGTGGATGCAGAAACAGGAGAGAAGGTCTGGTCTTATAAAACCGGAAACATTGTCTATTCATCCCCTGCGGTGGCCGGAAAATATGTCTATTTTGGAAGTCTTGATCACAAACTCTATAGTCTTGACAAGAAAACAGGGGAGTTGAATTATGTTTTTTATACCGGAAGTGTCATACATGGTTCTCCGGCAGTAACCGGACAAAATGTATATATCGGAAGCGGGGATACATTCCTCTACTGCATTGATGCAGGAAACGGCAAAAAAAACTGGACTTCAAGAACAGGTGGAGCGATAGCCTCATCACCTGCGGTTGCTGATGGCAAAGTATTTTTTGGCAGTTTTGATAAAAAGTTCTATTGTCTTAAGGCAGAGGATAATGATCAAGGTTCATGGCCCATGTTTAGATATAATATTCAAAGAACCGGCGAACTTGAAGGTGTATGTCTGGCAATGATGGTGTTTGGGGATAATTCACCTGAGGTTATTAAACTGCGCCGGTTCAGGGATGATGTTCTCAAGAATAGCAGTTCAGGTCAAAAACTGATTGACCTCTATTATTCCTGTGAAGGATCTATTGCAGAGTATTACACTAAAAACACCGGAGCAGCTTTTGCAATTGACAATACTTTTAAGGGGATGATGCCATTTGTAAATAGTTTACTGAAAATATGCAATTAAAAAAACAGCAGTAGAAGATAATAATTTTGCTTAAGCGGTTAGAATATTTTTTTCGGTGATAAGAAAAAATCTTTACCTAAGGAGGATTTTTACTATGAAGCAAAAAATAAAACATTTTACCATAACAGTTTTAACCTTACTGTTTTTTCTGCCATGTGCAGGGTATTCAGCAGGTGAAATATCATTTATATCCAATTTTGGAGGTTCTGCAAGGCATTCTGCTATTGAAGGCGATTACATGTACAGTCTTATAGGAGACAGGCTTTTTGTGGCTGATATTTCAGACATGCAAAACCCTGTTGAGCTGTCAGCAGTTGCTCTTCCTGACAGGGCAAGAAGGCTTGTTATAGCAAATGATGTTGCCTTCATTGCATGCAGCAGAGGAGGGTTGGTGGCAGTTGATGTATCAAATCCTTCTAATCCCGTTCTGCTTGACTCTATAACCTTTGATTCATCAAAGGAAATCTGCCAGACATTCGGGATTGCAGTCAGAGACGATCTTGCTTATGTTGCCGACTATACAGGAATGCATGTTGTGGATATATCCAGCCCCTCTGCTATGAGCCTTGAGTCATCTTATACCGATTTTGACTCAGATAAGCACCATGCGTATGATGTCTATCTGAACGGAGACTATGCCTATATATCCTGCGAAGTTGATGGACTCTATATCGTTAATATATCCAACCCCCTCACTCCTGTCAGGGTATCGAGTTTTAAAGACTCTGCAAAGGAACTGGGACAATTTTATCAAAGCATGAGGTATGGGGATTTTCTCTTGATTGCAGGGGGGAAAGCCGGGCTTGTTGTGCTTGATGTTTCAGACATTACACAGCCTGTTTATGTGTCCAACATTGACAACGATTATCAGGGTGTGCTTGCATTTGTTAAAAAAGGAGATAATGTTTATATCTGCACCGAGTTTACAGACTTTTACAGCATTGATATCTCTGACATTTATAACCCTGAACAGGTGGAAGATTTTTATCTGGACGGACACCACAGTCTCGGAATTGCAATAAAAGATGATACGATTATGCTTGCAAATTCAAATTATGGTATTAGACTTTTCGATGTTTCAGACAGTACTATTGAGCAGATTGGTGCATTTGAATCCACAGGAAGGGTTATTGACTGTCAGGCGGTTGGAAATCATGCCTATGTTGCAGCCGGTCACAACGGGTTACAGGTTATTGACTTGACAGATCCTGCTATGCCAAAAACTGTTGCTGCAGTAAAAACAGAAGCTTATGCCAATGGTCTTTTTGTAAACGGAAGCCATGTTTATGTTGCAGAACTTGACTATAAAGCCGGAAGCGGAGGATTCCTTGAAATATTTGATATATCAAATCCTTCTGCACCTGTCTATTCAGGAAAAGTCAGTCTGAACGGTGAACCCTACGATGTTGTAGTTGAAAACAGTACAGCTTATGTTACCTGCCTGACAAAAGGAGTAACACTTGTTAACGTCTCAAACCCGGCAAGCCCTTTAATAATAGCAGAATTTAACACTAAAGGAATAGCCTATAAGCCAACTCTGTGGGGAAATATTCTTCTGCTGGCAGATGGAATGGACGGACTGGTAGCTATTGATGTAAAAGATAAGATATACCCAAAACATATCCAGACATTACACAATATCGGCAATGTCCAGGATATAAGCCTCTGGTCAACCTATGCTTTTCTGCCTGCTGCTTCTGATGGACTCTATGCGGTGGATATATCCAAGCCCTATCTGCCTGAAATTCTGAAAGAGATTGATGTTTCAGAAGAACGAGGCGACAAAGGGCAGTTTAAAGCTGTTGAGGCATTTGACAATTACCTTCTTGTTGCAGATAAACTCGGGGTGAGACTCTTTGATATAAAGTCTGCTGACAACATGGAGGAGATTGACTATCTCCACAGATTCCTCGGCGATCCTGTTAAAATAACCTATGATAAAACAACCGGTAGAGCTTATGTATCATCTCAGATTTCAGGACTCTACATTTTTGATATCAGTGTCCAGGCTACAGCCGAATCACAGGTGGAAGGAAGATGGATCGGATCAGGAACAAAAGACGGGATGCCAATAGGAATTGTACTGCCCCTAATGCAGTCCCATACAGATATTTTCTCTTCTGTTCTGCTCATCAATGACAGGGAACAGGTCGGGATTTTTTCTGGAGATGTCTCAGGCTCTACAATAACCGGGGATGTATCCCTTGATGGTATGACAGCACGTGCAGAACTGTTTTATGATCCTTCACTTGGAACGCTCACAGGAAGCATTGAAGGTGATTTTACTGTTTCTGATATTTATCTCGAATATTCGGGAATTGTTGGGCACAACGATATGCTGAGCAGTCTTATGTCGCTTTCCTCTGCTGTTGATGAACGTCTGTCAGAAACAGATAATTTTCTTGAAAAACTCCTCCTTCCTGTTGCCCAGCCGTTCCTGACAGCTTCAATGTCTGAAAAACTTTTGAGCAGAGAACTTTTCAACCTCTCCCCTGCAGAAACCCTTATTGCTTTTACCGGCAGAAGAGGTTCTTTAGCTGCAGCAGATAACCATGTGCTGAATTCGGCAATATGGGAAACCAATATACTTAAAGCTGTTTCAGACAGTTGCAGAGAGGATATCTGTGAAGATTACAGGTTCTGGCTTGACCTTCCCGGTTCAATAGGAGACACTGCACTTGATTTAGCCTTGAACCGGAATAATATCTTTCTGACACCTGAATCCCTCTTCTATTTCTCTGTTGCAAGTTCCAACTATGAAAGCGTAATCGATGGGTTTAAAACCTATAAGCCGTTGTGCCCGGGTTTCGGAATTGAAAAATTCAGCGGATACTATGAAGGAACAATAGATTTTCTGGGAATAATAAGCGGTAATCTCTATGCCTGTGTTGATGAGGATGATGCTGGAAATGTAACAGGAGATTTCTTTATTGCTCTTGAGGCAAGTAAGGAATACATGAATGGAACTCTTGAAGACGGGTTTAACTCTACCGATACCGGTGAAAGTGTTGTTACAGGAACAATTCTTGTGCCTTTTGGAGAAATTACTGCACATATAATTATCGAAGGGTTGCAGTATAATCTTTCAACAGGAAAGTGGGCAGGTCAGGTTGAGGTTCAGGAACAGAAGGTAACAGGAAATGTTACCCTGACATGGGTTTCTGACCAGTGTCCTGAAGACTGGAACGTAAGGTAAGTAACTTAACTTTTTTAGATCAGGGGAAGACACTCTTTTAAAGCCTTCCCCTGATTTTTTTTCAATAATCCTTGTCAGGTTTTAATTAATTCTCCTTCAGAACCCTGAAACCTATATAGAATGTTCCCCCATATCTTTTAACAAACTGACGGTGTGAACCTCTTAAAGGATATGTCGCCCCAAAAATACTGTAGTTTGTATCTCCTATTGAATCCTGTATGAAACCCGAGGATCTTATAGAGCGGCATGCATCCATCCAGAATGGTGGAAAAGGGATGATAAACGGCCAAACAGGAGATGATGGCCCTCTTGGATCTTCGGTCAAACCCATAAAAACCCTGTAGGGATAATAGAGTATTTGAAACCAGTCAGCAGTCCACTCCATCACATTTCCAGCCATGTCATAGGCTCCACACCATGACTCCCCTTCAGGATAACTTTCGACAGGGGTTGTTGTTCCGTCTAAGTTGACTTCCATAAAAGCATGTATTTGGGATTTAAACTGGTAAGAGATTTTGTTTGAACTCTTTCCCTTGACCCAGCAATTTGCCATTGCCCCGCTTCCGGGTTTGCCGCACATCTCTTCTTCAGAAAGGTATTTGTTCCCCCAGGGAAATATATAACTGTTTGGTCCGCGTGCGGTATATTCCCATTCTGCTTCAGTAGGTAACCGGTAAACATCTCCGGTCGCATCGCTTAGCCATTTACAGTATGCATAAGCTTCATACCACGATATACCAACAACCGGTGTGGTGGCTTGATTTGAATAAGAAGTATTCTGCCAGTAAGGCTCTTTATCGAGATCCCAAGCCTCGTATTTCTGTGTATTGTAGTTCATATAACTTGGTGCATTTATCCCTTCTTTTTGCCTCCAGTCCCATCCCGTTTCAGCAGGTTCTCCATACTCAGAATCAATCAGCCAGTATTGCCGGTTTTCATAGCCGCCAGCTTTTACAAATTCAGCATATTCTTCATTTGTTACTTCATATTTGCCGATTTCAAAAGCACTCATTTGAACATGGTGGGCAGGTTCTTCTTTAAATGGTGTTGCTCCTGTAAAAGCATCTACTGCCTGAGTCGCTGATGATTGGGCATCAGCCAATACATTCATTCCCATTTTAAAACTTCCCGCTTGTACAAATACTGTTTCAGGGATTTTTATCCCTTCCTGTTCCTGTCCAGCAGCTATTCCCTGCAAAAAACAGAAGTTCAGAATAAACAAACCCAGAACCAGCAAAGCAGAGTAATTTTTTTGAAATCTTTTTCTCATTTTTTTAACTCCTTTTGTTTTAAATAAATTTTTAAAAACCGCCGGTTATTTTAATTGATGGTTCCGTAAAAAGTTCACATCTGTCATCTCGAACGAAGTGAGAGATCTTGTAACATACTGAAACAACGAGATTTCTCACCCTGCTGTCGCAAGGTTCGAAATGACAATATG
>CAZMHH010000127.1:0-7345 GCA_964566035.1 uncultured Thermodesulfobacteriota bacterium
CTGTCAAGCGGTAAAAACAAAGGACAGAGAACAAATAGCAGGGTCAGAAAATAATGTCACTTCTACGAGGCTATGTTTTTTGTTCTTACTGCGAGCTGCAAAGTCATTTTTCGCGTGGGATGGGGGAGTGTACTTCACTTCGGTCAATTAAATAGAATCTTTAATAATTGGGAACTAATTTAATGACGTTTAAAATGATTCCCTTTCAGCTCGCTGATAAATCAGTACCTGTCCCTGTCCCAAATATATCCGATGTAGGTAAAAAAGTAGCCTGCCCCCTTTTACTCCCATACCCATATACCTACTTGCTGGTTTTCAAGATTATCTTTATAAAATTATTGAAATTGACCAACAATAAAAGAAATATCTTATCTCAATGAATAAATATATTGACATACACTGCTCAAATACCTTATACTTTTTTATTAAATCTATCTGTATAGATATATATCTTTTCTTTTTTTTATAAACATCTTTTTACTGAATATGAAACATCCTTCCATTTTAAACAATTCTTTCATACCTTTATACATTAAGTGATCACTTTTTTCTACAGTCAGGGAGAATAAAACTATATGCCAAAAAGACAGGACATAAAAAAAATAATGATCATAGGATCAGGTCCTATTATTATCGGTCAAGCATGTGAATTTGACTATTCAGGCACTCAGGCATGCAAGGCTATCAGAAAACTGGGCTATGAGATTGTTCTTGTAAACTCAAACCCTGCAACAATTATGACAGATCCGGAAATGGCAGACATAACATATATTGAACCTCTTAATGTTCATGTCCTCGAAAAAATAATCGCAAAAGAAAAACCTGACGCTCTGCTGCCAAACCTCGGAGGTCAAACAGGTCTGAACCTTTCTTTAGACCTTTATAAGACAGGTGTACTTGATAAATACGGCGTGCAGGTAATAGGAATTAATGTTGAGGCAATAGAACGGGGTGAAGACAGAATTGCTTTTAAAAAAACCATGAACAGTCTCGGAATTGAAATCCCCAGAAGTGAACCTGCATTCAGCATTGAAGAAGCAGAAAAAATAGCAGAAGATCTTGGATTCCCTGTTGTTGTGCGCCCTGCCTATACACTTGGCGGAACAGGAGGCGGACTTGTTTATAATGTCGAGGAACTTCGCACTGTGGCAGGCAGAGGCATATCTGCAAGCAGGGTTGGTCAGGTACTGATTGAAGAGTCTGTTATTGGATGGGAAGAGCTTGAACTTGAGGTTGTAAGGGATGCAAAGAACCATAGAATCACAGTCTGTTTCATTGAAAATGTTGATGCAATGGGTGTACACACAGGAGACTCATTCTGCACAGCTCCAATGCTTACAATTGATCAGGAAACCCAGAACCGGCTTCAGAAACATGCTTATGACATTGTTGAGGCTATAGGGGTAATCGGAGGCACAAACGTTCAGTTTGCCCATGACCCGAAAACAGGAAGAATTGTAGTAATAGAGATAAACCCGCGAACTTCCCGCTCATCTGCGCTTGCATCAAAAGCAACAGGTTTTCCAATTGCTTTTGTATCAGCTCTTCTTGCAGGAGGACTCACCCTTGATGAAATTCCGTACTGGCGCAGTGGAACCCTTGAGAAATATACACCATCAGGAGAGTATGTGGTTGTTAAATTTGCCAGATGGGCTTTTGAAAAATTTCCCGGTGTAATAGACCTTCTCGGAACTCAAATGCGCGCTGTAGGCGAGGTAATGAGCATAGGTAAAACATATAAAGAAGCTCTGCAAAAGGCAATTCGCTCTCTTGAAATAAACAGATACGGTCTTGGTTTTGCCCGCAACTTTGCAAAACTACCATTAAATGAACTTATTCGCCTTATCTCCACCCCGACAAGTGAACGTCAGTTTATTATGTACGAAGCACTTAGAAAAGGAGCGGACATCAATCAGCTTCATGAAATTACCGATATTAAACCATGGTTTATTGCTCAGATGAAAGAACTGGTAGAACTTGAAGAAAAGCTCCTATCCTATAAAGGGAAGACAATTCCCGCACCACTGCTTTCACAGGCTAAAAGCGACGGCTTTGCAGACAAATACCTTGCAAAAATACTTGATGTTTCAGAAAAAAGCATTCGACAGCAGCGCCTTTCGGCCGGTGTTAATCAAATCTGGGAAAAAGTACCTGTGAGCGGGGTAGAGGACGCCTCATACTACTACTCCACCTACAGTGGCACAGATAGTAATAAGATAAGCTCTTCCAAGAAGATTATGGTTCTTGGGGGAGGCCCCAACAGGATAGGACAGGGCATAGAGTTTGACTACTGTGCGGTTCACGCCGCTTTTACTCTCAGGGATGAGGGCTATGAGTCAATAATGGTCAACTGCAATCCTGAAACCGTGTCAACCGACTATGATACTTCGAATAAACTCTATTTTGAGCCGCTTACTGTTGAGGACGTTTTAAGTATATATCAAAAGGAAAAACCAATTGGTGTCATTGTTCAGTTCGGGGGTCAAACCCCTCTTAACATTGCCTCTGAGCTTCAGCAGTGCGGGGTAAAAATTATCGGCACGCAACCTGAAGTAATAGACAAAGCAGAAGACAGAGATCTTTTCAGAAACATGATTGAAAAGCTTGGAATCCACCAACCCGAATCCGGTATGGCAAGTTCGCTGGAGGAGGCGCTTAAAATTGCTGCAAAAATAGGATATCCTCTAATGGTCAGACCTTCCTATGTGCTTGGAGGTAGGGCAATGGAAATTGTGTATGATGAAGATATGCTCAGAAAATACCTTGAAGCAGCTGTTGATGTTGCGCCTGAAAGACCAATTCTTATAGACAGATTCCTTCAAAATGCAATTGAAGTAGAAGCTGATGCTCTATGTGATGGTAAAGATGCTTTTGTACCTGCAATAATGGAACATATTGAGCTCGCAGGAATTCATTCAGGTGACTCTGCCTGTGTAATACCCTCTGTAAGCATCCCTGAAGAGATTTTAAAAACAATTGAAGAGCACACAAAAAAAATTGCCATCGAACTCGGGGTTGTAGGGCTGATAAACATTCAATATGCCATTTCAAACAACAAGGTTTATATCCTTGAGGCAAACCCCAGAGCATCCAGAACAGTTCCTCTGGTATCAAAAATCTGCAATATTCAAATGGCACAAATTGCAACACAGCTTATACTTGGAAGAAAACTCCCGGAGCTTAAGATTAAAAACAGCAGTTTTTCTCACTTTGGCGTGAAAGAGGCTGTTTTTCCTTTTAACATGTTTCCGGAGGTAGACCCGGTGTTAGCTCCTGAAATGAGATCAACAGGTGAGGTGCTTGGGCTTGCAGATTCTTTCGGGCTTGCTTTTTACAAATCACAGGAAGCAGCCGGTCAAAGCCTTCCATCTGAAGGAACCGTTCTTATAACAGTTGCGGACAGGGATAAAAACTATTCACTGGAAACAGCTAAGGAACTGTTCAGACTCGGATTTACAATTAAAGCCACCAGTGGAACAGCTAATTTTCTTCAACAGAACGGTATTGAGTGTGAAAAAGTATTAAAAATACATGAGGGACGTCCAAACATTACAGACATAATTGCAAACGGCGAGATTAACCTTGTGATAAACACCCCGGGCGGCAAGTGGAGCAAACATGATGACTCCTACATACGCAAAGCAGCTATAAAGCATAAGGTGCCATACATTACAACCACCGCAGCTGCAGTTGCCGCTGCAAAGGGAATTACAGCATTCCGTAAGGGCTATGGAAATGTAAAATCGCTGCAGGAATACCATACTGAATAGCAACTCAGGTATAATTCGCAGCCGGTAGTAACATATTAAAATCCTTTTACTTAACAGATTACCCAAACAGCTCCAGACATTAAGGAGCAGGAGGAAAACACAAATGAAGGTTCTTGTAACAGGCGGATCCGGATTTCTGGGAATCAATCTCATAAGATATTTACTTAAAAAAGATTACAAAATCCGTTCCCTTGACCTTGCTGATTTTGATTATAATGATGTAAAAGACAAGATTGAAATAATGAAAGGTGATATCAGAGACAGGAACACCGTCAATGAAGCAATGAAAGGAATTGATATAGTTGTTCACTGCGCTGCAGCTCTGCCTCTTTATACACCTGATGAGATTTATTCAACAGACGTCACAGGCACCAGACTGCTGCTTGAAGCAGCAAAAAAAGAGGGGGTTAAAAGATTTATAATGATTTCCTCTACAGCCGTTTACGGGATACCCGATCATCACCCGCTTTATGAAACAGACAAATTAGACGGAGTGGGTCCTTACGGCAATGCAAAGATTGAAGCCGAAGAGGTTTGTCTCAAGTTCAGAAACGAGTCAATGTGCGTGCCGATAATAAGACCCAAGTCATTTATAGGTCCCGAACGACTCGGCGTTTTTGCACTTTTTTACGACTGGGCAAAAGACGGTAAAGGATTTCCGATGATTGGCAGTGGCAACAACCGTTACCAGCTTCTGGATGTCGAGGACCTTTGTCACTCTATTTTTCTTACAATGACTCTTGATGAAAAGACTGTTAATGATACATTCAACATCGGGGCTAAAGAATTTACAACCATGCGTGAGGATTATCAGGCTGTTCTTGATTATGCAGGTTTTGGAAAAAAGATAAAAGGTTTGCCCGAAAAACCAATAATCTGGACACTTAAATTTCTTGAAGCATTGAAACTCTCACCGTTGTATAAATGGGTATATGAAACTGCTTCCAAAGACTCTTTTGTTTCAATAGAAAAGGCTAAAAAAGTTCTTGGATTTGAACCAAAATACTCAAATAAAGATGCGCTGATCCGAAACTATAAATGGTATCTTGAAAATCTTAATACATTCAAGGATCAGGCAGGTGTTTCTCACAGGGTGCCATGGAAACAGGGGATCCTTAAACTGGCAAAAATATTTTTCTAAAAATTGGTTTTAGGTTATGTGCAAAAGTCTATGGAAAAGCTTTAAGGCAGCTATCAGGCATCAGATATCAGCTTTCAGTAAATGCGGTTTTTCCGGATTTCAGGCGTAAGCCTTTTATCGGTTTTGCTGACAACTGTTTTTTTTGCTTAACAACTTCTCTTACAGAAAGGATTTTTTGAATGGCTACAAAAAAAGATTTACTAAAAACGCCAATCGAGCATATTGACATAAAAAAATATAATGTTGTACCAATTGTTGACGCAATGGAGAATATGGCATTCTCGGCAAGAAGCGTAAACAGGGCTGCCCGAATATATGAAATGATGTTAAGAGACAAGGATTGCAATGTGATTTTAACATTAGCAGGAAGTCTCTTCAGCGCCGGTTTAAAGAAGATAGTTTTTGACATGATTGAAAACAATATGGTTGATGCCATTGTCTCAACCGGAGCAATCATTGTAGATCAGGACTTTTTTGAGGCACTTGGTTTTAAACATTATGTGGGAACTCAATTTGTTGATGACTCTGTTTTAAGAGAGATTGCAATTGACAGAATCTATGACACTTTTATTGATGAGGATGAACTTCGCTATTGTGATGACACCTGTGCAAAAATTGCAGACAGTCTCGAACCACGCCCTTACACCTCAAGAGAATTTATCCGGGAAATGGGCAAATACCTTGAAAAAACAGGGGGGCCGAAAACAGATGCCTCTGTTGTGTATGCGGCATACAAAAAAAATATTCCTGTTTTTGTTCCGGCTTTCTCTGACTGTTCCGCTGGTTTCGGACTTGTTCTTCACCAGACGCAAAATCCAGACAAATATTTATCTATTGATTCTGCCGGTGATTTCCTTGAACTGACACGCATAAAAACTGACTCGAGGGAAACAGGTATCTTTATGATAGGGGGAGGTGTTCCAAAGAATTTCACGCAGGATATAGTTGTTGCCGCCGACATTTTAGGAAAAGATGCTCCAATGCATAAATATGCTATTCAGATAACCGTAGCAGATGAAAGAGATGGGGCACTATCAGGATCAACACTTAAAGAAGCAAGTTCATGGGGTAAGGTTGATACAGTGTTTGAACAGATGGTCTATTCTGAAGCAACACTTGCTATGCCGTTTATTGTTGGATACTGCTTTCATAAGAATGCACATAAAAACAGAACTGCACGGGAATTTCAAAAACTGTTTTTTTAGCCGGCATTAACGATTTCAGGTTGCTGAGAAGATAAAAATCCATTAAACCGGGTTGCTACTTATATAAACAATATTTTACATTTCATGCCGCCCTGTAATAAAAAAAAAGGGAGACGGTTTTTTGAAAACCGTCTCCCTTTACTACAATGTTTTATCCTATTAAAAACAAATTAAATTGATTTATTCTAATACCCGTGTCTTTGCAGATACTGCAGAGTAAACATAGTTGGATCAAATTCAACACCGAATGTATAGTCAGCAAGAGCTATTGTTGCATGCGTCCTCTGGACATCTATCATTTGATTGCTGCAGAAAAAGTCAACAGGAACATCATTATATCCTTTATCAACATAGGCATGCTGGTCAAGCACCTTCCACAGATTACCCCTTCTGTCATATCTGTCAGAATAGAGCATCTGCCATGTCTCAGGATCAAGATACCATATCATCTTGCTGTATAAAAAATTGGGATCCTTGCTTGTTACTTCTAATACATGGGCATTTATACGCTCCCTTTGTGTACCGTCCCATAAACAGAATCCGGGTTCATGTTCAAGCTTTGAAGGATCCTGATGACGGACAAGAAGAGCTTCCTTTTGTCCGAGATATTTGTATGTGTTCATCTGAACCGGTCCGTCCCAGCCCATGTTGTCAAACCCGCAGAAATCAGCTCCACCCTGAGCATCCTGTCTCTCTGTGGTGGAACGGCGCCTTATTCTCCTGATAGAGGGCATCCAGAACCAGGAATCATATGCCTTTGTCCTGTCCTTGTAATGAATCTCCATTATCCTCATGTTCCTTGTCTCAGGAGGGGCAAGCTGAAGCATTGTAAATGCACGCCATATCTCCTTTGGATTGTCTGCAAACTCAGGAGTCGGAGGGGTATCGTTTCTGCCTGCAAAATAAGCATAATTGTTGCGTATTTCAAGGCTCATATCATACTTGAGCCTGCCGTCAATAATAAAACCTTTTTCATTGGTGCTGATGCCATCACCTGCAACCCTGCAACGGAAATTATGAGCCATTTCCAAAGCGTCCTTTGTATCTGGAAAGGGATAACCTGCAACCCAGTTTAATATCTCTCCTTCAGGGCTTAAATTTGTTTTCCCGTAATATTGTTTGGTAAACTTGATCCTGCCAGGAGACTGGGGAACTGTCTGATACTCCACTATGGTAAACCAGCTTTCGCCCCACTTGTCAACATCCTTCATAAGATTATAAAAACTCTC
>CAZMHH010000128.1:0-6945 GCA_964566035.1 uncultured Thermodesulfobacteriota bacterium
TTTTTGTCATAGGGAAAGGATTATTCTCTTGACAGGGAGCCTTTAATGGGTGACCTATGATATTAATTTGCTATTTTTTATAATTTTAACATAAGATCAAAAAGACCTAATCCTTTAAACACCTGACAGAAAAACCTATATGCTTGCCACTAACACCTGTAAATACTCTGGCGTAGCTGTAATCAAGGGTAGGACTGTGCGCACCAAGTTCGTCAAACTCTGCAGTACTCCACCATCCTGCACTTCCCCCTATGTAATGAAACCACCCGCCTCCACCACGATATCCGGCAGGTAGCCCTGAAAAACCGCTTTCGTTTGTTGCTCCGGTATTAGGGCTTTTCCACAGACCTGTCGCCTCTTCAATAGTTCCTGTTGATTTCATTTTGCCACCTGCAACATCATCACCTTCTAAAAAAGCAAACATTATATTCCAGTCGTCATTACTTGGTATACTCCATCCGTAAGGACATAGCCCGGCTGGATTAATAGCAGCATACCAGTTATACAATGCTCCATAGGTATCCTTATATTTTGCCTCATCGTTGTCATACCAGGCATAACTCCCGTCGGTATCAATTGTCCATTTTATGGTATCAGTACCCGGATATTTAATTTGCGATCCATCACTATACCTTGTGGTTTTCAAATTTTCAGCCATCCAGACCTGCGATCCGATAGTAACAGTCTTATATACATTGCCATCGATGTCTGCTACAGTATTGGTATCGCAACTGTTGAAAAAGACAGACACAAACGAGAGTGAAATAGTTACCAATAATTTTTTATTCACAGTTATCTCCTTATACAGTTTATTGTAGAAGTTTGTATTTCTATAAATGTATTCTTTTAATTAATATCTTAGTACACTACATATAAATGTCAAGAAAAATAGTAAGATCAATGTCTTCCAAAACATAGGATGGATATAGTGCAAGCTAAGAAGACGCGGCTTCATTCTGATAAATCAGCAACAGACTGCCTCAAATTATCTTGACATACAACAACGCTTTAGCTAAACTTTCTATAGAAAAAACAGTTTTTTTATCATTTTTTTCTTGGAGATATTATGAAAAGTTTTATTTATTTGTTCTGCCTTTTTTTTATTTTAGGTGGCTGTTCTTCATTAACAATGTCACAGGTTGCATCAACAAACAGAGATAAACTTTCTAAACTGGACTTGGGCATGAAAAAAAACAGAGCACTCAAGGTTATGGGAAGCAAAACTAAAACACCGGTATGTGTTCCAGAAGAAACCGGCAAAAAACAGAAGGTGATCATTACAAACCCTTATTCCAATGAAATTATCCACACCCCTGAAAGGATACTGGAGGTCTATTATTTTTTTACAGATCCCTCAAATGAGTGTGTTGTAGAAAAAAAACAGCTTACGCCTTTGGTATTTGATAATGAAAAACTAATTGGATGGGGAAGAGATTTTATGACACAAACAAAATCAAGGATTGAGCAATAGATAAAAAACAGGTACAGCGCTTTTATCTTTACATATCAGAAAACACTCAAATCTAAGATAATTAATGATGTCCCAAATCATGAATAAATGACAGCGGATTTCCCCTTATTATGGACAACATCAAATAGATTTTAAAACGTGTTGTACTCCTTCAATGATCATCTGAGTTCCTGTTACAGCAAGGATTAAACCCATCATACGGGTAATTACCTCCAAATATTCTCATCTATTTTCGTAAAATCGGCGGTTTTTTTTAAAAACTCCGTATAATCTTTGTCGCTCCATGTTCCGGCAAGATGGTCTAAATCGGTATGTTCAACGATGCGTTTTTTCTTGGCAGTGCCCAATTCTTTCTTCAATAGTTTTAATATAGTTGCATTGACGCTGGAACCCTCCTGCTGTGCTTTATTTTTCAGCGCATTTAAAGTTACTTCATCAATGCCTCTGATTGTCATTGTCGTCATGATTGCCTCCAATTAAAAAAATTCTTTCTGTAAAATTAGACCGGCAATATTATTAAAATGTTCGTCATATGTAAAAAGCGCAAGTCCATGCCGCATAGCGGAAGCGGCTATCCACAAATCGTTTGTGGGGATAGATCTCCCCCTTTTCTTAATATCCCAGTATATTTTTGCATAAAAGTCGGCTGTTTCTTCATCTATATTGATAAGACTGACCCGGGGTGAATCAAGAAAAAGTTCGAGTTCTTTTCTGTTAGCTAATTCTTTTGCGCCGCCTTTAAAACCGCATAATAATTCAGCCAGGACAATAATATTAATTCCAATAAATGTGGCTGCTTTTAAAACAGAAACTGCCTGATCTTCATTCCTCTTGAAAGCAGCATAACAATTTGTGTCAATTAAAATCTTTTTCATGCAGGTTTCTCCTAATTATTGACTGCTATAATTATGGCATAATGTATTCAGTATTTGCAATCACTATCTATAAAATATTGAACTATATAATTCTTTTTTTGTTGATTATGACACCTAAAAATTAATGTTTCCTTAAAACCTTTGTCAGCCCTAAGCAATAGACATTTAGATGCCGGGATGTCAACCACCTCAACATTTTTCGGATTAAATTCTTAAAGATGTCAACGGGGAGCAACCTGCGGGAGTTGATAGGTGATTAGAGGAAACACTTGGGACAGATTTATGATTCAGAGTCAATTGATATATTTCGCAGGGAAGTATTACTATTAAGGTCTGCCGGTTCAGCACTTTTTATCCGAAGCCTTGAAGAGGGTTTTGGCTTTAAGCTAATGAGGAATAAGGCAGTCAGACCTCCAATGAATAGAGATAATCATGGATGCCCAAAATGTGGATAAATGGCATCAGATTTAGCATTGTTATGGTCAACATCAAATAGATTTTAAAACGTGTTGTACTCCTTCAATGATCATCTGAGTTCCTATTACTGCAAGGATTAAACCCATCATACGTGTAATTACCCCCAAAGCGCCAACACCGATGATCTTGACAAACTTTTCACCGATGATAAAAAGCATATATGTTATTAAACAAAGAACAGCAAACACAACAATGGTTATCACCATTTCCAGCATACCGCCCTTTGTTGCAAAATTCATAGCTGTTGCAATAGTGCCCGGACCTGCAAGTATGGGCATTGCTAAAGGAGTGACTGCAATGCTGAGTGCTGATTCTCTGCATTTACGGTTATCCTCTTCTTTGAGCTGATGAAGACTTGTTTGATTGCCCTTCAGCATGTGGAATCCGATAAGAAAGGCTATCAATCCACCTGTAATACGAAAAGCAGGCATAGTGATTCCAAAAAGTTCGAGTATTAAATTTCCTGCAACGCAAAAAAGGGAAACAATCAGAAAAGCAAGCAGTATTGCCCTCAGAGCAACAGCTTTGGTTGTTTCCCTGTCATCTGCTGCTGTCAGGCTCAAGAAAATAGGAACATTGGCAATCGGGTTCATTATGGCAAAAAGCCCCATAAATACAATTGCCGGGTGAGTCAGAAAATTTTCCATTTTTTTATTCCATTCCTTTTAAACATAATTTATTGAACATGGATTTAATGAGTGATTAATCGGGTTCGTTCAGTTCGCCGGAGACTGAAAGATAAGCGGTTATAGTTATCAGGACATTCAGCTATTACACGATGCTCCTCTGCTGCCCATGGCGGTGTTGCTCCGGAAAGCAGCAGGTGAATAAATGGGTAGAGTCGGTCATATAAAAGAGCGCATACCCCTCCGACATTAAAAGGGTCAACCTCAAGAATGTCACCGAGCTTATGTCCCCA
This sequence comes from uncultured Thermodesulfobacteriota bacterium, assembly GCA_964566035.1. GTDB lineage: Bacteria > Desulfobacterota > WTBG01 > CAIYCZ01 > CAIRTM01 > CAZMHH01. The sequence goes on from CAZMHH010000128.1 coordinate 3,743, forward strand.
ATAGCAGTCTCCGGCAATATCCAGAACCTCCACATAGAGTCTGTATTTGTCAATCAGCGGGTAGCCTTTGCCGACCATGTTTTTATAAGGGGTCTGGGTTTTTATAAGTGTTGGCGGTGAGTTGGTCTTTCGTGTTCCTGAAACCTGAACAATGCCGTTTTCAGGACAGCAGGACGAGAAAGAGCCATGTTCCTGTTCCCAGATAACCGCACCTGCATAATGCTGGGCAAAAACATAAGGGAAGATACTGTTTAGAAGAGATCCGCATAAGCCGTCGCTGTTCATGGCAGTTACGTTAAATTGGTCTCCCTCTTTGTGTCCATAAGGACATAAGCCTTTAACTTTAGTAACAGTTATCTGCTGAATGAATCTGTTTTCTTCCTTCAGAATTTCCTCTGCAGGGTCTTTGCTGTTTTCGTCCATGCACCCTTCCTTTTAAACAGATTATAAGATTCAAAAAAAAGTTTGTCAAAACAGTTCTTTTTTAAAAGCCGGCGAAATTGTCAGTAAAAACAAAAATACTTACAACAAAGGTTGCTGTAAGTATTTGATTGATACGCGCCCTGCAGGATTCGAACCTGCGACCTACGGATTCGTAGTCCGTCACTCTATCCAACTGAGCTAAGGGCGCTGTTATAAAAAACTATAATACCAATGATAGCAGAAAACAGCAGGTCTGGAAAGATAAATTTTAGCAGGATTGTAAATCTCAATCCTTCAAATGGTTAGCAACAAGGCTTTATTAGTAGCTGTTGATTAGCAGAAAAAGCCTTTTCCAGCCAACAATTCCAGTTTTCTAAAAGGTCATCCAGCGTTTATAATAATTGACATTTTTCTTCAGAAAATGTAATAGTTTAAGATAATGGTAGGGGACTTATGCAAGGAATTAATCAGGTATTTCGGATTTTAAAACTTTAATTTCTAAACCCCTGAAAAAGATATATTGTTGATAGATCAACGTTTTTCCTGTCCTGGATTGACAGGCTGGTTTATGTGGGTTCCTTTTGATCAAGTATCGGAGGGTTCTTGATTAAATACACCTTTAAAGAATGCACAATAGATGTTCGCATATACTTTCCTCTCGGCATGTAAAGCGCATTTTTATTTGTGTGTATAAACGAGTAACAAACTATTTTTAAAAAACAATGAATATGGAAATAAATCCACAAAAGCTAAACGGACATTGGAACGAAGGATGGGCATTAGATCTTCATACTTCATCAAGCAACCCCATTAAAGATGAAGAGGGAAACATAACGGGTTGGGAAACAACAAGACCACCAATAGCCGAAGAACTTTACCGACTAAAATATTGGAGAGAACGTTATCGGGTTGACAATATCGCAAAATCTGTTGCTATCTTCCTTGATAAATACAAATCTAAGTGGCGCCTTGATATGATAATTCCAATTCCTCCTTCTGACACAACAAGAGACTTTCAACCAGTTTATGAATTGGCAAAATCAATAGGGCGACTTGTCAGTTTGCCTGTTGACTTTAACACGCTTAGAAAAGTTAAATCCACTTCTCAACTGAAAGAAATTGAGGATCCTGGCACAAGAACGGAAATTCTTAAAGATGCTTTCAGCATCAACTTTAATGCATTGATTGGTAAAGATGTTTTGCTTTTTGACGACCTTTACCGTTCAGGAGAAACCTTAAATGCAGTGTGTGACATAATAATGAATAAAGGAAAAGCAAGGTGCATTTACGTTCTTACAATAACCAAAACACGTTCAAAAAGATGAGAGATAAGGAATACTCTTGGTATATGCTTTCAAATGCTCCAGGATTTGGAGCCAAAAGCATACACTACATTTACGAAGAACTACAAGCAAAAAATCTTTTAATTGATGATTTGTTTGACTTAGAAAATAATCAATTGCAACTTTTTTTCCCAAAAATAGGAAGGGGTAAACTTTCAAGAGCAAATTTCTCTTGTTTTCCTGGCTTAGAAAATGACGATAGACTTTACAGCAATTTTGAAAAACTCAAATTAGACGGAGTTACAATAATCGGACTTGACGATGAACGTTATCCGAAATCGGTTCTTCAAAACATGAAAGACAATGCACCGCCAATACTTTATTGCAAAGGTTATTTACCGCTTCTTAATCAAAAAGGAGTTTCCATTGTTGGTGCAAGAGATGTCGGTGATTTTGAAATAAGAATCACAAAAAGTATTGCCCAAAAATTAGCTGAAAACTGTATTAATGTTACTTCAGGCTATGCAAAAGGTGTTGACACTTCAGCCCATTTAGGAGCACTTGAAGCGCATGGAACAACGACAATGATTTTGAGTTTTGGCACAAATCATATTACAATCAAAAGAGAACTGAAAGACTTGAATTGGGAGAAGAACGCCTTATTTGTAACACAATTTGCACCCTATGAAAGATTTTCTGGCCAAAATGCAATGACAAGAAACAAACTCGTATGTGCAATGTCAAAAGCGATTGTTGTTATCAAATCTGGACCTGAAAGAGATAGTTCGGGAAAAATGAGTGGAACTTTTGATGCTGGAAAATCGGCGTTAAAAATGGGTATTCCTGTTTTTGTTTTAAGTCCAGAAGTTTTAAATCCTAGACCACAAGGCAACATTGACTTGATAAAAATTGGTGCAAGAGAATTTTCTAAAGAAGGGGATATTGTGAAATTCTTTGAGGAACATCCTGAACAAGAACTTGTAAGAGTGAACGGAGAAACAAATATCAAATTGACAGAAAAAAAAGATACTACTCACAAGCCGAAAAGGCTATATCAGACGAGAATATTTTAATTTGAATGAATGAAAAAACGGTAAATCGCTTTGTTCAATATCCCACCAAAGAAAGTGTTTGAAAAACTTTGAAGATAGGATCCCCCGCCCCTAATATATCCGGTGTTCGACAGCGAAGGGGTCGGATCTTTATCTTGACAATTAAAAAATCAGATTGCCGCAGTGGGGGCGTTCCCCAAAGAAGTCAGGAAAACGATTTTTCCTGCACGACAGACCTCTGACCCCTTGAGGACTTAGTGCTTGACATGCAATAAATAACAATGCTATTTAAGTAATAAATAAGAACCTTTAAATTTCAACTAAATAGAACCGTCCCCTTTTAAGATAATTCTACATAACTGCCGCAAGCCAGGAGATAGTTATCTTCACCAACGATCATGCTCTTATACCTGTCCTGCCAGAAATGCCCAACATGCCTGTATTT
>CAZMHH010000129.1:0-6710 GCA_964566035.1 uncultured Thermodesulfobacteriota bacterium
GTAGTTGATAACAGACATTCCACCTCGTCCCCTCTCCCCGCTGTGGGAGAGGGTCAGGGTGAGGGGGATTAAACTGAGGACTGGAACCTGATAACTGATTGCAGTTTTTTGAGTAACAGCAATCACTTTAATATTTATTAGGGAGTTGTTATGAAGGAAACAGAAAAAACTTATCAGCAACTGATGGAAGAAAATGAGAAACTGCACAGGCAGGTGTCTGATCTTGTCTCTGCACTGGAAGGGGTGCAGCATGCTCAGGAAGCTATTACAAAATCCAAAAGACAGTGGCAGGATACATTTGATTCGGTTCCTGATCTGATTGCTGTTATTGATGAAAAGCATATAATTAGAAGAGTCAACAAGCCGATGGCTGAGAGACTTGGACTCTCACCAAAGGAATGTATCGGAAAAAAATGTTATCAGGTCGTTCACGGACTGAATTATCATCCTGATTTCTGCCCTCATGCAAAACTTCTGCAGGACGGTTGTATGCATGAAGCTGATGTTGAAGAACCAAACCTTGGAGGTATTTTTAATGTTATATGTTCTCCTGTTTCAGACGCCAAGGGAAAGGTTTCAGGCAGTATCCATGTTGCAAGGGATATATCCTGGCGTAAACAGGCAGAAGAAAGTATCCTTGCCCGCAACCGGTTTTTGCAGACACTGATGGATACGGTTCCCATACCGATATTTTATAAGGATACAAAGGGTTTATATCTTGGCTGCAACAGGGCGTTTGAAGAGTTAACAGGAAAAAAAAGAGAAGAGCTGACCGGAAAGAATGTTTACGATTTGTGGGAGAAAGACCTTGCTGATAAATATCTCAAGGCAGACCAGGAGCTTTTTGCAAATCCCGGGGATCAAAAATATGAGACTCAACTTGTTAAAGCAGACGGTTCAAGGCATAACATTATTTTTAATAAAACAACTTTCAGAGACAGTGGGGAAAATATTTCCGGTTTAATCGGTTCGATTCTGGATGTAACTGAGGTCAGAGAGAAGGATAGACTTTTAAGGGTTTTTGAGGCTGTTATGGAGCAGTCAATCGACGCAATTCTTATAATGGATACAGAGGGAATTGTAGAGTATGTTAATCCTCAGGTTGAGAAAAAAAGCGGTTATGGCAATGAGAAAATAGTGGGGAGCAACTTGTTTTTCCCGGAGAAAAGTTTGTATGACAGATCATATTTCCAGGAGATCTGGGATACTGTAAACACCGGAAAGACATGGCGTGGAAACATGAGGCATTATACCAAAGATGGTTCATTTGTTGATCTCTCCTCAACGATATTTCCTATTTTTAATGAAAAGGATGAGATTGTTAATTTTGTGGCTGAAAGCAGGGATATTACACAAGAAAAAATGCTTGAGGAACAGCTGTTTCATGCTCAGAAGATGGAGGCTATCGGTACGTTTGCGGGCGGCATTTCTCATGACTTCAACAATATACTGGGCTCAATAATGGGGTTTGCCGAGATGATGATACCCCAAACCACTGAAGGAACACCGTTGAGAAGATATGCTGAAAAGATAATGGGTTCTGCCAGGAGGGCAAAGAAGCTTATAAAGCAGATACTTGCTATGAGCAGGAAAAGCGCTGAAGAAAAAGTGCCGGTTAATATTAACGGGCTTTTAAGTGAAACGGTGTCAATGCTTCGGTCAACCATACCGGCCACAATTCAGATTAACTGTTCTATAACCGATAAAGCTGTTTTTGTGATCGGGGATTCAACAAAATTTCAGCAGATAATCATGAATCTGGGTACAAATGCCTTTCATGCTATTGAAAATGGAAAAGGCATACTTGATATTGAACTGGATGTGGTAAATATTTCTCAGGATGATCTTGAAATATATCCGGAACTTAAACCGGGCAGGTATTCAAAGATTACTGTAAGCGATACAGGTTCCGGAATTCCCGCAGATATATTAGACAAGATATTTGATCCCTATTTTTCAACCAAAGAGACAGGAAAAGGAACAGGTCTGGGGCTTTCTGTTGTTCATGGGATAGTAAGCGAGTTTGAAGGAGCAGTCAGGGTCGAAAGCGAGATTGGCAGAGGAACCGTTTTTACTATAATGTTTCCTGCGGCGGAAGAGGCGAGGATTAAAAAGGAAGAGATAACAGAAGAGGGAGCTTTAAGGGGGGGCAGTGAGAGTATTCTTTTTGTGGATGATGAGGATACAATACTTGAAGTCGGGAAGAGTCTTTTGGTTGCTCTTGGTTATAAGGTAATTGGAAAGAAAAGCAGTTTAGAGGCTATGGAAGAGTTGAAAATGGCTCCCCATAAGTTTGATTTGATTATAACAGATTATTCCATGCCATATATGAGCGGGGTTGAATTTCAGAAACAGGCAAAGTCAGTAAGGGATAGTATCCCTGTTGTTCTATGCACAGGATTCACAAGCAAGATATCAAAAAAAGAGGCTCGTAATATGGGCTTTGACGGGTATCTGGAGAAACCTTTTAGTAAGGAGAAGGTTGCGAGAGTGGTGAGGAAGGCACTGGATGGCAGGCAATTAGCTCGTAGTTCGTGACCTGTTAAATAATCCTTCGGTTTGCTTCGCATTTCACAGGGCAGCTCTTTTCAGGGAGAGGGGGCTTTTTAGACTTTTTACCGGTCCATCAAGAGTTAAAACCTCAAATTTTTTAACATATTCTTAACATTTATGTTATAAAAAAGTATAAGGTTGTTTAAAGTACTTACGGTCAAGATTACGATAACAACCATGACAGCTAATATCCAATACCAACATTAAGGACGGAATTTAACCAACCCTGAAATATGACACTTAAGACAGCCCTAAGAGAAGATGATAAAATATCCATCTATGATGATAATTTAGAGATGGATGATAAAATTTACCGGAAAATAATTGATACAACACTTGCACCTTCCCAGTGTGAAAGCATAATAAGTCCAGAGGATATCTATCCGAAACAGGACTCTGTGCTTGCAGTGCATTTTCATCCCGAACATATTCCCCTTGAGCTTATAAGAAAGCGAATTGATGCAATGTTTCCAAACAGTGCACATGAGCTTATTATTCCCACCCAGCACAATATTCTTCTCTCTTTTGATGGATATGCAGGAGCTGAGATTGACTGTTACGCACCAGGATTCAACCGAAAGGTTCAACTGCTGCTGCACTTTGAAGAGTCAAAGACAGAGGAAGCCCATGTTTTGAAACATATGCTTTCTCACACCTTCAAATACAGGTCGAGACAGCTCAATGAGCTTATTTCAGCAATTCTTGATACTTGCATGGAAGGTGAAATTCAGCGGGTAGCTGCTGAGACAGGAGCGGAAAGAGAATTGATTGATTTTGTAAGGGCTGTTACAAAAAGGTTTAAGACTGTGTATGAGAAAAATATTGACATAACCCCGCCTGAGGTTGTTAAAAACAAGCTTCTCAGGTATTATATTGACGGGATGAGGGGTTGTTTTGACAGTACTTTGATAAACCGTGCGCAGATATTTATAAAGGGTGTAAAACAGGTAATGAAGTCTTCGTTTCCCCTGAAATATTTTTATACTGTCAATGAAGTTATAGAAGAGGTAAGGGCGCTTGGAGGTTGTATTGTTATTCCTCATCCTGAACAGTTCTGGCCAATACTTCTTGCAGAATATGATGTAGACGGGTATGAGGTGTGGAACCCTCAGTCTCAGGAATACACGGAGTTTCTTATAAATGTTGTAAACAGAGAGAACAGAACAAGAAGACGAAGGCGGAAGCCGCTTCTGGTGCTTATGGGCGATGATACCCATATGGGTGAAAAACTCCTTGACAGCGAAGCCCGGGACCCGGAAAAGGCAAAAAGACAGATAGGACTGCAACCTGCATGGGATGATTTAACGATTAAGAAAAGTCTTATAATTGGAAATACAGACAGAAAAAGTGTAATAAAAGAGTACAGGAACAGACTTAACAGCTAAAAGCAGGTGTCAGGGAATCAGCTCACAGCTGCCAAACTACGGGCTAAATTACTAAGCTTATGATTTCATTTCAAAATTTAGACAGGGATTTTAAATTCATAGCCCTTGAGGTTTCTAAACAGCTCAAGGATACCTTGAAGTACGTCTCAAAACCTTCAACTTCTCTCCTGGAAAAAATAAACTCAAGGGATGACAATATTGATAACCTAAAAAGCAGGATAGATGACCACTGTTTTACCGCAGTCATGAATCACGCAAAAAGGGAGGTCTCAAAAAAGGAGGTTGACAGGGCAAGGGCGATAAATATAATCGGCGGTAACCTGGAAAGAATAGGGGATTACTGTATAAATATAGTGGCTCAGCTTCAGTATTTAAACGATGATGAACTGCTTAAAGAGTTTGAAGTTCAGCAGGTTTTCAAGATGATAATAACAGCACTGGGTCAGACTGAAAGAGCGCTTTTCAACAGCGATATAAACCTTGCAATGAGTATTTGCAGCACAGAGGCTGAACTTGATGATATTTATAAAAACCGGCTTGAAAGGGTAATAGAGGATATAAGAGGCGGAAAAAATATCGAAAGCCGCATAACCCTGCTTTTTATCTTCAGCTACCTTGAACGAATGGGGGATGCTCTTTTAAACGTCGGTGAGGCAATAATATTTACCGTGCTTGGGCAAAGGCTCAAGATTCACCAATACAAAGCTCTAGAAGAGAATCTTGCTTCTTCCGACATAAAGACCTCTATTGAAAATATTTCATTTGAATCAATATGGGGAACACGTTCGGGTTGCAGTATCGGGGAGATAGGTAACTACAAATCAGATGAAAAGGCTAAGCACGCAATATTTAAAAAAGGAAATAATAAAAAAATTGCCCAGGAAAAAGATAATGTTGAAAGGTGGGATAAAATCATACCCGGTCTTCCGCCAAAAATTCTAAGTTTTCAGAAAGACTCGAGACATTCATCCATGCTCATAGAGCATCTTGGCAATACAACCCTTCAAAACATTATTTTGAAAGGTTCAGATAACATTTTCAAGGAAGCATCTCATGTGCTTCAGGAGACTCTCGGCAGGATATGGAATCTGACTAAAAGAGAAGTATCTGTGAATGCAGATTTCTGCAGTCAGCTTTCAAAAAGAATAAATGATGTGAGAGAAGTTCACCCCTTGTTTAAAATGCCCGTTATCAGGATTGGTAGCAGAAATGTTTCAACATTTGAGGAACTTGTTAAAATGGTTGAACCCGTCAACAAATCACTGTCTGCTCCTTTTTCTGTTCTGCTTCATGGAGATTTTAATATTGATAATATAATTTTTAATGAAAATACGAGACAGGTTCATTTTATAGATCTTCACCGTTCGCAGGAGTCGGACTATGTTCAGGATGTTTCTGTATTTATGGTCTCAAATTTCAGACTCCCCTATTTCAAAAAGTCTCTTCATAAAAGAGTAAATTATATTATAAAATCTTTTTACAGCTTTGCCAGAGATTTTGCACAACAAAACGGTGACGATACTTTTGATGCCCGTCTTACACTTGGTGTAGCCCGTTCGCTTGTAACTTCGACACGGTTTGAGTTAAATTGTGATTTTGCTAAAATAATGTTCTCCAGAGCGATAAGTCTTCTTGAGAATTTTATAAAAAACGATGCAGACGGTTTTGATACTTTTGTTTTTCCGGAGAAGGTATTGCGAAGATAAGACATTTTGTAAGCAAATAAAAAATTAGCTCGCAGTTCGTAGCTGAAAGCTGGTATCAGCAAAGGCAGAGAGGGATATATGAAAAAGATCGGTGTTATTGGAATTCCGGGTAAATGGTCATCTGAGATAATAGCAGATGCTTTAGAGAAAAAAACAGGTTACCGCCTGTTAATTTCAACTGATGACATAAACCTGGATCTTTCAAAAAAGAGAGCTTACCACAGGGGAGTGGATCTGTCAGAGTTGGACGGAATAATTATTAAAAAGATCGGGGACTTATATTCCCACCATATGCTTGACAGGCTTGAGGTGTTAAACTATTTGAACCATAACGGGCTGAAAATATTTTCAAATCCACTGAATATTAAAAAAGCTGTTGACAGGCTTTCATGCACTGTTGAGCTGTCAAAAGCCTCTATTCCAATGCCTGAAACTGTTATTACGGAAAGCGTGGAAGAAGCTAATCTGGCGGTCCGGCGGTTTGGGAAAGCGGTTTTAAAACCTCTTTTTACTTCCAAAGCGCGCGGAATGAAAGTGGTTGAAATAGGAGCTGACACACTTGCACAGATTCAGGTTTTCAAGGCGGCAAACAATCCTGTTATGTATATCCAGAAAATGCTGAACCTGCAGGGCAAGGATTTGGGCATTGTATTTTTAGGAGGCAAATATATTGGAACATACGCCAGGGTGATACAGAACAGTTCATGGACAACAACTACCCATTTCGGCGGAGCATATACTCCTTATGATCCATCGGAAGAGATAATTGAGCTTGCTGAAAGAGCCCAGTCGGTTTTTGGGCTGGATTTCACATGTGTTGATGTGGCTGAGACACCTGAGGGGCCTATTGTGTTTGAGGTTTCTGCCTTCGGCGGGTTCCGAGGGCTTATGGAAGCAAGAAGAATTGATGCGGCAGAGCTTTATGCGGAGTATGTGATAGAGAAATTAGCAGATTAGCTGGTAGCTAAAAGCAGCTGTCAAGCTAAGAGCAGGTTTCAGCTGTCAGCTTTTAGCAAAGGCGATTTTAAATTTGATGATTTTTTATCCCCCTCCCCTTAATCCCCTC
>CAZMHH010000130.1:0-5164 GCA_964566035.1 uncultured Thermodesulfobacteriota bacterium
ATTATTTAAATTAACGCATTGTTCTGAATAGTTCAATCCTTTAATTTCTTATTTTTATTAGCTTTTATTAGTGGTTTATTCGAAACCTGAAAACCAGAGTATAACCAGTCCCTGCAGAGCTCCGATTACAAAACCTATTAATCCCCCAAGATAGGTGACCCATTGCAGTTCCCTGTTTGCAATTTTTCTTACCAAACCCTCTATTTCCCGGTTATCATAATTTTCTATTGATTCTGTGATTATATCCCAAATACCTGACTCATTTGAGAAATCTTCAATTCTTGATGTAATGGTCTCTGAAACAATATCCCCTGCAATAAAGACAAGTCTCTGTCTTGATTTATCAGGAATGTGGCTTGCAAGGGATCCGATTTTACGGTTCCGCAACTTATCTATAGCCTCACCAAGTCTTTTGGATGCTATGTTTAAAAATGTTTTTGAACGAAGAGAAAGTCTGAGTCTTTGAACAATCATGTCTGCAATGTCATCAAGGTCTATCTGGATTTTTAATCTGTCAACTGTTGAAATAATACTTCTGTCCATAGAATTGCGGACCAGTTCCTGAAGATCATTTGCAGTCTGGCGGACTATTTCCGGTGTTAATAACTGAGAGTATATTGCCGACAGATAATCCTGAAGCTTTGCTTCATCAACATCTGCACAGAGATCTTTCAGCCGGTACTGCATAAAATCATCTATTAAATGTTCAATAATGTTTTCAAGATTGTTCAGAATATCGTCTTTTCCTCTCCCGAATCGAATCCTGTCAGGAAGTGTTCGGCAAATATTTTCTATCTCTTTATCGATTCCGAGAGCTTTGCGGATTATACTTCCCGGGTTTATTTTAAAGACCCCGCCAAGCTTTTTATTGACGCTCTTAAGCATTTCAGGGGTTGCTCTCTTAAAATATTCTTCCAGAGCTTCATTTATTTTATTGCGTATTCTTTCCTGGTTCTCCTCTGTTTCAAGAAACAGAGCTATCCTTCCGGCTATAGCCGGAGCCTGACTTTTAAAAAGGGATGCTATGTCACTGTTGATGTTTTGAGGAAGTATTTCATAGAGTCTGCGGGGAGATTTAAGAGCGGGTCTGAGCATATTTAAAACAACTGAGGTTGTGCGTATTCTGCAGGTGTCAGAGGAGAGAAAACTGATGATTCGCTCGGGTAAGGTATCAACAACGGAATCAAGAGCCGGCACAAGTTCTGCCGGTTGTCTGGATAGTATGTCTTCAAGCTCCTGTAAAACAAGAGGTTGCAAGGTTTTTTTGAAAAACAAGCGGTTTTCTGTTCTTGCGGTAAACTCCTCAATAATTACACCAAGCAGTTGTTCTGAAATTGAATCTATTGTATCAGGGTGTTCTGACATTATAGAGTTTACAGATGGAAGTTCGCTGTCAAGGAACCGGTCGAGCATTGAACGAAGGTTGTTCTGAATTGAGTTTCTTACTCGCTCAGATCTAATTTTAACAGCAACCTTTTCAGGAGCCATTAATTCTCGCGAGACAACGTTTTGAACAGCCTCCGCTATCTGGGCTTTTTTTCTCGGAATCAGAAATCTGAAAATGCATCGGATAGCAATATCATTTGTAAGGGCGCCTATTATTGCACCGATAACACCGCAAATTAGTGAGTATAAGTACCAGTTCATAGCAATAATGGATTTACCTTAACGTGTTTAAAAACTCTGTTTAATCTGTGCTTCTTTAGGAAGACATACTGTGAAGACAGTACCCTGTTCAACCTGACTTTCAACTAAAATTTTTCCACCATGACCGTCAACAATGGCTTTTACAGTAGCAAGCCCGATACCATAACCCTTTTCCTTCCCGGAGTTTATACCTCTGTGAAAGGGCTGGAAAAGAAAAGGCATATCCTCTTCTGATATCCCTCGTCCCTGATCTGCAAACATTACTTCCACAAAATCGCCGTTTTCATTTGCTGAGATTATAACAGTGCTGTTAAGGTATGAATATTTAATTGCATTGTCTATAAGATTTGCAAAAACCCTTCGCAAAAGGTTCAGGTCTGCCTGAATAATGGGGATTGTGTCGGAGTTGTTTAACTGGATTGTTATATTTGACTGAGAGGCTTTTTGTTCATAGGAGTCAATGATTTCAATAATCTCCCTGTCAATACAGACAGGGGAAAAGCGAAGCTGCATTTTGCCCGAACGTATTTTTGAAAAGGTAAGAAACTCTTCAATAAGAAACTCCAGTTTTGAAGATTCCTTTTTAATAATGGTGAGGTACTTTTCCAGGCTTTCCTCATCGAGTGAAAAATTCTTATTTAAGGTTCTTGTTGCAAATCCCTGTATTACAAGAAGAGCTGATTTTATATCATGAGCAAGCATATATGTTAAATTTGAACGTTCGCTTTCAAGGGCTTTCAGGTTCGTGATATCGACAAATGATACCAGTACCCGGGACAGGGTATATTCCTGCCCTGGCTCCACAAACCATCGCAGGACAAGATGTTTTGTATCACCTGTAAGTGTTTTAGTAATAATTTCTGTTTCAAGACTCTTTTCACCCTGGGTTATTGAAATTATTGAATCTCTTAATACATCATAGGTAATTCCCCTGCTGTACATATCATTTAGGCTTTGTTGAAGTGCCTCTCTGTCTTCAGCTATGAACAGATCAAGTGTTGCCCTGTTTACGTTAATTATTTTGAGAAGGGTAGAGCATTCTAAAAATTTCTCCGGATTTTTGTCAAAAAAAGACTTTATCCTCTTAACACCCTTTTCTTTCAGTCTGTTAATATACTGCTTTATTCCTGACATATCCACTTCAAGCAGAGCAACAGGGGAGTCTTGAAAAAGTTTTCTGTATTTTGCTTCACTTTCCATAATTGCAATGGCTGCATCATTTTCACGGGTTACATCGCGTACTATTCCCTGATATCCTTCTATTTCTCCATCAGCAGTAAGCCTTAAAGATGCCGTCAAAAAACAGTCCATTATCTCGCCGCTCTTTTTTTTAAGTTTGACGGTGAAGTTTTTTAAACTCTTTTTTTCTTCCACCTCTTTCTGAAATTTTTTTCTGTCTTCGGGTTTGGCATACAGCTGCAGAATATTTTTCCCGACAAGCTCATCCCTTGTAAATCCAAAAAGTTCTTCAGCAGCCCTGTTTATATCAATGATTTCCCCATCTTTTGAGGTAATATAGACACCGTCAAGGCTGTTTTGAAAAAGCTCTATATATTTTTTTTCACTTTCAGCAAGGAAGGTTTCAACATTTTTACGGTCAGTAATATCTATTATCACAGACTGCTTGCTTACTGTACCGTCAGGGTGTTTCAGCGGGGTGTTGATGATATAGTACCATCTGTTATCCTTTGGGCTCTTAATTTCCCATTTTACAGTTTCTCCGGCAAACACCCTTTCATTAACACACCACGGGCATACAGTATCTCTTTCATGAAGTGCTTTATAGCATAGATCCCCTGTTGCATTGTATCCCGTGCGTTTGATAAAAGAGTTATTCATATACTCAATTTTATACTCTTCTGAGCAGACATAAATAAAGCCTTCAAATGCGTCAAGTATGTTTTGGGGTAGAAAACGGGAATAAATCTGAGGGGATTTTGATTTTTTTTGTTTGCTGCCGGAGGGTTTTGATAAATCCTTATTTTTCATTTATTCTTCCTCCCATTGCAGAAAGGAGTTTTAAACAAAGCTGTTTTTGATTAATAGCTCTATAACTATCTTACAAATATTGCATATTTATTTTTTTTTGTAAAGGTTTTCAAAAAATGGAGTTCTGTAAACAAACATCCATATAAAGGCAGCTCCCATTGATGAGGCAGCAAAATTTATCAGTATGTCTGAAAGAGAAAAAAATCTGTAAGGGATTAAAAACTGAACAGCCTCAATAAACACCCCATAACATCCTGAGAAAAGAACGGTTTTTATAAAAGGACTGTCAACTTTTTTTATTATAAGATAAAGGGCTGTTAGAAAAGCCAGCACAAAATAGGCTATACCATGAGCCTTGTTGCCGGCATTTAAAGCTTCCTCCCCTGTAGGTGGTATTACAGATAGAACAAAAATAGAAACAGCCCATAACATGCAGCATGTTAAATAGGTATTGCTTTTGAAAAGATGGCGGTTTATTATATCTTTAAAATGTTTTTTCATCGATTTTCGGGTTTTCCAAAAGCCTGTAGACTTTTTAATTTAATTATGGACACAAATCAGAACCAAATCAATCAAAAACTGCCCGCTGATAATAGAAAAGAGCCACGTTTTCAAATAGATTCCGTTGTTCTTCCTTTTCTCGGATCGCGCATTGAGGATCATTCAGTTTTTGAATACCTTATTGTTGATATCAGTGTTCACGGCATTCAGATAGCCCTTCCCAGGTGGGTTGTTAAAAGAGAGAGCCTTAAAAAAGGTGACATTATTGATTTTCATCTACCTTTTGAGCTTAACAACTCAACCTTTCATGAAGGAACTGTTGCCTGGTTCAGATTTGATGAAGAAACACGAACACAAGCCTGTGGAGCTTCTATCTATAAGATGCTTCCAATTACATACCCTGTCTATATCTCCTTTGATACTGCTGACATAAGCGTCGATCTCCGGAGTTTTTCATCCCGGTCAGCAATCCTTGCACAGGTTATAAAAGATGTGATTCTGATAAAAAAGGCGGTTCTTGTCTATTTGAAACATTTGGTTCCTTTTTTTGCAAGGATAACAAAGTATTCACGTGAAGAATACCCTATGCTGAGACAGTTTCTTTTTGAGGATATTGAAAAGAAAACAGGCGAAAACATGAAAAAACTTGATAATATATATAATGAAATAATCGAAAAAAACCCCGCAGAAGATGAAATTCCACTCATAATTGACCTTGAACAGTTGAGAAGTTGCATGGAATCAGAAATTTATCCCGAACTGTTCAATATAACCTTTGAAACAGATTCTCATATTCCATATATTAATGCAATAATGAAACTGAAAAACAGAACATATCTTAACTACAATACAATTGTTATGCTCTACATAAAGGCTCTGTCATGACAGGTGCAAAAATTCTTGTTGTTGATGACAGCATTGATATGCAAAAGTTGATCTGTCTTTATCTCAGACAGGACGGCTACTCTTTTCTACAGGCAGGCTCAGGGCAGGAGGCAATAAGGGTTGCCCTTGATGAGATGCCTGA
>CAZMHH010000130.1:5264-6641 GCA_964566035.1 uncultured Thermodesulfobacteriota bacterium
GATATATTCAACATCATAGAGCTTGATGAGAATAACACCGCTTTTTATATGATAGATGTCAGCGGTCACGGTGTTCCCTCTGCCATGATAACAGTTTCGGTATCCCAGATGTTTATGCAGAATATTGATCAACTGGTTAAAAGAAAAGGGTCAAAAAACGGTCTGTCTGAAATTGTAACTCCTGCTGAGGTCTTGAAGAAACTTGACAAGCATTACCCTATTGAGCGGTTCGGAAAATATTTTTCTATTGTCTATATCATTGTGAACACAAGCAGGGGTTATCTGCATTACAGCAGCGCAGGTCATCCTCAGCCTGTTCTTATAACCTCTGAAGGTGAGATTAAGAAGCTTGAAAAAGGGGGACCTCTAATCGGCATAGGTTTTCCAATTGATTTTGAAGAGGAGATTGTTGAGTTTGATACAGGATGCAGACTCTTTTTATACACTGACGGGATAACCGAATGTCAGAACGAAAAGGGGGAGTTTTTCGGTACTGAACTGTTGCATTCCTGTTTTGAGTTGTTTAAAAATGAGGCTGTTGAGAAGGCAGTTGAGAATATATTTGAAAAATTTCTCTTGTTTGCAGGAGAAGCGCCTTTCAGGGATGATATAAGCATTATAGGTGTAGAGCATATCTGACAGATTGGGATAAAAAGGCAGGGCTCAACAGGCATGAGGATCAGGAAAAAATTTAATAAATCTGAATTTAAGCAGTATTACAGTTTTTGCCGATTCCTGACCTCTTACAACTGTCTTTTTACTATAAACTAAACTGCTAAAAAACCGGGGGTGTTTATGAAAACAGAGGATAGAATAATAAACGGGGTCCTTGTTGTCAAACCGATTGAAAAACGAATAGAGGCTTCTAACTCATCTGCTTTTAAAGATATTTTTATAGACCATATAAACAGCGGCAAGTGCCGTATGGTTTTGAACCTTTCAGAGGTTGAGTTTATCGACAGCAGCGGACTCGGCTCAATAATTTCGGTTCTGAAGACATTGAGCGGCAGGGGGGATATAGTTCTTTGTGAGATACAACCCTCAGTGTTGAGTCTTTTCACGCTTACAAGGATGAACCGTGTGTTTAAGATTTATGAAACCCAGGATGAGGCATTAACCTTTTTCAATGAAGAAAGAGGGTTATGAAAAAGGCGGTTATTCAGATTGAAAGCCTTATTGAAAATGCGTCCCTTGCCGGACAGGCTGTAAGGGGGATCTGTTATTACTCGCCCCTTAGCGTCTATGAACAGTCAAATGTAGAGCTTGCAGTTGTTGAGGCTGTTACAAATATAGTAAAGCATTCCTACAGCAATGAGTCTGGTCATAAAATTGAGGTTGCGGTATCTGTACTTGATGACCATATACTTATTGAAATTA
>CAZMHH010000131.1:0-6590 GCA_964566035.1 uncultured Thermodesulfobacteriota bacterium
AATAATCCCCTTCCAATATCTTTATGGAGCAGTTCAATTATACATTCCGTTGGTGTATCAAAGTCCTCAAAATATGCCCAGATGCTTTCACATTGATCAGGAATCGGATGCAGGCTCCATGTAATTTTTGTGCATATTCCAAAGGATCCTAGTGCAAAGAAAGGAAGATAAGTGAGTGTTGGACCTGGTCCCTGCATCCAGTGAGAAACACCAAAAATATTAGCGGCTGAAGAAGTATTGAGTACCGAGCCGTCTGGCAGCACAATTTCAAGAGATAGAATATTTTGCAGACCTATTCCGTATTTAAGAGCGGCAAATTTATTGATTCCCTGAAAAATATTTGTTGCATTGTTAAGCGATGGTCCGGGGGCGCCTGTAAAATAGGGTCTCCATTTGAAATCTTCCTTCTCTGCCAATTCCTTGAAGTATCCTGTAAGGGTGGTTACAAAAACCCCGGGATCAACCGTAACTGTCAGGTTCTCCCTGTCAAGGGATATTGTCTGCATTCTTTTAAGATCAATCATTATCCCTCCTGTGACTGGAATGGAACCTGCCAGAACAGCAGCGCCACCTCCTATTAGGTTTACAGGAAAATTATATTGATTTGCTATTCGCATAACATTTTGCACATCCAGTGTTGATCCCGGTAGCACAACAATGTCAGGCAGACATTCTGAATAGATTTTAAGACTGTCAGTGAAAAGATCTCTTGAGTAAGGGATAAGGTCAACCTGCTCGTCTGATACAAACTGATTACCAATCACGTCCTGAAGTTTCTTCTTTATTTCACTAAGCATTCATTGTCTCCTTTTCTTTTGTTGATGATTTGCCAAAGACGGAAAGGGTTAACAGGTCTATTACATCAGCAAGCTCTATGTGTGTGCTCTTATTTTCCATGTAGTCTCCGAAGTTTTGCTCGCAAAATGGACATGCTGTAACCAAAAGTTCAGCACCTGTTTTTTCAGCTTCTTCAACTCTTCTTCCTGCTGTGGACTGGGCAAATTCCATCTTGCCTGTGCGAACCCCGCCGCCACCGCCGCAACAAAATGCGTATTCCCGTATTCTGTTCATCTCTCTTAGTTCAATGCCAGGAATTGCCCTAAGGATTTCCCTGGGCGCATCAAATATTTTGGCATGTCGCCCCAAATGACACGGGTCATGATATGTCACAATCCTGTTAACCGGATGCTTTGGCACAAGTACAGCCTTTTGTATTAACTCCGAAAGCAATTCAACACTATGCTTAACCGTATAGTTTAAAACAGCAAGATTAGAATAAATATTTCCAATTGTGTTATAGCATCCCGAACACGGAGTCACGATGGTCTTAACCTCAAGACCGTTAAAGGTTTCGATGTTATCCGAACCGTATTTCTCAAGCAGGTTTATATACCCGAGATTAAAAGCAGTTGATCCACAGCATTTTTCTGTATTTCCAAGGATACCAAAATCAACCCCAGCCTTATGCATAAGCTTTACCGTATTTCTGATGCAATCCATTATTTTTGGGTCAAATGCATAGGTGCAACCTGGGTAAAACAGTACTTCTGCCGTTTCCTTGCCCATTGACAGTTCTTTAATTTTGAAATCAAGCCCTTTTGTCCAGTTTGTGCGTCTTGATCGAGGTTGCCCCCAAGGGTTATCATAAGAATTAAGGTTCTGAGCAATTATCCTTTGAGATGGAAGGGGGCCTGCGCCTGATTCAACAGCCTTTGATCTCATCCATCGTATAAGGTCGGTTGGATGAAGCTGATTTATTCTTTCACATGTATATTGGCAGAATCCGCATGTTGTGCAGGAATAGATTACATCAAGTAACCTGTCTGACCATTCAATCTGTCCCTTTTGAAATGCGTGTGCTGCATAGTTTCGTCCAGCAGGATAGTATGACTCATAGTAATAGTTGGTTCCGGAGGGACATTGTAACCCTGTCTGATCACCTACTATCTGTTCGGCATGAACGGTTCTGCACGATCCACATCTTGCGCAAAATGATGCTTTCTGCCATATATCATCATCTATTTTAAATTTATATTTCATTTTATCTCCTCCTTATTTAAGTGCCAGTTTTCCTGGGTTCATAATATTGTTGGGGTCATAGAGCTCTTTTAACATCTTTATTTTCCTGTGATATTCCCCCATCCTGAAATAGATCTCTTCTGCAAATAAAGGGTATGGCCTTGGAAAGAATGCTCCTGCATGAATCAATGACCTGCTTATATTCTTGATAAGACCCTTTGTATTTTCTTTCTCCTTTTTGTCTCCCGGATCAAAATAGAGATTTATCTCAAAATAATAGCTTCCTCCAAAGTTAAGAGGCATTATAAAGAACCCTTTTTTTCTTTTATTTGATGCTTGTTCTGTTAGATCATATAATGGATTTAGCTGGGTTTTTGATAACATACATGGAATATAAGCATTTTCTCCCATATACTTTTTCTGCTGAAGCATTCCCTTTGGATGGTCAATCTCCATTTTAATGCGCTTGCCTATATTCTCTGCACCGGAAAAACCATCAACGGATTTTAATGCAAATCTCTTTAAAACATCTCTAATATCAAGCTCCTTATATCCAATTTCATGAGCATCATTTCCTGATAAACCGATAACTGCTGTCCATTCAGGAAGTTTATCAATAATCTTTCCTGTCTCATCCCTGTTTTTTGCAATCATATTTGCAAGATAGATTCTGTTTACTGCAAAAAACTCATCATTTGCCTCCTGGCGCATAATCTGTTGTGAAAACTCTCCAAAGTTTTCAAGGCCTTTGAGTGGAACAAATAGATACTTTCTGTCTTCAATTATATTTCTCAAAGTAATTGCTGCTTTTATTCCTATACCAAGTGTTCCTTGAGCACCAAAGAACATCTTGTTTAAAACAGCAAAGTTTGTAGCCCAGTGATAAGGTCTATCTGATGCAGGAATGGCCATTTGCCCTGTTCCCATTATCTCACCCTTTGGCATGACCATTTTTACATTTAGTGTTTCCCAAGTCTTGTATTTAGGCCATAGATAAAGCGGTGTGTTCTCAAGATAGGTTGCAACAACAGATGCATGTTCAGGAGCACCAACCGGTGTCATTGGTTTTAAGCCTGATTTTTCTGCCTCTTCAGCAAGTTGGGCAAAAGTAACACCGGGTTCAATTATTGCGTTTCGTGCAACCTTGTCTATCAGGTCAATCCGGTTCATCCTTCTTAAGTCAACTATTATTCCACGCTCTGTTGGATAGTGGGCACCCTGATATGTTGTTCCTGAACTGAAAGGGAAAAGAGCTATTTTTTCTCTGTTTGCCATTCTCACAACTGCCTGAACTTCATCAACATCAACGGGCTTAACAGCACACAGTGGTAAGATATACTTTACCAAACTTCCGTCATTAACATAATTTTTAAGCTCTTTTTTATCAGTTACAACATTATCCTTTCCTGCAATCGCTTGCAGGGTTTCCAGTATAAATCTTTCATTTGTCATTATCAGCCCCCATTTGATTTACAATTTTAGTTATTTCAGGGTTATTAACAGTCATCTCATGAGCAAGCAGAAGGATTTCGATAACAGTCGCTCCATTCCAGTGTGTAAAGTTATTTGTGTCAAACAAAAGTTCTCCCTCAGGATCAAGAAGCGAAAATAGAAGTTTGTGATTTCCAAGCATTGCATCCTTAAAAATCTTTTCGTTTGTTTTCCAGTGAAGGAGTGGTTTATCTTTTTTAACTTTATCAGTAACCCTGAATTTCCCTGATTTTATTTCAACACTCAATGGTAAATGGTTATTAACATCTATAACCACGGCTGTTTTGCCCTCTATTGTTGAATAGTAACTTTTGTTTCGTTCCAACAGCTCAATGTCGCTGTTTAAAATCTGTTCAAACTGTTTCATGAATTTTTTTAAACTATTCATCTTTTGTGTCCTCCTTATGAGACAAAGCAGTCTGTTCGGATCCAAAATCTTTTTCGGATCAAGTATCTCCTTAATTTTGAGCCCTCAACTCAGACTCATTAATGGGCTAATCTCCTGTTGGTTCCTTCTCAACTACTAATTAGTAACGATGCTATTTTTTGATCAAGAATTGTGTGAGTACAATCATTACTATGTTTTTTATGGAAGCTTATTGTCCATTTTTCTAAAAGTTTTAACATCTCATGACTCATAAACATAAAGATATTATTTGCCTCTGATAGTCTTTGACTGCGTTCTGGCGGAGCCTCCTCCAGCAGTTTTAATCCTTTTTCAGTAAGTGCCTGAAGGTCATCCATCCATTTTATAAAATATGTAATAGATGAACTACAAAATTCAGGGTGTAAACGATAATAATTGCAACGCGTTCCTGGTAACCTGATCCGTTCAATCCAGCCGGCACGGATAAGCTGCCTTGTGGAGGTACTTATAGAACTTTTGCTTGCTTGCAATATATTTACCAACTCGCCAAATGTTTGGTAGGGAAACTCACTTATCATAAGCCACGCAATTATCCTGCCGTCCATACGAGGCCAGCCTGTTTTTTCAAAACAAATTGCAAACTCCTCTATAAATTCTTTGTACTTATACATAGCTGAATTATCTGCTTGATTTCGTATTATTAATGTTGAAGAATGCTAATTTTTTGCAAGCTTATCATGTTCTATATGTTCTGTCAATACAGAATTTAAAAAAAACAAAAAAAATAGGGCTCCAAATCTCCTTCAAATGTGTCTAAATAGAGAGACCTCAAAAAAAATAATAGTTTGCTTGATTGACACCTGAAAATGCTGAAATAACTTATTTTATTATTAACAAGATATTATAATTTTCAGATATAATAAGGTTGTTTATTATTAATTTTATGATTAATATAGAATAATAGAGAAGTAAGGTATTATTGGATATGCAATGAATTATGAAGAGAGTTATTCCAATAAAGTGTAGTATTAGTTAAAGTTAAGAGATTTTTCGGAAAAAAATCTATGGATAAATGGGTTTAGAGCATTTATTAAAGAAAGAATCTTATTTGCAACTAACAGCATTTTTTTTTAGCCATATAAGACTGTTCCCACTGTTCAAGAAGTTTTGGCATTTCACGTTTCATAAATAGAAAAATATCATGAGCCGCTACGAGGCGGTCAAGTCGTTTAAGAGGATATTCGCTAAATATATCAATCCACTTCTCTGTCAATTTTGCTAAACCCTCAATTCTGGTTATAAAACGTTGGTAGGACATGCTGCAACTATCTGCTCTGAGACGATAATAGTCACGACGTTCTCCTGGGAAACTGATCCTTTCGACAAAACCAGCTTCTATTAGGTGTCGTGCAGATGTGCTGATAGAACTTTTACTTGCCTGAAGTGATTTAACCAATTGATTAAGGGTCTGATGAGGAGGATCGCAGATTAAAAGCCATGCAAGTACACGTCCTGCCATTCTAATAAAACCAGATTTTTCAAAATATAAGGCAAACTCCTCAATAAACTCTTTTTCTGCTTTAGTGATCATCCTTGCATGCATGCTGGTTCCTTTTTATATGGGTTATATTTCAATATAATCATAAATTGTAAGTCAATTACAATGAAGCTTCAATATTCAATTCTGATGGACCGGTAAAAAGTCTAAAAACAACCATATTGTAATTTCGACCGCAGTGAGAAATCTACTTATTTCAGTATGTTACGAGATCTCTCACTTCGTTCGAGATGACAGCGGGGGACTTTTTACGGAACCATCAATTCTGATTAGTATAAAAAAACTTAAAGCTCTAATAAGTTAATGGGTTAATAGTTAGTTTCATTTACAAGCCTTACAAATGCTGTGCTATCTATATAGTCTATTATGTTAAGGCATGCATAAGACTGGTCTAATCTTATCAAATTATCAAGCTGAAGTCTTAGAGCATTGCATAAAATTACCCTGTTTACACCGCCATGCGCTACAAGAAGGATGTTTTTGCCTCTGTTTTCACTTATAAGGGTTTTAAGAGCTGCCATTACTCTTTTTTCAAGGTCAAGAAAGCTTTCCCCGCCCTCTATCCTGTAGGATGAAATATCAAGAGCCCTTTTTTCAAATTCATCTGAAAAAGCTGTTATTATCTCTTCCTTTGTCTTTCCTTCCCATCTTCCAAGACTAATTTCTCTGAACCCGCTTTGGCTGGAGGGCTTAATCCCAAGAATAGTGCCAATTATCTCAGCGGATTTTTTGCAGCGTACCAAATCACTGGAGACTATAACCTCTATTTGACTCTCTATTAAACGGTAAGCAAGTTTCTCTATCTGAGATATACCGAAGCTGTTTAATCCAACATCCTGGTGTCCTACATATCTCCACTCTTTTGATGTGGTAAGTTCTCCATGACGGGCAAGAAAGAGTCTGGTTATGATATCACAGCTGCTGTTTTGAGAACCCTGCATTGAAGCTATTTTCAGAATCTCTTCCATTTTTGCGTCATAAGAATTATACATTTCAGACCAAAACCATAAATTTTAAAGGTTTAATTTTTTTATAAGCATTTTAACAAGTTCGATATTTTCAGAATGTCCGGTCATATTTGCCGTAATTTTACATTTAATAGGTCTGCCAAGAAGATATAAATCGCCTATCATATCCAGTATTTTATGACGGGCA
>CAZMHH010000132.1:0-6515 GCA_964566035.1 uncultured Thermodesulfobacteriota bacterium
GAACAAATGAAAATGATTACTTAACTTACTGTCCACTTTTTCGGGGGAAGATCACTTGCAGCTTGCAACTTGGGACTGATACACTACCGTTTCAGATTTACAATTTCCTGAAGCATTGAATCAGTTGTTGTTATTATCCTTGAATTTGCCTGAAACCCTCTTTGCTGGATGATCATTGCAACAAATTCTGCTGAAAGGTCAACATTGGACTGTTCAAGGGAGTTTGGAGCAATTTTTCCAAGCCCGGCAGTGCCTGCCTGACCTGTAGTAGGTTGTCCTGAAACGTTTGTCTCGGAAAAAAGGTTTCCTCCTTCTCTGCTTAAACCCCATGGATTTGTAAAGTTTGCAAGGGCAACCTTTGCAAGATTTAGTACTTTGCCGTTTGAGTAGTGCCCGCTTATAACGCCATCCGGGTCAACAGATACTTCCTGAAGATAACCAGATGCATAACCGTCCTGAGTCTGGAATATTGTAGAAGAAGGTGCTGAAAACTGGGTTGACATATTAACGCCCTCTTCAAGTCCGAATTTAATATCAACTTCCTGCTGAGGCGCTGCTCCTGAACCAAAATCAAATCCTTCGCCTTCTGTTCCGTCAGCTTTTTTGGTAAGCCATTCAGTCGGTGATTCGCCAGTCAGGATACCCTGACTGTTGAATGTGAGTCTTCCTCTTGCCTGAATCTCTGTCTCTCCTGATGCCGTGTCATCTGCAGGAACATAGGCAAACCATTCCCATGTGGTTGAAAGATCATCGGCTGTTAGGGCTTTTCTAAGATACATTGTTACCACATGCTGCATTCCAAGTGAATCATACACAACAAGCGAGGTAGAGTAGTTGGAGCTGTCATCAGGGTTGTTAAGCTGAAAACCGGTAGCATAGTTTATAGTATCGTCATCTATCTGAAGAGTGCCACCAACAAGATCGTTTGTCCCGATTCCAAGAGAGCTGTTTAACTGAATGCTTGAAGCTGAGTTCAGTGCCGAGGAAGCTATCCGCATCCGTTTTGATACATTGTCCCATGTAACATCAACTGTTTCAGACTCACCAGCTGAGGCAAGTGCTGTGTTGATTTTATCTTGAATTTCTAAAGCAAGATTTTCTCCTGTATATGCACCCGGATCTACAGTTACCACTACCGGAACACCCGACATTGCAGGGTTACCGTTGACAATGATATCAAGCTGGTCGTTCTGTCCGCTTATAATATTAAATTCCACCTTATTATCGCTTCGTTCTGTGCCCCCAACCGCTATTGTGTCGTCTGCAGTAAAACCGAGTGTTTCAGCAGCAGTTGAAACTGGATCAGTCCAGTTTACGGTTACAGGTGCTCCGGTATTATTTGTGAGCTCGAATCTTCCTGTAATGTTGTCATAACTCACCAAAATGTTTGCAGGTAGGACTGTTTGGGTGGCGGCAGCAAGTTCTTCTCCTGTATAAAGTCCAGGATTTATGGTATATTGAGTACCCCCAATATCTATATCATCATTAACGCCTGCCTGGATTAAAAAACGGTTCGGATTTGCTTCTTTGGATTCTGTAAAACCGGGATAGGTATAGCTGCCTGAGGTTTCTCCCAGTTTAAGGGTGTAATCAGTCATCTGAATGGACGGGAGGAAGTTGTTTGTTGAACCCTCAAGAGCTGCAATCTTTATTCTTGATGTTGTGCCTCCCCTGCTGTCTGAAGAGATCTGAAATTTATTGTTCTGAAAATCATAACGGACATCAACCTTGACGCTCTGGCCATCTGCTGCAAGGGCACTATTAATAGAATCCTCAATTTCACGTCTTAGATCTACTATAGAATAAATACCATCGTTGAGAACTACTGTCACAGTATTGTTGCCGTCAACAGCAATTGTGAAGGTGTTGTTTTCGGTTGTTATGTTGTAGGCTGTTTCAGAGCCGGTTCCGGTAGCAGTTGTAATGGTTGTATCTGCACCGCTAGGAAATCCAAGAACATCAAGCATTGTGCTTGATGCAGACTCAAGAATAAGATTTGTTGCCCCGGATACAAGTGTAAATTTATTGGTTGTACTTGAGTAGTTAACAGTATAATCTTTATTAGTGCTGTTATCGTTAATTACTTTCTGTAAAGCCTGTGCCACCTCCTGGCCTGTATAGATTCTTCCTTCTTCAAATATAGTGTTAACAGCCTGTATTAAGTCAACAGTTACAGAACCGTCATCAGTGGTGAACTGAAAGCTGTCATTTACTCCGTCATAAAAAGCAAATCCGCTTCTTGTTTCCTCTGTTGACTTTACGGTCGCAGGGGTCCCGACAAATTTTGCTTCGCTGTTTAAGTTGATTGCAAAATCCATTTCACTTGTTGCATTAGGTTCAGAAGATGTTGCATCTATTATTATATCATCAATAGCACCTCTTGGATCGGTGCTGTCAGGAGCAAGTATCCAGCCCTGCACCCTTAAACCTGCAGGGTTTACAAGATAGCCGTTTTCATCAAAACTGAAATGCCCAGCACGGGTGTAGAACATTCCTGTCTGAAGACTTCTGACCATAAAAAAACCTTTGCCACCGATTGCCATGTCTGTAGGCTCATTTGTACTTTCAAAAGAGCCTTGAGAAAAAACAGGATCAACAGCGCTTAAGGCAACACCTCTACCAATCTGTGATATACCTGATGCGGCTGCGATGTTCTGAGCAAGCACTGTTTCAAACGTGGTTCTTGCGCTTTTAAAACCAATGGTGTTTACATTGGCTATATTGTCGCCGATAACGCCCATGGATTTGCCCAGGGTATTTAGTCCGCTGACGCCCGAAAAAAGTGAACTGGATAGTGACATGTTATTTGCCTCCTTTATATGTATTTAATTTAGATTATAAAGTTTATTTGTTGGGTTTCGCTCCCGCTCAACCCAACCTACAACTGATTTAGCAGCGTAGCTCATAGCTGGTAGCTCGTAGTAAAATCAAAATCCTTTCGTGATCGTTGTCGTAATCGCTTTATGTTGGGTTTCGCTCCCGCTCAACCCAACCTACAACTGATTTAGCAGCGTAGCTCATAGCTGGTAGCTCGTAGTAAAATCAAAATCCTTTCGTGATCGTTGTCGTAATCGCTTTATGTTGGGTTTCGCTCCCGCTCAACCCAACCTTCTGATGCAACCCCTTTCCCCTCCCCCTGCGGGAGGGGATTAAGGGGAGGGGGATTTTTCCGTAGATATTTTTGTTAGGTTTGGCGTTGCTTAACCCAACCAACAATCTTAAAACCTAAAACTTAAAACTTTTTTACAACAAAAAAGGCGCTGCGCGAAGGGCTGTGCCTCCTAAAAATTTGATTGTATCCACAATTTTTTCGCCGAGCTGTGAGTTGCTGTTTTCAGGTTCATCTGATTGCTGTTCTTTTAAGTTTTTTATCTCAACAATATCTCCTATTGGTATTTTTTGGCCTCCTACAACTGCGTAGGTAATACCATCATCAAATGTAATGCCTTCAACAGTTCCCGTTGCCATTGTAATTGAGTTGATTTTGTCTCCGGCCATGTCTGAGGCATGAACCTGAAATGTATACGTGCCCTCCGGCAGTTTGTTGCCATGTGAATCAACCCCGTTCCAGACCGTTTTATTATGTCCTTCCTGTCCTGCTGCACCATGAATGGTATAAACAAGGCTATTGTTTTCATCGAAAACATTAACAACAACCTGTGATGCGCTGCTTTCAAGCATATAGTTAAGTTCTGGTGCTCTTGCACCATCCCAGTAAACAGTATTACCCCCTGCAACAACATCTTTTCCAATAAAGCTCAGTGCCTGGGAATTGTTAAGAGAAGCCATGTAGAGCTGCAGATAACCAAGATTTTCATTCGCATTCTGGAGCTCTTCAACTGTAGAGAACTGGGCAAGTTGAGCTGTAAACTCTGTGTTTTCAATCGGGTTTAGAGGATCCTGAAATTGAATTTGAGCGGTTAAGAGCTTGAAAAATGTATTCTGCAACTCATTGGCATTGCTGCCCTGTTCTACGTCGGGTTGCGAATAACTTGTGTAAGCAGGTTGTACTATTGCCATTTTTTATTACTCCCTGTCAAAGGTTTTATGCAAACAGATCCACCATGTCTTTGGTTAATACAGAGGGTCTTTCATTTTCAACGGATGTAATGTTTCCCTCTTGATTATTGCCAGTACCACTGTTGTTGTGATTCGAGCCATTTTTAGCCATGGTTCTTTTTTCTCCAAAAAGAGAAGGGTTGCTGTTCTGCCCGACAAAAACCGATACCTTGCCGAAATCAAGACCATTGTTCTCAAGGGAAGCTCTGAGTTCGGATATATTTGTTTCTATTAGCTGTTTAGTTAGTGGCGAGTCAGCTATTATCATTGCCTGCAGGTTGTTTGCCTTCAATGTCAGGTTGATCTGCAGTTTTCCAAGTTCAGGAGGGTCGAGCTGAATGTTTATTGTCTGTTGCCCCTGTCTTAAGCTGTTTTGGATTTTTCCTGATATCTGTTCAAGCACTGATGACCAGTGTGTCTGAGTAGTTGAGGTGATGGTCCCGGCGGTTGTTATTTTTCCGGTGCTTGAAGATGTTGAGGATATATTGAAAAGATTTTTAAAATCATCCCGGTTATGTCTGTTTTCAAATGATTTTTCATTGTTTTTGCCTGAATTTGACTGAGTTAAATTTAAAACTTCAGTTTTTGCGTTAAATATTCTTACAGCTTCTTTTGAGTTCAGGTTTGTGTGCCTGTCATTAGATATCTTCTGTTCCTTAAAAGCTTCACCGTAAGCACTGTTTAAAAACATCTGCTGTATTTTTGAGAGAGCTTCTTTTTGAGATGAACTGTTTTCAATTATGGTCTGGATTATCAAATTTCCAAAATCTGCAGAAGGGGTTAGGGAGACAGAGTTATTCTGCAGCAGTGGATTTGTTTGAGCAGGATGACTGGATAATAGGTTATAGCTAAGATTTTTATTATGCTGAATTATGTTATAGAGGAGACTGTTAGGATTAATCTTTTGTTGTGTAAATTTATTACTGTCTTCTGATCCCTGTTTTGTGTTAGCAGAAGATGTGCTGCTGTTGTCTTGATTTGCTTGTTTAGTAAGTATATTACGCAGGTTATTTAAAATGGGTTCAATTGTTTTATTCTCTGTTGCAGTGGCGGGTCTGTTTTTTGAAATCAGCTGGCTTAGATATTTTCTTTCTTCATCTGTCAGCAATTTAAGGAAATCATTTATTATGCCGGTTTTATCATTTATATTATTCTGGTTTTCTGTTGCAGATGTTAGCTTATCTTGGATTGAACTTATTAAAGCAGAATAAGCAGGGTGGGTTTTACTGTCTGTTTTTGCCATCCTGAGTGTATTTAATAAATCTTCAATTGTTTTATTCTCTGCTGCAGTGGCGGGACTGTTTTTTGAAATCAGCTGGTTTAGATATTTTCTTTCTTCATCTGTCAGCGATTTAAGGAAATCATTTATTAGGCCGGTTTTATCATTTGTATTATTCTGGTTTTCTATTGCAGATGTTAGCTTATCTTGGATTGAACTTATTAAAGCAGAATAAGCAGGGTGGGTTTTACTGTCTGTTTTTGCCATCCTGAGTGTATTTAATAAATCTTCAATTGTTTTATTCTCTGCTGCAGTGGCGGGACTGTTTTTTGAAATCAGCTGGTTTAGATATTTTCTTTCTTCATCTGTCAGCGATTTAAGGAAATCATTTATTAGGCCGGTTTTATCATTTGTATTATTCTGGTTTTCTATTGCAGATGATAGCTTATCTTGGATTGAACTTATTAAAACAGAACAGGAATGGGAGATGTTTTTATCAGCTATTGCCATTTTCATGTAGTTTAAAAGAGATTCAAGGGCTTGGTTGTCTTTTAAGTTGAATGTCTTGTTGTTTTGGAAAAGATTGATAAGTTTATTTAAATTTGCTTTTTCAGTTCCATTTTTAGAAAGAAGAGAGCTGAGATAGCTTTTCTCATCATTTGTGAGAGATTGAAGAAAGTCCCCTACAATCTGTGACGGATCAGCTTCCCCGTTTTTAATTTTTTCGATTGCAGCAAAAAGTTTTTTTGAGGTTGATTGTGCAGGACAGGAATGCTCCCCCTTCTTATCAGAAGAATTGACTCTGTTTTGATTTAAGGCTGTTGTATTGTTATAAAAACCTTGAAGGATTGATGCAAAGCCTGATGACTGATCTGCTCTGCCAGTCAAAGTATTGACCTCAGGGGCTCCTGAAGAGGAAGTTCCCTTTGGAGAAACTGTTTCGGGCATGCTTTGCAATAATTGAAGTTCAAGGTTCTGCATTTTTATCTTTCATCTTGTAAGATGTTTTGTTGAATTGTTATGGCAAAGGGTATGCCATTTAAAAATTAAACTTGTTTAGCAAGTAATTTCAGATAGATAAGCAGAAAGCTGGTGTTGTAAAAGAGATATTTGCGTGGTTTTTAATAGGAAAAAAATTCTCTGTTGGGGGGAAAAAGAGGTTAGTTCGTAGCTCATAGCTGGTAGTTAGTGCGTGAACGGAAAAGCATTTTGAGCAGATTTTGCAGTGTGATGGCGT
>CAZMHH010000133.1:0-6395 GCA_964566035.1 uncultured Thermodesulfobacteriota bacterium
AAAAAAAAAATCACATAACAGTATAAATACTATTACTTATTTAAAATAATTGAACGATGAGAGGTGCAGAAATGAATAATACAATGTTTGCTCCGGCTGAGAGGCTTCCAGTGGAGGCGGTAAAACAACAGGTTCAGGCAATAAAAAATAAGGAGCTGTTGGATGATCTTTACAGTGCGGTTTCAGATATTGTTTTAATTCTGAATAAGCAGAGACAGGTTATCTATTTTTCTGAAACCCTTCTGGAAGTGATGGGTATTACGGATAAAAACAGTATCTGCCTGTATGGGCTGAGACCAGGAGAAGTATTCCAGTGTGAACATGCTTATGAATCTGATGCCGGTTGCGGAACAACAGAGTTTTGCAGGGAATGCGGCGCTGTGAAGGCGATACTGTCAAGCCAGAAAGGGAAACCGGATATTCAGGAATGCCGGATTATCAAGAAAGATACAGGGGATGCCCTGAATTTAAGGATAAAGACATCACAGATTAGGTTTGGCGGTGAAGAATATACAATCGTAGGAATAATGGATACCACTCATGAGAAATGGCGAAGGGCTCTTGAGAGAATATTTTTTCATGATGTTATGAATACTGCTGTTGGAGTAAGGGGGCTTTCAGAACTTTTAAGTATGGCAGAAGAGGAGCAGCTTGAAGAGTTCAGAAACATGATTCACACCGGAGCAGCGAAACTCGTTGACGAGATAACAGCACAAAGAGATCTTACAAAAGCCGAAAATAATGAGTTGCAGCTTAATTATACAGTTTTAAACTCACTTGATGTATTGAAACAGGTTAAAGACATTTACAAAATGCACCCTGTGTCAAAGGACAAAACACTTGAGATAGTCAGGCAAGCGCAGGATGTTAAATTTCAAAGCGACAGCACACTGCTCATGCGTGTAATAGGCAACATGACTAAGAATGCACTGGAAGCAACCCCAGAAGGAGGAACTGTAAAAATTGGATGTTGTGCAGAGGATGACAAAATAAGATTTTACGTAAACAACCCGTCGTTTATTCCAAGAAATATTCAGTTGCAGCTTTTTCAGCGTTCTTTTTCAACAAAGGGGACTGACAGAGGGTTTGGCACATACAGCATGAAACTTCTGAGCGAGAGGTATTTAAAGGGTGCTGTTTCATTTGTTTCGTCAGAGGATAACGGAACAACATTCAGCGCTGAGTACCCTCTAATGCAGGAATCTTGATCTGTATTATCCTAACAGGACGGAGGTAAGCTTTATTATTGGGTAATTTTGTGGTTTTATTTTCTTTTGTGACAGGTATATGAATGCACAGATTTGTATTAAAATAAAGCTCAAACACAGAATATCAGGTTTTGTATTTGGAATTATTCTACCATTATAGTATTATTATAAGAATATCAAGCAAAAATTATATTCAATAACAGATGGTGTTATAAAAATTTGGAGGAAAAATGAGAGGATTTGATTTGAAAGGTATGCTTGTTAAGAAATTTGAAACCTATATTAAAAATATGAATGAGGCGGTTTCAGCAGGAAAACCTGCTGCTGTATTTGAGGATCAGAAACTTTTTCTTCAGGTTTTTGTTTCAGGAGACAGGGATACTCCTTTTGATAAGATAAGCTTCATGATACTTGAAAACGGGATGATAAAAAACAGGGATAACAGCGACCAGCTTGATTTGGGTGAATTTACAGTTGCCACATTTATTCCCAATGATAAATACCCGCTTCCTATGTTTACAATGGAGGGATCTCTTCATTTTGATAAGTATATACAATGCAGGGCGGACATTGTGCCCTTGTCAAACAATGAAAAGTATAAAATTGATTTCTGTGAACCGGTAAAAAGCCTGAGACTGGGTTTGGAGCCTTTGGATGGTCTCTATCCTCATACAACGCTTCCAGGTCTTGAGCAGTTTTCTTCAGGCGGTCTGATGACAGCCCATATAGCACCGCAACATATAGACACAGCCCGTAACTGGTTTTCGAAATATGCTGACCTTTATTTGATGTTTGTAAATAATCACAATGGGTTTGCCGTTTTGAAAAGCCCTGACGTTGTAGAAGAAGGAATTCAGAGAAAAAGGATGTTTTGCGCAATGTTTGCCAAAATGGCTCCGAAGATACTCTCTGATCTGCCTGAACTCTGCAATGATGAACTGAGCGAAAAAATTGCCAAAGCTCTTTTTTAGAGGTTTTATAAGCCATATATTGAATAGTACGGGTGAATTTATCAAACAACAATCTAATTGTGTCAACCAGTTTTTTTAACATTAATACCATTTAATTGATATCCTGGAGTAATCATGAACACACATAGTGTAAGTATAACTATTCAGACATCAGAGTATGATGCCATAGTATTTGATCTGGACGGTGTCGTGACCGATACGGCAGGAGTACATGCCTCTGCATGGAAGCAACTGTTTGACGAAGTACTAAAAAAAGAAGCGGATAAGACCGGAACTCAATTTGTCCCTTTCGATAAAGAAAAGGATTATTTAAACTATGTGGACGGCAAACCGCGATACAAAGGAGTAAAGGATTTTCTTGATTCGCGTGGAATTAAAAAGCAATACGGTGACCCCTCGGACCCGCCCGAAAAAGAAACAATATGTGGACTTGGAAATAAAAAGAGCATTGCATTTAACGAAAGGCTTGAAGAAGAAGGGGTTATAATCTTTGATTCTACTGTTAGACTGATTGAAGAGGCTATATCCAAGAAAATGAAAACAGGAATCATCTCGTCAAGTAAAAATTGTGAACCGATACTGAAACGTGCCGGTTTGCTTCATCTTTTTGAGGTGAAAGTTGATGGGGTCGATGCAGTTGAGATGGGTCTTAATGGAAAGCCTCATCCTGATGTGTTTATTTCTGCGGTCGATCAATTAGGTGTAGCAGTGCAGCGTTCGGTAGTAGTAGAAGATGCAATATCCGGTGTACGTGCCGGAAGCAGAGGTCATTTCGGCCTTGTCATCGGAGTTGATCGTACTGGTATTTCCGATAAGCTTCTGGATAAAGGAGCTGATGTAGTTGTAAAAGATCTTGCGCAGGTGCAGATTGAAAATGATGTGCCGCAATCGTGGTTGTCATCTGCAGTGCATGCCTTTGAGGATATTATAAAAAAAATAGATGGTAAAAAAATTGTTGTTTTTCTTGATTATGACGGTACTTTAACGCCAATTGTGGAGCGTCCGGAAGATGCAATTCTGGAGAGTGAGATGAGGGATGTGTTAAAAGATTTAAGTAAAAAAAGTACCGTTGCAATTGTAAGTGGCAGGGATAGATTGGATGTGCAGGAGCGAGTACGGTTGGATAATATCTATTATGCAGGCAGTCACGGTTTTGATATCAAAGGACCGGAGGGGTTTGAAAAAGCACACGATGAAGGGGAGCAATTTATTGAGATACTTGATAGGGTTCAGGCTGAACTTGAAGAATCCCTTCAAGATATTGAAGGTGCGCAGGTTGAACGAAAGAAGTTCTCTGTTGCTACCCATTACCGGAGGGTCTCTGATCAGGATGTTGAAAATGTGAAAAAGAGAGTCGATACTGTACTGAATGAACATCACTCCTTGCAAAAAAGCGGTGGGAAGAAAGTAATTGAAATACAACCGGCAATTGACTGGCATAAAGGAAAAGCCCTGCGCTGGCTTATATATGCATTGGGGTTTGAAGATGATAAAGTTGTTCCTCTTTATATCGGTGATGACCTTACCGATGAGAATGCGTTCCGTGAAATAAAGCAGGACGGGATCGCAATAGTTGTGGCAACTGAACAGAAAAAAACCGACGCTCATTATATGCTTTCCGATACAGATGCAGTACGCGGATTTTTAAAACGATTAACCATGATAATATAGATCAGGAGAAGTGTTTTATGTGGACATTAAGATACGATTATTTCAGTTCCGAAGAACAGGCTCTTAGAGAAGCTTTATGCACGCTCGGTAACGGTTATTTTGCCACCCGTGGTGCCTGTGAAGAAGCAAAGGCAGATGATATTCATTATCCGGGAACCTATGTTGCCGGTGGATTTAACAGGATGAAAACAGAAATATCAGGTCGTATGATTGAGAATGAAGACTTAGTGAATTTTCCGAACTGGCTTCCGCTTAACTTTCGTCATGAGCATGGTCAATGGTTTGATTTGCTGGAGGTTGAAATACAATCCTATCGCCAGGAACTGCATCTTCGTGAGGGATTGCTCGAACGTGAGGTTAGTTTCAAGGATATGGATGGAAGAATTACAACACTTATCACAAAACGGTTTGTGCATATGCTTGAAAAACATATCGCTGCAATCAAGATGATCATCCGTCCTGATAACTGGTCTGGTAAAATTCAGATTAGATCGGCTATTGACGGTACTGTAACAAATCAAGGAGTCGAGCGTTATAAAAGTCTGCGAGGAGACCATTTAGTTGCACTTGAGGGCGGGTCTGTTGATGATGAAGGCGTCTGGTTAATGGTTGAGACAAAACAGTCTAAAATCCGGATGGCACAGGCAGCTCGAACACTTATTTATAACGGCAAAACCCGGGTTGAAGCCCATCGTGAATTATTTAAAGAGAGTGGTTTTGTAGGACATCGTATTGATTGTGACGTACAGGAAGGAACTGAATTAACCGTAGAAAAGGTTGTTGCGCTCTATACATCAAAAGATATGACGATTACCGAAACCGGTCATGAAGCATGCAGGACAATACGGGAAGCAGAAACTTTTGACGAGTTACTGGAATCCCATAAAAAACAGTGGGATTATTACTGGGATCGTTCCGATATTAAGCTCAATAATAACGATGGAGGAAGAATGCAGCTTATTCTCCGGCTGCATATTTTTCATATATTACAAACAACTTCCATGAACACCATTGATCTGGATTTTGGCATTCCTGCACGGGGATTACACGGTGAAGCCTATAGAGGACATATTTTTTGGGATGAACTGTTTATCTGGCCGTTTTTTAATTACAGGTTACCAGAAATTACACGTTCATTGCTGATGTACCGTTATCGCAGACTGGGCGCTGCGCGCAGAGCTGCCCGCAGTGAAAATCTGAGGGGAGCATTGTTCCCCTGGCAAAGCGGAAGTAATGGACGTGAAGAAACTCAGGTCGTGCATCTAAATCCAAAATCTGGCAAGTGGGACCCTGACCATACCCGCCTTCAGCGCCATGTTAACGCTGCGATTGCCTACAATATCTGGAATTATTATCAGGTCACTCATGATTTTGAATTTCTTTGTTTTGCAGGCGCTGAGATTCTTGTCGAGATCGCACGTTTATGGGATTCTCTAACAACATATAACAAAGAACTCGACAGATATGAAATTAAAGGTGTTATTGGTCCTGATGAATATCATGAGGCTTATCCTGACCGGGATGCACATGGTGTAGATAACAATACTTACACAAATGTTATGGCAGTCTGGTGTATATGCAGGGCAATAGAAGCGCTTAGCTTGCTTGATCCTGATTCAAGGAATGCAGTAAAAGAGAAGCTCAACCTTGCAGAGGATGAAATATCCCGCTGGGAGAATATTTCAAAAAAGATGCGCATTGTATTTGACAAAGATGGAATCCCTGCCCAGTTTGAAGGTTATGAAAATCTAAAGGAACTGGATTGGGATGCGTATAAAGATAAGTATGGTGAGCTTCATAGGCTGGACCGAATACTCAAGGCAGAAGGTGATACCCCGAACAAATACAAGCTATCCAAACAGGCGGATGTGCTGATGTTGTTCTATCTGTTTTCTGCTGATACACTTGAAACATTATTTAACCAACTCGGTTATGAACTGGATCGCGAAAAAATACCGGAGATGGTGAAGTATTATCTTAACCGTACTGATCACGGATCAACCCTGAGCAGGGTTGTACATTCTTGGGTTCTGGCACGCTCAAATCGTGAACAATCATGGCAGTTGTTCTGTGAAGCGCTTGAAAGCGATATCAGTGACATACAGGGAGGAACAACAAAAGAAGGGATTCATCTTGGAGCTATGGCAGGCACCGTTGATCTGGTTCAGCAGTGTTTTACCGGTCTTTCATTCAGCGATGGGATTATAAGGCTTAATCCGGAGTTGCCCAAAGAGGTTGAGGCTTTACAATTCCGAGTGCGCTATGGTTATTGCTGGCTCGATTTATCGTTTAGCCATAAAGAGTTAAAAATTTCAGCCTCTCAGGATAGAGATCAAACTATTAGGATAGGATTGAAAGATAGATTTTTTGATCTCAAACCAGATGAAATGTGTAAGAATATTAAGCTGTAAATTACAAATCAGTAAAATTGTTTTTGATTTCGCAGTGTATCATTACCCGCCTGTGCTTTATGACTGCTGTTATATTAAGTGGATCAACTGACTTTTTTGTACAGCGAAACAAAACTAACCCCCTGTAAAAACTT
>CAZMHH010000134.1:0-6248 GCA_964566035.1 uncultured Thermodesulfobacteriota bacterium
AGGCAAATACCATAATTAATAAATTTGCAGGGCAGCTCAAAGAGAGCCGATCCGCCGGACAAATAAAGCTTAATTAAAGAAACTTGAGAATGATATGAAATTAAAAGAATCCCTTCTTTCACGCAGATGGTTTTTAACAGGATTAATATACGGAGCCCTCGGTTTTTTATCCGCTTCAGTTTTTTATCCTGTTGTGAAATTTCTTTTTCACAAAAAGAAAATGCCCCTTCCGCCTGGTGTCAGAATTGCAAAAACTGAAATACTAAGCATGAAATCAAACTCTGCCGCGTACTTCAAATATGGTCACATGTCTGGAATACTGCTTAAAACAGAAGATGGCGAGTTACGGGCTTTTGATGCAAAATGTACTCATCTTGACTGCAATGTCGAGTATCAGCCTGAATCAAAGAAATTCCACTGTGCCTGTCATGATGGATATTTCAATGATCTCGGCATAAACATCGCCGGACCACCTCCGTCTCCTTTGCCTGTTTTCTCAATTGAAGAGAAAGAAGATGTCTTTGTGCTGAGTTTTGGCGATAAAAAATCAACTGTGGCAAATACCAAAATGAAGGAAGATAAAGCAAATGCTTGATCTTAAAAAAGAAATTTATCAGAGACTTGGCATTGATTATGCTGTATCCCTTGCAAAGAAAAAGCTTGTTCCAATGCACCGTCACTCTTTGTGGTATTACATGGGCGGTATGCTGTTATTTCTCTGTCTTATACAGGCAATAACCGGTCCCCTGCTTCTTTTCTATTATAAACCAGCGGCTGAGACCGCTCACCAGAGCATAGCAGAACTTATGGTAAATGTGCCCTACGGATGGCTTATACGGTCGGTTCACCACTGGGCAAGCAACCTGATGATTGTGGTTGCCTTTGTTCATTTCTTTTCAACTTTCCTTGTTAAAGCCTACAGACGCCCAAGGGAAATTACGTGGCTTACCGGAATTGCGTTACTGGGCGTGGTGCTTTTCCTCGGTTACACAGGATATACACTGCCTTTTGATGAAAGGGCATTTTTTGCGCTTTCAGTCGGAACAGAGATGCCGGTCGCCATACCGGTTGTAGGCAATTACATGATGGAATTTTTAAGGGGCGGAGAAACCATCGGAGCTCACACGTTAAACCGTTTTTTTGCTCTTCACGTGGGCATACTGCCCTTGTGTCTAATCGCCATTCTCGGCATCCATATTCTGCTTGTTCAGTTACATGGCATGAGTGTTCCCCCGTCTGTAGAAATAAAAGCCTCAAAAGAAAAACGGACAATACCTAGCAAACCAATGTTTCCTCACCTGGTATGGCATGACATTATCAACTGCCTTATTCTTTTAGGGTTTGTCTTAACACTTGCGGTACTGTTGCCATCTGAGCTGGGAGAGGAGATAGACTATTTAAAACCTGCTCCTGCAGGGGTAAAGCCGGACTGGTTCTTTCTCTGGGTATATCAGATACTTAAATGGATTCCAACCTATGTTGCAGGGATTGAGGGACAGGTGGTTGGAATTGTAGGCACATCCCTTGCCGCCGGACTTGTCGTTATAGCACCTTTTATCGACCGCAACTCACAGAGAAATCAGTTAAGCCCTGTTTTTACAGCTATCGGCATTATTTGCGTTGTCATGTTTACGGTTCTGACCATTATTGGGTATTTATCTTAAACAAAAAACAGTCAGGTGCGCAATTTGAAATAGAGATGTTTGGAAAAGCTTAACAACAGCAAAAGTGACCATTATTAAATAAATAATCTATTCCAATTCAATGAATGGTATTAAAAATGAATATCCATACAAAAAATATTGTTCTTATTGTTCTTTTCATATTTCTTACATGTTTTCCGGCGCTGCCCCGGCATGCTTTCTCTGAGGGAAAAGAAGGGGTTATAATACTCAATACCGAAGAGATTAAAGTTGAGGGAGAGGAAGAAACAAGAGATATAGTATCACTTGAGGAAGTTGAAGAGTCAAGAACCATTACAAAAGAACGGATTTACGGGCTGCTGTTTATCTGGTTTATAATAATAGTATGTATTATCCTATTAAAGTATCAGCTAAAAGATGATGAGAAACTCTACAAAGCTGGATATTATAACGATTAACCGTAAGGCTGACTGGTATTGGTTATTTACCTGCCCAGTTCCTGTTCAATAACCGTCTTTACACAGCGTATTGATAAACCCATATTTTTGGGATAGTCTTTTGCCCCAAGAAATGCATTATTGAAATAGATCACCCTGCCCAATGCCGACCGCTCATCAAAACCGGTCGATGACCACCACTGTCCCTGTTTGCCAATCTTATCAGCAAATCCATCGCTTAGCCTGTTGCCTCCAGGAAGTGCAGAAAAATTGCTGGTGTTGCTCGCGCCAGTATTTGGGCTTTGCCATCTGGGATGGGGTTCCGGTGATGTTCTTGTTGATTTCATTTTGCCACCTGCAACCCCCCACCCCTCAAGATAATTTTCAAGTTCTTTCCACTGCCTGTCTGATGGTACTTCCCACCCTGCAGGACACAACCCCCTATCATCATTGACCGCATACCAGTTATACAGCATTCCGTATGCATCTGCCATTTCTGCATCGGAATTTATTCCTTCAACTTCGGAATGCGGGAAAACTGTGCAGGCTCCGGAATCTGTATTCTCAACATCAAACTCTCTTAACCCTGAGATGATAGGATCACCATTACGGTATCTGGTTGTCTTAAGGTTTTCGGAAATCCACAACAGGCTACCTATTTTCACAGTCTGATAGGTATTGCCATCAATATCGGTAACCGTGCCTGTATTTGCAATACTGTCAAAATTACTGCTCAAATCTTCAACAGTTGTATGTT
The DNA here is from genome assembly GCA_964566035.1 of uncultured Thermodesulfobacteriota bacterium. Lineage (GTDB taxonomy): Bacteria > Desulfobacterota > WTBG01 > CAIYCZ01 > CAIRTM01 > CAZMHH01. The sequence goes on from CAZMHH010000134.1 coordinate 2,838, forward strand.
CGTCACAACCCAAAAACATAATACATACAGCTGCAAAAGATACAAAAAGTACTTTTATCTGCTTCATATCATCTTTCGTTTTTATATCTAAAATTAATAAATATATTTGCTTTATACTAATAAATATAATCTTATAACCGAGCTGTGTCAATAAACATTTTATTTTTATACATGCTAATCCGAAAAAATTACTGCATTACCACCTCAAATCCCGCAAAGCGCGGGAAGAATTTTATAAGATTCTGAAAAAGCACGATGTATCACTTCGGTCGAAATGACAAAAACTGCTTTCATTACTCATTTACGCATCCATCATACTCAGAAATTATCATTCTCTTTGTAGAGTAATTCATTGTTTATTTCATTTTCTGTGGTAAAATACTTTTTAATCAAGCTGTAAAGTCTATTGGATATAAATATGTAATTCAGCCCGGGACACAACATACGGGCTCATATTTGAAGGCAAAAAGAGTAATGAATGAGACAGATTTTGATCCTGTTTGTGCAAAAAAAGGTTCCTGCCTGCATATCACAAAGGATAAAACAGTTTCTTGCTCCTTCACAATGATCCATGAAGCTTCTATAGAGATTCAGTTAAACGACAAACCCCTTATCCGCACCCAGTGCATGCCGAACAGTTTAGAACAGATGGCTGTAGGTTTCATGTTGTGTGAGGGACTGCTTTTGAAACGTTCCGAGCTTAACAGGGTAGAAACGGACATGGGCTCAGGCGTTATCAATGTTATTGCCGATATTCCCGTTAAACGTATCACAGATCTTAATGCTCATATTCGGCTTGCATCAGGAGGAAGTAAAACAGGGGTTATTGATATAATTCAGGAAAAGGTTAGAAATGGCTTTTTAATACCGTCCAGGAAGACTGTCTCTTCAGAACTTTTGATTGAACTTGGAAACAGGTTTAACAACTTTGCAGGATTGTATCATGAGAGCCGTTTTGTGCATTCCGCAGCACTCTCTGACGGTTTTGATATTCTATGCCATTTCGAAGATGTTGGCAGGCATAATGCTGTGGATAAGGCACTGGGCTGTGGCTTTATAAACAAAATGGATTTTGGTAATCTTATTCTGTTATGCTCAGGCCGCTTTTCCCTTGAAATGGTTTCAAAAGTTGCGGGAGTACAAATTCCCATTTATATTTCACCTGCCGCCCCGAGTATTGAAGCTGTAGAACTCGCAGAGAGTATTGAAATGACACTCTGCGGCAGAATCAGAAATGATTCAGCCAATGTTTACTCCGCAAGCTGGCGGGTTAAATAACTGTTGATGGATCCGTAAAAAGTCCACAAAACTCCCTCTCCCTGAAAACAGACTGTGTCGTAAGCGAATTTTATGTCATTTCGAGAGATAGCGAGAAATCTCTTTGCAAGCAAAATCAAGCACTTGGGATTTGGCTATTACGACACAGTCTAAAAAGGCTGATGGCAAATTCAGAAAAAAGATTTTGCTTAATAGCTCAATAGCCAACAGCGCTTATGGATGACGGGTATTCAGTCCGCTGTCTCATGGATTAAAATAGCTGTTAAGATTATGGCTGATAAGCGGAATTAGTAGTGTGGCTTGCAGTATAGAAGCAATGGAATATGAAATCTGCAAGACTTTGAGGATAGAGAGCACCCATTAAGGCTTTCCTGTCAAGAGGATACTGCTTCCCCTGTGACAAATAAGGAGGCTTATCTTAATAAAGATATAATTCTATTTCAACATATTAGCCAGTCATCTTATTTACCTGTCTTTTAAAAAAATAATCCTTCTGTCTTCTTTTCTCCCCCGATGAGCGCGCTGAATAGACAGACTTTCCGGTGTATGGATTAATACCTGTATAATACATCACAGAGGATAGTGTCATTGGAGTTGGGGTAAACTCCTGCACCTGTTCATGCTGAATACCCATTTTTTCTGTAATAAATGAGAGCTGCTCCATATCCTTTTCCGTGCACCCGGGATGTCCTGAAATAAAATATGCAATAAGCTGTAAGGGCATGTTTTCACTACTGCATATACTGCAGAATTTTTTATGAAATGCCTTATAATATGTAAATGAAGGTTTTCTCATCAATGCCAGGACCTTATCAGATGAATGTTCAGGAGCAACCTTTAATCTGCCTGAAACATGTTTTTTGAGAAGCTTGCTAAAATATCTGTCCAGCCCGTATTTTTTATTCTCTTCTTCAGATCTGCCTGTAATCATATCATGTCTTATACCGCTTCCGATTGTAATTTTTTTAACATTATCAATTTTAAGCGCATTTTCATAAAGTCTTATAAGGGGGTTGTGATCAAAGTTTAAGTTTCTGCATATTTCAGGAAAAACACATGAGGGCCTGCTGCAAAGAGCGCACATATTTTTATCAATCCCGGACATTCTGTACATATTTGCAGAGGGTCCGCCAAGATCTGTAATATGCCCCTTAAAGTCACGGCCTGCGGCAATTTTCTTAACCTCGCTTAAAATTGATCTTTCTGAACGGCTGGCAACAAATTTACCCTGATGCGCCGAAACAGCGCAGAAACTGCATCCGCCAAAACACCCCCTGTGAATTGTAACTGAATCCTTTATCATTTCATAAGCAGGAATACGGGGCTTTTTTTTGTATTCAGGATGGGGAAGACGCATAAATGGAAGGTCATATAAAAAATCGACTTTCTTCTCATCAATCGTAGTAAAGGCAGGATTAACAATAACATTAAGATCACCTGCTCGCTGGATAAGCCTTTCGCCCTTAATGCTGTTACAATTCTTTTCAATTCTCAGGAATGAGCCGGCAAAGACATTTTTATCAGATACACAATCCTCATAAGAGGGGAGTTCTGTCTGTTTACAACCTTTAAGTGGTTCTGTTTTTTGGTTTGCAGGTCTGACGTAAGCAGTCTGTAAAATATTATGCAGACTATGAAAAGGTACTCCCTTGTCAAGCAGTTCTACAATTTTTATTAAAGACAACTCTGCCATTCCATATAAAAGCATATCAGCTCCGCTCTCAACCAGCACGGATGGTTTTAAGGTATCCTGCCAGTAATCATAATGGGTAAAACGACGAAGCGACGCCTCAATTCCCCCGATAATAACAGGCGTGTCGGGAAAAATTTTTTTCAATATCCTTGTATATACAGTTGTGGCATAGTCAGGTCTGAAGCCAGCCCTTCCGCCCGGCGTATATGCATCATCAGACCTGCGTCTTTTTAATGCTGTATAATGGCAGACCATGGAGTCCATACATCCGGATGAAACACCGAAAAAAAGACGGGGTTTGCCAAGTTTCCTAAAATCCCTTAAGTCGTCCCGCCAGTTTGGCTGGGGAAGGATCGCTGTTCTCATCCCCAGTTTCTCGGCAAGCCTGCTAATTAGTGTCCGAACGGAAACCCTGTTTTTTTCCAGTCGACGGCATGTAG
>CAZMHH010000135.1:0-6221 GCA_964566035.1 uncultured Thermodesulfobacteriota bacterium
CTCGTTGTTTCAGTGTGTTATGAGATCTCTCACTTCGTTCGAGATGACAGATGTGTACTTTTTACCAGTTCATCTTATTTTAATCCGGTATTCTATTACAGGTTTTTTTAATTGATGGAGCAGTAAAAAGTCTAAAAAGCTCCCTCTCCCTGAAAAGAGCTGATAAGCTAATAAGCTTATGGCTGATAAGAGGAAAAACAAAAAAGGTTTTGCTTAATAGCTCAATAGCCAACAGCTTAACAGCTAAAACGGGTTGAGGGTGATTAGAAAGCAATTACAGTACGTTACAACTATCACCCCGCAGTCTCTTTTAGCATTTTAAGAAAAAATTGACTTTTTACGGGTCTATCTTAATTGATTGTTGAAAGAAAGCGCCTTGATTGTTAAAGACTATTAGGACTACGAAATTTTGTATCCTGATAGCTGATAACTGCTTATTTAACTACAATTAGGATCACGAAAGGCTTTTGGACTATTGGTAGCTGACTCAGGGGTTATGATAATATGGGAATAGAGATCTTAGAGCAGGGTTTCATAAAATATTTAGAAGATAATAAGGATATGGTTCCTATACTCAGGAATATGGCAGAAAAGGTTTTAAATATACAGCAAAAGATGAGGTCTTATCTTGATGAGGTAACACCTTTTGTATGCAGTAAGTGTGAAAATCCATGCTGCCTTATTATGCCTGTTGAGGGCTGGTTTACAAAAAATGACTACTATCTTTACAGAATGCTCTATAAAAACCCTGTTGAATTTATTAACGGAAACAAAAAAAAAGACGGCTGTGTTTTTTTAGGAACAGAGGGCTGCGTTCTTCCCGGCAACATGAGATCATTTCCATGTATAAAAGTCAATTGCAAGGCAATAAAAAAAGCCCTTGAAAATAATGGCTGGAAGACTGACTATAACCGGCTGTATAACCGGTTATGTGTCTTGCAGGAAAAGACCTGGTCACTTATAGACTGAGGTTATAACTCAAGAAAGACGGTTCAGTAAAAAGCAAAAAACCTCTAAACCAAGGATTATTTTGAAGGCAGAGGGTAAAAATCTACTTTTTTTAGTAGCCCATGATACCAATGCCCGCATCCTTTGAGGTAACATCCGAAAACTTTTTAGTACTTTGATATAAAGGCTTTGTCGTTATAAATCAAGGATATTAAAATGAAAAAAACCTTTATTTTATCTCTTTCATTCTTTCTGTCGTTTTTTACCTCACCCCTGAATGCACAGACACAGACCGAAACATATCCCATATGGGTTCAACAGTGGAGGGATTTTGCATTTCAGACAAGGAATCCTGATTTTATTAGATGGGCTGAAAAACTTAGCTCCCCATCTGCAATACATCTTGGCCGGCAATGGGAAGAATTCCTGGGGTATAATGCCGTTGACATTGTCTCTGAAGACAAAAAGGCTCCAAACATAAAACCGGGACTTGTTATAACCCCTGAAAATGTGAAACAGTATGAAAAAGAACTGAGAGAGCTTTTCCCCTTTGGTTTTGACTGGGAAGTTGACCGTATTACCGGAACAGGTATTTTTGCAGATTACAATTTTACACCCCTTGAGATGGTGATAGTACCTACAACCCATGCATGGAATGACAAAGGATTTTTAGAGGCTACAAAAAAATATTCGGATAACTGCAAACTTGATGAACAGGGAATACTTAAAGGCTGGATTGCCGGCATCCCCTTTCCTTTTCCAACCACCGCCATTGAGATTGTGCACAACTACGACAGGATTACTGTCATGGCAGACAATCTCAACTCCATGCCTATGTCAATTGGATTACATGGCAAATCAGGCAGGAGGGAAAGGGTTGAAAAAATCCAACTGCACTGGCAAAACTATGTTGGAAGAATTAAAGTACCGCCCTTTCCCGAAATTCCGGGCTTTGAAGACATATATGAAAAAGGCTCAATTCTGACAATGTACCCTTATGACCTGAAAGGATATGCGGCGGTCAGGACAAGATATAAGGAGCCCTTGGCTGAGGACTCGTTTCTTGCCTATATCCCTTCAATGAAAAGAATTCGCAGACTGGCAGGAAGCAACACACAGGACCCTTTGGTGAGCTCTGACCTGACATGGGAGGACTGGAAAGGCTACTGGAGCAAAGTCTCTGCTCATTCTGCACACTATGAACTTTTAGGAGAAGAGGTTGTCTTATGCCCGTCTTTCAATCCAAAACCCATACGCTACATTGAAAAAGACGGTGCACTTAGACAAAGATACTGGTGGGAGAGAAGACCGGTCTGGGTTGTCAGAATAAGTTACCTTGAGCAGGACTATATATACGGCTCAAGAGTCTGGTATGTTGACAAAGAGACCTTTGCCCTGCAGCAGCAGATGATTTACAACCGCAGGGGAAAGATCTGGAAACTGTGGGACTGGGCTTGGCGCTGGAACCCTGAGAACGGAGAGCTTGACTACTGGAATCCATGGGTTTGTGACATTATAAACAGACACATGTCTATACTTGTTCATCATATAATGCTGAACCTTCCAAATTTAAGCGAAGATCTTTTCAACCTGAAACATCTTTCAACAAAAGCACACTGATTTTTATTATGAGGTAAAATAATTTAATGAATAATTTCACGAAATTATTATCTTATCCTGCTTTTGTTATCGTTGTAATAATACTTGGGTTTTCAAGCATAATACTGTTTTTTCAGCTCTACACAGTGGAGACAAAAAAACTCTTGGATGAGAATGCGAATGCCTTAGGGATTTTAAACTCATGGGAAATACTTCAGAGTTCAACAAAAAACCTGATTATCGCAGATGACCTCCCATCAGCACTTGAACACTGGGGGGGTACAATCAAAAATTTTGATAATAAAATCAACGGTTTTATCAGCTCAGAGATAATTCAGAAAATGTGTTCAGAAAATCCTGAGTTTAAGGCAAAAATTACTGAAACGGATAGGCTCTGGAGTGTTATAAAACCAAGAATTGAGAATGTTATGTATCAATTCAATGCCTACTTCCACGAAAAAAGCCAAACCGAGATTTTTGTATACAGAAGTCTCCTTCACGAACTGCTTTATCAAATAGGAAAAAGCGGACATAGTTTTCAGTATATGATTCTTTTTGATCTGACCTATGACATTGAATACATGGTTTCTTCGCTTAATCAGTATTTTGTTAATGTTTTGGAAGAGACAGTTGAAATGATTGATTTATCAATCAACAAGAGACTTAAGCATAAAAGATTTATTGCTTTTAGCTCATCCATAATTGTTGTTTTAATTACAATTATATTCATTTCAATCAGTCAGAAAGCTTTGGCAAAATCAAAACTCCAGCTTAAAATGCTTTCAGGACAGCTTATAAACGATGAAGAGGACATCAGGAAAAAACTGACCCATGAACTCCATGATGAGATAGGACAGGCGCTGACCGCAATAAAATTCAGCGCTGAAAATATTTTGAACCAGCTCAGAAAAAACAGAATAAAAGATGGAATAGATTATCTGGAAAGTCTCATAGTACTGACACAGGATACTATCGCTGAGGCAAGAAAAATGTCTGTATCACTTAGACCTGCCATGATAGACCAGTTGGGGGTACTTGCAACAACCTCCTGGTTCTGCAGGGAATATCAGAAAATTTATCCACACATATATGTGACAACCACAACAGAGATTGAAGAAAAAGACATTCCCTCTACACTTAAAATAGTCATATATCGAATAATTCAGGAGTGTTTGACCAACATTGCAAAACACAGCAAAGCATACAATGCCACAGTACTTGTCAAAAAAAATGGCAATAGAATAGAGGTCTCGGTCACAGACAATGGCATCGGATTTGATTACAAAGATATTACATCGGATAAAGATTTAAGTTCCGCAATGGGTCTTATAACCATGAGGGAACGGACTGAAATTACAGGAGGGGAGTTCTCAATAAAATCAGAAAAAGGAAAAGGTACAACAGTACGGGCATTTTGGGCTATTCAGAAGGAATAGTGCTTACTTCAACAATACCCTGCTCTATTGCATAGGAGGTAAGCGCTGAGACACCGTGAACATCAAGTTTTTTCATTATGTTTTCTCGGTGCTTGTCAGCCGTTTTAACACTTATGCACAGCAGGTTTGCTATCTGTTTCGTCTTATATCCTTCGGCAATAAGTTTTGTTATCTGTCTTTCCCGGTTTGTAAGTGTTTCAAAAATAGTTCCTTGAATATTTTTTTCCGCTCCATTTACATCTCTTCTGGTTATTTTTTCTGAAATACCCGGAGCTATAAAACCTCTTCCTTGCATAACATCCTTTATTGCCATAATCAGCTCATCCTGTCCTGTATCTTTTAAAACATATCCATCTGCCCCTGCATTAAGCGCTGCCATAATAAACTCCTGGTTATCATGAACTGTAAGTATAAGTATCTTTATACCGGGGCGATTGGTTTTAATCTCTTTTATAACATCAAGCCCGTTCATAACAGGCATACTCAAATCAAGCAGAACAAGGTCAGGTTGCAAATGTAAAGCCATTTTTACAGCCTCAAAACCATTTCCTGCCTCACCGGCAATTTCAAATTCCCCATGTGACGATATCAGAAGCCTTAGACCATGCCTTAGTATTGTATGATCGTCAACAAGGAGAATTCTTTTTTTTAAAGTCACTGCACCTGCTCCACTTTTTTATTTATTGTTGCAATATATTCTAAAACTTATAAATATGTTATAAATAATAAAATAATAAAACAATAAAAAATACGGTATTTACCTTATTTACATTATACCTAAATCAAATAAACTGTTAACTGACCATAAAAACGAAACATAAGGTATTCTTTCTGTTTACCATTTAAACAAACTTTAGTAAAGCAATAAATTAAACATTTATTTCCGAATAAAAATCTTCCTTTTGAAAGGAGCAGTTATATGGGTTTCAAGATGAGAGTTTTTTTAATCATTTTAGTTATGGCAGTTCTTATAGCCATAGGATACTGGTGGATGGAGGCAACCACCGGCAGGGTTGGAGCGGAAAAGAAACAAGAATGGAGACTCAGAGATCACCTCTACGGACTTTCATTTGCAGATGATAAAACAGGCTGGGCAGTAGGACAGTATGGAACCATCTTAAAATCCACCGACGGAGGTCTGACATGGAAGTATCAGAGAAGCGGTTTACAGGAGCACCTCAATTCCATCTTTGCTCTGACAACACAAGAAGCCTTCGCTGTTGGAACAGCAGGTACTCTTATCCACACAACAGACGGAGGACAGACATGGAAAATGATTTTAACAGGACTTAGCTGTAAACTAAGTGATATACAGTTTGTAAGCCCTACAGAAGGCTGGATTGTTGGAGAGTTTGAGTATATCCTTCACACAAAAGACAGTGGGAGGACATGGATGCCTGTGCATGGAGGAGAACCGGAGCCAATTGACTTTACAACTATCGGGGATGATGAAATTCTTGATGATGATTTTGGAATTGAAGAAGAGGTATACACACTTAACAGCATCTATTTCATAAACCCTCAAAAGGGCTGGACTGTAGGTGAGGCAGGGCTCATACTTCACACCACTGACGGAGGAGAAACATGGAAAAAGCAGAACAGCGGAGTCGGAACAGTCCTGATGGATCTTGATTTCTTTTCGGAGGATATTGGCTTTGCAGTAGGTACCGGCAACACAATACTCAGAACCACTGACGGTGGAAACACATGGACAAGAGAGAGGCCGTCAAGAAACACTAACTACTACGGAGTAGCCTTTCGCAGATGGGGACCGGTTATTACAAACCAGGATGCTGTAGCAGTGGGACAGGGAGTAATCTGTGTTTACGCATACATGAGAAACCCTGCACTCCAAAACTGGATGCCTGCTGTTGAGATGAGACACAATATTGACTACAACTGGATATACAGGGTTAAATTTATATCAAGAACAGTACAGGAAGCAATTGCTGTAGGAGAAAACGGTATAATACTCAGAAGTCCTTCAGGCGGACATGAGTGGGATATGATTAACTATCCTCCAAAACCCTATGATATTGTCCTGAACCCCTGAACCATTACTTACTGAAGAAAGGAAAAAGGAGCCCATGTCATCAATTGAAAAGAAACAGAAATCTTCAAATCTTGGGTCGGTATTTATCAAATTCAGGTTTCTAATAATAATAGCTATTGCTCTGGTCACGGTTTTCTTTGGATACGGAGCTACACAAAAACTGAGCATTAAAATTCTTCTTGAAG
>CAZMHH010000136.1:0-6100 GCA_964566035.1 uncultured Thermodesulfobacteriota bacterium
GAGGCAACAGAGAAATATTCTCCTAATTTGAAAGTTGATTCGGAAGGATTAATAGAAAACCAAGCCGAGATCGCAGGGGTACCATTTCCTGAGCCAAAGACAGGCCTGGAAGTGGCATGGAATTATACCCAGAATACACGGGGGGATGCAACAAATTATGTGGCAAAGGGACCGGTAATTACCCCGGGATCAAAAATTGAAAGAAGAACCTTGACAGAGAGGTGGCAGCTGTTCTGGATTGGAAGGGTTGCTGTTGACCCTAAACCTGCTCTTCCGGACAATAAAAGAGGGATTCACTGGGGTATGTTTATGCACTTGTTTGAGCCGGCAGAAAGCAAAGATTCAAGGTTTTTTAATATAAGATATATTGACCCTTCAAAGGATGATGACGGTTATATGTATTATGCGCCTTTCAGGAGGATACGAAGAATTGCAGTTGCACAGAGGACAGATGTTATTGACGGATCTGACATTATATATGATGACTACTATGGATGGGATGGACATATTGAAAGAAACACCTATTCTCTAACCGGCAGAAAGGATATGCTTGTTGCAAGGGAGTCTGACCCCGCTGATATTCAACGTCAGGTAGGTCAGTCAATCCCGGATAATATTAAAAGATCAAGACTTAATACTTATGTAGTAGAGGTCTTCAACAAAGATGAAAACTATGTATATTCCAAACGCATATGGTATGTTGACCCTGAATCCTGGGATATAGTCTGGACAGAGATATACGATGATCTTGGAAGGTACTGGAAATGTTATGAATATCGTCAAAATGATATCAAAACAGAGCAGGATGAATTATTAAAGATGCACACCTCAGAAACAACCCTTGATATTCAACGGACCCACAGTACATACCATTTTCATGAATACAAGGGTGTGGGGCTGAAGGATATGGACCAGAGCATGTTTACAATCCAGCATCTGCAGAGGAGATATTAGTTAGCAGCGTAGCTGGTAGCTCGTAGTGGGTAGTAAAGAAAAGGAAAACGGGTGAAAGGTGAACCTTAACACCTGCTTGATAAAGTTGTTGCATTTCAGGTTAGCTAAGGAGAGAGAATATGACGGTTAAGTCACTGCCACAGACTTGTTTTGATATGCTTGCTGAAGAGATAAAACTCGAAAGGGTTTCGGGTTTTGAAGATATTGAAAATGTAAAACTCTTAAGCGGGGAAGAAGGCGGCGGAATAAAAATATACAGCGGTGAAAAAATAAACAGGGTTTCCCTGGTTGATTTTAAGCTGGGGCAGGGTGTTCCTGTGCCCCACCATGAGAACAGACCCTCGGTTGGAGCAGAGATATTTCAGATAGCCCCTGACCTTGGTTACAAACTTCCAATTTGGGGAATAAACTCTGTTATCATGAAAGACGGGACTTATTATTTTGATACAGACATGACTTTCGGGTTTGATCTTGTCAGGGATTTTGATTTTACCATGAAATATCTTGAGCCGTTTGACAAAATATATAAAAAGTTCTGCAGTCATCCTGATCTAAAGATTGTTCCGCTTTCTGAAATGACGACATGGGTAAGGACATATATCTCTCCGGTGTTTATCACAGCGGTGGCAGATATATCCAGGATGCAGACCGTGTTTGACCTTGCCGGTGAGTTAATCAAGCTCTGGCTGACAATGTATAAGGATGCAGTAAAGGTGGATGATGCGTTTAAACAAGCGCAGCAGAAAAGAATCCAGTCGCAATATGCAGGGATGAAAAATACAGATAGAATGGGCAGGATACTGCTAGAGGTTTACGGTAAAGAAACATTCGGTAAATTTTTTAAGGCAATGGCGTAATAGCTGTTAAACTGATGGCTAATGAGCTGTTAAGCAAAAACCGGAAAGCAATTTACAATTCAGCTTGTAACGGGCAGCAGGGAAACTGTCAGCAGTTAGGACTCAGCAAAAAATGGAAAAAGGTGATGGGTATATGGATAAACTCACATCCTTTTTGTTTTAAGATGATTTTGAAATAAGTAAAGGAAGTATATTCATGTCAGTACATTATGATTTAATTGTGGTCGGAGCAGGACCGGCAGGGCTTATGGCTGCAAAGACTGCAGGAGAACATGGTCTGAAGGTTGCTCTGCTTGACAGGAAAAACACTATATCAGATATAAACCGTGCCTGCAGCATGATGGTCGTAACCCTTACTGGAAGATACCTTGGTGAAAGGGTTTCGATAAACACAAGAGATAAACGGATGTGTTTTCCTGTTTATGGTTTTTCAATTCCATATACAGGAAAACATCAGAACTTTTATTCATGGTCAATTTATTCATACAAGGGAAATAAAATACAGTTGGGCGACTATGAAAAGAATGAGGGGATAGGAGAAAAGGGCAGAATGAGCGCTACTTATGATAAAAGCGCTCTGCTTAAATGTCTTCTTTCAGAGTGTGAAAAATATATGGTTGATGTGTATCCCGGTTATAACGTAACAGGAACCCAGACAAGTAAGGGTGTTGTGACTGTGTATACAGGCGAGGGAGCTAAATTTAAGAGCACTTTTGTAATTGGGGCTGACGGCAGAGCTTCCCGGCTTGCCAAAACACTTGGCAAAAACATGGAACGTAAATATTATGGAACAAGCACAAGTTATGGATTTGAAATGAGGGGAGTAGAACCAGCTGAACAGTATGCTCTTTTTCAGATTTTTCTCGGTGAAAAAACACCCATGAGAATATGGATGACACCAAGGGCTGACGGAGAAACATACTTCCCTTTTATAAGCTGTACACATCCGGGAGCTGATGTTCAGGGGGCGTTTGAACGTTTTACAACAAAGGGATACTTTTCATCATGGTTTAAAAATGCTGAAAAAGTAAGAGCTCTTTCTATTATGGGAAACATGTATTCGCATATTAGAGATCCTTATAAAGATCAGGTTATGCTGATATCAGATGCGGTCTGGTGTCAGGAGGCTGAAATGACAGGAGCTGTTATCTGCGGATGGAAAGCTGCAAATGCTGTAAGGGTTGCTTTGACAGACGGAGACATATCACGCAAAGGGGTTTCCTTATATCTTGACTGGTGGCGCGATGAAATAATCAACAAACTTGACCATCGTGACATGATACGAAATGCGGTAATGCCATATTGTCTGACAGCAGATGATATTGACTACCTGCTCAGTAAAATAACAAAAACCCTGAGAAGCATACTTGATCCTTATGAAACGCCTAAGATTGTAGGGGCTGCTATGGCAGAAATTATGCCTGATGTGTCAAAAGAAAGACCGGATGTTTTTAAAAAACTTCAATCCATGAAAACCACACCCCTGGAGGTTATTTTCAACGGTTGTGTTCGGACAGGTTTTCCAAACAGAATGTTGTCAGATTAGCATTATTGAAGAGATGATTTTTTATTTTATTAATGACCTAACCAAAAAAGGAGGGAAAAAAGAATCATGAAAAAGACATTTGTTCTTGTAAACATTGTATTTATTTCTCTGTTTTTATGTGTCGGCGGTGTGTTTGCTGAGGCGCCGTCTTCTGAGGAGAAGATTCAGCCGGATAAATCAATTAATATACACAGGATTGTACGTATTAATTACAGAGGTACTGTGGGGACTCTTATCCCTAATACAGTTACAGTTAAGCCAGGTTCAACAATTATATGGGTAAATGAATCAAGAAATCCTGTTGAAATCCAGTTTCAGGGCAAGCAGGTTACAGTTGCATGCAAAAGTCCGGTGCATTTTGTAGTAAATGAGGAAGGCTCTTTTATATCAAACAGAATTCCTTTTGGGGCAGTGGCAAGTCTCTGTTTTGTCGAAAAAGGTGAGTTCGAATATGTGGCTCGCAAAGCCGATCCCCTAACAGGTACAGAAGCGCTTGAAACTTTAGAAACAGGTAGAATTCAGGAATTAAAGGGAAAGATTATTATCAAGCCGGAGTAGCAATAAGGTTTATCTTGTTAAAAAGAGCATGATTTTTATAAATTGCAACTAATCCTTAGCAGTATTCTCTAAAGGAGGAAATGTATGGCTATAAGTTTATTAAAAAAGGAATACTTGTTAGCTGGCATTTTACTTGTTTTGGGAGCACTTTTTTACGGATTTTCCTGTGACAGGCATTATGATATCACGGAAGTTGTAGTTACCGAAGACCAGAGCATTGCAGATGATTATTTCACAGGTCATGTAGTTGCAGGACATTGGCCAGGTGATTCTGTTGTTCCCGGATATAAGGGGGCAGCATTTCTTCAGGCGGGTGATATTAATGGGAATGGAATTAATGAAATCATCTGTACTTCAGGTATCGGAGAAAGTTATGATCAATACAAAAAGGATGGAAGTGTTGCAATTTTTACCTGGGATGGAGAAGATGTTGACAGTTGGCAGATGCATGTAATCTATGATGAACTTGGCTGGCCTAATGAAACAATTATCAGAGATGTTGACGGAGACGGGCTGAATGATATTATGGTAATGGATGGAAAACTCTCCCAGGCATTCCCTTCCGGAATATTCTATTTTAAAAACCTCAGAAACGAGATTACCCTGCAAGATAATTGGGATTTGAAGATAATTTATCAGGACGAGACAGAAGATGAGGAATTAAAAAATCCTGCCTACCACAGAATTTGGTTTACAGACATCACAGGCAATGGACTTGAAGATTTTATCACCACCAAACTTTTATTTTCAAAATGGAAAAAAAATGAACGATTCATGTGGATGGAATGGTTTGAGAACAACGGAGATGGTACTTTTACAGGCCCTCATGAAATAGGGGATGGTGGTGGATTTTATCTTACCCTTATGGATGTAGATGGAGACGGAAATGAAGATGTAGTTGCATCGCAGTATTTTATTTTCGATATGGACCCCCCATCGTTTAAAGTTAAGGAAGGAATATGGGGAGACTCCATGCTGTGGTTTAAAAATCCAGGGACACAAGGTAACATATACGAACCTTGGGAAAGATTTACAATAGACAATTTTTATACATCTAAAAACCCGATAGGCAGAGGCTATGATGTTATTGTATCGGACCTTAACAATGATGGAAAACCTGAAATGGTTGTCCCCACTCACAATCATCAGGATTTTCTGCCAAGCGGTGATGAGAGATTTTGGCCCTCAGGAATATATCTTTTCAATATCCCGGAAAACCCTGAAAAAGCAGGTAACTGGCTTCCAATAACTATTGATGCAGGAGACCGTGCGCTAGATCTCAGAGAATTTAGCCCCATCAGCTCGGAATACAGGGAAGCAGTTGACGCGGATGCTTTTGCTGTTGACAGGTCGGGGAGTCCTATAAATCAGGGAACCCCCGGTCATACCAGAGTTGCAGATATTTATGGCAATGGAAGACAGGATATAGTAGTAGCAGGAGATGGTAAAGGAGTTGTTTATCTTTATAAAAATGATGGCATGCAAGGTTCTACTCTTTACCTAAGAAGAGCAGTACTCTACTATGACAGAGAATGTATGCCTGCAGAGGCAATTGTTCTGGATATTGACAAAAACGGAAAAAAGGATATTATAATTTCTGTATATGATTCAGGTAACAGGAAGTACAGGCGAGAATCAGGATCTATATTTATTTTTAAACAGAAATAATTTTTTATTAACTTTTTTAAAGGAGGCATGTATGAAGAAGTTGATTGGATTTATTTTAATTTTTCTGTTTTGGGCAGCTCCAGGCTTTGCACAGTCAATCTATGTTGATGGCTGGAAAGGAGACTGGGATGTCAAGATGAAGGATGGTACCACTGTTACATGGGAATTAACTGATGTATGGGTCAGTAGCACTGGTATGACCAATGTTATACACGGTATTAAAAACCCCGGAAATGTGGAGTTTAATATTCTTTATATGACAATGAATCCGCGGCATGCCTATATTGAACAGCCTCATATTACAAGCACCGGAGAGTTAAACCAGAACCCTGACGACTATACAGAATTAATTCCAAGTGGTGAGGATGATTATTTTACGTCATTTACTGCCGAAGAGGGTCCATATCCTATATTGTCAGGGGAAAGAAAAGTCATAGTTGCTCCGGTTATTGCACAAATTGAGGATCAGACAATTTTGTCAGGAAGTGCCTATACAGGGCCAACACCGGTACTTGTT
>CAZMHH010000137.1:0-5829 GCA_964566035.1 uncultured Thermodesulfobacteriota bacterium
ATTTTATGACGGGCAAATTCTTCAGGAAACCGCAGAGTTGTGTTTACAATCTTTTCATCATCAAGGAGTATAAAATTGTTCAGTCTTCCTCCTCCTGCAAGCCCTCTTTTTTCAAGTTCTTCAATATCTTTAACAAATCCGAATGTGCGGGCAGGGGCGATCTCACATCTGAACGATTCAGGGCTTTTCATTGAAAAAACATACTCCTGTCTTCCAACAGGAAGAGGATAATCAAGGATATAATGTATTGAAAAGATATCTGAAGGCTCAACAGTAATTTTTTTGCTGTTTGATCTCTTGTTTTCAAGCACATATTGTCTGGTTAATAAAATTTCTTCGACTATTTCGTCCTGTTCCTCTATGCCTGCATTATCAATTATCTGGCAAAAATCTGCTGCGGATCCGTCCATAATAGGAACTTCATTGTTGATTTTTATCATCAAATTTGTGATTCGATATGCATGAAGAACAGCAAGGAGGTGTTCAATCGTGCGGGCAGAGGCGGATTTGTTCTGAAGACAGGTTGCATAACTGGTTGAAACAACAAAGTCAATATGTGCCGGCACTGTTTCATTGCTTGAAATATTTCCAAATATTATGCCGCTATTCGGGGGAAGAGGTGAGAGTATAAGACCTGTTTTATCGCCTGAATGAAGTCCCCTGCCGCTTATAACCATGCTTTTTTTGATGGTTCGCTGGTAATTGAAACCTTCTTTGTTTTTTTTAGGTATAATAATATTGTATTCATTTATGTATTTGTTAAGGGTTCTTTCTTTTATGTTGATCTGTTTAGCAGTCGCTCTAATATCCCGGTGATTCTTTCTTAGATGATATAATATGAAGTTTTTACGCCATGAAGCCTCAGCCGATTCCATACTGTTATGGCGGTCATAACAGAGGGCAATGTTATAGTTTATATCGTCACGAAAGCTTACAGGAATGTCAGAGGATGAAATGGATGAAGTTGAGACTGAAACAGCAAGCTTTTCTATAAGATTTTTAAGTTCCTTAACATTGCCGTGCCAGTCATAGTTTACAAGTATTTCCATAGCTTCATCATCTATTGTCTTTTCTTTATAGTTGTTATCTCTGCAGAAATCGGTTAAAAATTTCTCGGCAAGCAGAGGTATGTCGCTGCGTCTGTCAATTAGTGAGGGTATTACTATTTTGTGGTGAAAAGAGTCGAAGAGTTTTTGAGAAAATCTGCCAGACACTATTTCGGAATTGGCGTCTTTTATTGTAGCAGCAATAATCTTTTTTTTTATGCCTTTGAGCTTAAGCTCTGCTATTTCAGAAGATAGTCTGTTCTGCATTTTCAAAGGAAGCAGATCGACAGCATCAAGAAAAATAGTCTTGTAAAGCGGGTTTTTTATAGCCCCCTGTTTTTCATTCGTTGGTCTTACCGAGGAACCTGAACTGAAAAGTTCATGTTCAAGTTCGTCGGGGTTAAATAGAGTGCAGTTAATTTTAAAAAAACCTTTTTTATCAGAGTGTTTAGAATGGTAATGAACCAGTTTGGCAATGTGTTCCTTGCCTGAACCCGATTCACCTTGCAGCAGCAGGTGTTTATTGTCTGTGGCTGCTTTGGCAATAATATTTTTTATTTCCCGTATTGCAGCGGTATTTCCCGTGAGTTCCATGTCTTTCTTATTGGATGTGTCCGAAAGATGAGTTCTTATTGAGGAAAGTTTCATCTGTTTAATTTTGTTGGCAATTTCAATAACATTGTCGAGTGAAAAAGGTTTTTCCAGGAAGTCAAACGCCCCTTGTTTTACAGCCTGAACAGCTGTGTTTATAGTTCCGTGTCCGGTCATCATTACAACATCAATATCAGAATCAAACTCTTTTATTGCTTTTAAAGTTGTCAGTCCGTCTATTCCGGGAAGCCAGATGTCGAGAAAAACCATATCAACCGGATGTGATTTGATTATCTCCATTGCTTTTATTCCGTCTGAGGCGCTCAAAACAATATAGCCTTCATCTTCCATACTTCCTCTTAGAGAGTTTAAGATGGAATCTTCATCGTCAACAAGAAGGACAACAGGGGTCTTCATGCAATTCCTTTCATTTCTTTATCGTTTATGTTAAAAGGTATTTCAATAATAAAACAGGTGCCTTTGGGTTGATTGTCTCTGACTCTTATGTAGCCGTTATGATCAGAAACTATTGTGCTAACAATGGCCAGTCCAAGACCTGATCCGTGAGATTTTGTGGATGCATAAGGTTCAAATATTTTAGGTTTTATCTGGGGTGCAACCCCGCTGCCTGTATCACTTACTTCAACCGTCAGTAGACCGTCTGTGTGGTTGCAGCATGTTTTTATTGTTATCTTTCCCTTATTGTCCAATGCATCAACTGCGTTGTCAAGCAGGTTTATCATGGCTCTTTTTATCTGTTCTCTGTCAAGTTTGATTAGAGCCATGTCCCTGCCTTTTATAAACTTGAATCTTATCTTCTGATGTGCCTCTTTATATAAAGCAAGGGTTTCTTCAATAATTTCGTTTATATTGTTTGGAACCGGATTTGTGGAAGGCATGCGTGCAAAACTGGAAAATTCATTAACCAGATTTTTCAGTTCATCAACCTGGTTTATTATGGTTTTTGTGCATTCATCAAAGACGTTGGAATCGCTTGATATCTGGGGTTGAAATTTTTTTCTGAGTCTTTGAGCAGAAAGTTTTATGGGAGTCAAAGGATTCTTGACCTCATGGGCGATTTTTCTTGCAACCTCTCTCCATGCAAAAGCCCTCTGAGCTTGCTGGATCTGAGTAAGGTCTTCTGCAATAAGAACAAGCCCCATATAGTTTTGTTCATTGTCAAAAAGCATATTTGAACGAACGTATAAGAAAATGGTCTTTTCCTTAAACACAAGCGAAATCTGTCTTTCGGCAATTGTAAGTCCGAAACAGCATATTTCGTCGATAAGATCACTAAGGGGTTTGAGATTATCTTCTCTGAATATATCTTTATAAGGTTTGTTAAGAGCTTGATATACAGAAATGTCAAGCATCTTTTCTGCTGATCTGTTGAAATTTGTAATAAGACCGTCTTTATCAATTGAAATCACAAAAGCTGCAACATTGTCAAGCAGTATTTCCATGTATTGTTTGCGATGTTCAAGTTCCCTGACAGAGGTTTGAAGATCGCTGGTAGTCATATCAACCTGATGTCTGCTTAGACTCAAATCCCTTGTCATTTTATTGAATGATTCAATTAACTCTCCTATTTCATCATCCCTTGACTGATTTATGTGTATATCAAGATTACCTTTTGCTACCTGTTGAGTTGCATTTGCAAGCATGCTTATAGGCACGGTGATAACCCTTGATAGATGAAACCCGAACCAGGTGGCGGAAAAAATAATCAGAAGCGTAACCACTGTAAGCAGAAGCCCGTAGATAAGTTTAATAGGATTTTTATAAATTTTAAGTTGTCTATATTCCTGGAATGCTGTGGAAATTGTATCCATCTTTGAAACCAGACTTTTGGGAATATAGTAATTAACAACTACCGCCCCAACCACAATATTTGGCTGAAATGTTGAATAGACAGGAACAACTCCCCTTATTACATCTCCTTCTCCTGCAGGTCTGATTTGAGTAACCTCATTTCCTTCAAGTGCCTGGCGGACAAGGTTTGATTCTGCGCCTATGAATTCCCTGTGGGGCACATCAGGGTTCATGACCCTTGATAGTTCTTCCAGTTGAGCTGAAAATATTTCTACAACTCCAAGGTTATACTCCACCTGTTTTTTTGATACAAAAGCTTTGAGTGCTTCGATATTGGCTTCATTAAGCATCCTGTTTGCATTGATTGTGCTGCTTATCTGCCGTGCGTAGTGAAGGGCATTGTCTGCAGAATTTTTGTAAAATGTTTCAGCAACCTTAAGGGATTCATTAAGGGATGTTTCCACCTTGAAACTGAACCAATTTTCTATTGTGTTTGTAATAAAACCAATTGAAACCCAGAAAAGAAGCAGTGTTGGAATAAGTGAAAGTCCTACAAAGGCTATAACAAGTTTTGTTCTGAGTCTTGCTCCAAGAATGCCCTTTCTTCGTTCAAAAAAGAGTTTTACAATATTTCTAATTACAAGAAAGATAAGAAGCAAAAGCAGTATTGCATTAACATTGATCAGAGCGATAACAAGCATGTTTTGAGGCAGCAGTGCCTCGCCTTTAAGAGCCAATGTGTAAACAAGGTTAAAGGTAATGATTACAATCAAAACAATTGATAAAATTATCAATGCCCTGTTTTTTCGGACTCTTTTTTTGCTGTAATCTGTTTTTATGTAAATATCTGTATCCATAAGAGCTTATGTTATTGTTACCGTAATTGTTCCATTAAATCAGTAAAAATGTGAATAACTGTAATAACAGCTAAGAATTAATTAATGGCTAACTACCATCTTTCCAGTCATTTTTTTGTTTGTTGCTTATTAATTAATTCCAACAATATTTAAATGGTTCTTGATTTAAATTGAAGAAATATTTATAATAATATCAAATTAGCTTTAATCTTTAAACAAATTAATTCTAAAAATTAGAACAAAAAGCTCTTGTGTCTTTAACTATTCTATTTTTTGGACTGTTTACCAATTAAATTTTGTAATATGATTATATTAGAACATATTGTTCCCAAATTCTGTTATTGACAACAATAAAAAAGTGTGGTTTTCTTAAGTATTTAACCTTTATTTTTTTTGTATTAACTTTTATCATTTATGATAATCTAAAATAGGGAGATCAAATTGAAACGGACATTTCAGCCGAGTATCATTAAAAGAAAAAGAAATCATGGTTTTTTATCCCGTATGAGTACAAAAGCAGGACAGAATGTGATAAAAAGGCGAAGAAGAAAGGGCCGCAAAAGTCTGTCTGCTTGAAACCGATGTCAAAACAAACCTTTTCCAGGGATGAAAGAATAAAAAAAAGAGGAGAATTCCTTAAAATTTATAGTGAGGGAATAAAAACAGAGACAGAGCATTTTAAAATTGCTGTTTTGCCAAACAATTTAAAAATAAGACGTTTGGGAATAACTGTCAGTAGGAAGGTAGGAAAAGCTGTTAAAAGAAACTATATCAAGAGGTGTGTGAGAGAATATTTCAGACTGAACAAGGAGTTTTTCCCTGAATCCAGTGATATTGTCATAACAGCCTGGACCGGGGCAGAGATGCTCAAATTTGGTGAAATATGTGAGGAGATTCAATCAGCAGACCTTAAAAAGTTAACGGTATGTATCTGAAACACTGTTTGCTAATGAATAGTAGGAAAATTAAAAGAACATTAATTAGAGGATAAATAGATATTGTTTAACAAAGCGGTAATTGCATTATTGGTAATATATAAAAGATATGTTTCTCCTTTTATGGGTTCCCATTGCAGGTTCGTCCCCACATGTTCTTCATATGCTATTCTTGTATTCAAAAAATACAGTTTTCTAAAAGCATTTTTTTTGACACTTCTCAGACTTCTTAAATGTCACCCCTTTCATCCCGGAGGTTATGACCCTGTTTAGAAGGGTATATGCTTTCAGGGCCTTAAAGAATGAGAGTTGCAGTAAATATTTAATTATAAATAGAACATTAAATTTTCAGCCTTAAAATTTCTCTGCAGGTGTAATAACCTTGCCGGTGATAAGGACTGCTGCTATGGTGATAGTAGCGAGGCTGCTAACTCTCTTATTAAATAGTTATTTTTTCAATAATGACTGTGAGAAGCAATGGAAGTAAAACAGCTATATAGAACCGTAAGATCAGGGTTTTGATAGAAGCCCAACAACTTATCAGCTTATTATTGCAATGAATTTTTTCTGTATCCTTGTATTTGCAGG
>CAZMHH010000138.1:0-5647 GCA_964566035.1 uncultured Thermodesulfobacteriota bacterium
AAGTTTTTACAGGGGGTTAGTTTTGTTTCGCTGTACAAAAAAGTCAGTTGATCCTAAAAGTTTAACTATAATTAGAAGCCCACATATAGAAGCTTTCAAACACCTGCTCTCTTGGCGAAGCCGAGTTTGCGTTGGTGGATACTGGGTGTGAGTAGCCGGTCATTCCAGATATTACCAGACACTCCACTTTAAAAAATGCTATTATAATCATAATCCTGCATAGATGAAAGCTTGTACCTGAAAAACACAAAAAAGAGATATTCGACTATCATCACGGTCAGTGACAGCATGTATCTGTGGGGCGTGAGCAAAGAGAATATACATAAAACACTTCGTGAGTAAGTTGACTGGCTCTTTAGGTGAAGAATTTGATACAGAGGATTGGATTGATTATTCAAGTGCTTGCAGTTATTTAGATTAAACAATACATTCTATGCTCATGTGCGAATATGAAGAAGTACGGAAGATGCTGATTTATATAACCAATAATCCCGATAGGTTTTGCAGGTAGACTTTTGATGCCTTTCAGACACACTGCTCGCAACTCATCGCTCAAAACTGGTGCCATAATCTTGGGTGGCCACGTTCAGTCATACGGTATAGTAAGGATATTCGGACAGAACAGTATCCCCAGCATTGTAATTGACAACACCCGGTTCAATATCGCCCGTCATTCCAAATATTGTATTGGTTTTTATGAGGCAGGGTATGATGATCTGCTTGAATACCTTGTTGATCTTGGCAGGAAAGGCAAATACAAAGGCTGGCTGATTATGCCAACCGATGATTATCATGTCAGACTCTTGAGTCAAAACAAGGAGGAATTAAACAAATACTTTAATGTTACAGTAGATAACTGGGAAACAATAAATATATTTTTTAACAAGAGACATTCCTATCCCCTTGCACAGGAGGCAGGGGTGCCCGTTCCTGAAACCTTTTATCCCGATTGCATGGAAGATTTAACCCTGATTTCCAGCACCATAAATTTCCCCTGTATCATTAAGCCGGCTGTAATGCTTGATTTTTATAAACACTTTAAAAAGAAAGTGTTTGTTTGCAACAACAAAGATGAACTTACTGCCAATTACCAAAGAACATGCCAGGTTATTGCTCAGAAAGATGTGCTGATTCAGGAAATTATTCCCGGTTCGTCTGAACAACAGTATTCTGTATGTATGTTTTTCGACCGCGACAAATTCTATAATCATCTGGTAGCAAGAAGAAAAAGACAGCATCCCATTGATTTTGGCAACGCCACAACTTATGCCGAAACCGTTGATATCCCCATATTAAAAGAATACGCCCATAAGATTCTATCCCGATCCGGTTTTTTCGGACTTTGTGAGGTTGAATTCAAGTTTGACGAAAGAGATGGTCACTACAAATTCCTCGAGGTCAACCCAAGGACATGGAAATGGCACTTGATAAGCCAAGCAGCAGGGGTCCCTTTTTTGGAGAGTTTTTATAATTATTTTTTCGAAGGCAGACCGATAATTACAAAGAGTTTTAAAAAAGCGGGATGGAGGGATGTTGTAACGGATTTGCCTGTTATTTTTAATATGATGAGAAAGGGACTGTTTGTAAGCGCTGACAGGAGAAAGACTGTTTCTGCTGTTGCGTCCTTGGGGGACTTTAAACCGTTTCTTTTTCAGGTTTTGTTAATTCCTTATAATTTTTTCAATAGATGACTTTCTGTTCATACCCTTTGCTTCGGGTTGTTTAGTAAAACGCAAACTATCCGATAGAATTATAAATATGAAAACAGTTTGGATCGATATTTTTCATCCTGCACAATTGAATTTTTATTTTAATATAATTAAGCTGTTGAGCAGAGAGTATAATTTAATAATTACGGTATTAGATCGAGGAAAATTACCGTTAATTGCAAAAAAAGAACTTGGGAAGATAAATAATGCAAAGTTAATTGTTATTGGAAGACATAGAGGTTCAAGGTTATCTGCCGTTATTGAAGCAAATTTTTTACGTCTGGTTCTACTTTTTTTTGTGCTTATAAGGAATAGAATAAATCTTCACTATTCAAATGGGTTTCATGGTAGCTTGTTGTCCAAAATTTTTTGCTACCCGTCAATCACTTTTGGAGATGATCCCAATACTGGAGACTACAGATTCAAATTACTATTTTCAAATAAGGCATATTATTGTCTTTATAATAACAGATTTGTGAATATTAGCAAAAAAGCCATAATTTTCAAATGCCTTAAAGAGTGGGCATACTTAAACTCGCGTTATTTCAAACCGGATGAAGTAGCTTTAAAAGAATACGGATTGAAGCCTTATGAGTATATATTTATACGTGAGGTTTCTACTGGTACCATAAATTATACAGGACAGAAATCAGGGCTGGTGCATTCTGTTCAAGACCAGATTCCGCGTGATTATAAAATCTTATTATCCCTTGAGGACAAATCGCAACGACACAAGTATCCTTCCAACTGGATTCTACTTGAGGAACCCCTAAAAGACATCCATTCTTTGATTTACTACAGCCGTGCTTTAATATCATCAGGCGACAGCATGGCAAGGGAAGCAGCCATACTTGGAAGCCCTTCGATTTATCTGGGCATTCGTATAATGCCCGCCAACGAAGTGCTTAAAGAACTGGTTGATTTTTATCAGGTGGACACGAATGGTTTTTCAGCATTGCTGGACAGATGCCTTAAGAGCTTTTCTGTTGAGAAAAAGCTAAAAAACATTGAGAAACTAACCCATCTTTTCATGGATATAAATGAATTCATTTTGAGAATAACCATAAAATTATTGAGGAAATGATGAAAATATCTGTTTTTGGCTTGGGTTATGTGGGTTGTGTCAGTCTTGGTTGCATGGCCCAGAATGGCCACACTGTCATCGGTGTCGATACCAACAAAACCAAGATCGATTTAATCAACCAGGGCAGGCCAACCATTATTGAAAAAGATATTGATGGGATTATTGCTATGGCCCATGAAACCGGGAAAATCCGGGCAACCGATGATTTTACAGACGCTGTTCAGAGTTCCGAGGTTTCCATTATTGCAGTGGGCACTCCTTCCACCAACGAGGGGCATCTTAACCTGAATTACATATTCAATGTAGCCCAAGAGATCGGCATTGCCCTGAAGGACACGAATCACTTTCATGTGGTGGCCATCAGAAGTACGGTGCTTCCCGGAACCAACATAAAGGTCGGTAAGATCATACAACAAGAGTCAGGCAAAATCAGAAATGTTGATTTCGCTGTAGTGTCCAATCCTGAATTCATGCGGGAAGGTTCCGCCGTCAAAGATTACTACAATCCTGCCTTGACTGTTCTTGGTTCCGAAAATGAAAAAGCCCTGCAAATAATGTCAGACCTTTACAAGGATATAAATGCTCCTGTAAAAAGGGTGAGAATCGAGATCGCTGAAATCATAAAGTACGTAAACAACTCCTTTCATGCCCTTAAGATCTGCTTTGCCAATGAGGTGGGCAACATCTGCAAAAAACTGGGAATTGATTCCCATGAGGTCATAGACCTGCTTGTCATGGACACTCATCTTAACCTGTCACCCTATTACCTTAAACCCGGATTTGCCTATGGAGGATCATGTCTGCCAAAAGACTTGAAAGCTCTTTGTACAGTAGCCCATGATCATTATATTTGCTCCCCTGTTCTGGAACACATCGAAGCTTCAAATAGAAATCAGAAGCAAATTGCCATAAAAATGATTGAAGAGGCTGGAAACAGAAAACTGGGTATTTTGGGGTTGAGCTTTAAGGCAGGTACTGATGATCTTCGCTATAGCCCCATAGTAGAAGTTGCCGAATATTTCCTGGGTAAGGGCTATCAGATAGCCATTTACGATAAACATGTTAACCTGTCCAGACTGATTGGCACAAACAAGGAATTCATTGACCAGCATATCCCCCATCTATCAGATTTGATTCTGAACGATATTGATGAGGTGATCAATAAATCCGAAACAATAATTATAAATCATAAAATAGATGGTTTTGAGCAATACATCCAAAAACATCCTAATAAGCTATTCATAGACTTGGCAAGGTTGACTGATAAAAAATATCCAAACTATGAGGGTATATGTTGGTAACTTATAGGCTTCACCCTTACAACTCCAATGGTCTGGTTTATTGAAAACTACCCCGAAAGCTTCCGCATCATGCAAACCAACCCGGACTATCAATACAAATTCAAATAACCAAATTACCCAAATCAGGCTTGGTAAGGTTTGGGTAAACAGGTAGGAAGGTATGCAAGACTTAACTTTTCAACATATCAACTTCTCAACATCTTTCTTGACTACGAGCTATGAGCTACGCTGCTAACTATCATGTTTCCCTGACTCCTGACTCCTGACAGCCGATAGCTGACACCTGCTTCAAGTAAGGTTTGGATAAAAAGATCTGTAAATGGAAATAAACAATATTGACAGCGTCAAACGGATATTCAGGTCCCGGTTTAAAATAACACAGCCGGAACTTGTTTCCCATATTACCCAGCGGGCAGCAGGCAAGGAACCTCTGTTTCTTGAGAAAAGCGATTATTTATATATGCTCACCCTGTTAAAGGAGAGCGCTGAAAAATTTGATATTAATTTTTATGCCTTCTGTCTTATGCCCAACCATGTCCACCTTTTGCTTGAGCCCCGCGAAAACAATCTGGAACAGGCAATGCACTTTATCTTTTTCAGATATGCTGTCCGGTTCAACAGAAAATATGAGCGCAAGGGGCATCTTTTCGGGGGTCCTTATCGTCAGGCTATATGCCTTGATGATCCCTATTTTCTTACAGCCTCGGTTTATATACATCTTAATCCGGTCAAAGCAGGGTTAAGTGAGAATGCCAAGAGCTACCGATGGTCATCATGTGCATTGTATGGGACAAATGCCTCTGCTGACTCTTTTGTAAATCCCATGCCCGTATTACGTCTGCTTAATGAAAAGGAAGAAGAAGCCAGAAGACAATATGCTATTATTCTGAAAAAAGGCTTTGTTCATGGTTTTGATAATGTCCTTGAACAGGAAGGAGCTGTTGCAAAGTTCTGTATTCAACTATCCAAACTTTTACCGGGGATTTTTAATAGACTGCAGGGCGGTAAGAATATATCAAACAAGGATAGGCTTGATATCGTTTCCCTTGATGCTCTGTTGAAAGAGTGCCAGTCCTGCACAGCCCGTTCACCTCAAACCAGAAACGCCAAACGTTTTCTTGCAGAGCAGCTTGTAGCGCGTGGTTTTACCAAAACACAGATTTCGGAAAAACTTGGCATTTCACGTAAAACATTATATAACCTATTGAACTCACCTTAATTACCCAAACAAGGCTTGGTAAGATTTGGGTAAAAGCATTTGCCTGACATTTATTGCCACTAAATCAAACAACGTGATACTATCTGATTTTACTTGTAAGATTACGTATATTTAATTAAATTTAAATATCCTTTCTCTTTTACTAAAAGTCAAAAATCAACAAATTACCCAAATCAGGCTTGGTAAGGTTTGGGTAATTAGGGCTGAGGAGATCGATGTCACGGCATTCATGGTCTGGTTTATTGAAAACTACCCCGAAAGCTTCTGACCTTCCCCCCCTTTAGTGGACACAGAGAAAAGCTAAATGCTAAAATAAATAAGGAGGTGTGTCCAT
>CAZMHH010000139.1:0-5488 GCA_964566035.1 uncultured Thermodesulfobacteriota bacterium
CCATCACACTGCAAAATCTGCTCAAAATGCTTTTCCGTTCACGCACTAATTAGTACACATGTCCCAGATTATTCCCGATTATTTGTAAAAATGCTCTCAAAACTGTGCACCCTGAATTTGTAAATAACATTTTGTGTGTTAAGGGTTGACAAAAAGGTATTGGTTGTGATATCGTATTACATAAATATATCGATAGGGATCATGTAATGCAAAAAGTAACAGTATCACCAAAATATCAGGTTGTTATACCTAAAGCAATCAGGAAGTCATTAAAGATTTATCATGGTCAAAAAATGCAGGTTGTTGAACATGCCGACCGTATTGAGCTTATACCGGAGCGCAATATCAAAGAACTGCGAGGGTTTGTAAAAGGCATCGATACTGAATTTAAACGAGAGGAAGACAGGTTGTGAATATCGTAGATTCATCAGGCTGGCTTGCTTACTTTGCAGATGAACCCAATGCCAAATATTTTCTGCCACCCCTCAAAGAGCATGAAATACTTGTTGTGCCGGTGGTTACTATATACGAGGTGTTTAAAGTTATTCTCAGGGAGTGCAGTGAAAATGAAGCATTTCAGGCGGTTGTTGCCATGCAAAAAGGTAGGGTCGTCGAGCTAAACACAGAATTGGCAATAGCAGCGTCAAAACTAAGCTTGAGACATCATCTTCCCATGGCAGACAGCATCATACTGGCAACAGCACAAGAATTCAAGGCAATAATATGGACGCAGGATTCGGATTTTGAGAACATGAGCAATGTGAAGTTTTTCCCAAAAAAAATAAAAATTTAACAAACCGGTAAAAAGTCATAAAGCGCTACTTCTGTCATTTCGAAGGAGCAAGGCGACTGAGAAATCTCCTTTCTTCAATATGTTATAAGACCTCTCCTCCCGTATTTACAACTTTTTTCTTGACATTGACATTTCTATCGTAATATTATTTACTTGCGAAGGATGAGAAGGATGGGAAGGATGGGGACGTTGTTGAATAAGTTGAATGGAAGGATGGGGACGTTGTTGAATAAGTTGAATTATTATGGTATAATTATCCGAAACAAACCAAAACGGAGCGTTTATGCCAAGACAGTCAAGGCTTGATGCACCTGGCACAGTCCATCATGTCATCATGCGGGGAATAGAAAAGCGTAAAATGGTAGATGATGACAAAGATCGAGAGGCCTTTGTTATTCGTATGATGACATTAGCAGAAGAGTTGCAAACCACGCTATATGCCTGGTCATTGATGACAAATCATGCACATATACTCTTGCGCAGCGGTACGAAAGGTTTGTCTGCATATATGCGGCGTCTTTTGACCGGATACGCAGTATATTATAACCGGAGACATAGTCGTCACGGGCATCTGTTTGAGAACCGCTACAAATCAATTGTGTGTGATGAGGACGTGTACTTGAAGGAGCTTGTTCGCTATATTCATCTTAATCCCCTTCGGGCAGGATTGATACATGATATTAATGAGTTGGATGGGTATCGTTGGAGCGGACATCCTGCATTAATCGGAGAAGTGAATAATCCCTGTTTTGACAGGGATTTTGTGTTACAGTATTTTGGGGAGAAGGAAGGTGCGGCAAGAAAATCGTACCGGGAGTATCTTGCTGAGGGTGCAGCACAGGGGCGTAAACCGGAGTTGGTTGGGGGAGGATTGGTACGTTCTCTGGGGGGATGGTCGGAAGTGAAATCGTTGAGGAAACGCGGGGCGGGGTTATTGTCGGATGAAAGGATTCTGGGCAGTGGAGATTTTGTTGATCGGGTTATAAACGAAGCAAACAGTGTACTCCGTCGTCAGTATTCCTTCCGTGATCGGAAAAAGAAGATAGATGATGTTGTGATTGCTGAGTGCAGGAATGGGGGAGTTGCCGTAAAGGAACTTCAATCAGGAGGGCGGAGACCCGCTGTGTCACAGGTACGCAAACAAATTGCATTTACACTTTTTGAATCCTATGGAATTCCGCTTGCAGAGATTGCCCGTGAGACAGGTGTTTCGACCTCTGCAATTTCAAAAACATTGAGTAAAACAAGGTAATTCAAATTATTCAACAACGTCCCCAACTACACTATCAAGGTTAGGTAACAGCGATCTCCGCGTACAGGGGCAGGTGGTCTGAAACCATCCGGGTTTCATAATCCATGGGAACCCGCACATCCATCACGGAGAAATGATAGGAAATAAAAATATGATCGATCCGCATGACCGGCAGCCAGGAAGCAAAAGTAGGTCTTGGATACCGCCTGTTCTTAAACACCTTCTGGATATCAAAAAGATGTCGGCAAAGGGTTTTATACACAAAGGACCCAGGGCCTGCATTAAAGTCACCACACAGGATCACGGGCAGCTCGAAATAGGGCTCATTGCAGATCCACCTGCTACTGGCCAGGTCTGCGGCCTGCAGCTTGCGGTCCTTGGCCCGCAGGCCAAGGTGAGTATTCAACACCCGTATATGCCCCAGTGGTGTTTCAACCTGGGTCATCATCACCCCTCGGTTTTCCACAGGTTTTGCTGCAAACGCGGCCGGCAAACAACCGCAGTTCAGGTCATGTATGGGAAACCGACTCAGGATAGCTAAACCGTATCTGCCACTGGGGCTTTCCTTGAGGGGGAAAAAATTGTGTGACATACCAAGACGATCGGCAATATAGGCCGCCTGGTTAATATGACCGGAACGGGCATGGCCGACATCCACTTCCTGAAGTGCAATAATATCAGCCTGGAAACCCAGAATTTTTTTTGCTGTCCTGCCTGAATTAAATCTGCGATCCATGTTGCGACAGGAATGAATATTATAACTGAGTATCTTCAAGCTCTTCATAGCACACAAACCAATGTTTTATCCATCATTGCCAGTTTTGCTTTGCTCAGGTTTTGCTTTGCCACGATAATCTTGTATAAGCTGCCTGAGATCAAGAGGACGCAGATAAACCGCTTTTGTATTCAGATATTCGGAAAGTACTACTATACCACACGTTTCTTCCCTGCCGGGCCCCCCGTGGGCTCCGCTTTCGATATTGAATGACAGGGGCGTCTCTGCGGGATCCCATCCGGAAATAACGATGTCACCGGCATCAGGATGACGACAGACCAGTGCCAGATCTTCGGCAGTCTGGGCAGGAAAAGGATGATCTTTTCCCAGGACCATAAGAAAGTGCTGCTCCAGATCAAATGTCCCCTGAGAGTTAATGGCAACAATGGAATGGTCGTCCTTGAACAACACCAGCGGGATATGGACCGATTGGACCAGTTTATTGGCAAAATCACGGACAAAATCCCTTGCCAGAGTGCCTGGCAAATAAACATGGCCCAAAGGCCCCATGGTTGTTATTTCTATGCTGTCCAGGGATACCGGATCTGTTTTTCCCTGCAATTTTTCCAAAAAGCGCTTTTTCATTAAAAACGCCCTGGCGTTTTTATACAAACTGTCCAGCACATTTTCGTGATCTGCATGGACGGCCTTTGCCGCACCGGCATACCTACCATAAAAGGCACTGCGCACGGCAGCTTTTACCGGGACCCCGTACCGGCTTTCATATGGGATAACCGCCTGCTGCCCGTGATCTGAAAAAATGATGGTTTCATATTTTCGATACTCAGACTGCATGGCAGTCCTGCAGATATCACTGATTGTGTCATCTATGCCTTTCAGGCTCCAGTGGGCAAATCCGGAATCAGGCCGCCTGCGATGGGCATGTTCATCATAGCCCAGAAAATTGGCGTAAACAATTGGTACTCCCAGGGCAACATCCAGTTTAACCCGGAACCGGACAAGTTCTCTCAATATAATGCAGATAAAAATACGCGAAGGGATAAAGACAAGTTCTTTGATAAACTTTTTTCCCTTCTGGATACCCCGGAAAAAATCAGTAACTGCCAGAAAAAATTCCATCACGGTCACAGCAAAAACACGCAAAAATTTTCCCGAATGCAAGAGCAATAAAACCAGCAATTTCAAAGGATTCAGCGATCGGGCAAGAGATTCCAACGTCATGGTCTGGAAGCAGTAACGGGCCTGGGCTGCCCCGCCGGAAAAAATAGTTGCATAAACATCCCCTTGACTCAGCAGGGGCTTGCCCATTTTTTCCAGGCGGCCGGCAAGATAATTTGCGGTCTGGGGATAAAAACAGACATGCCGCTGTTTTTCCTTTCGATCGATAAACTCAAATGCCGGCACACAGGATTTTATACCGTAAAAAAGCTCACCCTGGAAAGCCGGGGTTGTCGAAGGCATACCCGAATACATGGGTTTATAACCCAACCTGCCTTTGCGTATCTCCTGTTCTATAAAAGGTAACTGTCCTGCGTGCAGCGCTTTTTGAAACTGGCTCATGGAAAGACCGTCTATCTGAATCAGAACCAAGCCGGGAGCATCTTCTGCACTTTCAGAGGGCGGCAGGCCCAGAAGCCTTAATGACCATTTGTTCAGGGAAACATTTTTGCTAAACCATTTTACTATCTGTTTGATCTGGACAAAACCCATGATTATCCTTTGGACCTGTTTTTGTTTGTGCGTTTTTGCTCATATTTTTTCCTGTCTGGCCTGTATGGTTTTTTCTCTGTTCTGCTCATCCACTGCCTGGTGATGGGCACTTTCCCCATCACTGTCACTTGACCGGTTCCCCAGTGAATAGATGGTTTTCCCCTGCCGTACAAAACCAGTGTGTCTCGCGGATATATCGTTGTTTCCCCCCTGGGCACCCCCACATAACTGCCGTCGTCACGATGAATCCCCAAAATCAGTATACCTTCTTTATTAAGCTACTTTCTTATACCAAACGCAAGCCTTTATATGATTATCAAATCTTCTTTGCATTTATTTAACTGGGGGCATCCCGTGAAACCCTCATTTGCTTTTGTTTCATTGGGGTGAAATAGACAAATAGTCTAATTGTCATCCCTGAGATAACGGACGAAAAACCCGCACCCTTAAGGCTGGGCGGTACACGTCGCCGCTGCCATAGTACAGGACCCGCTATCAAGCTAAGTCGACATAGTATCCAGAAGCGCTCCACCAGCCGCCGTAGCTGCCCAAACTGCGGAAGTAGCCGTAGTAGCCGCCCGGCAAACCTGACCACCCGCTCTCATTTGTGGCACCAATGTTAGGGTCATGCCAAAGGGTGGTTGACTTCATCTTACCGCCGGCATTATTCTCAGGAAAATCGGCCAAGGTGGTCCACTCCCCATCAGTTGGCAGATGTCAGCCTGAAGGACAGGCAGTTAAAGCAGTATTCCAGTCATACAGCCTGCCATAGGTCCTGCAGTTATTGGGATCATCATCATAACACCAACTGTTGCCTGTTTCATAATTCAGATTCTCCGCCATCCAGGTCTGGGTGTCAATCTCTATGGTTTTGTAAGTCTGATCATCTCTTGTGTCTGTCATCTCCCCAAAATTATGAACACCATTTGGAGGGGGATAGGCTTCTTCAGGGTCATCAGATTCACACCCCAAATTAAACATCAGCAGCATTGCCGGC
>CAZMHH010000140.1:0-5462 GCA_964566035.1 uncultured Thermodesulfobacteriota bacterium
AAAAAAACTGCCAGCCCCCACAATTTCCTGAAGTTCCTTCACCATGGCAACCTCCTAAAATGGGTTCATAAAAAGAAATAAGAAATAATAATTTATTATATCCGAAAAAACAGAGAAAAGCTTCTTTTTTGAAAATTAAATAAAAATAAATATATCATAAAAACAAGTTGCAAGCCAACAGTTTTTTGCTGATTAGGCAAACTATTATTTTGGCATATAATGTGTTCTTTACCTTAAGTAAAAACAGTGTTAATATAGGATTTTTTAGGCATACAGGTGTTTGGTAATGATTGATTTGCAATTACAGCATTTTTTGGACAAATTATTTGATGTTTTCGGAAATATCAATCAGATTTTTCTCGATAACGCAATTGCGGCTCTTTTAATCGGCATTGTTATCTGTTTTTTCGGCATAAAAATATATAATGCATCTGTTTTCTGGTTCGGGGCTCTTATTGGAACTGTTTTTGGATACAATATAGGAAGCTCTTTTTTTGAGTTCTGGGGAAGTATAATCTGTGCTGTTTTGGCAGGGATTATATGCGCTTTCCTTCTTAAAACTCTTGTAAGAATAGTCTTTTTTCTAATAGGCCTGCTGATAGGAGGGTTTGTCGGAACATATTACCTGGGTCAAAGCCCGTGGGTGATTGCCATGATTATCCTGTCAGGGGTTTTCTGTCTGCTGTTTTTTAATTATTTTGTAATATTTTCAACATCTGTTCTTGGAGCTCTGCTGATAAGTGCCTCCATATTGCATTTTAATCCCTTTTCATTTTCAGAGTATCCATATGTGGTTTTTGGAATGCAGGGAGCACTTTTTATCGGGGGAATATTTTTTCAGACAATGCAGAGGTCAATTTATAAAAATGAGGAAGGATAACAGATGTTGGCTTTCAGGCAAAGACACAAATCCTGCGTGGTTTTGGATATAAGTCAACAGCCACACCAATAGCAGTAGGCTTGAGCCTGACATGAAAGGGCAAAGATTTAAAAACAAATTCTGTTTTAGTTATACTTTTCAGCAAAAACAATAAAAATAAACATGTACGGGTTTTATGTTTTTTCTTTTTAATGTATAATCTGTTTTATGGTTTTTTTTATTATCAGCTTAACAGCTATTTTACACAGGAGGGTAATCTATGAAATGGGCTCTTTTATCAGTAAGTATTTTTTGGATAATAATTGGATGCTGCTCTGTTCTTTACACAGAAGGGTTCAGAGATGCTGCAAAAAAAACGATAGCAGGAACGGGAGAGAAGCTCCTTATAGGCATCACCTTTTTAATAGGGTTAATTCTTGCAGTGTCAGCCTTCCTTGATGTAAGCAGCAGTAAATCGGGAGTTGGAATACTTGGAGCCCTTGTCCTTGCAAAAGGGGCTTTATGGATCACAAACCCAAACAATTATATGAATAATATAAAACAATGGTACTTAAACAAAGCCTCGATGCAGACATACAGATTTTTCGGCATAATAATGATTATTCTGGGAGTGGTTGTTTTTGGTTGGTGCAAGATATAATAAGAGCGATATAGCTTTCAGGAGCTGTTGGCTCGCGGCAGAATACCTTTGTGGTCGGTATCATTATCAAAAGGGCATGTATCGGCTATCGGCAGCAGGTTGGCGTTAAGCGGAGCAAAACCCAACAAATAGCCGGTTATAAAAATCATAAGGCAAAATATACCATTTCAAAACAGGAGGAAGCTGTTTATGGAAAAAAAATGGAGATGCACTGTTTGCGGATATATCTTCAAAGGCGAAACACCGCCTGATATGTGCCCGCACTGCAAGGTTCATAAATCAAGAAAACCGGGAGTCCTGTTTGTAAAAGCATAAAAGCAGCAGTTATGGTGAATCCGTAAAAAAGCAGGGCACTGTCTCTTCAGGTCACGCTAAATACGCGAAGAGGTCGGATAATCTTCTAATAATGACCGGATTTCTCTCTTCGCAGATTGTGTTGTAACAGCCTAAAGTGTCATTGCAAACACTTCGATCAGCAGGGCAGGAAATCTCAAGTTGCCTGCTTCTCCCAGGTTACTCTGAAAACACCTTCTCTGGGATTGTTGTATTTTATTCTGTGCGGGGTTATTTCAATAATTCTATAGTTGAACTCTTTAGGGATATCCTTCATCCCGAGTTTTTTCAAAACCCTGTGAATTTTCATTTTCTTGAGAGCAGCATGAAAATCCTCTGGATTCTCTTTTCTGTTTATTATCCTTGCAACACCCCATGCTTGAAGACCTTTGTATCCCCAGAAATCATCTTCTGAGCTGTATGGCTCTGCTATTGAAAAACAGACATTTTTGTTATGTTTTAGATTTTCAAACTTGGCTCCTCCCTCAGAAAGGATATAAAAGACAAGCCCATGATTTCTGTATTCAAGAGGAGTTGAGCGGCATACATCTGCTCTGCATGTGCTCAGGTGAAGGACATGATTGTTATTGATAAATTTCAAAAGAGCTTTTTCAAAAGAAGAGGTGCTTTTGTATTGTTTCAGTTTCACTCCGTCTCTTCTCAAAACTGCATTCACAGGTGCAGGCACTTGCGGCTGTTTTAGTGTTGCCATAAGGTTTTTCCTCCTGTATATAAAAAGTTTATAAAGTATTGTTTATTGTATAACCATTAAAAAAAACTTCCAAGGGAAATATGCTGAAAAAGAACTGGAAAAACATCCTTGCCGAAAGTTTTACCACGGCAGCGGATCTAAAAAGATCAGGTTTAAAATTGGAAAACCCATCTGAAATTGATAAAGTTATTAAAAATTATCCCATGCTTGTAAATCCTTACTATTTAAGTCTTATAAAAGCTGCTTTTGATCCGGTATGGAAACAGGTGATTCCTGACGTGACGGAAATTGAATACACCAGCGGACTGGAAGACCCTCTTGCAGAAGACAAACTTTCTCCTGTTGAAAACCTTGTACAGAGATATCCTGACAGAGCCCTTTTTTTGGTCTCAAACAGATGTGCTGTTTATTGCAGATTCTGCACGAGAAAGAGAAGGCTGGGCAGGGGGTTTGCCGTCACACCAAAGACAATAAGCAAAGGTATTGAATATATCAGGTGCGATTCAAGAATAAGGGATGTTCTTTTATCCGGAGGAGATCCCCTGCTTCTGGAGGATGAAGAACTCTTTGATATAATTGCTTCGGTCCGCAGGATATCTCATGTTGAGATAATCAGAATAGGAACCCGACTGCCGTGTGTCCTGCCGCAGCGCATCACAGGAAAACTTGCAGCAACACTTAAAAAATTTCATCCCCTCTATATCAATACCCACTTCAACCACCCTGATGAAATAACCAGAGAGTCATCCCTTGCATGCAGCAGGCTAAGCAATGCAGGGATTCCTTTAGGGTGTCAGACAGTCCTTTTAAAAGGGATAAATGATTCTGCCTCTGTTATGAAAAAGCTTATGGAAAAACTTCTCGCAATACGCGTAAAACCCTACTATATCCATCAATGCGATTTAACACGGGGAACAGGACATTTCAGAACCCCTGTAAAAAAAGGGCTTGAAATAATTGAAGGTCTAAGAGGACATACCTCAGGGCTCTGTGTTCCACATTATGTCATAGACCTTCCGGGAGGCGGGGGAAAGGTCGCTTTTGTACCCGAAAACCTGAAAGCTGCAGGAAAAGGCTATGTTACAATAAAAAACCATCTTGGCAGGGAGGTTAAATACCCTGTCAGCAGGGAAGACCAGGAGTATATGAAAAAGCTGTTAAACTCAACCAAAAAACTACAATCATAATCAGTTTTTGCTTAACAGCTGCATCGCTCACATTATTCATCATAATACTCTTCAACAGAACGCAGGAGGCTGTAAAAATCACCGTTTATATCTATATTTCTGTTTTTAACAAGCAGGGTTTTACGGTCTATAAGTTTTCCAAAAGGTATACCATCAATTTCCATGTTATCCCGAACAGTTACCATCTCTCCAAATCTCCCCCTTTCAATAAGTTTAAAAGCTCCAACACCAAGCTGTGATGTAAGAAGCGCATCATACAGGGTTGGGGATATCTGTCTTGTTTCATATCCTACTATCTGTGGTTTAAAACTCTTTGTTCTGCCGGTTTTTTCTGCATAAAGTCTTTCAAGCCCCTTTGCTATCTTGTCTCCTATTTTTGCCTCTGCAAGCCTTAAATTTCCATGTCTGTCTTTTTCCATTTTCTCTTTTTCTTCTTCAGAAAGAAGGTCTGCAAGCCCTTCTGAAATACAGAAAACCCCGTAGTTTTTGCCAAGGTTTTCCCTTCGGAGAACAATTTCAACTAACTCCTCGGCAAGCTCCCCTAAGCTGAAAGGTCTGTCTTGATAGTCCTCGGGAATAACAGCTTTTGTTCCTCTGGCATAGATGCTTGCCGCTGCTGTGTACCAGCCGGCCTTTCTGCCCATTAGTTCCGCCACATGATAACAGTTGGTAGATTTTGCATCATCATATAGCCCTCTTACAATCTTTCCTGCCGATTCAGCAGCTGTAAAAAACCCAAATGTCCATGCAATACCTGAATAGTCGTTATCAATTGTCTTGGGGACATGTACTATACCTCCATGGAAAAGCAGCTCATTGTTTTCATTTAATCTTTTCAATGCAAGGTCATAGATGTAGTTAGCAGTTTTGAGAGTATCATCTCCTCCTATTGAAATAAGGGCGCCGATCCGCAACTCTTCAAAAAGATCCAGTATGTTTATAAGGTTTTTGATCTTTTCAGAATCATTTAAATCTTCTGAACACTTTATATCCTTACCCGGGTTAGCCCGGGCAGTCTTCAGGAAAAGCGTATCGCTGTCAAGGGCATGAGATGTTATGTTTCTGTCAATATTAACAAAATGTTTATTTTCTACAAGTTCCCCGAAAGATAGATTCTGAATAAATTCATAGCCATTTAAAAAACCTATAACCGGGATCTTTCTGTCCAGAAACTGTTTTGCAACACCGGCGAGAACTCTGTTGCCACCCGGAGCAGGTCCTCCTGAATGAAGCATGCCTACTCGCAGGTTTAAATTTCTAAGCCTTTGTATGGATGGTGAACTGTGTTTTAATTTTCTCATTTTTCCCCTCTTTTTATTATTTGATGAACTGGCAAAAAGTCCACATCCGTCATCTCGAAGGAAGTGAGAGATCTCGTAACACACTGGAACAACGAGATTTCTCGCTATCGCTCGAAATGACATAAAATTCGATTACGACACAGTCTGTTCAGGTAAAGGGGGCTTTTTAGATTTTTTACCGGTTCAACAACTTTGAGCTTCTATTTTTTACTACAAGCCACCCATAGCCTATCATCATTATAATATATTATTTTATCAAAATTCCAAAACTTTTTTTAGTTCCTTCTATAAGCATTATCTGTATTTGTTGACTTTTCCGTCATAATCAGTTAGATTTTAAATTAAAAAATTGATGGTTCCGTAAAAAGTCCACATCTGTCATCTCGAACGAAGTGAGAGATCTCATAAC
>CAZMHH010000141.1:0-5452 GCA_964566035.1 uncultured Thermodesulfobacteriota bacterium
TATCCAGAGAGGATACACCACCTATACCTCATACACAACTTTTAATTATAGCTCACAGTTGGAATTGTATTGGTAGTTGCATCTCTGCTTGTGCTGTTGCTTAAAGAAACCGGAATAAAAAAAGAAAGTAAGTAAGGGCTCCTTCTTGATTTGATTGACGAAGGAATATGGTGTTGTGTTTAATCATAGATTCCAAGCAACATCAATTTATGCTCGGTCCTATTTTGGGAGATTTTTTAGCTTTTGAAGACACCTCGAAGTCTTTTTTCTTATTTATGATTTTATTCCAAACATATTGGGTTTTCTCCATCCATGCAAAATTTTGCATGAAATAATCCATTACTCTACTTGTTTTATTTTTACTTAAAATTAAGAGGTAATTAAAATGAAAAAGATCCAAAAAGAAGAAATTGAAAAACTTCTCAAAAATGCAAAGGATGGGGTTCTTGCTTTTTCAGGAGATAACACACCATACTGCATACCTTTTGGTTTTGTTTATGTTGATGGTTCTGTATATCTATCAATGTTTCCAACCGGTAGGAAGTGGCAGTATTATCAGAATAACAACAGAGTATGTTTTAATGTATTCCTGTGGAATAATAATCGCACAGAATGGTCTTCTGTTGTCATTGAAGGGGAACTTGAGATGGTTAATGACATTAATGTCATTGAGGCTGTTGTGAGGGAAAACCTTGTTAAAACAGGCATAGATGTCGAGAAATATATCGAAAAAAGAATGGAGTATTATAAAAAAGCAGTCTTAAATCCAAATGCCCTGAAGATATTAAAAATAAAAGCCTTTAACACAGCAGGCAGAAAGATGCCTACAATGATTGGGAAAAATCTTTGAAAATAGTAAATTAAAGCATTGTAATTCTAAAACAGTTTAAATAACATTCATAAATTATCTTAAAGGAGAGTACAAGATGGTTTCATCAATTTTGACTGAGGATGGGCAAAAGATTTTTGATCAGTTACTGCAGTTTACTCCTGCAATTATGAAGAAGCAGAGGGAAGATAAGCTTTTAGATATTCTTTCTTTGCTTATAAAAGCCAATGGTGTAAAAGAAGCGGGTCGTGATTTAGCTATTGAAGCAGCAAAATATGTTGTTGACAA
Source organism: uncultured Thermodesulfobacteriota bacterium (assembly GCA_964566035.1). GTDB lineage: Bacteria > Desulfobacterota > WTBG01 > CAIYCZ01 > CAIRTM01 > CAZMHH01. The sequence goes on from CAZMHH010000141.1 coordinate 1,118, forward strand.
AGGTTATGATCCCCTGTTTCAAATGTGGGAAGACATGGAGACCTATAAGAGGGTTGTTCTTGACACCTATGACAGTAAAGAAGCAGATAATGCCAGAAGGGTTTTGGTAAAGCGGTGGGAGCGTCCGGAACTTGGAAAGCCTGATAAGGATCCTTCGGAGATGAAAGTTATCGCCTTTTGTGCCAGTCCCAGGAAAAATGGCAATACAGATCTTTTGGTAGAAGAAGCACTCAATGGTGTAAAAAGCACAGGTGCAAAGGTTGATAAGATAATGCTTCAGCAGATAAAGATGGGGTTTTGTATTGGTTGCAGGAAGTGTAAAGATAAAGGTTACGAGGGAATCTGTATTGTAAAAGATGATATGAGCGATATTTATCAAAGGATTATTGATTGCGACGCTATCGTTATCGGTTTTCCGATTTATACTGGACGGGAGTGTGCACAGCTTTCAACGTTTTTGGATCGTTGGGACTGTTTTGAGCGATTTAAATTTGAGCCAAGTCTGAAGAAAGGCAAGCGTGCTCTGGTTATAGGTACTTGGGGATATCCCTATGATGACACCTATGATTTTGTAATGGAGAACATTATGGTTATTTTGAAGCTTCATGGGATTGAAACTGCAGAAGCAGTTTCTGCCTGCGGATTTGAGGGTATGTTTCATGGAGTTGATGAGAACAAAAAAGGGGTTGTAGCAAAACATCCTGATCAGATGAAGAAAGCATTTGACGCAGGTGTTGGACTGGTTACTGGAGAATAGAACATTACCTAATATAGCCTAAGGCCATTTAACCATTAGACAGTTCTGCGGACTAAGAGATAATTTTTATGGAGTCATGTGACAAAGATGCTTAAAAAACAGAGTGCAAAAGTATATTCATCTCTCAAAAAAATATTGGGTGAAAAATTTGTAATAAAAGATCCAACATCAACGTTTGCTTATACACATGATTCAAGCATGTTTGGAGGAACGGAGGCTGCATTCGTTGTTCGCCCAGGTTCTACAGAAGAGGTCTCACGTATTATGGTGGTTGCAAACGAACTGTTGGTTCCAGTGGTAATAAGGGGAGGGGGGGCAAGCATTTTCGGACAACCCAAAGGCAACCCAGGCTCTAATATTCTTCTGGACATGACGCGCATGAACAGAGTGCTTTCCATAGATAGAATAAACCGGACTGTAACAGCAGAAGCAGGCATTATAATGAATAAATTGCAGTATGCTTGTAACAAGGCAGGTTTTTTTAAGCGGTTTCCATTGCCTGCCATTCATATAGCTACTCTTGGTGGATGGCTTTCAGCTGCGGGTGGTGGTGGCAGTTTAATGATGGATACTGTAGGGCTGAAAGTTGTTTTGCCCAATGGAAAAATAGTGCAAACAGGTGGAGGTCCTGGAACAAATACTAATCAACCCTGCCCATTCAACAGGTATCTTGGTGGGCCTGATCTTTCAAGTCTTTTTATAGGAGATGGAGGTGTTTTTGGGGTTAAAACAGAAATAACAACCCGCATTAACCGGTTTCCAGCCGCGGTTCATGCTGGGGGATTTGTGTTCCATTCTCTTAAAGAAGTTCTGGAAATGGTTGACGGATATATGGAGCGTATATCTCATCAGCCCTTTGATCCGATTTCTGTTTTTTGTCCTGAGACTGCAAAGACATTTGTATCAGACAAAGGGAATCAAGAAAATTTTGTTGTCATGGCTATGATGGAAGCAGTTTCAGAACAGGAGCTTGACCTGAAAAAGATGTTTTTGACTGATTTGGCAATAAAGACAGGAGGGAGAAGGGATGATGGATTGGATAAGATGATGGAATCCATGTCTCTAATTAATCTGGATACTGATGAAAAAAGCAAACAGGAAGATAAACAGAATTGGCTTTCCAGTCTGAACTCTATGGGTCTGCCTGCGTGGCTTTCCTATACACTCCCCCGCAAGGGTTTTTCTGAAAAATTTAGAGCATTGCTCGACTTCCGACGTAAACTCCTCCAAGAGATAGAGGTGGCAGGATACCGGTATAATGCAACATTCGATGCATTTACACCGCTTGATCCAAGCACTATATACGGTGATATGGCTCTTTTTTTTAATAATACATCTGATACCAAATTACATGCATTAGTAATAAAAATGACACGGAATTATCAGGAGTTTGGCTTGAAGATTGGATCACTTGATATCCATAAACAGGGTTTTATGACAAATAAATTTGCAGGTTACTGGTCATCTGGGTATAGGGATTTATATGTAATGTTGAAAAGGGCAGTAGATCCCAATATCTTGCTTAACCGTGATTTATGGGAACCTGAGCAGCAGGAGGAATGCCATGACAGATTTACATCATGAACTGGATAGGGTAAGTTCATCTGTTTACAACTGCCGTAAGTGTGGTATGTGCGGAAACAAAATGTCCCAAACAGTAACCTATGTTTGTCCGGTTAAAGAACACACCGAGGGGTTTGAGCCTTTTTACGCACGAGGCAAGTTGATAATAGCACAGGGTTTACTGGAAGATAAAATTAAACACACTCCGGAGTTGGTAACAATAATGTATTCCTGTTCTTTGTGTGGGAACTGTGTGCAGCAATGTGCAATGATAAACCCCAAAACAGGTTTGCCTCTTGTTGATACTATACAGGTTGTGGAAGCAACCCGTACGGATCTTTTACGTGAACACCCTGAATATGTTCCCCCGGAATACCGCAGAGCGCTGGCAGCGACACGATCCTATGATAATCCATGGGGGGTCGGACGAAAATATAAAAATAAATGGGCATATGGACTATCATTAAAAAACGCACTTAAAGATAAATCTGATGTTCTTTTTTTTATCGGTTGCACTATTGCAGCAAGCCCATTACTTATTCAGCGTGCACGCAAAGCAGTACTTATATTACAACAGGCAGGTATTGACATGGCAATCCTTGGAGGGGATGAGCCCTGCTGTGGGAGTGTGCAGAGAAGAATCGGTGACTCAGCTCTTTTTGAAGATATGCAAAGAAGAAATATTGAGCTCATAAATTCTTTGAATGTAAAGGAAATTATCACAATGTGTGCAGGCTGCTATCATACACTTAAAAAAGAATACTCACAGTCAGGAACTTTTCTGAAATCACAGGTGTTTCATATTGTTGAATATCTTAGCTCTATCATACAGAGGGGTGGGCTTTCCTTTGAGAAACCTCAAAACATCAAAGTGTCCTATCATGATCCCTGCCACCTTGGCCGACAAATGAAAATTTTTGAACCGCCCAGGCAAATAATTGCTTCATTGCCAGGCATAGAACTGGTTGAGAGGCGGGCAACAAAAGAGAACACTGTGTGCTGTGGTGCAGGGGGTGGTATGCGGATGTTGGATGGAGGAGACCTTGCAGTCAGGATTGGCAAAGACGCCTTATTATCTGCAGTTGAAGCTGGCGCTGAGGCTATTGTTACGGCATGTCCATTTTGTGAAATGAACCTCGATACAGCTTCACAGACGCTTGATTCAGCCCTTCCTGTATATGATATTGTAGATATGGTCTATGATGCGATAGATTTCCCTGAAGATCATATTAAAAGCCTTTAGAATAAGTTAATAGATTATGCTTGTATAAAAGCATAAACAATAGAGATGCTGCTGCCTTCGGGCAGATATCCACACATAATGCAGTCCTATGTGGATGGAAGGCTGCCAATACTATAACCGTTTCCCTGATTAACCGAGTATTTGGTCAAGAGGGTGTTGCTGAGTATCTATCGTGGTGGCAGAAAAACTTTTATAATGATTCTTTTAAAATACCACCTGTTGAGCTTACTGATACTTTAACCCGTGATGAGGTGAATTTCTATTTCAGTCTTTTTCCAGAGCCTTTGCCAGTTTTTGATCTTTATGAGGATATGCAACAAGTCCTTGGTGAAGTAATGGCTAAAATAATGCCCCAAATTCAATCCAATCATCCCGAAATAGTCCTGAAGATTCAAAAGCTTAAGCAAATGTCTGCAGAGGAGTCTTGGTCTGAAAGAAGTGAACTGGGTTTTCCAAATATTGATTGAGACTATGACAGAACACCAAAAGAAAAAATATCAAATCATTAAGGGCAAGAAAGTGGCATCAGATGTGATATTTTTGGATTACTTTTTACTTGCCTATTTGTCTTAATGATGTAGATGAACAGTATTCCAACTCTATTTACAGAAACTGGTGAGCAGATAGAACTGACCAAAGCACACAAGAGCTCTATCATGGGAGTGTTAACGCTTTCATCACGGTTCTTAGGCAACAGTTAATACTTAGTAAGGTTATGTCAAATGCTTTATGTGTCGTTGACACATTTTTGTAACCCCCCTCACTTATAAGT
>CAZMHH010000142.1:0-2281 GCA_964566035.1 uncultured Thermodesulfobacteriota bacterium
ACAACAATTTACTTGTGCTCATGTATTAATGCATAAACTATACCGAACAGTATTGTAGCTGTCCCTATTTTCTCTATTTTCTATTTTTATATTTTTTCATTTTTTCTATTTTTTTTATGCCCTACCATTCAATAGGATCATCATCAACAACAGTACCATTAGCGCATCGGGAATTTGGGGCTGCTCCGCCATGAGGAGACCCACCTATTCTACAAGACCAACCTGATGGGCTGAGGCCATCCCAACAGAATCCTGCATGAGAAGCACCGTAAGCACAGTTATCTCCAACAGAATCACCTGTAGTACACCCATGTGCCTTTCCAGCCGAAGCTCCGTCTACACAGGCTAATAGGGTTTCTTCACCAAAATTTGACAGCTTCGGCTTACAGTATTTCATTTTTTTCCTCTCCACCATTACACTCCCTCCGTAAAAGAAAGGTTTAAGTTATTATCTTATCTTATCTTATAAAAATTTATTTTATCAAATAGCATTTAATTTATAAAAAGTCAATTATTTTTTAGGTATTTAAAAGATTTTGCTATGGGATTTCTTGTTATCGCTTCAAAATGGCAGAAGGGGGGGCCTTTCCTGACACCTGCTTTTTCCGCTTACCCCTTAAAGCTTATTTTATCATTTAAAACAACCGGTCATCTTTTTATGCCAATTTTTCTGCCCTACCTTTCAATCAGATAATTCTCAAGAAGCAGGGCTTTAACAACATCTTTTGACTTCAGAAAAGTGCTTATCGCATCTGCTGGAGTTTCTACAATAGGTCTTCCAATGTTAAATGAGGTGTTTATAAGTATTGGAGGTTCGCCTGTAACGTCAGCATACCTCTGTAGCAACCTGGTCAGAAAAGGATAATACTCCTGAGATACAGTCTGTACCCTTGCAGAACCGTCAACATGGCAGATGGCAGGAACAAGTCTTTTTGTTTTCTCCCTGCAATGGGCATTTATGGTCATATAGGGTGATTCATCAAAATTGGCATCAAAATATTCATGTAGCACCTTCTTTAAAACTATCGGTGCAACAGGGCGATACCATTCACGCCCCTTGATATTATTCATTATGTCAAGCATATTTTTCTTTTTTGGTGAGGCAAGAAAACTGCGGCTGCCCAGAGCCCTTGGTCCAAACTCTGACCTTCCTTTAAACAGACAAACAACTTTATCTTCTTTAAGATATTTGATAAGCCCGTCTATCTGCTCTAAATCATCTTCAACCTTTTTAAAAATGAAATTAGAGTTTCTTGCTTTTGCATAAACAGTCTTTCCAATTTCCTCATTTGAATATTTCCTGCCCAGACAGGTATTATAGACTTTTTTGGTATATACACGTTTATCACCTTTAAATATTTTATAATATCCCCAGAGAGCAGCGCCTATTGCATTGCCTGCATCATTTGCAGCAGGCTGCACAAAGAGTCTTTCAAAAGCTGTTTCCCGTAATATTCTTTCACAGGCAGTCACATTCAGCATGGAACCCCCTGCAGCACAGAGGTTTTTACTCCCCGTAAGTTCATGGGCAAGATTTGCCATCTTCAGGATATACTCTTCCAGTGCCAACTGCGCTTCATAGGCAAACATGACATTTTCAAAATCCTGCAGAGGCGTTTTCCTGTAGTTCCAGTCAATGTGATGCCCAATATTTAGTCCGAATAATCTTTCAAATGGAATTTTCTTTAACGGTCTGTTATTGTCTGTTTCGTTCAGCATAGCGCCACCAGCAAAACAAAAAAATTCAGCATCTTTAATTTTTTTGCCAGCACTTTTCTTTGCAGAAATAGAATGCGGATCTTTTACCTTGCCCCTGCTTTTTAGGTACTCAACCAGTTTTTCCATTTTGACCACATATCGGTGCCCTTCTTCCTCCACAACAGGTGGCACTTTTACATCAAAAGCTGAGGATTTGCTGTTGATGTTTATGTGCTGTTCCCTGCGTAATTGCTCATTAAAATAATGTGCTGCATAACCCATCAACTTGCCCCCGCTACGCATGGGGTCATCCTTTCCATAGTCACTTATCTGTGATGGGGATAATTGAAGTATTGTGGAATAAATTATATAGAGTTCAGGAACACTTACTTCTCCGCGATTGAGAAATTCAGTAAACACAGGTTCCAGTTTATTTTCATTACCATAGTAGATGGAATAGTTTTCTTTCCGCTCATTATTATTATGTAATCCGCCGTTAACATCAAGAGACAGCACTGCCGCCTCTTCAAACGGACTTGGATAGAAACAGGAGTAAGCATGGCATAGATGATGACCGGGACGC
>CAZMHH010000142.1:2291-5206 GCA_964566035.1 uncultured Thermodesulfobacteriota bacterium
ACATTGACAATTTTATCCTCTGGTATTCCAATCATCTGCATTTTGAGCTCATCAACTGCCCAAGGAGATACAGCATTAACAAGCCACAAATCAACATCTGAGGGTTGAATACCGAGGAAATTGCAGCAATAGCGGATAGAGCGAAAAGGGATGATTTTGCCGTAGCGCGAACTGCCATCACAGTGTTTTATACCATTGAGCCGCTCCTCCTCAATTGCAACCTTTACCTCTCCATCAATTACTGCTGCACAGGCTTGATCATGACTCATATTGATGCCGAAGATTATTTTTGAATCCACTAAAATACCCATAAAATTGAGTGACAATAAGCCTTAAAACAAAGGTTAAGTCTGTTATGGAAATATATTTAAATATTTATCTGAATTTAATATATTTTGCAAATAAAAAAGGTGCCTGAAATAAAAGCGTATAAAAAAGAGAACAGATACAAGAGACATCTCTCTGCATCTGTTCTCTTCAAGGACATGAATTTAATGAAGAAGATTTTTTATTAGCAGGGCGGATTTGAAAGATAGAATTTTTAGCCTAAGTATTTTAAGGATCTACTCATTTGCACCCGTTTCACAGTAGTTACCAGAATAAATGGAGGGTGAAGTTCCCTCCGCACAATCGTTTCCGGGTGTGCCGCCCTGGTTGCACCAACCGGTGGTGATATTACCGTCACTGCAAAGATTAACCCACCATGCGGTGCCGGTTCCATTATCACCATTGGAACAACCCTGTCCTACTATGTCACCGACAGCACAGCTCCCTTGGCTGGCGCTACTGCCGTCAGCACAAATCATTTGTTCAGTATCTTTAAAATCTTCTATCACGGGCTTTTCCCATTTAAGTCTTTTCTTCTCCTCCATTACACTCCCTCCTTTCAAGAACGGGTTAAGTTTTTATCTTATCTTATCTTATCTTATCTTATAAAAATTTATTTTATCAAATAGCATTTAATTTATAAAAAGTCAATTATTTTTTAAAATAGAAACAGCGACCGTTATTTCCCTTTTCCTTTCTTTCCGGGTCCGCCATGAGCAAGAGGGCGCAACCGCCTCTTGAACTTCCTTTCCAGCTTGGCAGCAAATCTCTCATCCCCGGAAGGTTTCCCTGTCAAAGCATTCTTCTTTATGGATTCTATCAAAGCCTTGTCCCCAACCTCGCCACAGGTATTTCAGGTGTGCCTGTCAATTATAAATGGTAGTTGTTGTCCTATTTCTATTTTTTCTTGTCAATATTTAATATTTAAGATGTGAACCCAAATCCCCAGGAGATTACTTTATTGCAGATAAGTACTCTTCGGTATGACGTTCAATAGATGCAAAAACTTTTGAAGGTTTAACCGCAAATCCTTTTTTGAACTTTACGGGAGACATTTCGACATCGTCATACGCAAGCAGGCACTTAAGATAAATACCTTCATCAAAGTTGTGGAATTTTTTTTTTGCAAGCTTAAAGAGTTCTGAAAGTGAGAAAGTCTGCAGAAGAAAATAAAGGTCAACGTAGTCACGGTATGTGGCTCTGAGCAAGGCGGCAATTTTCATTGCTCCTATCTCCATTGCCTGTGCTATAAGAACATGGTTGGTTCTCAGCAGCGGGAGAACAACCGGGTAAGGAAAGGATAAAAAGGACATCTTTATCCTGTTTTCCAGAAGTATGCTCAGGGTATTTGTCTCATTTTGAATCATTTCAACTCTGTATGGATTGAATATATTTTCACAGTCACGATAAAGCCCTGTGGTGTCAAAATCATTAGATGTAAAAAAATCAAAGTCCACGGAAACCCTATGACCAAGCTGTAAGGCAAGTCCTGTGCCGCCTGCCAGATAAAAAGTTTCCTTAAATGAACTCAGCACGGGCAGAAGTTTTTTCCTTTCCGCATCTAAAACATTATAGTGGATTTTCATTTCCATAAAGACCCAAACCTTAATATTTTTGTCCAGAAAAGGTAACTTTTTCTATCAAGGTCAGAACACTTTCTGCTTTTCAGAAGACTTGCCACTTCTTCCTGCCGGTAATGACTCAAAACCCATAAGAGTGCATCTCTGCCGCCGTACTGAAGCAGGCGCCTTAAAATAAAAACATGATATTCTGGGCTGTTTAATGATGAAAAATCACAGTCCCAGAAATAGCCTCTGAAGTTTTCAGGAATTTTGATTTGCTTCTGTCTGCTATTATTGTGTAAGGCTTTTACACTCTTGCTCATAACTGTTTTGCTCCGGAAAACATGTCACCGTATGGAAAGCGTAGAAAAAAGGGGTAACTTGTTGATATTTTGTATTGAATCAACATTAATTTTATCTTTTGGGTTGATAAAAGTCAATGAATTATGATGGACCCATAAAAAGTCCAAAAGCTCTATGAATAATAGGAACAGATGACCCTATTTTTCTAAAGAGATATGCGCAAGCGTTAGGATATCATCTGGAAATTAGGCTTGTGCGGAGTTAAAGAAAAAAGAACAGATACCGGAGATAACCTGTTTACCAGTATCTGTTCTTTTAAGCTCTACTTATGTCATTTCGACCCCAGCGTCAGCGGGGTGAGAAATCTCAATATTTATTAATATGTCCCTAAACCTAACATTATCAACCATCAACTACATTTGTGCCTGTAGCACATCGGGTTCCAGGAGCATCCCCGTTCGGGTCTGCTGATCCTTGAAAACATCCTACATAAAACCCGTTCCACACGTTGGCAGCCCCTCCGTCTTGACAAGTGTTCACTGCCCCAACACCATCACCCGCAGCGCACACATGATCGTTTGAGACATTTGCACCACCGCAACAATGGAGTGGATCTAAAACTACGCTTCCAACATCACAACCGCTTTCAAAAGCCCCGCTTCCATCTCTGCATGAAAAACTGCTCCCTGAAGTCAGATCCTCAAGACACGGTACAATGTATTT
>CAZMHH010000143.1:0-4858 GCA_964566035.1 uncultured Thermodesulfobacteriota bacterium
CCATCACACTGCAAAATCTGCTCAAAATGCTTTTCCGTTCACGCACTAATTAGCTTTTCCCTGATACCTGACAGCCACCATCTCCCTTTCGCCTCTCACCCACTCCTAGCCTTCTTTACCACAATATTCCAGACACATCTTCGGAAATAGCGCCATTGAGTTGTAAATGGTTTTTCCATAAAAGCTCTTATATAGCGTTCTTCTGATTGCATTATCTCTTCAATTGTTTCAGGCATATCCGCATAAAACGGAGGCAGCAGACCCGGCTTTACCAGACGCCGAAGTTGCTGTAAATCATTGCTGTACAAGCTCAGGTATTGAGCGCTAAGAGGCCTTACCCCCAAAAGCTGCATATCACCCTTCAACCAGTTATAGAGCATGGGCAATTCATCAATCCAGAAACGGCGGAAAATGCGCCCCCACCCGGTCACCCTGAAATCATTCCTGAATTTCCCGCCTTTTGTAAGATTCTGTCTGTCATAGATATATTCCTGCAGGAACTCGGAATAGGGATACATCGTCCGGAACTTGTAAACCACGATGGGTTTTCCCCCCTGCCCAAGCCTTTTCAGTTTTACCAGCATCCCGTAACTAGGGTTTTCATCTGTTGATACCCGTCCGGACTTGCGGGCTATGAAATAGTACCTGTCTTTAGACTCATTTTCCGCCACCAGCTCAAAACCGCAGAAATACAGACGACCAAGCACCTCTGCCTTTGCCATCATTCTGCCTCTTCCCTGGGTTATTGCAAAATAAATCTTTTTTGTCCAGTTCAGTTTCGGGAAAACCCGGTACCACAAAAAGCTGAAAAAATAAAAAATTGAATCTGCCGGTCGAGGAAAACGGGAGGCAAACCATTCACGATGTAATGTTATGGTATTGGCCGCTCCCACAAGATAGCCATCCTGTTGAAGACGCAGATACGCAAGTATAAAATACCGGTTCAGCCACCGGATGTCATTTACATTGCGTAGATTAATCAGCAGTCTGTAAGCTCCTTTGTCAAGGGTTTCCAGGTTAAATAAATTTTCTGTATCCATCAGGGCGGATTCTGTTCTGTCAATCTTGTCCAGACCTATATTCTGCTCAATCATGGAGAAAAGCTCTGGATTAAAAAACTCGAGAGCGTGTTTCAGTTTTTCATGAACCGGTTCTTCCACCGGGCGGTGAAGAGACAGCGACTGCCTGGTGTCTGATGAAGCATCTTTAATAAGGTTTTGCACTTCATGGATATCTTCAACATCCTGCAAGTTTCCCCGGTACCGCCGCCATGATGTATATAGATGGAAAACCGCCAGCTCAAGTACAAAGAACAATGCCAATGCACCCAACACCTGCAGCCTGGAAACAGTTCCCAGACGAAACGCAAACAGAATAACCCCGGCTCCTGTTGCCATCAGAAACACACACTTAAATGCATCACCGCACAGATGAAAGAAATTATCAAGCCTGTCTCTTTTGAAGTTTCCCGTGCCGATTGTAACGGCAAACCAGATACCAAAAAGTGCAATAAACACATTCAGATGTGCTTCATCAAAAACAATAGCGCCACGTTTAAGCCAGGTTGATATCAGGATAGCCGCTGCAAGCAGAACACCATCCAGTATAAACAGGCTACGGGCAGAAGACTGAGGTGCATCCTTCAAAGACAACGCTTTATTCTCCGGTTCAGTTGCTGCAGGCACAACCCTGCGGTAGAGAACAAAAGCGGCAATTTCAAGGACCGCAAAAACCATAATTGTTCCATAAGTAAGCACTCGGGACATCTTCCACAGGTGCAGTGCAAGCACCACCAGCGATACCAGAAGCAGCAGAACAACTGCCTGCCGGGAGAGATATACAACTCCGCTTCTCACCCCCAGTGATGCCGCGGCTGAAAATTTCTTCACCGCAACTGCCTGACAAAGCCACAATCCAACAAGATAGAGCAGAAAATCCGCATGGCGCGCGGCAACCTGCAGATGACCGTACTGGTAACTATGCGCAATGACAAAAGCAATAAGCAGCAGGCACAAATCTGCCAGCGCAAACAGCCTTTTATTGCTTTTTTGCATTACATCTCCTTTTGACATGAAATAAGTATCCAAAGAAGGGAGGATAATTTGAAACTATGAATTTTTGCATACCCGTAAAAAGGCCCTCGCTGTCATCTCGAACAAAGTGAGAGATCTCGTAAAATACTAAAATGATGAGATTTCTCCCTGCGGTCGAAATGACAATATGGTTGTTTTTTGACTTTTTACGAGATTATGATATTTGATGGTTCCGTAAAAAAGGCCCCCGGGTCTCATTTCTAAGGGGTGCTCAGACATTTTCAAGCTCTTTCTTTAAACTTTCCATATCAACATTAAAGACATCTACCCGTTGTGAAAATAAAGCTTCTAAAAAACCAGTTCTGTCAAGACCGGCTATCATAGCCCCTTTTTCCATTGATATTTCGCCTCTTGCATACCAATATATAGCGGCGGCAAGCCGCAATTGATTAGCAAACTCCCGTGGGGGGTATTTCAGAGATGAAAAAACTTCATCGGGCATTTGCAGTGCCAAATTAACCATCACCAGTACCTCATATAAATAAATTGTATTAAAAATTACTCATTTATTAATCTATCGAAAATATTTTGGTTTTTTCGTACTATATTTTATAATTATACAAAAGTATTTTTAAGATTCAAGACTGAAAAATTAAAAGTGAAAGATTAACCTGCTGAATTTTTTTTTGCCGCTTACTAAAAACAACTAATAAAATAAGTTGATGAACCGTCCTGTGCAATGCAAAGCAACCGAAGTTTATTTAACGAGACGAGAAATCAAAAAAAGATTCTGCTCAACAGCAAAGATCCATAACAGCTATTATAACAACTTTTCAACCGCGATGCTTCGTGCTTACAGCTCGAGGGCTGCCGTTTTGCCTGGATTTGGTACAACTCATTTTCCTGTTCTTGTTGAACCTTCATGTATTAATAAGTCCATGTTTTTCAGAAGTCCCAACCCGGACAAGCCGGAACCAAAATAAGCTGTTAAGCTGCTGGCTATTGGCTGATAAGCAAAAGCAAGTTAGCAACGTAGCTCGTAGCAAAAGCAAATCCTGTCGTGGTCGTAGGCGTAATCGTTTTTATTCGGTGCGCGCGCTGCACCCAACCGAACTCATTTTTTTTGCCAGTAAATGCAAAAAATATCTTCTAAGTTACAAATTATTACTCTTCCCCCCTATGAATTAGCAAAAGCTACAAGAGAAATTATCACTTCCTTTCCGAAGGTTTTTTTTAACTCAAGAGTTTCAGACCCACCTTCTGCGATAATTTTATCTATCTGATAGGGCATAAATTTATTTTGAATTATTTTAATTTGCTTTGAGAAGTTTTTACAATCATTGCTTTTGCAATATTCTTTATATTCTGAAACACCAGCTCCATCACCCATGGCAAAGGTTTATCATGCCAGCGCTGGGGATGAATGTTGATCATGAGCCTGTCGGGCAACCTCCCGGCTTGCGCTGCGCGGATGATATCAAACGTTGAATGATAGGGCTGAACCCGCCCCCCAACCTTGTCTCGTATCGATACAGCATCACCGTCCCAGCGCCGTCCGGTATCTGTAAGATAGAATACTTCGTTGAAATTTATATCAAAATAGGGCTCTCCTATAATACCCAGATCCCTGTAATCATACTTCTTCCAGATATCCCTGTTGTCATATTTGGACAAAGGACTGCCGTGCATACATATTGTCCTGACATCAAACTTCTGCCTGAACATCTCAAGATTTTTGCAAAAATCCTCATACGCCGCATCAACAAGCTTTTCTTTTTTACAATCCTCATCTCTCTCCGTTCTTCCTAAACCCCGGACACCAGGCTCCCTGCCTTCAACCGTTCTAAGCACAGCATCCATATTTTCATAATGATACCCGACCTCATGGGATGAATCAGCAATCTGCTCCATAATGGTTTCATCATAACTCTCAGGTACAGCCCTGAAATAGTATGTTGCGCACACCCCGAACTCTTTTTCAATCCTTGCAATCTTCAGGGCATTTTCAGGCAGACGGTCAACATCATGGCGCAGAATAACTGTTTTCTGCTCAGGAGAGCAAATAAAGGATTCCACCGCCTGAAAGCAGTACCCACTTTCCTTTAAACTCTTCAGCAAGAGCCAGAATGTCTTTAATGTAAAATCCATAGCTAAAAAAGAACTGAGTTATGGGTTGTGGGCGATGAGCTTTGAAAAAGCGGTGAGTAGTGAGCGATGAGCGGTGTGAGCATGAGGACTACCTGCAGAATTTTTCGGGATTATTGATCATATGAATCAGCATCTTCCGTACTTCATCATATTCGGCCAACAACTTGTCATGTGTTGTTACATCAATATACTTACAATCCTTTGAGTAATCCAGCCAACCTTCTGTTTCATACTCTTCACCCAAAGAATCAGACAACTTGCTCACAAAATGCTTTATGTACATTTTCTTTGCCCATGCTTCACAGATGCATGCAGTAACAGATCTTGACGAGCGTCTAATTTGATCAGTAAGTGAGTATTTCTCTTCTTTTGGAAATGTTTTGCTGATTTCAAAGATATCCATGGCCAGCTTGTAAGCCTTCTGGTACACAATCAGATCCCGAAAACTGTTAATCTGCCCCATTACTTCTTCCTCTTGCCTTTATTTCCTCTCTCTTGACGCTCATCGCTTTTTTAAATGCTCATCTCTCACCTCTTCTTCACTCTCCGCTCATCGCTTCTTAACCCACCGCTTCTTACCTGAATCTGTACTGATAGTCCGGGTTGGTTTGCATGATGCGGAATGATCTTCCCCCGAAAAAGTGGACAGTAAGTTAAGTAATCATTTTCATTTGTTC
>CAZMHH010000144.1:0-4801 GCA_964566035.1 uncultured Thermodesulfobacteriota bacterium
TATCCGGGAGAATATCCAGAAGTGTCCTTACCTCATCTTTTGCGGTGTTCATCACACATTACCCCATTTTGTTGGTCGTTGGTTGGTAAGTACTTGATTTATAATAAAATGATAGACAAATTGCAATTGTATGTAAAGAAAAAAGCTGGATGCAATCGGTTCTACACACTTAGATAGGAAGAGGGGACAGGCTACTTTATTGTCTTCAGTGGCCGGAGGGCGGGTTCAAACGGAAGGGAGAAACCCAAAAACCATCAGACAATCAGGTTCGATTATTGAGAATGCATTGAGAAAAGGGGGCAGGCTGGTTTATTTAATTAGGAGCAAACCTTAAGATTTCTCACCCGCCTGCGGCAGGGTTCGAAATGACAGTCGTCGGGGCTGGGGTCAGGTCATGAAATATTAGGAAAAACAGGGATGGCAACCGTTATTTCAGACCTTGGGTAAATTGGTCTTGAAATATAAGGTCTTAATTTGTTCTCCAATAGTCTTGCTGACGACTGTGCGGTTGTGTAGTAATGAACTCTAAGATACACGGTGTAGGCAGGGATTGCAAAGACGTCTGCGCAGTGGATGAATGAGTAGAGGGTACGGGCGTTGATAACTGAGCACCTGCAACGGTTATCTTTTCCATTATATCACTCATCATTCTCCTCGTCTTCAACAGGAACATACCGGACCATCCTGGTATTATGCATTTTTTCAAGTTCCTTTTCAGCTTCTTTGTCACCCTGTTCTGCTCTTTTTTTCAGTCGATGAGCCCGAATCCAGTCATCGTTTGCTAGTGTGCAACCAATATTTATTGTGCCGTCTTTCTCTACTGCTGGAATTTCTTCAAGTTTATACTTTTTCATTTTAATCATCCCCCTTTTTTCTATTTTATATCTGTTTTATCTTCTGCTGAATCAGCCACAATAAGCCACAAACTTCACAAAAAAATCGTCCCAACCCGGACAAGCCGGAATCAAAATAATGCCCGGGTCAGCTCGCCCTGTATAAATAAACCCAAAACCGGATTTAACCATGCCTTTGGCTTGGCAGGCTGGGTAAATAGCAAAAGCAAATCCTGTCGTGGTCGTGATCGTAAAAGGATGTATCAGCAGATTTATTCGGTGCGCGCGGCGCACCCTACAACTGCACTCATCTTTTTGCAGTAAATGCAAAATAATATCTTCTAAGTTACTAAAACCAGATTTCTCGCATTCGCTCGAAATGACAGAGGGGGCTGGGTAGCTCGTAGCAATAAGCAGCTGTCAGGTATCAGGTTGTAACTTGCAACTTTTAACTTTTTATTCTGACTCCTGTTTTCAAAGCTATTTCTTTGCTCTCAAATTTTCTTTGCCATACAACACCAAAAAATATCTTCTAAGTTCCTAACACCGAATTAAGCGGCACGGCAATAGCAGTGACCGCTTGAATGGATGGTTATGTGCTTTCATTTATCAATTTCTGTTGCTACCGAATTATAGCTGTTAAAAATAGATTCAGAAAACTCTTTTTCATAGTATTCCTGATCTGTTTTATCAGCAAAACCAATTATATATTTCAAAAATTGAGCTTTCATATCATCCAGAACCCAGCCTGCAAACTCAATGGCTTCATTGTTGTTTACACCGTACTTTTTGATATGGTTTTGAAAATATACAATACATTTTTTTAAAATAAAGCTCTCGCCGGCATCGGCTTTAACCGGGTTGATATATGATTTTGGGTGTCTTCTTCTGTAAACCTGTCTTGTCATGATGCTCTCCTCCTAAGGATATAGGTTGATTTTTGGATATGGAAAGGTAATCTCTGTTGAATTCCTGCCTGACATAGCATGTCTTGTCCCTGGTTATAAGTATAATTGGTTTGAAAGTTGCGGAAAAGGGGAGAACGACATGTGTTTGTCGCAAAAAAAAGCAGCTGTCAGGTATCAGTTCTCGGCTGTAAGCAAAGGCAGAAAAGCAATAAAGCTGTTGGCTGATAAGCTGATAAGCAAAGGCACAAAAAGCTAAAGCTTTATCTTCCTTGCCCCTTGAAATATACGAAGTATCAGCATAGCGAATTTCACTGGGGATACTTGTATCTTGCAGCATGCATCTGTTTATTCGCGGTCGTAGGCGTAATCGTTATCGTTACCGTTATCGCATTATGTTGGGTTTCGCTTCCGCTCAACCCAACCTACGGGACTGTAAACCTGACATAGCGGTCTTGTCTCTGATTATGAATATAAGGTATCCGGGGAATATAGAAAAGCCTGGAACGACATAGTGTTGTCGTAAAAAATAATAAATATAGTAAAATTAGAATAAGGAGCAACGACACTTTTTTAAACTTAAAGAAGTTTAAGCTGCCGGTTAGCCCTTAAAGCAGGCAGGGATTTTATAAGTAAAATGAAAAAGGTTTTACAATTAGGTATTGCTTGTAATTCTTATTGGTATAAAATACGTATGTATATTATTTTTTTGGTAGATATAGAAGCGGATTGCGGGCTACATTCCATCTGCGTATCTGAAAATGAAGATAATTAGTGTTGCCTGAAGAACCGACTGTTGCAATGTTTGATCCCCTGCTGACCCATGCCCCTATCTGGACTAAGTTCTGCTGGTTATTCCCATAAACAGTAACATAGTTGTTTTCATGCTGAAGGATCACTGTGTTGCCATGACCGGGGAGATTCCCTGAAAACAGAACCTTGCCTGATTGCGCTGCTTTTATATATGTGCCTGCAGAAGCCTGAATGTTTATTCCATCATGTTTCTTACCCTCCCTCATCCCAAATCTTTCAATCACCCGTCCGTTTACAGGCCATATAAAACCTGATAATCCAGGCGCTGTGCTCTTCTGCTGAGGTGGGGGAGGCTGAGTTCCTGGTCTTGCAGGAGCCGGGGTGCGGGAAGGCGAAGCTTTTATTGCTTCAGCAGGCTTTACATATAAAACCTCTTTTGCGCCTGGAATAAAGATTCTGTCTCCTGCTTTTATTTTCGAGGGGGCTTTTATTCTGTTGAGCTTTATAACTTCCTGCATATCAACCCTGTAGGTTGTGCAAATCCGCCACAGGGTCTGATTTTTCTGAACAGTATGATAAACACCCGGGGGTTTTGTGAAAGGAACAAACCTGCCAACAGAGCAGGCTTGTATTAAAAACATTGACATTATTATAACAATAGTTTTTATCATCATATATCTTCAAAATAAGTCGCAGACATGAAGCTAAAAGTAATATCTTCTTTTCTCATAGCCCGTAGCCTATCTACAACTCCCGTCTTTTACCATCAACACTGCTTTCTCAACCGCTTCTTCCGGTGTTGCAGCTTTAATTATATCAGTTGATACATCCCATGTGTTAAGTCCTATTACAGGAACCCCTATCTTAAGAGAAAGCGCAATTTCAGACAGGGTGCCGTAAGAGCCTTCAACAGCAATTACAACCATTGATGAGCGGACAACCAGAACATTCCTCGCATGGCTCATACCCGTTGGAATTGCAATATCAACATATCTGTTTGCATCAGACATTTCAAAACCTGGAAGGATGCCTAAAACAAGCCCTCCTGCCTCCTTTGCTCCGCGGGAAGCATTCTCCATAACCCCAAAAAGCCCTCCGGTCACAAGTACAGCCTTATTCTCAGCAATAAGTCTTCCTGTGTTGTATGCAAGCAGGGAGGCATTTTCTGAGCAGTTGCCGTCTCCGATTACACCAATCTGAATTCTGTTTTTTAAATTTTCCATTTGCTGAAATACTCCATTGATGAATAGTCTGTAAGGTCTGTTTTAATTGGTGTAATTGATACAATATTTTGATTGATAGCATCTGAATCAGAATATTGAATTTTTTCGAATAGGGGGCCATCCCCTCCTATAAAGAAGTATTCTGAATGTTTTGGAACTGTCCACTGAGAAACAGAGTTTTCATATCTGCTCCTTCCCTGAGAGGTTATTCTGTAATTGAGAATATCCTCTCCATCTGTATCAGGAACATTTACATTTAGAATAGTCTTCTGGGGAAAACTTCTTTTCAGTACAGTTTCAGCAAGCCTCATGGTAAATTTTGCAGCCGGGTCGAATTTAAAATTCTCCCTGCACACAAGTGAAACTGAAATCGCAGGAATATTATGAACAGCTCCTTCCCATGCTGCTGCAACTGTGCCTGAATATGAAATATCATCTGCAAGGTTTGGTCCCTTATTAATTCCCGATATTACAATTGATGGTTTGCAGGGCAGGATGCTGTGGAGGGCGAGGCTTACGCAGTCAACCGGTGTCCCATCAACCATGTATCTGTTTTCTGACAGGCAGGTTACTTTTATAGGGCGTCTGAGAGTAATTGCCCTTCCCATTGCATTCTGCTCTTTTTCAGGGGCAACAGTCCAGACTTTGCCTAAACTGCTAAGATGTTTTTCAAGACTTATCAGACCTTCGGAGTGAATGCTGTCGTCATTTGAAATCAGTATTAAAACATTGTCTTTCATTTTCATTGCTCAATATGTAAACATGTATAAGAAAATTATAGAATATATAAAATTTATGTCAATTAAAATCAGTTGAAAGGATCAAACCTAATCAGGGAAAGTATATATAACACTTGAAATTTGAGACAAGTTTGCTCATATTATAATTTTTAGAGCCGACATTATAGTCTGCCCCTCTTTTCTATCACTCTGGTGTTACCGCTTGACTTACAATCGATATCAATGCTGTTTTTAATAATGATGGAGCAGTTAAAAGTCCAAAAACAACCATATTGTCATTTCGAACCTTGCGACAGCAGAGTGAGAAATCTCGTTGTCTCAGTGTGTTATGAGATCACTCACTTCGT
>CAZMHH010000145.1:0-4674 GCA_964566035.1 uncultured Thermodesulfobacteriota bacterium
AGGGGGCGACAATGTCAATAAAGACGGATTTACAGAAAGCATTAGGCGATGAATTTGTTTCAGAGGATCAGGAGATATTGAAGCGGTACTCTTTTGATCAGAGTTTTGTAGAGTCTCGGATGCCTGAGGTAGTTGTATTTGCAAGGTCAGTTGAGGATGTGCAGGAGGTTGTCAGGTATGGTAACAGGACAAAAACTCCTGTAGTGCCGTTCAGTTCTGGTTTAAACATGCACGGCGGTGCAGTTCCCCGAGAGGGTGGTATAATTCTTGATATGTCTGGTATGGACAAGATTCATTTGATTGACTCCAGGAACTGGCAGGCTGTGATTGAGCCTGGAGTAACAGCCAGTCAGCTTCAGGATGAGCTTGAGCAGCATCAGTTAAGGGCGATGCTTCCGTTTGGTATACATCCAGCCAGGTCAGTCCTTACGAGTTATCTTGAGCGGGATCCAAGCCTTGCCTCAGCAAGTTTTGAATACGGCAATGAGCTTATAATGGACACAGAGATAGTAATGCCCACAGGTGAGCTTTTCCGTACAGGTCTCTGGTCAGGCGGTGGTCCACCCGGTTCTCCTATGGGTCCTGGCAGAGCAATGATGAACCGTTTATGGACAGGTGCTCAGGGTACATTTGGAATATTGACAAAGATGAATATCAAGATTGAGTATTTGCCCAGGAAGCGCAAGTTATATCTTTTTCAGTTTGATTCATTTCCTGAGGCTATGGAGCCATTGAAGATGATCCAGAGAAAAGAGATTGGGCACGAGTGTTTTTTGATAAACAGTTTTAATCTTGGATCAATTCTGTGCAGGGACTGGAAGGTGCCAGATTTTTTTCCATCTGAAAAAATAGACACTTCGGAGTTTCAGAGTTTAATGGATAGTCTACCGCCGTGGCTGCTTGCTGTATGTTCAAACGGAGGGCCAAGGATGCCTGAGGGCAAGCTTGAATATGAGGAGGAGGCATTAAGTGATATAAGTTCAGTTCTTAATCTTCAGTTTTACCGTGACAGTGAACTTGAGAAGGTTCTTTTGGCAGAGATGCTCAGACCCTGGGGTGTTTTAAAGAAGTACTGTTACCGTGGTTCTGTTCATGATTTAAATTTCAAGACGACCTTAAAACGGATTCCTGAATTTCAGGCAATAGTAATGGAGATAATAAACAAGTACAGTTATCCTCTGAGGGATGTAGGAGTGTTTGTGATGCCTGTTGAGAGAGGCAGGGCATTTCACTGCGAGGCTGATTTTCATTGTGATGTTAATAGAAGCGATGAATTTTTGAAGGTAAAGAACATGTGGCTTGAGGCAAGCGAGAGGCTTATAAATGAAGGAGCATTTTTTGACAGACCTTACGGTCACTGGGCGGATATGGTTTACAGGAGAGCGGGCACATACACCCAGAAACTGAAGCAGCTTAAAAAGGAGTTGGACCCGAATAATATATTAAACCCCGGGCACCTCTGTTTTTAAAATAGAACATACAGTTTTTACTGTGGATATTTATTTACAGCAGGCTGCCAGCTAAGCGCTAAAGAGCTAATCAACATAGAGAGGGAATAAAAATGGGATATTATGATAAGAAGCCAGAGAAGAAGGAGTTTGAAAAAACGCTGGAAGATTTTCGTGAGATGGTCTGGGGATGTGCAAGGTGCAACTGGTGTCAGAACCACTGGGGGTGGAATGTAAAGAGCGCCGAGTTTTCGGAGATATGTCCCGCATTTCATGAATTCAGGATATTTCCTTATTCAGGTATGGGCAAGATGCATATAGCAAGGGCAATTTTAGAGGGAGATTTTGATTATGAAGACGCCCCTGAGATAGTTGATTTTATTTACACATGCACCACATGCGGGGCATGTGAGATGAACTGCCAGCGTCTCCAGGACAAAGAGCCTTTAAAGGTAAATGAAACCCTGAGAGCACTTCTTGTAAAGGACGGAGTAGGGCCTATGCCTGAGCATAAGCGGCTTATAAAAAGCGTAAAGAATTATGATAATCCGTGGATGCAGCCAAGGGCACAGCGTGATCGCTGGTCAAAAAAGGTAGGTATTAAGGATGTAAACAAAGAGAAGGCAGAAACTCTTTTTTTTGTAGGCTGCACAGCCGCTTTTGACAATACCTTGTGGAAGGTTTCGCAGAACACGGCAGATATTCTTTTAAGGAGCGGTGTTGATCTGGGCATATTGGGAAAGAGTGAGCTCTGCTGCGGAAGTCCTCTTGCAAGAATTGGAGACAGAGAGACCTTCATTGAGCTTGCCGGTAAGAATATAGAGCGTTTAAACAGTTGCGGGGCAAAGGATATAGTTACTTTTTGTCCCGGCTGTTACAGGTCGTTAAAATATGATTATGCCGAGATTCCCGGAGTTCCTGAGTTGGAGCCAAAAGTTTATCACAGTTCGGAATATATTGAAAAACTGATAAATGATGGCAGGGTGAAATTTTCAGGAGAACTTGCGATGAAAGTCACATGGCATGATCCGTGTCATCTGGGAAGACACTGCGGTATATATGATCCGCCCAGAAATATTTTAAAGTCAATTCCGGGCATTGATTTTGTTGAGATGGAGCGGATCAAGGATCAGTCCTGGTGTTGCGGAGGAGGAGGCGGGGCAAGGACAGCTTTTCTTGATTTTGCACAGAAGACAGCATTTAAAAGAATAGGGGAGGCAAAAAAGACAGGTGCTCAGGCAATTGTAACGTCGTGTCCGTTCTGCGAGCAGAACATAGGAGATGCCCTGAGCAAAATGAGCGACGGCATGCAGCTTTTTGATCTTATAGAGCTTTTGTCAAGGGTAATTAAAAAGTAGCAGTTGATATGGAAAAGCAGGTGAGTGAATGTGTAAACCCATACGGTCACAGGCAATGAATAAGGTTTGGATGTTTTCATTTAACTTTTGTTTTCGGTTTTTTTACTATCATCAGCCATTTGAGAGATAAACCTTTTAAATCGGGGGTATAATATATGTCACCTAAAAAAGAGAAAGTGATACAGAAGAAACTGCCAAGAGAGGCATATAATGCTTTGAGAAACATAGTTGGGCAGAGATGGATATATGAACAGCGTTCTGTGGTTGAGACCTACAGCAAGCTCTCAATAGAGGCATTGAGCTATATTAAGAAACATGATAAAGACCCTCACGTGCTTCCATCCTGCGTGGTTTTGCCCTGTTCAACAGAGGAGATACAGGCAGTTGTGAAGATATGCAACAGGCATGGAATTCCTTTTATACCTTTCACAAACGGCCAGGTTTTCTGCAACCCTACAAATCCGTCTCCTACCCTAATAATACACCTTTCAAGGATGAATAAAATTTTGCACATAGACACAGATAACATGAGTGCTACTCTTGAGGCTTACGTGGATTACGGTCAACTGCAGGCAGAAACCATGAAAAGGGGATTGTGGAACGGCGGCAGCCCTCTTGCAACTTCTCTTTGCAAGCTTGCCTCCCAGTTTGCTTTTGCAGGGTTGTGGCAGACAGACTTGAAGTACGGTCTTTTCAGCAGAAACATAGTTAGCGTTAAAATGGTTCTTCCAGACGGAGAGATACTAACAACAGGGTCGAAATGTATGCCCCGTGCTGGTGATTTCTGGGAATACGGTCCTGGTCCTGATCTTTTAGGGCTTCAAAGGGCTGGTGTAGGTACAAACGGAATAGTCACGGAGATAACAGTTAAACTTCACCCCTGGGTCGGTGATGATAGTTTTCCTGAAATTCCTGCCGGAAGACCAAGTCTTATTGATGTTCATGATCCCAAGTACGATAATCCCCCTGCTCCTTTAAAGAACCATAAGCTTTTCTGGGTTGAGTTTGATAATTTTGAGTCACAGATACGTGCAATGAGAGAGGTTGCCCATTCCGGGATTGCAATAGGGCTTAACGCAACGGGTGTTTATTCAGCCTATTACTGTTCTCAGACCCAGGATATGACAGTTGAGCGGTGTAAGAATGAGTTTTTTCCAAGCTGGAACTGTTATGCAATTATTGCAGGCATAACATCGCAGAAACAGATTGAGTATGAAGAGCAGGTTCTGCGTCAGATTATTGATGAATGCGGAGGCAGGTTTATTACCCAAGATTATAAGCCGGAGGTGTTTGAAGCTCTGAAACCCTGGAATTATGACTGTATCCGTCATTCAACAGGCTACAGGATGAACAGAAAGTGTTATGCAAATGCATGGCTTCCTGTTGGGCAGCTTGACAATGCATTTGAAACATCAAAACAGTGGACAGAGGCATTAAACAGGTTCGGAGAGATAGACATAACAGACAGGGGCGGAGCAGATGACACACCTTTTGTGTATGCCCTTCAAAGGGGTCATTTCTGTCTTTTTGAAACAGACAACTATCCTGACCCTGCAAATGTTGATGAACTTAGAAAAGCTCTGGGGTATGGGGTGTATGGTGCTGCTGCATTTATAAAACACAATCTTGGTCCAATGCTCATGGCATTCCTGAGTGTAGAGCCTTTTACAACCATGTTTCCCGAGGCAGGACCTGATGCATATCTCTTGATGAGAAAAATCAGAAAGGTTTTTGACCCTAACTCGGTTGCATCCCCCGGCAGACAGGTCTTTACAGAAGAGGAATGGCAGCAGTTTCCAAAAGAGATAAAGGATATTGTAAACCAGATGAAACAGCTCAAAGAACTTCAGACAGTGGAATAAGAAAGC
>CAZMHH010000146.1:0-4581 GCA_964566035.1 uncultured Thermodesulfobacteriota bacterium
TGACGGTATGGAGAGGATCGCCGCCTAACCATACACAACATTTGACAATAGCTCTATAAATCATGTATAAGTATAAAAAGGACTTATAATAAGCTCTGATATTGAAAAGTTGTATTTTTGGAAATTTGCACGCGAAGAAATTGATCCTTATACCTTTGCTGTACCCTACGATAAGCTGGGGAATCTGAAAGGCATCAATGCCGGCGATAAAGCATTTATGGCTTTCAGAATTTATGTTGATCCGGGTTCTCCGGATCTGATTGGTCCTGATCCTGAGGAGATTATTTTTGACAGGGCAATGGTGTTATCCCCTAAACCGGATAAGCCTTAAACAAAAAGAGATATTCAGATTAATAAAGTGAAGCGGATTCATGTCGCACAAAAGTTTCACATGGATTGAGCCTTAAGCTTTCAGCCTTGTCCCTGTCCTAATGTCACTTCTGATCATCAATGCCTGGTACAGCTTAGCTACGAGCTGACCCGGACATTGTTTTGGTTCCAACTTGTCCGGGTTAGGCTATTGGCTTTTCTTGAAAAGCGCTCTCCAGAAACTCTCCCGCTTTGCATGGATATAGGTGTGCGGACCATTCTTATACGCATCCTCCGGCACAACAACCTGGCGGCTTTTGCAGAAAAGCTTCAAAATCCTATCCGCCAGTCCCGGTTTTTCAATCTTGATTGTCATCTTCTCCCCCCATCTCACATCTGGCATGATAACTGGTGCCTGTTGTACCAATTGCTGAAAAGTCATGTTTAGCGTAACAGTCTATTTTCAAGCAACTTTTGCAGCTCTCGTCGTCCATCTAATACGCAGTGAACGTAAACTTTAGAATCTACAACCTGATAAATAATTCTGTAGGGCTTAAAATGAATTTCGCTATATTCAAAGATCCCAATTCGTTCCAACT
The DNA here is from genome assembly GCA_964566035.1 of uncultured Thermodesulfobacteriota bacterium. Lineage (GTDB taxonomy): Bacteria > Desulfobacterota > WTBG01 > CAIYCZ01 > CAIRTM01 > CAZMHH01. The sequence continues at coordinate 909 of CAZMHH010000146.1, forward strand.
CTGGTGGGATATGTCCCCTGTTTGGAAATTTGCTTAGACTCGAGCATTTTTTCTCAATATTGTTGAGGACATATTCTGCTTTTTCAATCGAATCTGATAATGCAATATGGTTATAAATATCGATAATATCCTGCTCAGCGTCTTCGATGATGTAGACTTTGAAGGTCATGCAGGGTATCTCTCTTCAATTTTGCTTCTAATGTCTTTAAATGCATTGGAAGCAGACTTTGCGTTTCCCTCTTTTAAGCTTTTGTTGCTCAACGCAAGAATTTTTAAAAGAGCAAGACTTTCCTGTAATTGTTCATATGCCCGCACATCTTGAAGAATGACCTTTGCCTCACCATTTTGTGTAATGATCATCGTTTTGTTATTATCAACAACATCTCTCACTACTTCGGAAGCATGGGCTTTGAAATAGCTGATTGGTTTGACAGTTTCGCTAAATTTCATGATATACTCTCCTCTATGATATAGACCTTATTATAGACTAAGTTATGGTCTTTTACAAGAAGTTTTTATTCTTATGAATAACTGTTTTCGTTATCCAGGCACAGTTGAAATAACGGAAGAGCAAACAGTGGCAAAAAAAGCGATGGCAACCCCAAAAACAAAAAAACTTCCCTTTTTTGTCATAGGGAAAGGATTATTCTCTTGACAGGGAGCCTTTAATGGGTGCCCCCCATCTCCCCATCTGTGCTATTCACCAACATTTAGCAAAGCTGCTTGAACCAGACTATGTGACAAATAGGAACCGTTGACCAGCAACTGTTCTATCAGTGGCTGTGCAGCAGCAACAAGCCCGGACCTTTTGGCCCGGAGTATGATGCCAAGTGTTCCGAGTGGTTGAATGTGATGCGACTGGGCTGCGGCGCGGGCCTGACCATCATCAAGGATTGCTTTGCAGTTTGGGTAGTGCAGACAGTGGGCAAGAACCTGTGATTCGCCGGCTCCAATATCCCAGTTGAGAATTGATATCGGAACATTGATGTCGGGTTTGACATGTTGTTTTGCCCAGTCAAGGGTTTTTTGACTGAATGAACTTGGTTCGCCCCTGGCTATTTCCTGAAATACGGACTCCGGAACAATCAAGCGGGAGGCAAGTTGTTGCAAAAGCATTATCTGATTAATTTTGCCGAGCAGGATTAAAGGGGATGTGTTGATCACCCATGTTTGTTTAATCATTTTGAATTTCCACATCCAGTTCTTGGGCGTTTATCTGAATTGCCGGTACCTTGCGACGGCGCAATTCTTCGATGAACTCCATTCGGCTTTGTCCGGCAATTTCTGCTGCTTTTTCCTGTGAGACACGCTGTTCGGCATACCACTGCACTGCGGCTGCAATGCGCATTTCACGAGCAAATTCACTGGGTGAAAGTCGCAGGGCGGAAAAGGTGCTGTCAGGAAGTTCTAATGCAAGTTGTGTCATGTTGTATCCTTATAATGTGTTAGTGTTGAGTGCAGGCATTAGCAAACCTTTGGGTTGTCATCAGAAACGTTAAGGTTTATAATTTTAGCAGACTTTATACAGCGCTCTGCGTTCTCAATACGTAATTTTGAAATTGCTTTTTTATCATAATCCAGCATTGATAGACACCCCTTCCTTTAAAACGTTATTATAAAAGGGGAGCATATCTTTATAACGATAAACCATATTGCTGTTCTTTAACTTTATTGAAACAGTAACATCACCTTCAAGAGATAACAAGCTTGACAATCTGCTGATTGTTTCCCTGTACTGAGACAGTTCTTCCTGAGGCATATCTATAAGGAGCATGATATCAACATCAGAACTTTGATCATAATCACCTCGTGCATAAGACCCATATAAAACAATATCGGCGAGTTTATCGCCAAAAATGCGATGTGACTCGGGTTTTACTTTTTTTAAAATATTTATTATTGATGATTGATACACCATATTAATTCTTTAAAACAGATTAGCATATATTATCAAATAAAATGGTAGATGTTAAAAACAGGTATTAAATTTGAGGCATAAGTAATTTGATTTTGGTTGCTGATTTCCGTTCTTGCTCTCTAATTATAGAGTCTAAAAACAATAGCAATAATAGTCAAGTGAAAAAAAGGTTCCCAAAGGTGGAGGACAGCAGCCATAGAACATCGTGGTATTTTTCAATAATTGTCCCGACCGCTCTTTCTCTCCCTGAAAAGTGCCTTCCAGAAACTCTCCCTCTTTGCATGGATATAGGTATGCGGACCATGCTTATAAGCATCATCGGGCACCTCTACCTCACGGCTTTTGCCGAAAAACTTCAAAATCCTATCCGCCAGTCCCGGCTTTTTAATCTTGGTTGTCATGCTTCCTTGTTGCTGCACTCCATAGTTATTCAACACCACTTCCTTCCTTGTTCCACATTGTTTGTATATGAACAGAGTTACAAATAACGGGATCATTTGTAAGCAGACAAGCTTTTAAATGAAGGGCGGTTGCTGCAATTATCCGGTCATGCAATTCAGTGATATCATCTATCTGAAAGGTATCTTTAATAATTTCTCCTGTAATCGGAATAATGATTATGCTGTGGTGTTTTTTTATATAATCAAACACAGCTAATAGATCTATATCAATACGTTTTTTCTCTGACAAATATCCAATTTCAGCCAAAACCATTGGAGAAATTCCCAAAGTAATATCCCCTGACTCTGCTTTAATAAAAATATTCTTGACAGAGGACGGAAAAACCCTTTCTTCAAGCCGTAAAACTAAGGACATAGTGTCAGCCACATAATTAACGTTCATTAGGATATCGCTCTTTATAGTATTCAAATTCTTCTTCGAGGTGCAACAACTCAGACATATCCATATTACTAAGTTCAGCTTTAATATTATCTGGCTTTACATTCTCAGATCCCATCTTTTCCCGTAAAAGCATAAAATCCACAAAGAGTTTTATCTCCTTCAAAGTTTCAGGAGAAAGCTGAGCAATATTCTTTTTAATATCATTCTGAATCTTTTCTGCGTTCATTCTCATCCCCTTATGGTCTTATTCTGCAAAATTTGAATGCTCTCTTTAAAACGGTGTTATTGCCATTGGATTATTTTTAACAGCTTGAATACCAACCGCTCTTTTGAAATCCCATCAACACCTAAACATTTTAACATCTTGTGCCTTAACTGAAACCTGATCTTCCGTGCTCTCTAATTATAGAGTCTAAAAAAAATAGCAATAATAGTCAAGTGAAAAAAGGTTCCCAAAGGTGGAGGACAGCAGCCATAGAACATCGTGGTATTTTTCAATAATTGTCCCGACCGCTCTTTCTCTCCCTGAAAAGCGCTTTCCAGAAACTCTCCCGCTTTGCATGGATATAGGTATGCGGACCATGCTTATAAGGATCCTCCGGCACAACCACCTGCCGAGTTTTGCCGAAGAGCTTCAAAATCCTATCCGCCAGCCCCGGCTTTTCAATCTTTATTGTCATATTGGAGTAGCTTTTTCCTAATGAAACGACTCTCAACATCTTCTTCTGCTTGCTTCTTGGAGTTTGATAATGTGTTGTAAAGAGTGTAGCTCTGCCCCCGACCCCTTCCCTGCTATCCCTTTTTGTCAAGAAAAAGATTTGATAATCATATAAAGTCTTGTGTTTGTTACAAGCAAACACAATGATTTTCTAAAGATAGAATCATCTGTTAAAATGCTTTTTTAGTCAAGGG
>CAZMHH010000147.1:0-4464 GCA_964566035.1 uncultured Thermodesulfobacteriota bacterium
CCATCACACTGCAAAATCTGCTCAAAATGCTTTTCCGTTCACGCACTAATTAGTAGTTTGCACCTCGTATCAAAAACTTAAAACATTAAATCCCGAGATTTGATGAGGTCGATTATGACTAAGAGAATCGGCCCATTTATTTTTGCTCTTTGCTTACCAGTCATCAGCTATGTATGCTCTTTTAATCCTGCCTCGAGGAATCCTTTCTTTCTTAAGATGCAACTGTCACATCTTCCGCAGGGGTGTCCTTCAGGCGATGGGTCATAGCAGCTTAGTGTCATTCTTAAATCTATTCCCAGTTCCGAAGCTTTTCTTATGATTTCTGCTTTTTTCATATTGATAAGGGGAGCCAATATTTGGAACTTTTCACCCTCTACCCCAGCTTTTGTGGCTACTTCTGCAAGTTTTTCAAAGGCTTTGACAAATCCGGGGCGGCAGTCAGGATATCCTGAATAGTCAACTGCATTAACGCCGATGAAAATAGTGTTTATCCGAAGGGTTTCAGCCCAGGCAAGGGCAAGTGAGAGAAAGATTGTGTTTCGAGCAGGAACGTAAGTTACAGGAATAATTTTTGAAATATCCTCATTTGTTCTGCTTTGGGGAATGTCGATACTTTCTGTAAGTGCTGAGCCTCCGATTTTGTCCAGGTCGACCTTCAATATCAGATGTTTTGCTGCCTTTAAAAAGAGAGCGACCCTTTTCGCTGATTCAAGTTCAACAATGTGTCTCTGTCCGTAATTGAATGACAGACAGAATATATCGAACCCTTCTGCTTTTGCGATTGCTGCGCAGGTGGTCGAGTCTATTCCCCCGCTCAGAAGCACAACTGCTCTTTTGGATGTAACGGTAGCCATCTCTACTTAACAAGTGCCTGGTGAACAGCCTTTATAGCCTTATCCGCATTCTGGTCATCAATTATGCAGGAAATATTTATCTCGGAAGCACCCTGTGAGATCATCTCTATGTTTATGTCATTGTCTCCGAGTACGGAGAACATTTTCCCTGCAAGTCCCACACTGTTTTTTTGGCCCCTTCCGACAAGACTAAGTATAGCCATATTTTCCTTTATGAACACATCCCCAAGTTCCTCCAGTTCAGGAATAGCTTTAAGAAGGTCATCGGTATTTTCTATGGTCATTGATATATTAACCTCAGAGGTGGCAATCAGGTCAATGATAATACCGTGTTTTGCAAGAATATTAAAAACCTGAGCCATAAATCCGTAAGCCATTAGCATCCTGTTGGAATTTATGTTGATTACGGTTATGTTCCTTTTAACTGTTACGGCAGTTCCCGGTTTTTCATGATGTTCATTTTTGGAAAAGGGGTTTATTATTGTTCCGTTTCCAACAGGATTAAGAGTGTTTTTTATTCTTATTGGAATGTTAGCCTGGATGACGTGTTCCATTGTGAAAGGATGTATAACCTCAGAGCCGTAGTAGGTGAGCTCTGCTGCTTCTTCAGGTGTGATTTTAGGCAGCACAAAAGCATCTTCCACCTTTCTTGGGTCAGCTGAAAAAACCCCGTCAACCTCTTTCCAGATTTGGAGTTCTTCTGCCTTTACCGTGACTGCTGTAAGGGCTGCAGTAAGGTCGGTGTAACCTCTTCCAACGCTGTTTATTATGCCTTTTGGAACAAAACCGAAATAACCCGTAAGAACAGGTATTTTATAACCGCATTTGTCAACAGAGTCCTTTAGACGTCCTTTAACGTGTGTGTAAAAATCCTTGTTTGCCTCTTCGAACGGTTTATCAACTATTGATTCAAGATCTATATATTGGGAGTCAATGCCCCTGCTGTTTAAAAGATTTGAGAAAATAATGGCAGAAAGTTTCTCCCCTGTTGAAATAACAACATCATGAGAGCGTACAGATAGTTCCTGAATAACAGATATAGCATCAAGAAAAGACTTGAGAAATTTAATCTCATTTTGGATCAGCTCTATTGTCTGTTCTTGAAAATTGCCCTTCATTATTTCTTTTACAATTGATATATGGTTTTCTTCAATATGATCAATTATTTTGAAGAAATCACCTTTTTCAAGGGCAACGCGGGCCGCCTCAATTAGCCTGCTGGTAGTGCCTTCTGCTTTTATATAGCTGCTTACAGCAGAGAGAACAACTATGATCCTGTGATTTTTAAGACTGTCTTCAACAATATTTGCAACATTTAGAATTCTCTCTGGTTTTCCAAGGCTTGTGCCTCCGTATTTCTGAACTATAAAATCCATATAAATTGCCTTTCAAGTTAACTTGTTTTTTTTGTAAATTAACCTATTATAAAATATATAAATTTATTGTCAAACAAAAACAAAGGTCTGTTTAACTGATTTTGGCTTGACACTTATGGCTTGATTAAATATACTTTGAACTTTTAATTGTTTAATATAATATATATAAAAAAGTCAGAATACAAGCCTGTTGTCATTTCGAATTAAGAGAGAAAGCTTTTTTTGCAGCCCCGCGTTTGGCTGGATGCAATGTGACAGTGGAGCGCTTTTTACGGTACTTTAAAACAAATGAGCATATTTTACTGAATCTTCAAATAGATAAAACAGAGATGAAACTGCAATCGGTAATTGATGCAACCTCCTATCTTTCATGGGAAAAGGCGGGCGGGATCCCGCTGGTTGCAAGAACCCTCTATCATTTAGCAAAGAACGGAGCAGAAGAGGTATTTATCTTTATCAATAGTGATGCACCAAAAGAGAGTATAAAAAGCAGATGGAAGGGCAAAGTCAGGATAAAATACATCGTTATTGAAGATAATTCAGAAACGGTCTTATCAAAGATTATAAGTCAGTCAGCAATAAAAGAGAGGTTTTTATATTTTAACGGAACATATATTTTGGACCCCCGCTTTATAGCTGCTCTTATGTCTGTTTCTGAGCCAAGTCTTGTGTTTGCAGGCAGGGATGCTATGAAAGGCAGAAAAGTCAGTGCAGGATGTCTAAGCAGAGAGCTGATGGAGTTATGGATAGAAAAGGGAGTTCAGCATGTAATAACTGAATGCAGACCGATTTTACCTGAGGATATTGAACCCTTTCTGCCTGAAATTAGGGGGCCTCTTGCTGCTTATTGTTTTCAGGTTAAAAACGTTGAGGATTGTGACAAAGCTACATGGTTTTTAATAAAAAGCCAGCAGAAACATGTCATGGATTTCCCAGCAGAGTTTATCGATCCCTTTTTTGAAAACCGCCTTACATATTTTTTCTGCAATACACCATTTACTCCTAATTTTATAACCTTTCTTGGTGTTATCACAGCTGTTGCTGTTTTTTATCTGTTCTGGAACGGTTTTTTTGTGTCAGGAGCTCTGCTGATGTTTGCCGTAGAGATACTTGACGGAGTAGACGGAAAACTTGCAAGGACAAAGCTTCATTACACCAGGATAGGCAATTATGAAGATCTCATTGATTATTTCTGTGAAAATTCATGGTATGTTGCATTAGGGTTTGGTCTCAGCTCAATTGGACCTGAAGGGTATTCCTATCTGTTTGCGGTATTATTGATTTTATCTGATACCTTTGATAATATATTTTATACATTGGCAGGCAAGTGGTATGGAAAAAGTATTGATCTTTTCGGCCCATGGGACGGAGCATTCAGACGAATAGCAGGAAGGCGCAATATTTATGGTCTTATGTTTATTTGCGGATTTATAATAGGTTTGCCGCTTCAGACCTTTATGGTTGTGGCTATATGGGCTGCTGTGACAGCTTTTATGCACGGAATGAGACTTTTTCAATATGGCAGGTTTGAAAAAAAGGTGTGCCGGGAACAATTTAACATATGAAAAAGTTTCATTTATTCTGTATTACTATCGGGCTTTGCCTGCTGGTTTTTTTGATATGGAAAATAGGTTTTGCATCTCTCTGGAAAGAGATTGTCAGCCTGGGCTGGTGGCTTGTTCCTATTATTCTGCTGGAAGGTGTTGCTGATATCTTTCATACGCTTGGTTGGAGGCGCTGTTTAGGAGGTGCTAATAGAAAAATTGCATTTTCCAAGCTGTTCAGAATAAAGCTTGCGGGATATTCAATTAATTACCTTACCCCTACAGCATCCCTTGGAGGTGAAGTTACAAAGGGAACGCTTCTTTCTGAAAACAGTAAGGGTTCTGAGGCAGCCACAGGGGTAATAATCGGGAAACTGTCCTACACTTTGGGGCAACTACTTTTTGTTGCTTTTGGCTCAATCACTATTCTATGGGGCATTGATCTGCCCAAAGGAGTTTGGCCTGCTCTGCTGATATGCAGTGCGCTTCTTGGTTTAGGTGTTCTTGGCTTTCTTATTGTTCAGAAATATGGGCATCTTGGGCTTCTGGTGCGGTTTTTTGTTGCCCGCAACATAGGCGGAAACACCCTTAAAAAAGTCTCTGTGCATATAACAGAAGTTGACAATGAGCTAAGGACTTTTTACAGAACAAGGCCTTTTGATCTGTCTGTATCAATTTTCTGGCACATGG
>CAZMHH010000148.1:0-4395 GCA_964566035.1 uncultured Thermodesulfobacteriota bacterium
AAAGGCACTCTTGATGAGGCAATTCAAATAACAATAAAGACCTATGGTAAATCTGTTATCTATATTGCAGGAACCCTGATCGCAGGACTTCTTATATGGCCTTTTTCTGCTTTGAAATTCCAGGCTCAGATGGGACTGCTTTTGGCGATTATACTTTTTTTCAATATGTTAGGGGCAATATTCACGGTACCGGTTTTGATTCATATAATAAAACCAAAGTTTTTGTTTAAATATGATGTAAAGCAGTAGCCAAAGAAAAACATATATTAGATGGAGGGAAAAACATGCAGCTTTCAAGGGCTTCGCCAGTGTGTAGCATCAATCAGTTTTACTACAATAAAAATTTAATTAACTATTTTAAAGGGAGAAATACAATATGAAAAAACTAAAACTGACATTTATTACTTCACTTTTTATACTTCTTTTTACATGGAGCGCCGCATCCGCCCAGGTAACCGGAAATGCCTATACTTTAACCGTTTTCGGGGGACAGGATTGGGGCATGAATTCAATTGTTTTCAATCCAACTGGAATTTTAACAATACCGGCAATAACCGGATCAGGTGTTTATTTAGATATAACACCTCTGTTTTTTGGGGTCTATTGGGCACCAGATGCCCAAATAGGAGGGCTCTGGGCTGATGCAATCATAATTTTTACAGGAACTTCGGTGCTTCCCAATAACATGGTGGGTATTGGCTATGTTGTCTCTGCATACCCGAGCCATTCAAACTATACGAGTGTTCCATTTTCATTTTATGGACAATATTAAGTTTTTTTCATTTCTTTTTCCTTAAGGTGTTTGTTTGTTAGTAGAAAAAGCCACTGTCTTCCTCCAGTGGCTTTTTTATTTTATGCAATCCTGATATATAGTGCCCTTCTCTTATTTTAAGTTTTCTACCGCCCAGAGAATGTTCTCAAGGATAAACACAGACTCTTTGCTTTTTTTCGGCACAGCTCTCAGTTCCCGCACAAGCTGTGCTTAAGCTTTCTGTCAAGCAGATGAGAAGGAACAACCCGCCCAAGAGCTGCAAGCATATTCTGTCTTAAAGACGGAATTTCAACCGACAGCTCAGCTATAAGTTTTTTTATGCGTTTTCGCTGTAGATTAGGCTGAGATCCGCATGTTCCGCAGGTGATAGAAGGATAGCTCATAAGGTCTGCAAATCTAACTATATCAGACTCCATGCAATAGCAAAGAGGCCTTATCACAGTATTTCTGCCATCATCTGTTTTAAGAACCGGCGGCATTGCTTTAAGAGTGCCGTTGAAGAAAAAGTTAAGCAGAAAAGTCTCTATAATATCATCGGCATGATGGCCAAGGGCAATCTTGCTGCATTTAAGCTTTACAGCTTCGTTATATAGAATACCCCGCCGCAATCTTGAGCACATCGCGCACTTTGTCTCACCCGAAGCAATTTTGCTCCTGACTATTTTATATATGTTCTTTTCGAGCATCAAAAACCGCTGAGCAGATCTTTCAAAATACTCTACTATGCTTTGCTCTGGAAACCCCGGCTCTCCCTGATTGAGACATACTGCTACAAGCTCAAACCCTACAGGGGCTCTGGCTTGTAAATCATGCAGAAGATCAAACATTGTGAAGCTGTCTTTCCCGCCGCTCACGCATACCATTATCCTGTCGCCGTCCTCTATCATCTGGTAATCGGCAATTGCTTTGCCAACACGGTGAAGAAGGCGTTTTTTTATGGCATTAATCTTCATAAAGTTAAATTTCGGAGTTAAAGTCAGTAGCAAAAACAAAAAGTACAGGTATAACCTTTCAGGTCTCAGCCTTTTTGTTGGGTTTCGCTCCGCTCAACCCAACCTACAGTCTCAACAACTATTTCTGTTTTTGCTGATACCTGCTTTTACGATTTCGACTACGACCACGAATAAATAGATACAAGCTACAAGTTTCAAGTAAAAGCTTTAGCTTTTTCTGCCTTTGCTTAACAGCTTATCAGCCAACAGCTTAACAGCTCTTTCGATCACGACTACGAAAAGGTTTTGCTATGAGCTATGCTGCTAACTCGGCCTATCAGCTATTTTAAGGGAGAAAGCTATCGGGGCTTTTTACCGGTTCATCATTGTTTACAAAAGTTCTTCTACAACACTTTCAACATTTGGGGGAAGGGCATATCCTCTGTATCTTATAATCCCCTTTTTATCAATAATTATACTTGTTGGTATCCCGCTTACGCCATACAGTCGTGTAACCATGCTGTCGCTGTCATATAAAATTGAATAGTTTGTTTCATATCTTTTTTTAAAAGAAATTATTCTCTCTACAGAATCGTTAGCCCCTACATTAACGGCAAGTATTTTTAAGCCTTTGTCTGCATAAAGAGTCTCAAGTTTTTTCAAGATTGGAATATCTGTAAGACAGCCTGGACACCATGTTGCCCAGAAAACAAGACAGACTACACTTTTGCCATTAAAGGAAGAAAGGGATACTGTTCTTCCCTCCATATCTTTTAGGGTAAAATCAATTGCATTTTCTCCTGTTATTGAACCTGTTTTTTCTGCACTCTTTTCAGTCCTGTCTCCACAGCCAAAAAAAAGGAGTACTGAAATAATTGCAATCAAAAAAATTGTCTGTCTGTGTCTCATTTTAATTTCCCTGTTTTCTTTAGTCAAAGCAATCACCACTTATCACCTCTTTTTTTACCTTTCCCTTCATCTTCCATCAGCTATGGAAATTAAATTTTGATGGTTCCTTGTATTAATAAGCAATAATCAACGGATATATGGGTTTAAACCATTATCCAATATACTCATTCACTCATATTCGAAAATGCTATAAACTACAAACAACTATTATACCTTTTTTTTATAATTTTAAAAAGATAATAACAAAGAACCCCTGCTGCAAAACCCAGAGCCATGTTTGTAAAAATAGATACTGAGGCTGTAATGAGCAGAATATAGATATCCAAACCTCTTGAAGCGCCTTTTGCAAGCATGAGAAGCTTTACTCCGGGTGCAAAAAGCATTGCACCTATTATTGCCACAGGAAAATTTGAAAACAGAATCATGACAGACGAAGCAAGAAAGAGTCCAAGCAGTATCTCTATTACTCCTTCTATAATATTTGCTCCCCCTGTCCTTGCTCCGAAAAAATACTGCCCAGCAAGCCCGCCCGCTCCATGACACATGGGCGCTCCTCCTAAAAAAGGCGAAGCAGAGTTAATGATTCCTGTACTCAAAGAGAGCTGTTTTTCTGATACATCCCTGTCCTGCCAGTAATTCCTAATAAGGGCTTTGGTTGAGATTACTGCATTTGTGGCAGTGAGGGGAATCTGGGCAAATCCTGCAAGGAGAAGCGTGCTCCATATATGCTCATATTTAAAAAGTGCAAATACTGGAAGAGCAGGCTCAAAAAACAACATTTCCTTAATGTTTCCCTGGAAATACATTATAAGACATCCAAAACCGATAAGCAGAACTGCGGCAGGTGTAAAACGGCTGTTTTTAAATACCATGATTATAACCACTGCCAGAGCGGCAAGCACCCAGCCATGTGTAATCATTTTCGCGGCTTCAAAACAGAGCATTATTCCAAGAGCTGCCTGAATGCCAAGCACAACACTGTTTGGAGTAACCCTTCCAATCCACTGCATAAGACCGGTAATTGAAAGTATAAGCCATATAATGCCTGTTGCAAAACCGCATGCAAAAACCATTTCAGGAGACCACCTCTGGGCTATTGCAACAATAGCTATAACCTTCATGGGTTCAACAGGAATTGGAAGTCTGAAAAAAATGCCTGTTGCAATATTTGCAAGACCTATTGCAACCAGAAGCCCTGCTGCATCTATTCCGCATACAGCAATGTAGCCTATAAAAAAAGGGAACAGGATGCCGTAATCCCCCATAGAGCCGGCAAGTTCCCTCATATTGAATTCAAATGAGTTTATCTTCAAATTCAAACTTTCCCTTCCAGCCACGGTTCAACATGCACAACAACATCTGCAACGCGCGGACCACCTGCAATCAATCTTTTTTTTACTTCTTCTGCTATATCATGACCACTATCCACAGTAATGTCTTTGTCAACAAGAATGTGCAGATCAAGATGAATAGAGGAACCGACAAGCCTTGTTCTAACCCCGTGAATTGATTTGACTCCTGATATGCTGCGGGCTATTTCTTCAATTTTTTGCAGATCGCTTTCTGAAGCGCCTGTCTCAAGCAGCTCAGAAAAGGAGCTTTTACCTGTATTCCATGCAACCTTGAGTATAAAAAGTGAAACAACAAAAACACCAAGCGGGTCAAGAAACCAGAGCAAAGGACTTATGGAGGAACCTACCACAGCAATTAAGGCAGGAATTGAACTTAACCCAAATCAAGCGAAGATTAGTGCGAACACTGTTTTTGCGAGTCGCAAGCCAC
>CAZMHH010000149.1:0-4345 GCA_964566035.1 uncultured Thermodesulfobacteriota bacterium
TACCCTTCAACAGGGTAATTATGCGGCGGATTGGAAACATTACCCGGGTCAATGCTCTTTTTAATACTGCTTAACAGTTTGTCATATCCAAAAACAGGTCCTGCCATGCCGTGATAGGGTCCTCCAAGAAATGGACCTACTCCGTTTTCAAGTCCATTCTGCAGGTCTTCTTTTGTCATTTCAAGGAGCTTATTCATAAGGTCCCCCAGGTTCTCAGGGGTCTTTTCAACAGGAAAATCTGTCTCACCAAAACCGAAATGCCCAAAATCATAACCGCCTATCCAGTCAGGTCCGTCAGAGTCAAGTATTGGCGGGGAGAATTTGTCAACCCATTCATAGCCTGTTTTTACCTGTTTAATAGCAAAATCAAGAGAATCTGTCTGGAGACGAAGAGCAAGGAATGTACCTGATGGTCTCATCATTCTTGAACCATTTGTATCCCGGATCCAGTTATTAGCTGTCCTTGGAACCCACAGGTCAAAGACATCCTGGGGAATAAGTTTACCACCGGTCTCTTTAATAATATCCTCAAGCACCTTTTTTTCATACTCAAGCTGCTTTGATGATGTGAATCCCCAGAGGCATACCCCTACCGCATTCTTAACATTGTCCTGAAAAACCCTTTTTTTCCAGGTCTCCCAGTATTCTTCACATGAGTTGGCCCACCACCAGATATAGTATACTGTGGGCCATTTCTGAACAACACCTGCAATCTCTGCTTTTCCAACCTCGTACATGAAGTTTACAGCCTCTTCCAGATTATCATACTTGACTATATACCACTTAAACCTGTCTTCCGGCAGATTTGAAACCATATTCGGAATATGTCCTTCACATGGCCACACCTTTGGACCCGGATATGGGTGAAGCTTGACAGCCATTTTAGTAACCATTCCTATTCCACCCATTGCTCCCGCATAACCCCTGAGCATTCCCCTGAGATCAGGGCCGGGTCCCTCACCCCAGAAACCACACTCTGCATCCTGAGAAAAAGCCCCTGTCCTGAGTATCTCACCGTTTGGAAGAACCATTTCAACACCGAGTATGTTTCTGTAGGCAACCCCTATCCTGTGTCCTACACCCCACATTCCCTGAAATATATGGCCTGCCAGAGCAGAAGACTGGGCGCTTGCCTCCGGAGAGCCGATGTAGAGCCCTCTTTTGTTTGCCTCTGCATGAAGCTGCGCAAGGGAAACAAGAGGCTCTATTACTGCATACATATTTTTATCATCTATTTCATGAATCTGTCCCATCCGCTTACAGTCAATAAGAACGGTCTCAGGTCTGTTTGGAGCGCTTGTAAGCGACCACTGGTTTGAACCTACTGGAATAAAAGGAATCTTGTATCTGTTGCAAATTTTGATAACCGACTGGGTCTGCATTGTACCGTTTGGCAGCACAACAAATTCAGGAGGAAATGTTGCGCCAAGGGTTTTGGGTGGAAGCCAGTCGCCACAGTAAGCAAGTATTGTGGCGGGATTGTCCTTCACATTTCCCTCACCCAACGCAGCTTCAAATGCTTTTAATATTTCTATATGTCTTGGACTGTTTCTGTCTGCTGTTTTTTCCATATTTATTTCCTCCTTTTTAAAGCGCTTCTGTCATAAGGTCAAATAGATCAGCTATCTCCATCTTTTCATCCATTCCTGCTGTTCCAGCCCTCAGGTTTGTTTCACACCATGGACAGCTTGTTACAAGAATATCGGCTCCTGTGTCTTTTGCCTCATATATCCGCTCCTGAGCTGTCCACTGAGCAAAGTCTTTAAAAGCTGTAAAAGCTCCTCCGCCTCCGCCGCAGCACCATGCACACTCTTTTATCCTTTCCATCTCCACAAGCTCTATGCCCGGAATGGATTTAAGTATGTTTCTTGGTTCCTCATATACCCCAAGAAGGTCCTTGCCGGGCTGATAGGCTCTGCCAAGTCTTCCCATGTGACACGGATCGTGCCAGGTCACAAGCTTCTTTACCTCACGTTTATAATTAATTTTTCCGGCAAGGGCAAGTTTTTCTATATATTCTGCTACATGTAAAACCTCAAAGTTTCTCTTTTCTTCAAGATCATCGTATTCAACCCGCATTGTTCCATAACAGCCTGCGCAAGGGGTAAGAACAGTCTTAACGCCCAGTTCATTAAACTTCTTTATATTTGCAGTTCCAAGCCTTTCAAACTCGCCCATGTTGCCTGTCTTCTCAGGCGGGCTTCCGCAGCAAAGCTCCTGATCTCCAAGTGTTCCGAAATCAACCCCGAGCATCTTTAATATCTTTGCAATATTTACAACCGTGTCTTTAAGCTCTGATGAAAGACCATATGTACATCCCGCAAAGAAAAGCACCTCTGCCTTATCCTTGTTCAGGTCTTTTATGCCAAGCTCTGCAAGCTCTTTTGCCCATGAGTTTCGCTTAATTCTCGGCTGAATCCATACATTGTCATACTGTTTGAGACTGTCAAGCATGGGTTTATGCTCAGGAAGGGGACCAAATCTTTTTACCCACTCCTGACGCATCCAGCGGTAGAGTTTTATCAGTTCGCCGTCCCTTATGCTCTTATCCATGGCGTCACAGCCCCCGCACATGGTGCACTTGAAAATAATATCACTTATCTCTGGGTCTTCATCCCATTTAATCTTCCCGTCAATAAGAGCAAGCGCAAGGTCGCATTTACCCTGACCAGAATGAGAATCATAGAGATATTTTGTGTGCTGAGGGCATATCCTGGCATACTTGGCGCTTTTTACCCTCCATGAATCAACCCACTTGCATACAGAGCAGCGGGAACAGTTAAAAGCAACCCACCTTGCTTTTTCTTCATCAAACGCACCCTCGACAGGGTATTTAAGATACCTTGGATCTTTTGGTAGCAACATTTCTTTTGACATATCAGCTTCTCCCGTCTATTTAAGAAAGGTTTAATAACAGAGTTTTCCCGGATTTAATATATTATTGGGATCAAAAATCTTTTTAAGCTCTTTGAGCCTTGCCGTAGTGGAAGTGCTTTTTCTGTACACCATATCAGCCCATGGACCGTAAGGTCTTGTAAAAAAAGCCCCTTCATTAATAAGTTTAAGGCTCAACTCGCAGTAAAGTTCCTTTACAGCCTCCTTCTCTCTTTCCGAATCCATGTCGCAGGGCAGAGAAAAACTGAGATGACAGGCCCTTCCTCTTTCAAGGGGCTGCATATAAACACCGATTGTATTAACATTATATCCATAGCTTGCAGCATACCCTAAAGCAAGATCGGCAAAGTGCTGAGCCCTGTCCATAGTGGTAATGAAGAAAATATCCTGTGAAGAGTTTTTATATCTTGTCTTCCAGTAATCTCCGTTTGAAGGCAGGTTTCTTAATTTGTTCAACATGAAGGATTCAAGTCCTGAAACACCACCCACGGTTTTTAAAGGCTCAAACTTAAAATCAGCTGCGATTTCCATCAAAGCCTCCTCTTCATATCCTATCCTTTCAAGGGGTCTTCTGGGAGCTCCTGCTATAACCAGAATAAGGGTATAGGGAGGCAGTTCTTCAATAAGTTTTTCAAAATCATCCATGCTGTTTTCGCAGAGAAGAGAGGCAAGCAGGAAACTGTTCAGCACAAAACATTCATTTCCAACATGTCTTCTCTGGATTTTATAAATAGGATCAGATGCCTCTTCCAGACTTGAGAAAGCAACAAAATAAGCCTTTTCATGTTTGGGCCTGAATTCCGTCTTTATATTCAACCATGTCACAATGCCCATAGTTCCCTGAGCCCCCTGGAAAAACCGGTAAAAATCAATTCCGGGACCTTCAGGATATACACCATCCATATGAGCACAGGATGCTGTGCCTGTTTTAAATATATCTCCACTTGGCAGCACTACCTGCATAGTTAGTACAGGGTCTCCGTACTCATATTTAGGTATCAGCATAGGCTCTCTTTCAAGAGAGCTTGTAAGGGCTGAGACTTTAGAATGTGGAAAAAGCGGGTTTAAGGGGATCTGATCATGTTCCTTCAGAGCTTCCTGAAGTTTATGCCATGTGACTCCGGGCTCGATCTTGACCCTTCTGTTCCTCGGATCAATTTCTATGATTCTATCCATGCCTGAAAGATCAACTACAACGCCTCCCTGCTCCGGAAGGGTTGCACCCCAGAAATGCTCCCCCGAGCTTACAGGTATAAGGGGAGTAAGTGTTCTGTTTGCAAGCTGAACAATCTTTTGAACTTGTTCCGTGTTTTTGGGTTTAACTACAGCGGCAGGTTTTTGGGGGGGGGAAAGACTTTGATCCCGTGAATAAAGTTCCACAGCCTCTTTATCATCAAAAAAACTGCCAGCCCCCACAATTTCCTGAAGTTCCTTCACCATGGCAACCTCC
>CAZMHH010000150.1:0-4229 GCA_964566035.1 uncultured Thermodesulfobacteriota bacterium
CTGATTACAGTAGCGCCCTGAACTTTTTTTTCAGGACGAATATGCTCTTCTTTTGAAAAACAGTTGTTGTTATGTGCTGAAATTAGAAAAAAACTAAACAGGAAGAGATAAAAACCGGCTTTAATAACTAATTGCATTTCTTTTTCCACCTTTCAATACGGTTTAAAAAAAAACAGGCGGCAGAACAATAGCTGCCGCCCATACAGCTATCAGTGCGCTCTGCTTGAGAGGTATCTGAGATTGAAATAGTTCTCGCTCATATCAGGAATATTTAATGTTACAGTATGTGCTATGTTGGTTGCATGTCTATTTATTATGTCACCAATCCATCCTCTTGCATAATCAAGTTCCCCGGTTTCAGGACTTAGCCTCCAGCAGATATCAAACACCTTCCACAGTCTGTCTGACTGATCAAAAAGAAAAGTTTGGATTATTCCAAAAGTCTCCTTATCAACATACCAAATTCGTTTGGAATAGATATATGTTGGGTCTAAGTGTTTTATTTCAACTATCCAGACAGGTCTTCTTTCCCACCAGTATCTTTGAGTATAGAAACCATCTTTTTCAAAAGCCTTAGGAGCCAGGTTGAATGATTGAGTTAAAACAATATCTTCTCCAAGAAGTTTTGCCTCTACAGGATAAATTGTAGTTTTAGTCCAGAACCCTTTCCAGTCTTCCCATGTAAGGTCAGAGCCTACAAGCGGATCCTGTGTATTACTTCCAGCAAGGCGGCGTATTCTTTTCATTCCTGGCACATAGGTAACAAATCCATCTTCTTTGGTTGGATCAGCGAATCTGGTTCTGACAGCAGCAAAACCTTTGAGGTCATAAGGGTAAAGAGCAACTATAGAACCCTTTTCCATGATATCTTCAAAACCCGGGATAACTGGAAAGGGGTCTACTTTAATTCTGCCCTGATAGTTTCGCCATCTTAGTTCTATCTTTTCTACACGCTCCTGCTTACCTGTCTTTCCATATAATGGAAAATCACAAGGAAAAGAATTTAAATTGTCTGCCATAACAGTGAGTCGGTCATAGTTATGCATTACTTCCTGTCCGTTTTTTGGAAAAGGAAAAGGTAAGCCTGCTATCCAGCCATGAAGATCTCCCTTCTCATCAAGTTTACAGGTCTCTTTATTATTGTATTTTTTTGTTGCTGCTAAATAACCTAAATCGTTCCATGCATGATGTGTTGGGACAATTTCCATCTCTATTGGAAAATAATGAAGATAATCAGAATAGACAGCATCTTCCGGTGGCAATAGTCTATCAACCTGCCAGTCACCACCAAAGGGCATAAGTTCCCTGAGTTCCTTTTCATACTCTTTAGCATTTTCTTTGGTAATTACCAGTCCCGGCTTAATTCGAGGAGCCTTTGCATCCTTTGCAACCATATCAACGGCATTGTAACCTAAGAATTCTTCCCATTGTTTACCAGCTTTAATTGATTCGGGGCTGCTGTATCGCTTTGCCCAGTCAATATATTCAGTGTTTCCTGTGCTGTTTGCCCAGTCAACCCACTGTTGCGCCCAATTTGGAAGTTTATCTTCTGCTGAGACTTGCAAGGAAAACATTAAGCTTAGGCAAAGAAACAATAATAACTTATAGCTTTTTTTTAACATAAAAATTACCCCTTTCTAAAATTGATATCTTATTTTTAGGTACATATGATTATTTTTCTGAAAAAGTCCCATTGATTTGCCGGTATGCTGATCACCCCACCATCCCATGAACCCGAGCTCGGGTCTCCAATGGTCTCCATAAGATAACCGGACACGCACTTTAAGACCTGATGCATGTTCATTCAAGTCATGAAGAAACAGCGCCTGGGGCTCAATCCTTTTGTTATCAAAAGGTGTTGTAACAAGAAAACTGAAAAATTTCTGTGTCCTATGAACCCGCCATGGATCTATAAATCTTTTATCACGTGTACCAGGCAGTGGTGGCAACATTTGTCCCTGCACCCGTTTTGTAAAATAAAATGGCGCATTAACAAGCTCTCCGCCTTTACCGTCAGGCATATAAAAAACAAAAAACTGGGTACTCATAAAAATAGATTCCCTTGGGTTTATAAACCTTAAATATATGTTCCAGTCAAAACCTATCATAGCTCGAATTTGATCTCTCATTTTTTTATACGTTGTAAAATCAGGATTAAGACCTGACCATGCCATATCTCCTGAATGCTTTCCCTCGTAAATGAACGGCTTATCAAATTCATACAATGCTTCAACCCGAAGAACAGGAGATGCGGTTCTGGGAATTTTTATCTTTGTAAGCTCAGTATTAAGGGTAAAACCTACAAGCTTTCTCCATCCATATTTCTGATCAATGTTGAGTTGAATAAACCTGTTATCCCAAGGGGGTAATATGAGGTTGGGATCTTGTGGAATTACATAAGGGTCATGCTGGACACCATAGAGGGCATTGAGTGTAAAAATCCAGTCTTTGAAATCTCCCATTATTCTCATGGCAAACTCTGCGTTCTTCAATCTTGTTTTAGGTGGTCTATCCTTAATACCAACCCGTGCACCCCATGGAAGATTCGGCTCTTGAGCCGCCCAAACCCCTCCATCCGACCGGAATGCTTCAAGTCTGTTTGTCCTGGGTTTGCCTGGATTAATAACGGTTTCAATCCTCAAGTCTCTTATTCCAAATGGTTCAATTTGAGGATAATAGGTAGTAACCAATAACCAGAGCGGTATTCGAACATTTTTATATCCTTCATCAGAATCCCAAAGATTAAACCCCCGCCTTGAATCAAGCGGATTGATACAGTCCATTAGACGCAAACCATCGCTTTCCCCCCAAACAACCTGCTGTTTACCCCATCGAAAGTGAAAATCCCCTAAAAATATATCTGCATATATTTCTCTTAAGACTTCCCACCCCCTGTCATAACGATTCCAGTTGTACTGCATATTACGTCTAGCAACAGAACGACGGGCAGGTGTTCTGTTTGCATCCTTAAACCAGCTTTTATCATCATAAATAGTATAATTCCAGTCAGTAATGACCCGATTCACACTGTATATGTGGAATTTATCTGGTATAATCTTGTACTGCCATTCAAGTTGGAAGGACGAGTAATTAGTAACATTCTTTCCATAATAATCAGACCCTCTGTTAACCGCTATTGCCCCCTCTTGTTCCACATAGCCATAAAGTATAAAAGGTCTGTTTAAAAAACTGTATTGCGTTGCAGATACAGTTCCACAACATAAAAACAGAAAAAGCGACATTAATATAAATTTAAAAATTGCTTTGGGTGAGCACATATTCCCCTCCTTTTTGTTTTAATTTACATTTTCTTGTCTTGAAAAATTTTAATTTATTTATCATAAATTTCATTCAGTATGGTTTGAATGAAATGTTAAAAGGAGAACGTTATTATTTCCTTTCAGCAGCAGCACGCAAATAGGGTCTCCGGAATTACCGGATATGAAATCCCGAAAAAAGTCAGTTTATCTTCTCCAGCAGTTTTACAATGCCTGAAAATTTGCCGGTTGATTTCAAATATTCCAGAACAGAGATCCCGCTTTGATCTTTCTGATTAAAATCTACTCCCTTCAGAATAAATAGTTTTAAAATAAGTTCTTTGATACCAGGCTGACCATGCCCTGCGCTTGTTGCCACATATTTTATCATGTCTATTGTTACAGTATATCCGCTGTTTATAAATGTCTCAATTACAGCCAGATGTCCATGCTCAAGAGCGGGCATAATAGAAGTATCAGTAAATGAGGGTGCTTCCCTATCACCGACTTTTGCTCCAGCATCAATAAGTTGTTTTACAGTATCGGCAAAGCCATAACTTGCTGCAACATGAAGAGCGGTATTCTTGTCTTTATCACTGGCATTTATATCAGCTCCGGCGGCAAGAAGCTGTTTTATAATTTCTCTTCGCTGTTCATTATCAACCACCTGCACTGCCTTTATAATAATAGGAGTTTTATTTTCTATTAAGGCATTAACGTCTGCCCCCTCACTTATCTTGTCTTTTACAACTCTGCTGTTACCCATGCTGATGGCATCAACAATGGTCATCTCTTTTTCTGCCTCAATCCCAAATCCGGATGCTCTTGCAGCAATATCAGCTTCTGTAAGATGTGTGTGTTTGAGAATGAATTTTGGTTTAAAGAAACATATTGCAGCAGGCAGGAAAAACAGAGCACCAAGCATTGCAAAGAACATGACAAAAGCAAGGAGAAGACCCATTTCAGCCTGAA
>CAZMHH010000151.1:0-4083 GCA_964566035.1 uncultured Thermodesulfobacteriota bacterium
ATTATTTAAAGAAATATATTGAGAAACAGATTAAAGAAAGAAAAATAGTGTTACAGAGAATAGATAATTTAATAAATAAAATTAATACAATTGAATAACCAAAGGGTTTATGGTATTATGAACAGGTCTGTTGAAATTGAAGTAATGGGGCAAAAGTACAGTTTAAAGTCTGATTATGATAATGAATATGTAAAACGAATAGAAACATATATCAATAATAAGATTGAAGAGGTTAAAAGCACAGGCGGTACCCTGACAACTCATAAGCTGCTTATATTAACAATTCTGGTTTTAGCAGACGAGAGTTTAAAAAATGAGGACAAGTTAAACGATCTGTTTGAGTCTGTTTCAAACAAATCCAACAAACTCATAGAGATGATAGATAATAATATTTAGCTTTTCAAATGTTAAAATATATGAGGTATTTTTTTTATTTCTTATAATTATAATTTTTTACAATGCAGAAGTTTAACCAGGGATCAAAATAAAACGCTTTAGACTTTAAATAGGTTTTGAATAAATAGATCAATAATATTATGTTATGTTTTAAATTTATTATATCAAGTTTTATTGTTTTCTAATAATCCTATTTATTTTTTATCCCGCCATATTATTGTTTTCCCTGACAATACAGACCTCTGCATAATAGAGAGGAGTTCTTTTTGGAATCTGTCCTATTGTTAGCTATTGGTATAATTGCAGGTACTGGTGTAGGCTTTTTTATACGAAAAAAGGTGGTTGAAAAAGGTGTTTATTCTGTTGAGGAAATATCTAAAAAAATTATTAGCGAAGCTAAAAAGGAAGCTGAAACATTAAAAAAAGAGTCAAAACTCCAGGCAAAGGAAGAACTTTTTTATGCAAAATCGGAATTTGATAAGGAGTCAAGGAACAAAAAAATTGAACTGCAGAAACTTGAAAAGCGACTAAACCAGAAAGAAGAAAACCTTGAAAAAAAGGTCAGCTTTATTGATCAAAAAGAGGTTGTTCTTAATAAAAGAGAAAAGTCGATTGTTGAACAGGAATCAAAATTAAAGGCAATGGAAGAAAAGTATGCAGTTGCAATAGAGGAGCAGAAAAGGTTTCTTGAAAAAATCTCAGGTATGACATCAGAAGAAGCAAAAAAGCTGCTAATGCAGAGTCTTGAAAATGAGGCAAAACTTGAATCTGTTAGAACACTGAGAAGAGTTGAGGAAGAAACCAAAGAAAACGCTGATAAGATTGCAAGAAATATAATTGCAATGGCAATCCAGAGATATAGTGCTGATTATGTAGCGGAGCGAACTGTATCTCTTGTGAATCTACCAAACGATGAAATGAAGGGAAGAATAATAGGTCGTGAAGGTAGAAATATCCGGGCAATTGAGCAGATAACAGGGGTTGATCTGATTATTGATGATACTCCCGAGGCCATTCTGATTTCTTCATTTGATTCAATCAGGAGAGAGATTGCAAGGATTGCTTTAGAAAGGCTGATTACCGATGGAAGGATACATCCCACAAGAGTGGAAGAGATTGTTGAAAAAGTAAAACATGAGATGGAAATAACAATCAAAGAAGCCGGAGAACAGGCAACATTTGATGTTGGAATTCAAAAAATTTCACCGGATATTGTCAGGCTTCTTGGCAGGCTTAAATACAGGACAAGCTTTGATCAGAATGTTTTACAGCATTCCCTTGAGGTTGCATACCTGTGTGGCATGATGGCTTCTGAGCTTGGAGTAAATGTAAAAGCCGCAAAAAGAGCAGGACTTCTGCATGATATTGGAAAAGCAATTGACCATGAAGTTGAAGGTTCTCATGCAATCATAGGGGCTGATCTACTAAGAAAATACGGAGAATCAGAAGATATTATTCATGCCATTGCAGCGCATCATGCTGATATTGAGGCCCAGACTGTTCTGGCGGTTCTTGTTCAGGCATCAGATGCCTTGTCTGCTGCTCGCCCTGGTGCAAGAAGAGAAATGCTTGTAACTTATGTGAAGCATTTAAAGGATCTTGAAGACATTGCAAATTCTTTTAAGGGTGTAAGTAAGTCTTATGCTGTTCAGGCTGGAAGAGAAATAAGGGTTATGGTTGAGAGCAAAGACGTCTCTGATGATGAATTAATGATTGTTTCAAAAGATTTAGCAAAGAAAATTGAAGATTCCTTAAACTATCCAGGACAGATCAAGGTTACTGTTATACGTGAAACAAGGTCTGTTGAATATGCAAAATAATTGATTCAAAATATAATAACATGACAGAGAACGTATTTAAAATATTAAAAGCAAGGGGATTTGTTGAGCAGGCAACAGATGAAGAAAAACTGGAAGCCCTGTTAAAAGCTCCTGTGGTATGTTATGCAGGTTTTGATCCCACGGGTTCGAGTCTTCATGTAGGTCATTTGTTACCTATAATGGCATTAGCATATCTGCAGAGAAACGGTCATAAACCGATTATACTGCTTGGTGGAGGGACTGCTCTCATAGGAGATCCAAGTGGCAAGAATGAGATGAGACGAATAATTTCAAGGGATGAAATCAGGAGCAATTCTGTCAATATAAAAAAACAGTTTTCCAGATATATCGATTTCAAAGAAGAAAAAGCTCTTCTGCTCAATAATGAAGACTGGCTACTTCCTTTAAAATATATTGAATTTTTAAGAGATATAGGTAAACATTTCAGTGTAAACCGGATGTTGTCTGCCGAGTCTTACAAGGCAAGACTTGAGACAGGGCTTAATTTCATTGAATTTAACTACATGCTCTTGCAATCCTATGATTTTTTACATCTTTTCAAAAATCATGACTGTATGCTCCAGATAGGAGGTAATGATCAATGGGGAAATATTATTGCAGGAGTAGAGCTTACAAGAAGAGTAATGAGCAAAGAGGTATACGGACTTACCTTTCCACTGGTTACCACAGCATCTGGTTCTAAAATGGGCAAGACTGAAAAAGGAGCTGTATGGCTTGATGCTGAAATGACAACCCCTTATGAATATTATCAATACTGGATTAATTGTGATGACAGGGATGTGTGGAAGTTTATGAAACTGTTCACCTTTCTTGAACTTTCAGCAATTGAAGAACTGCAAATTAAGTTTGAAAGTGATATTCAGAAAGCAAAGCAGGTACTTGCCTTTGAGGCAACAGCGGTTACGCATGGAAAAGAAGAAGCTGAGAGAGCAAGAGACAGCTCTCTGACTGTTTTCTACGGAAATGGAAGCAGACTTGACTCAGTCCCATCAACGCTTTTTGAAAAAGAAAGTTTCATTCAAGGTATACCGGCATTTGTATTGTTTGTTGAGACAGGATTGTGTAAAACAAGAAGCGATGCAAGAAGACTTATCGGTGAAGGTGGGGCATATATTAACGGAAAAAGGATATCATCCTTTGATGAGATGATTGATTATAATTCATTTAAAGACGGTATTATAACTTTAAGAGCAGGCAAGAAAAGGTACCACAGGGTGTTAATGCAAAATTAATATAAAACTTATTTAAACCTTCTTGACATTTGGATAGAAAACAATATATTATAATTTGCAGGGCAATTTTGATTCTTAAAACTTTCAAAAATATTTATTAATTTTTTAAAAAAAGAGTTGACAAACTTTTTATAAAAGCTATAATATAATGATTATCACGAAACAGTTTATTGTTCTTTGAAAAATTAAGAGAAGGATAATTCTTTTGAGTTAATATTAACTTTTACAAATTGAAATATTAAATCGAAGAGTTTGATCCTGGCTCAGAACGAACGCTGACGGCGTGCCTAACACATGCAAGTCGCACGAGAAAGTCCCGGCTTGCCGGGGCGAGTAAAGTGGCGCACGGGTGAGTAACGCGTAGGTTATCTGTCTTCAAGTCAGGGATAACATGGCGAAAGCTGTGATAATACCTGATAATCTTATGATTCTTGTAATTGTAAGCAAAGGTGGCCTCTGATTCAAGCTATTGCTTGATGGTGAGCCTGCGTACCATTAGCTAGTTGGTAGGGTAATGGCCTACCAAGGCTGTGATGGTTAGTTGGCCTGAGAGGGTGGCCAGCCACACTGGAACTGAGACACGGTCCAGACTCCTACGGGAGGCAGCAGTGGGG
>CAZMHH010000152.1:0-3894 GCA_964566035.1 uncultured Thermodesulfobacteriota bacterium
ACTACATGCCGTCGACTGGAAAAAAACAGGGTTTCCGTTCGGACACTAATTATATCTTCAGGATTTTGCTGACTGTTAAATACAAGATTTATAATCCCGTCAGTTTTATCAAGTACTGCTTTGTCAAGGAGGGTTTCAGACAATTGAAATTCAAAAAAACGAGGGGAGCCTTTTTCATATTGGATTCTTTTTGCGGCAATAACCGGAAAGTCAAAAAACTTCTTTAGTGAGGAGAGAATATTTTTAGGTTTTTCTACCTTCTTCGATGCAACTTTAAGAGCTAAGTCTATATCGAAATCAGTACCCTCAAAAAGGATGTATTTATTCTTATATGCTGCAAAACGTATTATCCGGTTCGCTTCCAATGATTCTATTAAATCTTTATATGGTTCAATTCCAAGCGCATAGCGAGCGTAGTAGCCTAAAGTTCTTTTGTTGAGAGTTGAAAATTCTGGTGAGAACATGTTGATGAGGCCGATACTTTTAACAAGCTTAATAGCCTCATGCATCCGGTGTCCGTTATATATGCTCTGAATTCGTTCAATAGATGATCGGATGCCCGCCCATTGAGTATAATGCTGGTTGTATTTGGTGTAGATAAAAGAAAAATAGTTATGCTGTAAATAATCATAGACGGCAGAAAGGTGATAATAGCTGTTTGAAGCAAAATCATAATCCCTAATACCGCAGTAATCGTTTGTCATTAGAAAAGAAAACAATGATCTCTCATTTTGCCCATACTGTTGCAGAGCCAAAGTCATTACTGAAGCCGAAAGCATGTCAAAAGGATAAAGTTTATCAGCAAGTTCCTCCGTTGTTTTGTTGCTGACAGGAATCAGTCTACTTTTTTCTAAGGCGTTAATGAGTTTCTCAAAATTAGCTGGTTTTTGATGTTGAAAATTCTCTGATATGATATTTGCTGCAATAGACAACAGGGTTTCTACGGGTTCATTGAAGGGGATTTCCTTTAATCTGCCGGTTACCTTATTCCATTCCTGTCTCTGGGTATTATTGAGCCCGGCACCATAAGAATCAAAATTTTGATGCAGTGTTGTAATAAAAAGAATACGCTTATCAGTGTCATTGGCATATTCAGCAAGCTGTTGCAGAAAATACATTTCCGTACTGGAATTTCCTTTTTCTGAGGCAAATTCAAGGTGCTTCCCAAACTCATCAACTGCGATTAGAATAAGCTTTTGGCTGCGCTTATGACAGTAGCGGTCAAAGTTTTTAAGCAGTTCCTCAGTAGTAAGATTACCGATACAGCCAATGCTGCGGGCAAAGTTAGAAATGAACGAGATGGATTCACCGACAATATTAATACATTCTATACCATCACAGTCTTTTAGAATATCATTATCTGATTCAAAGTAGTTTGCAACTCCTTTTAAGTGCTTTTCTAGTGCAAGCACAAATGATGATTTGCCCGTTCCGTAAGCTCCGATAATCGAAAAAGAGCGGAAACCGCTTTGTGACCAGGTTTCGGTAATCTGTCTGAAAATCCGCTTTGTGTTTATTGTTGGGATATAATGAAACTCTTTGGACTCATCACGTATGATATTCACAGAAGGTGAAAAATTAATTGCTTGCATAATAATCCCCAAGAATTGACCATTTATCAGGTCTGTCTTCAAAACTCAACTCTCTTATACCGTACTGATCCCTAAAATGAATTCCGGGCTGAAACTTTACAATATGCTGCATTTTTTCATGTAATGAGTCTGCACTCATAGCAAAAACCATCCCTACGCTGTTTGGCATCTTCAACAGTTCAGAAAAAGAGATAACTTTTTTATCAGTAAAATCCAGAATGGCAAAAAGAACAAGCTGCCAGGGTATATCCGGGCGATCATCATTTTGTGAAATATACTTCTGATCATTTGCTCTAACATTCTTAACAAGACTTAAATCTATCAAGAGAGAGGAAAAATCATCTTCTATGTTTTTTGTAATTTTTTTTGGACGGAGGTAATTTTTTAAAAATACATTTATATCATTGTCTATTGTATTAGGGGTGAAAACGTTATTGCCATCTTCACATTTTCTTTTAAGGTATCCCCGGAGCTGGTCTTTAGTGAATTCATCCCTTTCGGTACGAAAATCATTAAAGAATAGGTTGTAAATCGAGGCATATTGGGTAGTTACTAAAAAATAGTGTAAAAGCCACAAGGTTGCTCTGTCTTCAAGATAGGGATCCCAGTTCTCAGCAAACAGGTAATGCCCAGGACCTTTATCAAAAAGGGAGCCATCCAGATGGATGATTCCAAAAGCTCGGAGCCAAAATTTTATGGCAGATACCATGTTTTTCCCCACACCTAAATCCCCTACCACTGTCTTACCGGTGAATAAATTGCCAGATTTAACAAAATCATACCCTTTTTTCAGCCATAAATTTTTGCACGGGAATGTTTCGTGACCGGAGAAAGTATATTTCATAACCGTTTCTTATGGATTTATTAATTTGAGATTGATTTAAAGGAAATTATACAATAGCATATACCAGCAATACTGCCTTGTCAACTATTTTAATACAATATATTGTGATTAATTTAAAAAGAAAGCCTATATGCGTATTTTTCAAGATAGTTTCTTATCCTTTCTTTTGCTTTAGTTGCAAAAACCTATGCTCATTTCTTCTGTCCCGACATACGGTTCAGCATATCTTTTATCTCTTTAACCTCTTCCTGTAGCGCATCAATTTTTACTTCTATTGCATCGGTGTTATCAACCGTCATCTCATCCACAAACACGGCATTTGCAAGAGATAACCCAAGAATCCCTCCTACCAGAACCGCTATAACAAAATAGATACGACTGAACACTGCCCAGAATTTATCAGAGTTTTCAGCAATTTGGTCAGGTATCTCGTACCAGCCTTCTACCGTGAAAATTTTAAACATGGAATAGAGAGATATGACGGGATTTTCAAAATGTTCCGGAGCCCTGTCATGAAAAAGAAATGTTGCGCCGAGCGCAAAAATAAGATTGATGATCAGCAGGGCAATAAATACCCCGACAGAGGCTTTCAGTGACCGAGAGAGTCCTTTGATCAGATGTTCTCTGTTGGGAATAAAACGGATCAGTCTCAGCAGCCGGAACAGACGCCCCAGCCTGACAGCAAGAATTATTGCAAAATCCTGCAGGTCATAAAAAGGGGACAGGAGCGTGGGAAGGCTGAACAGGACGATCAGAAAATCAAATTTATTCCAGCCGGAGCCGATGTAGGTTTTAAAAGAAAGGTTCTTGATTTTGAAAAAAGCTTCAAAGATAAAATAAATAAGACAGAAGTAGTCGATATAGAAGAAAATCCACCATGCGGTCTGTTCGGGTCTGGAAAAGCCCATGCAGAAAAGGGAAAATGAGGTGATGATAATCACCGTCATGATCACCTGCTCTGATAGAAAAAACCGGCTTACCCTGGTTTGTGTGCTGTTTGGGTCAAGACCTAACCCGCTTGACATGATCTCCCCATCCTGAATTTTATGATATTTTTAAATATTGTTTACATATACCATCAATCCGCATGATCAGCCGAATATGAGGCCAGCTTAATTGGCTACAGAAAACCATGCAGTTTTTATAATGTCACAAGAACAGGAAATCTGCAAGGTTAAAGAACAAATGAGCATAAAGAGGGTTAGCAGCGTAGCTGGTAGCAAAAAAGCAGCTGTTAAGCAAAAGCAGAAAAACAGTTGCAAGCTCCAAGCTTCAAGTTGCAAGCGAAAACACTTCGTAGTCGTAAAAGCAGCTGTCGGCTGTCAGGTATCAGCTGTCAGCAAAAGCATAAAGCAGCTGTCGGCTGTCAGGTATCAGCTGTCAGCAAAAGCATAAAGCAGCTATCGGCTGTCAGGTATCAGGTATCAGCAAAAGCATAAAGCAGCTGTCGGCTGTCAG
>CAZMHH010000153.1:0-3885 GCA_964566035.1 uncultured Thermodesulfobacteriota bacterium
TCTTGATATGGGCTCTCGGAGTTCTGTTGCTGTATCCTTATAATAATCCTGTTTTCAGCGAAAATCATGTTGTAAACTACTGCGGCAGATCGGATATTTCTGCCGAAGGGATAATATACAAAGCACCTGTTGTCATTTCGGGAAAAACAAGGCTCTATGTTAATGCAGAAAAAATTTATACTGCAACATACTGTATGCGGACAGAAGGAAAGATTCGTCTTACCATAGGCAGCTCTGATAGAAAATTTCATTATGGAGACAGGATAAGATTTTCAGCCCGTTTTAACCGGCCTGAAAATTTTTCCAATCCCGGAGGCTTTGACTATATCAGATACCTTGCCTACCGGGGGGTCTTCACAGCTGCTTTTGTATCTGATGACAAAGGTATAATTCTCATAAACAGCAACAATGGCAACAGTTTTATTGAATATGTTGAAAAATACAGGGACAGGGTTAGAGCAGCAATTGAAAAGCAGATACAAGGGGATTCACAATATGTTTTAAGGGCATTAATACTTGGCGAGAAAGATTCGCTTCCCGACAATATCAGAGAGCAGTTCAGAAAGCTTGGTCTCAGCCATCTTCTTGCAATATCAGGGCTGCATGTAGGCATAGTATCACTGATTTCATTTTTTGCTTTTTTATGGGCAATGAAGCTTTACCCGAGGGTTTTTCTCTATGTTGACGGTTTCAGGCTTGCTCTGTTTCTGTCTCTTTTTCCAATGCTTTTTTACTGTGTTACAGCAGGGTTTCATATGCCCACAATCAGGGCTGCGTGTATGGTCGGAGCATATACAGCAGCGCTTCTTATAGGAAGACACAGCGGGGCTTTAAACAATCTGCTACTGGCATGTTTTATAATTATTATTTTAATCCCGACGGCTGTTTTTGATGTATCATTTCAACTTTCTTTTGCCGCTGTTCTTTCAATAATCCTGCTTATTCCGCCGATACAGAAATGTTTTAAATTATCCGGAGATGATTACCTGCCTTTAAGACTGCGCAATTTTTTTCTAACAGGTTTTTTTGCCTCAGCTGCAGCTATTATCGGTACTGCACCGGTAATAGCATTCCACTTTCACAGGATATCAATGCTTGGGTTTTTAACAAATATTGCAGCAGTTCCGTTTGCGGGTTTTTTAATAGTTCCAACAGGGCTTATAGCGGCATTACTTGTGCCTATTTCAGAATATATTGCATCACTTTTTTTCAGTTTTGCAGGGTCTTTGACTGATATTTTTCTTTACCTGGGTGAAAAAGGAGCAAAAATACCCTTCGGGGATATAGACGTAACAACCCCGGGATTATGTGAGATAGCGCTTTATTATATCCTTGTTCTTAGCCTTCCTTTTGTAATAAAGGGCGGGAAGATTAAAATATTGTTTACAGTGATTCTTCTGTTTGCTGTTTTAGAAGGAGCTTTTCTCTATTATATCTCAAGAGGTACAGGAGAGCTTAACGTGACATTTCTTGATGTTGGAAGGGGGGACTCTGCTCTTGTGGAATTTCCTGAGGGCAGTGTTATGCTTATAGATGCAGGCGGATCCCTTTATGATGATTTTGATTTCGGGATGAGGGTTGTAGCACCGGTGTTGTATAAAAAGAGAATAAAAAAAGTTGATTATATGGTTGCATCTCATCCTCATATAGATCATTTCGGCGGGCTTGTAACGCTTATGGAAAACTTCCCTGTGGGCGAGTTATGGATAAACTGCGACCGGCAGGATGTTTTGAAATACATAAAACTACTAAAAAATGCCCGGAAGAAGGGGGTTGGTATTCTGGTATGTTCTCAGGAAACAGAGCCTTTGTATATTGACGGAGTTAGGGTGGATTTTTTCAACCCTGAGCAGAGCAGTTCCTGCTTTTCTTCAAATCATGTTGAGATCAACAACAGATCTATTGTTTTAAAACTTCAGTACGGCTATATTTCATACCTTTTTACCGGAGATATTGAGGCTCAAACGGAATTCAGGCTGATAGAGGAGAAACCTGATATAAGGGCAGCTGTTCTTAAAGTGCCTCATCACGGAAGCCAGAGTTCTAGCACAGAAGTGTTTATAAAAGAAGTATCGCCTGAAATTGCTGTAATAAGCGGAAGACCAAGAGGAGAGAAAGCAATTAATTCTTTGGATGAAGTAATTGATGGTTATATGATTTCAGGCGCTGCCGTGTATAAAACATATTCAGACGGGGCTGTAAGTATAAAAACGGATGGAAAAGAACTGAAGGTTGAAACATATATTGACAGATTTTATAAACCGCCGGAACCTGTTTATTCAACAATAAAGTTGACAAACGATTAAAAAAGCCATTAAAATTAACAGTTGTGGTCGGGTAAAAAGCCCATAACTGTCACCTCCAATCCCGAGAAGTGCGGGAAGTTGTTTCATAAGGTGCTTGAATAACGATAGTTCTCTCTTTCGGTTGAAATGACAAAAGGCGGTTTATTCAATTTTTTACGGGGTTTACAAATTTACAAATCAGAAAAAGGATGGAGCGGTTTTCTTTTATGTTTCATAAAATAAATAAGCCAATAATATTTCTTGTTCTTTTTTTTCTTTTTGCGGTAGGGTGTGCTACTGTTCATTACAGAGAGAATATAATAGATGAAATAAAACAGGCGGAATTGAAGCTTTTAAAGGCTGAAAACATTGAAGCTCCTGTCTATGCGCCAGAGCTTTTTCTCGAAGCGAGGCTTGATCTAAAAAGAGCAAATGAACTTTTTTCCGCGGAAAATTACAAAGATTCAAAAGCCGCAGTCCAGCGGTCGAAGAAGCTGTCTGTAATGGCTTATGAGGAAACGCTTAATGAAAGACGACGGATCAACGATCTGGTAGAAAGACTTCTATACAGAGGGACTCAGCTATGGAACGGTTATGAAGAAGGAGAGGGAAAGTTTTATGCCCCTGCCGCACTGCTTGAGATAAAGAACTGTCTTGATGAAGGCTATAAGCTGTTATCAGAAGGTTATTTGTCAGAAGCGCTCAAAACAGCACAGAAAGCTCACCGACTGCTTGTTCTGATACCTGATTTTATCCAAAGAGGAAAGATCGATAATCTTGAGGCAGAGGATGGCACCCTTACCGCGGAAGAGATGGTAAACGAAGCAAAAAAAGAGGCTGCAGGGATTATTGATGAAGCACGAAAAGAAGCTGTTCTTATAGCAGAAGAACAAGCTGAAAAGGCACTTGAAATGAGAATGGAAGAGTTTGAAAGAATCTATCCCTCAAAGTATGTTGTAAAAGAAGGGGAAACATTGATAGACATCTCTGCAAGAAAAGAGATTTTTAATGATCCCTATATGTGGCTTTTAATCTACAGATCAAACCGTGATCAGATACGCGATCCTCAGTTTATTTATCCCGGACAAAAGCTTTCGATCCCAAGGAATATTTCTTATGAGGATATTATAGAAGCAAGAAAACAGGCGGCAGCTCCTGAACCCTATGATCCTCCTGCTCATGCATACAGTCCTGAGTTTTATAAAAAATATATGATGATAGAAATTGAAGATAACAAAGAAAAAGAGTAAAAAAAGAATGACAAAGTTAAAGAATATTGCTCCTTAGCGGGCAACTAAAATTCTAATCCCTTTGCCTGCCCAACTGCCCGCATGCGGCATTAATGTCGGAACCCTTGCTTCTGCGTATTGTTGCTGTATAATTATTTTTTTTTAATACTTCCTGAAATTCAACAAGAGCCTCTTCCTCCGGTGCTTCAAATTCACAGAAAGGGTGTTCATTAAAGGGGATAAGATTTATTTTGCATTGGATGCCTCTTAACATATCAGATAGTTCTTTTGCGTTTTTCCCAGAGTCATTAACGTTTTTAATTAGTGTCCGAACGGAAACCCTGTTTTTTTCCAGTCGACGGCATGTAGTT
>CAZMHH010000154.1:0-3811 GCA_964566035.1 uncultured Thermodesulfobacteriota bacterium
TCCAGAGAGGATACACCACCTATACCTCATACACAACTTTTAATTATAGCTCAAACATAATTGTATCGTGCCTTCTTTGAAATATTTTATTTGCCAAATTACCTGTTCGATAGTGCCAGATTATTTCATTAATAAAATGTTTTGAGCCAAATAATTCATCTAAAATTAACTTTAAATATCCACTCACTCTCCAATCACAATGCACATAAATACTGCCATCCTCCGCAAGCAGTTGATGCATCAGTTTCAGCCGTTCATACATCATGCACAGGTAGGATGAAATCCCCCTACCCCAAGTGTCGCGATAAGCAATTTCTTCGATAATAGACTGCTGTTTGGTGACATCTTCACCGCTTACAGTTATGTTGTAGGAAAAATCAGCGCCCACAGCAAAGGGCGGATCAATGTAGATGAGCTTTAATCCTCCCTGTTTCTCAATCTCTTCCCTTAAAGGTCCATTTGCAAGCGAGGATAGAATCAGTCTGTTGTCCCCCCAGATCAGTTTATTCGTCCAGCCCTTCAGTTGTCTGCCCTGAGTGTCAACAGAAAAAACATCTAATTGTTTGTGTTTTTCGGGCTGTTCCTTCCGGGGTTCATCAATATGTTCGATAGAATGAAAAGGCAGCACAGCATTGGATACGGTTTCACCGCGTCCGTTCCAGAACAGAAAGACATCCTCATCATCGGCGTAGAGTTTGTAAATATATTCTTTGGGCAGGGGTTTGCCTTTTTTTATCAGGTCAATAATCTGCTGTTTTTCATTATCCTGTAGATTGATTTGAGCCATTGGGTTTTTCTCTCATTTTCCAGGTTTGATGAATACGTAAAAAGTCATTTTATTCTTAAACTGCTAAAAAGAGACTATATAATAGACATTTGCAACATGCTGTAATTACTTTAAATCACCCTCACCCCAACCCTCTCCCATCAAGGTAGAGGGAGTTTTATGGACTTTTTACTGGTGTGTCAGGTTTGAATAATTCTTTGATGTTGTCAAAAGTTTTTAAATCTTTCTGGCGCTTTTCCCAGACTTCCTGTTTCACATAGAGAGGGGTGTAGCGATACTCATTCTGCAATGCATTGACATCACTGCACCATACTTTCAATCGCTTGATTTTTCGTATATCATCCAGATCTTCCCTGCCTTTGGTTTCAGCAATGTAAATGTCCTTCTCTGATTGTTTAACCATGAAATCGGGGAAAAAATCGTGAATATTTCCATCCTCACCCTGATATTCAATTTTAAAATTAAGAGACTGATAATTCCTGGCAAAAGAGACAATGTCAGGACAGTTTTCCAGAAAAGCGGCAAATTCAAGTTCAAACTGGCTGTCGCCTATGATTTTATTGAAGACGCTTTTCTGTGCCACCAGATATGGCTGGTTGTCAACCACCAATGGCTTGGCTTTGCGCAGGGAAATAAAATTTCTGATTTGAGCTGATCCCCTGTCTTTAATGGTCAGCTCATCAATGGCTTTTTTAAATGCGCTATAGAGAATCTGCTTTACATTAACCTCAGAAAGATTTCTCAGGATATTGGCATCCTCAATGTTTACGCTTTTGCCGAACAATTTATGACATATAAACTGCTCAACCTTTGGATAAAGGATATTAAATCCGCTCACCAGCCGGCTTTCTTTAAGTATGGTTTGGGTGAAAAAGCCAACCACGTTTCGCCAGTCAGGCAGCGTGTCTGTAAACTCTATTTTATGAGAAAATGCGCCTTCTATATCTGTAAAAACAATCTCCTTGAGTTCATTTTCTTTAAATTGTTTAAGGGAAGCAGGCAAGCATTTCATATCCTCCACCTGAATATCTTCCAGATTCTTATAATCCCGATGGATACGGGGGGATAGCGTTGGGATGGGGATGTCGAGCTTTTCCAGATCTTTTTTCTGATTGTTATCATCAATCTCAACAATAATAGGATTGCGGGATTTTCCTGTCTCGCCCATAGGACGATAACCAAATTCAACACCTTCTGTCTTGATGGATTCAACAAATTCAATAAAGGCAGGTGTTCCCACTACAACCAGTTCCTCTTTCATGTTCATGCCAAACATCTTCCGCAATCCCCTTCCCAATGTCTGCTCAGGAAGGATTTTAGCAGGAGACTTATAGGGTCGCAACCCTACAATTGTCATCACATTGCAAACATCCCAGCCTTCACGCAGCATCATCACCGACACAACAGCTTTATAAGGCGATGTGTCCTCATCAACCGCATCAGCCGCCCTGCGCAACTGCTCCAACTCTTCTCTGTCGCGTTTAGATGTGGCTTTCTCTGATACCTCACCGCTTTTATTGGTATGAATAAGCAGAACAGAGCCTTTGAATTCAGGGTAGTTGGTTTCCAGAAAATCTTTGGTTTGATTGGCTTCTTTGGTGTCAAGCGTCATAACAAACAAAACAGGCGTCTTTTTGCTTTTCAGTTCCTCAAACTGTTTTTTCCATTCAATATAACCCAGATGAATATAGTCTTTGTATCGCTCCACAAATTCGTCAGAGGTTTTTTCACTCAGTTTTGCCCTCGATGCTTCATCCGGCAATACCGGAGATTTAACAATTCTCTGTTTGATGGCTTCAACAAGCGGATAATCACACACCGTCTGCACAAAGATCGAGCCATCATTGTGTTTTGGAGTGGCGGTGTTATCTACCTGCAACGAAATCCCCCAGCCCTGTTTCAGTTTCAGATGATTATTAATGTCCTCAATGCTTTTAAACCACTGCATTTCAGGGTCGTGGATATGATGAGCCTCATCGTTCATAACAACCAGGTCTTTGATCCTTGCGCTGCGCAGCACCTTGCCCAAATCCATACCTTTTGAAGTATCCGCATCCGGGGCTGGTTTTTTGCCTAAAAACTCTTCTTCAAGAGACAGTTCCCTGTCTTGGTTTAAATATACCCTGTGTATGTTGGTAAGGAACAGATTTCCTTCTTCTGTAATCGGTTTCAATTCATCCTGAATGTGCAGGGTAATATGAAAATCATTCTGCCAGTCACGGTCAAAATAGCCATTTTCAGGAATCAGCGGATCCTGTTTAAAGATTCTTAAATTATCGTAATCCTTGCGAAGCCTGTTTAACACAATAATGTTGGGTGCAATAATGAGGAAATTACGGGAAAGTTCTGAGTCAGGTTCATAAAGTTTATGGAAATACGACCAGATAAGCGCCAGGCTTAACACCTTTGTTTTTCCTGAACCTGTTGCCATTTTAATAACATATCGGGGCCAGGTTTCATGAAACATGCCTGTGCTTATTCTGCCCGAGGAATCAAAACGCATCAGTTCATATTTATCCCTGGCTTTTGCCACTTCATAAAGATAGATAATTGATTCAATGGCTTCCTGTTGAGCAAAATAGTATTGAAAAACATTGCCGTTGTTTTTATGCCACTCCGGTTTGAACCAGAAATGAAGCAGGGCTCTGGTTGTTTCAGTGGCTCCGGAATAATCGCTGTCACGCCATTCTTTTACAGCCATCCTAACTTTATAAACCAGCGGCGGTATGAGTTGTTCGTATGCTTTTTCCTGTAAATCCTCCTGAGACGGCGCCCATCTGATATTTGGATCGAGTATCTGGAAGGGGTTCTGCGGAAAATCATTCATGAGCGGGTGACCTTTATTGATGATTATAGTATCTTATTTTTGCAGTATGAAATGAGCAAAAAAGCAAAGAGAATTAGAAAAGCTACAAGAAGGTTCTTATTGTTTTAATATTTAACACAATTTTCACATCAAAAGTCAATGAAAAAAAGATCTTGTCGGGATTATTAAAACCAGATTTATCACCCCTGGTTCGATTT
>CAZMHH010000155.1:0-3687 GCA_964566035.1 uncultured Thermodesulfobacteriota bacterium
CACTGTTGTTATTGCAAACAGACATGCCACCTCGTCCCCTCTACCCGCCGCGGGAGAGGGACAGGGTGAGGGGGATTAAAAAGATTTTATAATTGCTATATGTTGCTTACAATAACCACACCAATGGGGGTGAGTAGTTACCATTAAACTCCTTATTAAAAAAAAGACTTATAATGTTACGGTTTAACTTTATTATTTTCAAGCAACCTGCATGCAAAAAGGGGACGGTTCTGCAAAAAGGGGACGGTTCTATTTGTTTTCTCTAATATGTTTTTTGGACTGACCAAGCTGTTTCTACTCACCAGATATATAATGCTTTTGGGTTGACATTCAAATATAATAACTGCGACCATAATCAAGTTTACGGTATATGTCAATAATATAGGATATCCCCGGTTTAGTAGAACGTTATAAAGGGGGATAATGTGTTTAAGCCGTTGAGTGAAGAAGAAAAAGTCCGAGGCAGAGATAGCAGCTTATTTAATCCCTCTCGTTTCGACGATCCTATTTCTGCGAAGGCAGATTGGGTGCCGGTAAAAGAAAGCGGAAAAGGGGGCAGTTCGCACAAACTTGTTAGGGTTAATCCTCACAGGCTGGAATTCCGTGCCCCTCTTGCAACCAGGCTGGTATATATTTTTTTACTCATGGTTGGAGCAGGGTTGATTGTGCTTGGGGTTTGGGTATCCGGAGGATTGTCCGGTACTATGTTTTCAGGCATGGAACTGTTCAATGCAGTAATTCCAATAGTGATCGGATGTGCCATATCGTGTGCAGCAGGCGGCATGCTCTATGTTGACACAGCGCCGGTTGTTTTTGATAAAAGTACCGGATATTTCTGGAAAGGTCGAAAATCCCCTGACAAGGATACAGACTGCACCGCCCTTAAGTGTTGCACACGGCTTGATGATATTTATGCCTTACAGCTCATTTCCAGTTATCACCGGCTGAGCAGGCCTCCTTTCTACAGCTATGAATTAAATCTTGTCTTAAAAGATTTCAGACGCATAAATATTGCTGATCCTCGCAATCTTTCCCAGGTCAGGGCAGATGCCAGTGCCCTCTCTTTATTTTTGGAGAAGCCGGTTTGGGATGCTACAACGTAGCTGACAGCTCTAAGGATAATTGGGAACATCCCTAAGAGACGATGTATGAATAAATGTATAAATAAAGGGTACGGTTCTGTTTTATCGTAAGATTACATAAGGCAACAATAATTTATTGAATAATTAATGATAAAACATTAAAATGGTTCTAAATTGTGATCGATTGGTTTAAGATAAGAAGGGGAGAAGGGAAAAGAGAACAACC
The DNA here is from genome assembly GCA_964566035.1 of uncultured Thermodesulfobacteriota bacterium. Lineage (GTDB taxonomy): Bacteria > Desulfobacterota > WTBG01 > CAIYCZ01 > CAIRTM01 > CAZMHH01. The sequence goes on from CAZMHH010000155.1 coordinate 1,309, forward strand.
GTTCCCTTTTGCAGAACATGAGTAAAATGTAGTATAAAAATTAATAGCAAAAAGCAATCCAACCGATTGCTAAATACTGGAAGATCTTTTTGTGGCAAATCAAAACAACGACATTTTTGTTGGCAAATTATGATTGTATATCTGGATAACTGCTGTTTTAACAGACCGTTCGATGATCAGTCCCAGGTTAGGATAAAGTTGGAAACTGAAGCAAAAATAAAAATTCAGGAAGATATTTTAAATGAAAATATCCGTCTTGTCTGGTCTTATATTCTTGAATATGAAAATAGTAAAAATCCTTTTGAAGAGAGAGCGAAAATCATTGAGAAGTGGAAAAATAGTTCCTGCACAGATATTGATGAAAATGATTACATTGTTAAAAATGCCAAAAGATTCAGACAGCTCGGTTTTAAAGCAAAAGATTCACTTCACATCGCTTGTGCTGTGTTTGCGAAATGTGATTATCTCCTGACTACAGATGACGAGATATTAAGAAAATCGGGATTGGTTTCTGAAATCAAGATAACTGATCCCATAGGATTTATAAAGGAGGTATATTGATGATAACCGATACAGAAATAAAAATACAGGGTTTCCATGTTTTAACGGAATCTTTGGGAAAAATCGGACTTGAGAGATTTATATCCCTTATTCAGAGAGAACCTTTTGATTATACAAAATGGCAGAGAGAATTATGGTTGGATAAGCCTGTTGAGGAATTAAGTGCCGAAGCAATGAAATTCCGACAGAAAAATATTTAATTTAGCCTTCCCTATTCAATCAAGGGTATATGTTCAGGTAATAATATTGGAAGAAAGGGGACTGTTGGACTAATTTATTATAATACTTTAGACAGAGTTGCAGAAAAAAATAAAATGTTTGCACATTGCAGTTGATTGGTTGACAATGGGCAGGGGGAAAGGCAAAAGACATTCCCTGTTGCAGAAAAGATGTCAGTGTAAGGAGACCAGCAGGAGGGGGAGTCATATAAAGATGCTCGGGAAAAGATTTTCCTGCAAACTTCTTAGCGGCAAAAGGCGGGCAGACATTCAAAGAAGCGATTTAATTAGTGGCTCTGTTTGACAAATAAAATTCAAACCTCTGACATTTGGAGAAAAGATGCAGACCGTATTCAGTTATATAATTCAAAAACGATTTTCACTGGTAAATGAGAATGTTGCAACAGACGCCCTTACCTACATATTAGAATCAAGTGACGCTACTCAACGGGGTATGAATAAACTACTTCGTGGGATTATTCCCGATCTTCCTTTACTTAACTTCAAATCTCAACAATCCGAGAGTGGAATCCGCCCTGATATGTGGGGATATGCTGACACTGAACCCAGAGTGTTTATTGAGAACAAGTTCTGGGCAGGCCTTACTGATAACCAACCTGTTTCATATATGCAACAGCTCTTGAACTTTACTCAGCCGACATTACTTCTTGTGATTGCACCAGCTGCTCGTGAACAAACGCTTTGGAGAGAATTAATGAAACGGCTTTATGACGCCGGGACTTCTGGATCTGAAGGTGAAACTGCTGCCGGTATTTATTCTTGTTTCCTCACTACGCCTGGCCCAATCATTGCTATCACTTCATGGTCAAGTGTATTATCGGTATTGGAGCATGAAGCCGTAGATGACCCCAATGCAAGAGGCGATCTGATTCAATTACGTGCGCTTTGTGTTTCTGCAGATAATGAAGCTTTTACCCCTATTTCAAAGATGGAATTATCGGATCAACAATTACCTGCATTCATCCTTCAAATTAATTCCATGGTTCAGGAGATGGTCGATATTTCTGTTACAAAAAATGTCTTAAGCGTCGCCGGACTTCGTCCTCAAGCATCCTGGGATCGAATAGGAAGATACGTTTGGTTATCAGGAGTCAAAGGTGTTGGTGCATGGATTGGTATTCATTTTGTTTTATGGAAATCACATGGGATAACTCCTTTATGGCTCATTTTTTCGGAAGGTGATTATGGCCGTGCACAGGAAGTCCGACCATTGATTGAGCCTTGGGCAGCAAAAATGGGTGTTTTGACCGCATCTACCGATCAAGGTTTTGCACTTGCACTTGAAATCCAGACAGGTGAGGAGAAAACAAGTGTTATTCGTTCATTGACAGATACCATTAAGGAAATTTCAGAGTTGTTTATAAATCTGCCACCAAAATCTGTGCAAAACAACTCACAGGATTAAACCAAGTGTCTTTCATGCAAAAAGGGGACGGTTCTGATTTATTTTAAAATATTGAGATAGTACAACAGCTACCGTTTATTGTGGACATGCAGACCCGGAAAGAAAGGAAAATAACGGTCGCTGATAGAATGTATACGAAGAGCAAATAAAGTTAAAGAGATCCCCTTTCCTGTG
>CAZMHH010000156.1:0-3670 GCA_964566035.1 uncultured Thermodesulfobacteriota bacterium
AGTCAGTGAAGAGAGAAGTTGAGAGGATGAGAGGTTAAGAAGTTTAGTCCATGAAGAGAGAAGGGAGAGAAGATACAAGATTCAAGCCGCAAGATACCCCAGTAAAATTCGCTGTACTGATAGTCCGTATATTTAACCCCGGTTAAATAAAACCTAAAAACTGATTTAACAGGGCAGGCAGGGCAAGCAAGCAAAGGCAAGGGGGAGGTCAGTTAAAAGAGACGGCATGGAGCCTTTAATGGGGCCCCTTAGCTTCGGAATTTTGCTTGACAATAATTAACACTTTGTTTAATATGATATCAAAACTCAGAATAAAGATAAAAATAAATGCAGGCGGAGAAGAATACGCTGCTCAAGAAAGTCCGTATGAAATCGAACACCGAATTTGTTATAAAAAATGGGATAGATCGGAAAAACCAATTGAAAGCCAAGTGATAAGGAACCATAACTGATGGTGGTTTTATCAAATCCTATATTATTTGTCTATACATGGTTGGAGAATTGTCATGCACTTAAGTATTCCACTGGAACAAATGAGCGTCGAGGACAAGCTACAGGCAATCGAAGAAATCTGGGCTGACCTTGCTGCCACACCGGAGAATATAACCTCTCCGGCTTGGCACGTAGATGTATTACGCGCTCGAGAAAAGCGGATATCAGAAGGCACCTCACATTTTCTGGATATAGCAGAAGCAAAAAAGGCTGTGAGAGAACAACTTAAATGAGGGTTCAGGTCCTTGAGGATGCCACGGCTGACTTAGCGGTCGGGTTCCGTTTCTATGAACACCAGGCCGATGGTCTTGGCGACTATTTTCTTGATTCTCTGTGGTCTGATATTCAATCCTTGCGTCTTAATGGGGGTATTCATGCCATCCATAATGGCTTTCATCGTCTCCTTTCCAAGCGGTTTCCTTACGCAGTGTATTATCGAATTGAGGATGGTGTTGCCCGGGTCCGAGCTGTTCTGGACTGCCGCCGGGATCCAAAATGGATATTGAAACGGCTGCAATAATAAAAAAAAGCATCATAGATAGCCTGATTTTTCTCATAAAATCGTGGACAACAGTCACTAATTTATGCCATAACTATTCAACTTATTCCTCCCCTCTTCTGACATGTGAAGAGTTTAGCCGCCACCCCGTGGCCTACATAAAGCTTTACCAGACTGCTTGTATCAAGATAAACGACCATTTTAACCTCTGTCTTCTATAACAGCAGAGGATAGACTTTTGCCCTTTGATTTCACCCGGACAGGCATTCCTGAAGGTTTGCTACCCAAAAATAGCGACCGATATTTTCATTTCATTCGGGGAGGCGGGAAGGGGTATAAGTCAGTGAAGAAAGAAGTTACGAAGATGAGAGGTTAAGAAGTTTAGTCCATGAAAAGGCAAGGGGGCAACAGGCTAAGTTGCGCACAGCATAAAACAATTAATGGGACACCCCGGTGAAACAAAAGCAAAACAGGTTTCACGGGGCAGGCAGGGCAGGCTATTTCGAGCGATTTTTTTGTGAGAGCGGTTATATTGCAATACGGCAATAAGGGGATGACACAATGGGACTGCATTTAGATCTGCCGGTTTACAAGGCATCGTATGATTTATTGCTCGAGATATTCCATTTCACAAAGGATTTTAAGAAAGAGTATAAATATACGGTTGGCGAGAGTTTAAAGAAAGAGTCCATTGATCTGCTGACCCTGATATTCCGGGCAAACACCCGTACGGATAAGCGCGCGGTATTGCAGCAAGCGCGAGAAGGTATAGAGGTTATCCGTCTTTTTATACGGTTGATGAAGGATCTGCATCAGATCAGCCTGAAGAAAGTTGTGCAGATCAATCAAAAGGTGGAAGGTAACTGCTCACCCCGTCCCTCTGCCATCCCAAAAAGGCAGGGATTGCAGCAGGGACTGCTGAAATATAACGTAATAAAAGGTTGCGATTTCAATAAAAAAAACAATTTTTTATTTCCCAACTCTAACACTGTTGCTATTAACAACAGACATGCCACCTCGTCCCCTCTACCCGCCGCGGGAGAGGGACAGGGTGAGGGGGTTTAAAAAGATTTTTATAAATGTTCTATATGCGACTCACTATAACCACTCTGAGGGGGTGAGTAGTTACATTTTACCACTACAACAGAAGATACAGATATCAAGTTCTTTTTCAGCGCAAGGCAAAAGTTGATTTAACCGGACAAATTATTCCCCAGCCAGTTTTTTTGCTATTTCGACAATGTCATCAGATAACCAATACCCATTCTGACGTAATTCCTCGGCAATTGCTGTGAAATTTTGAATCAAACCTTTCTCCTTCGATTTCAGTAGTAATCCCAGTAAACCTGTTACAGGGATGTGCAATTTATATGCTGCTGCCCTACCGGCATGATCATCCATTAATAGTAATATGTCATCCATAAAACCATACGCAAGAGAAATGGCCTGCTTTTCGCCTTCATCAAGTGCAGAAACAAGTTCCCCTACATCCTCTTCAGCACGCGGAAGATCAGTTGTTTTAATAATGCTATTCAGCGCCGCATCTATTTCACAAGATTCCGGTCCAATTTTACCTAAAAGTTCTCGATGGACCATGGGTGGAATTAACACCTCATCTGATAAATGTTTAAGCATATAGATTTTTCTGATCTTTGCCAAACCAATAATTGGGCCGGTATCCGCAACAATCTTCATCAGGAACCTATCTCACCCAATGTTTTTAAGTCCCTGCTCAATTCAGACTCTATGTCTTCAGGGGGATAATTAAATAAACTGATTTTATATTTCCCACAGGTTTCCAGAAAATCCACCCTGCTCATTCCTGCAAGTTCTGCTGCCTTTCCTGATGATATTTTTCCAAGTTCGAACATCTTCAGGGCTGCCATAAGCCGGATATGGGATTCTAATTCTTCTTTTGTCATGTGTACAGCATATTCAAACCCTTGAGGGTATTTCAATCTTACTTCCTCTATATCCATTGTTTCCCATCCTTGCGTTGTTTCAAAGTTTATATCAGACTAGAAACGAACAGGGTAGCTTCACTCTTGACAGATTAAGACTAAAAGCATAAAGTTCAAAGCAAAAAGGAAAAAAACTAAAACCCTAAAACTTTAACTTTTACATTTAAATAATCGTCCATATTTCTCTGTCCTTCAACCCCGTATCTCTTACCCTGAAGTGCCCTTTTTATTGATCCCTTTCACATATTACAACCAATAACAGAAAAGATGTCAAGGAAAATAAAAAAAGCCCCGGGTTTTTCAAATCTCTGAAAAGTCGGGGACATCCACTTATTTCTATTGACAACGGAAGTTGAGAGGATAAGAGGATAAGAAGTTTAGTCCATGAAAAGGGCAGGCGCGGCAGGCGGATTTACGCTGATTTGCACGGATTGTCTTTAATCATGTGAAATAGACAACGTCTCAGAGCAGCAGATTTAACAGGGGTAAATCCTGTCGGATACTGTTTTTTCGGTGAAAAAATTCTTTGACAACCTGTTATTACAATATAAAATAGTGTTAGTAACATTGGGAAGAGAATCTGGAAGAATGATAATTACAGGTTGACAATCATGGGAAAACTTGAGAAATTGTACCAACACATATTGATAAAAATATCTGATTTAAATGTTTCTTTTGAATCTCTTTGTTCCTTATTGATTAATTTGGGCTTTAACGA
>CAZMHH010000157.1:0-3581 GCA_964566035.1 uncultured Thermodesulfobacteriota bacterium
CTAACTTATTGATATTCCTAGGTGTGCTTTCTAAAAACGAGGAAGTTGGGTTAGATGAGATAGAGAATATTATTATAAATTTGTAACTACTCACCCGTATACATTCAGTTTGTGCTGATAAAGCTACTTCCTCCCGGATTGTCATTTCGAGCAAATGCGAGGTAAGAAAAGGGGACAGGCTGCTTTAATACATCTTCTGTCTCTCACAGAGTTTTTTTCATGACACCCCCGTACTGCCAATAATTCAAGACCCCGTCCCTGCTGAAAGCCGATACCTGACAGCTAATACCTGCTCTTTGTTGGGTTTCGCTCCGCTCAACACCAACCTACGCAACTCCTTCGATGTTTTTCCTTATCAGCTTATCAGCTATTTTATACCTTCACGCGCTTCCTGCAATACCGCGCGCTTATCCGTACGGGTGTTTGCAAAGGAATATCAGGGTCAGCAGATCAATGGTCTCTTTCTTTAAACTCTCGCCAACCGTATATTTATACTCTTTCTTAAAATCCTTTGTGAAATGGAATATCTCGAGCAATAAATCATACGATGCCTTGTAAACCGGCAGATCTAAATGCAGTCCCATTGTGTCATCCCCTTATTGCCGTATTGCAATATAACCGCTCTCACAAAAAAATCGCGCGAAATAGCCTGCCCCGCCTGCCCCGTGAAACCTGTTTTGCTTTTGTTTCACCGGGGACAAATAGACAAATAGTCTAATTGTCATCCCTGAGACAACGGACGGAAAACCCGTAAGCCTTATCGTAGTAGTAGCGGCGCACGTAGCCGTAGTCGTCGTACAGGTACCGGCTCCAGGCGCCTTCGGCAAGGTTCTCAGAAGCGCTCCACCAGTAGCCGTAGCTGCCCAAAAGGTAGAAGCTGCCGGCGTGGTTGCGGCGGCCGCCCGGCAAACCTGACCAACCGCTCTCATTTGTGGCACCAGTGTTGGGTGACCGCCACAAAGAGCTTGTTGACTTCATCTTGCCGCCGGCATTATCCCCAAGAAAACTGGTCAACGTAGTCCATTCCGCATCACTGGGAAGATGCCAGCCACTAGGACAGGCATTTAATGCGGCAGGCCAGTTGTAAAGCGCACCGTAGGTCTTGAAATTGTCTGTTGCCTTTGCCTCACTGACACTTGTGCCTTCATAGTCGTAAACATAATAATACGGTTCTGTTCTTGACCTTGCTGAAGAAGGAGACACCGCAGGCAGGTATTTCAAATTCTCTGCCATCCAGGTCTGGGCGCCGATTTCTATGGTTTTGTATTTTTGTCCGTCACGAGGATCTGTCATCTCCCCAAAATCATGATTAATATTTGGCGGGGGATAAGGATTATCCGGGTCATCTGGCTCACATCCCATTGAAAACACAAACAACATTGCCAGCAGAATTAATGGACTGATAATAAATTTCTTCATCTTTCTACCCTTCCTTTAAATAATTATAAATATTTAAGTTTACCCTTAAAACAACTGCAACTTTAATTTTATGCCTTTCTTTTTAAATTAAATATTGCGGGTATCTGCCTTAAAATTTATACATATTAAGTTAAAAAATATATGTCATTTATTAAAGTTATATAACAATAAAAAAGAATTATATAGGATTATATTGATTATGGCAAGCATAAAATTCAATATGTGAAAAAAGTTCACAGATACAGACAGCAAGCCGCAAGATTCAAGAGCTGTAAGGGGGGAAGAAAGTTTTAAGTTTTAGGTTTTAAGTGCTTAGTAACTTACAAGATATTTTTTTGCATTTACTGGCAAAAAATGTTTCAGTGCAGAGAAACAGCCTTTATTATCGATGGGTTTCGGCGTTTTTTTCTGAACCCAACTTTTATTTTTTTTTGCTTTTGCTACGAGCTACGAGCTACCAACTACGAGCTAACCCGGACATCTTTTTGGTTCCGGCTTGTCCGGGTTGGGTAAAGGCGAATTAGCTCGTAGCTATCTGTTATTTAGGCATTTCACTACCAGTGCCTGAATCCTGAACAGCCTTCTCCAGTAAATTTTCAAGTTTAAGTTCTGATGCCCAGTATTTAAGATAGTTATAATCCAGCGAGTTCTTTTGAACTTTCAGAACACCCAAAATATCATTCCACTGACGATCGGACACTCCGCCCCCTGAACGAAACCATTCAAGTTTATTAAGAATAATATCTTCAGGAGACACAAGATAAAACTCGGCAGTATTTTGTTCCTCATCCAGTGTGTCTTTTCTTCTTCTTCTGAAAGTTTCTATATCATAAGGTGCATTTTTGGCAACAAATATGTCAATTTTGAGCATTGTTTCGAGATGGATTATATTGAATGATGACCGTCTTTCAATTGCATCCAGAATCATGTTTTCATCAATATAATAAGCAGTTTCAAGCATTTTTACAAAACTTCGGACATGCTGCTGATTTAAATCAGATATCATGTCAACATCCATCGTTGAACGGGGAATTCCGTATGTTGAACTGGCTATAGATCCACCGATATAATAAAGAATACCAAGTTTTTCAAAGGCATTGGCAACCGGTTCGGTTGCAACCAATATGTCGGGATTTTTCATAAAGGTCTGTTGTCCATAAATTCACGGAGAGAATTTGCCAAATTCTCTCCGTAATGATAAGAAATAAATTTCAATGTCAGTTCCTTTTTGCCCAATGTTGGATTGGCTCTCATAATTGCACGCCTTGATAGCAGTATGGTAGTTTTTGATAATGAACGGACTTTTGAAATTTTTTGAGCAGCAGTTAATTTTTGTATTAAGGAGATTTGCACCTTTTCTGCTTCAGGATGAGTATCAGAGGATTGAGTTATCATTTATCTTTTTTATTCCCGGGCTAACATTTCTTTTATCTTTAATCTATATTCTGAAACCACATAAAAAATAACCGTAATGATTGTCAAGCAAAATGGTGATAAACTAAGTCATCGGTAATCGGTGAAAGACACAATCAAGGGTTTGCGGTTTTTTCTCTGTTTCCACTCAACAAGATAGTCTTGAGCAAATCATTTCATGGCATCACAGCATATTGTTTTACAATAAAGTTGTTTATTGCCTCCTGCTGTTGCCGGATAGAAGGCATGAAACAGCTCAACCACCGGAAAAATAAGCCGTCAATAACATAAATAATGTAACTACTCACCCTATTGACAATCAGTTTTCCCTGTCAAAGGTTTCTTAAAAGCAACAGAGAATGATGGTAAGCGGGTTAGCAGCGCAGCTCGCCCCGCGTTTCGCGGGGTTAAATACGCTATGCTGTTGGCTACGACAAATTTAACCATGCCTTCTGCTTGGCAGGCAGGGTAAATAGCTGGTAGAAAAAAAAGACAAAACTGATTTCCGCTTACCCCGTCACGCTTGCTGCTTTTTGTCTTTACTTAACACTTAAAACCTAAAACTTAAAACTTTATTATTCCTCTTACCGCTTTTGCTGAAAACTGTAATCTGACAACATTTTTTCAGATGACCGGGGGGGGTAGTTAGTAAATATTACCAAATCGGTTAAAGTAACACAACAGGAAAAAAACAAGAGCTATTGTCAAATGTTGTGTATGGTTAGGCGGCGATCCTCTCCATACCGTCA
>CAZMHH010000158.1:0-3037 GCA_964566035.1 uncultured Thermodesulfobacteriota bacterium
TTCTTTCCTCTGCGTGGCTTGGCGTTCTCTGCGAGAGGAAAAGATTTTCAATGCTGCAAAAAGGAAAAAGATATGAGGGCAATAGAAATAAAGTCAAAAACTGACAAAGCCGGTTGCTTGAAATTTGATTATAATCTTCATAAGTCAGATCGTAATGTCCGCATTTTGATTCTTCTTGACGACAATTCAGAGCAGGAAGAGGAAAGGCTTTGGATGAACTCCATTTCAAAAAATCCAGAATTTGATTTTTTAAATGATCCTGCCGAGGATATTTATTCTTTAGCAGACGGAGAGATATTAAATGATTAAAAACTCCATTGTTCTCGTTGCTTTTCCCTTTGATAATTTTTCATCCTCCAAAGTCAGACCCGCGCTTTGTTTGACATCTGAAATCGGCAAATTTAAGAATGTGATAATAGCGTTTATTTCAAGCAAAGTACCTGAAGATCTTCTTGAAAGTGATTTAATCATAAATAAAGGTTCTGAAAATTCAGTTGAGACAGGCCTGAAGGTGGATTCGGTGATTAGATTACACAAAATGGTGACTATTCCGCAAAAGTTAATAAAGAGACGAATTGGGAAAATCAACAAATCTGTTCAGTCAGAAACAGTCAATAAAATAAGGCAACTATTTGAGAATTGAAAAAAGAAGAAGATCAGTAATAAATAAAACTCTATCCGAGTAGGCATTGGCGGAAAAAGCTGTTGACTGGTAAGCAAAACCTGCTTAGCGACTTAGCTCGTAGCTGGTAGTAAAACCCAAAACTAAAGGCAAAATGGGACACATAAAGGAGTAACAAGTTCCAAGATACAAGCTGCAAGCAAAGGCAAAAAAACAATAAGGACGCCCCAGTGAAACAAAGGCAAAACAGGTTTCACGGGGCAAGCGGATTAACGCGGATTTGGCGGATAAAACATTAAAGGCAAAAGCAATGGGACGCGGATTTGTGGGATTAAAAACAAAAAGCTTTTGAAATCTGTGTAAATCCGCGCCAATCCGTGTCCTATAATTTCGGGTTGGTTTATGATTTGTGTCTGGCGGGCTTATTGTTTTCCTGAAAACATTCGGGGAGTTTGTAAATGGTCCTGAAGGGTTCCTTGCGGATCTCGTTTTTACTCAACTCACGAAACCCTTCCCGTTTTAGCATTTCTATTACCAACTCTTCCTGCGTTTTCTTTATTTTTCTAACCATTTCTTAAACTTTTCGATATACAGTTCGTAATTATCCTTAATATCTTTAATTGCCATATCCAACCCCTGAGGGTTAACAAAAGTATAGGAAAGTCAGGGTTGTATGTCAACAGTAAAAGATTATTCATAAAACATCACAGTATGTTTATAACCCGGTATGTAGAAGTTGCCCCAGTGAAACAAAGGCAAAAGGCAATGGGACGCGCCAGTGAAATAAAAACCAAAGAGTGATTTCACGGGGCAAGCGGATGAACGCGGATTTACGCTGAAAAATCTTTAAAACTGAAAAAAATGGTTTACAAATCCGTGCTGATCCGCGCAAATCCGCCTGCCCCGTGAAATGTGTAACCTATTTTACAGGGGTGTCCTATCACTGTCAAATCCCTGCTGTGCTTCTATTTCACCCACTTCTCCGGATTCTGAAATTAATTGACTTTTATAACAAATTAAAGTATTTTTAAAAATATTTTTTTCTTACCACATATCCTACAGATGCTATAAAAGAAGGGGAACAAATATGGCTGAAGTAAAAGTTTATTATGACAGGGACGGTAACACGCTCACTGTTTGGTTTGGCAATCCGCAAGAAGAGTATATATGTGAAGAAACAGGAGATGAGGTTGTTTTAATGAAAAACCAATCGGGGAATGTTATCGGGTTTGAGAAATTAAATTTTTCTGTTACTAAAGCTGACCCAATGCGAGTCGCCTTTGAAACAATTAATGTATAGAAAAGCTGAATACCCTAACCCGGACAAGCCGGAACAAAAACAATGTCCGGGTCAGCTCGTAGCTGGTAGTAAAACCCGCAACTAAAGGCAATATGGGACACATAAAAGAGTAACAAGTTCCAAGATACAAGCAGGTAGCATGTGTCGATTGTCATGGAAAACATAAAATATTGTGAAGACAATTGACAGAGCCTTTTGTTTGACAGGCAGTTTTTATCCGTGCTATACTTTTTGCGTATATAATCAACCTATCCTGACATGATGAGAAAGAAGTTTTTTCAATCTGTTATTGAAAGGATGTGTATGAATACCATAGATTGGCGCGACTTTATACACTCTAACCCCCATATTCTTCTCGGAAAACCGGTGGTAAAAGGGACAAGACTGTCTGTTGAGTTTATTATGGGGCTTTTTGCTCAAGGATGGCAGCAAAACCAAGTCATTGAAAATTACCCCGTATTGAACAACGAAAGCCTGCTTGCTGTATTTGCTTATGTGCATGAATGTATGCGAGAGGAATTTTTATATCCATTATCCTTAGAGACAGCCTGATGGATTTTCTTGCAAATGAAAACTTCCCGTATTCAAGTATAAATATTTTAAGAGACAGGGGGCATCGTGTTGTCAGCATTATTCAGGAGTCTCCCGGAACTGAAGACAGGACGATACTTGAACGGGCTCATTCAGAGAGCCTCATCATATTAACTTTTGATCGTGATTATGGAGAACTGATTTACAGGTATAAACAATTACCCCCTGTAGGTCTGGTTTACTTCAGGTTTTCCCCTGCCACCCCAACCGAACCTGCCGAATTGCTGCTCAATGCTTTGGAACTTCCGACTTTTTCAATACAGGGAAACTTTACCATAATTGAACGAGGCAGAATTAGACAGCGGGCCATCCATAGCTCTGGTTGAAAAAAGCAAAGAAGGTTTCACCCCAGTTAAATAAAACCTGAACCCGATTTAACGGGGCAAGCTTCAAGCAGGTGTCAGCTATCAGGTGTCAACTATCAGGAAAAACGAAAAGCCGTGGATTTTATGTCCACGGCTTTTTTTATGTTTCAAAATTTGCTTGATTAAGAGCGGAAAAAGGCGTAACTTGAAAGGTGTGTT
>CAZMHH010000159.1:0-3034 GCA_964566035.1 uncultured Thermodesulfobacteriota bacterium
AACTACATGCCGTCGACTGGAAAAAAACAGGGTTTCCGTTCGGACACTAATTATAGAACTCAGGAAGACAACACCTTCATTTTTCCATGTGGATGTAGTATACTCTACAGGAAATTCCGTGCCATCCTTTTTTAAGTTATGACGTTGCATTGGAGTTTCCATTGTGTAGGTACCGTTTTTTGTAATCTTCTTTAAACCCAATATGTTCTTCTTTTTATATCGGTCAGGTATCAAAACAGATGCAGATTGACCAATTAACTCATGCTGATCATATCCATACATGCTTGCAGCACTTTTATTGCAGAAGATAATTTTATCAGTGTCAGTTATAAAAATTGCATCAGAACTGGATTCCACAAGTGCCCTGAAACGTTCTTCACTTCTTTTTAGAAATTTTATGGTATTATCGTTTTTCCAAGCAATTGCTATGAGTTCTCCAAAAACTAATGCAACACGTGCGTCGTTTCCATTGAATCTTCTTGGCTTATTTCCAAGCAGAAACAACCCCTCATCTTTATTTTTAACGGTTATGGGAACAGCTAAAAGATTATCAATATCATCCTGCCCATCTTTTATAAAGAAATCTTCTTTTAAATCAGGTGTCTTTTGCCAGAAAAGGGTTTTAGATATGTTCAAGGAGATAGGATGATAATATTGTAAAACAGAAAAGAGATCAAGGCAGGCTAAACCATTGTCTGAAAAATCCGAGTATAAAACTTCATGACTTTTTTTATCTTTAAATATAATGAATTGACATATAGATGCACCTGTAATCTTTTTACATGAATTTACAATCTCTCTGATTGTTTTTCCAAGCTTGTTACTTTTGAGTATTGCGTGAGTACTCTTAAATAATTCTACTGTTTCAACATTTTTTCTGCTTATATTTTCAAGCGCCCTGAACAGTTTTTTTTTGATTTAAATTGCTCCGTTACATCAACGCCTGTCATTACTATATATGATTTTTCATCAGTATTGCTGGTTAAAGGCTTATTTGACCATTGAACTATTTTTCGTTCACCGGATCGCGTGTATAAAACACTTTCGCCTCTATGATAAAAATCTGTATTGAAGAGTTTTTTGAATAATTTCCTTGATGGACTTTTCTTTTTAGAGATGAGGGATAACTCAAAGACCTTTTTGCATAAAACTTCTTGAAGTGTATACCCCGTAATTTTTTCACATGCCCTGTTAAATCCAACAACACGCCCTTGTTTGTCCAGAACCAGTACCAGGACGTCTGTTGCATTAATAACAGAATTGGAAAGATAGAGTTCCTGTTTTAGGTCTCTTTCTAACTTTTTTAGTTTTCCTTCAGAATCCTCCAATCCCGCATTGTTTTTTTGTAAAAAACTCAATCTGTTTTGCAAGTTTTGCTTATTGGTACTCTGTTTTTTCATTGCATAAGCAGTATTTATATTAATAAAGTTACTTATATCAACTATCAAAAGACTACTTCATTTGTTAAATCAAACCGTTCAACTAACAAAACAATATAATAATTACACATGCGCTATTGTCCAAGGTAGCAAATCAATATCTGCCTTTTGTCAATCTCAAACCCTTTATTAAACTAATTTATGCGCCGATATAGAAAAAGTTTATACATTTCGTGTCATATTAACAGATTGTTTATAGCCATTAGATATACACAATTAAAGGTAAAGAATCAAGAATTCATTTTTTCTAAGTTTTTTTTAACAGTCTTTTGTTTCTGAACTGCTTTTATCTTACTCTTCCGTGTTATAACTCCATGAGCTCCCCGGTTTATTATCAACACCTGTTATTATTACACAGTATTCTCATTCTAAACTATTTTAAAATTTGATGTAAACAAAATAACAAAAACTGTTATTTTTTTTAATTGTACACGTAATCTCTTGAAAGAATATTAAAAACAGGCAATAATATAAGATTTACTGTTTTTACCATAACACATTAAATACTATAAGCAGTATTATGAGCAGAAAAATAATTATCCGCGGGGCATGCCAGAACAATCTGAAGAACCTTGATTTTGAAATCCCGCTTAATACCATAACAGTTGTAACAGGACTGAGCGGCTCTGGTAAATCAAGCCTTGCCTTTGATACCCTTCATGCAGAGGGACAGCACCGGTATATTGAAAGCTTCTCAGCATACACCCGTCAGTTCATGGAAAGGATGGACAAGCCACGAGTTGATAAAATTGAAGGGATACTCCCTTCTGTTGCGATAAGCCAGAGAAACCACATCAAGACATCCCGCTCCACACTCGGCACCCTGACAGAAATAAACGACTACATGAAACAGCTTTTTTACCTTATGGCAACACTTTTCTGTGAAAAGTGCGGAAGGGCTGTTGTAAAAGACTCACCTGAAAGTATCTCCTCCTCACTGCTTGAACGTTATTATGCACAACCCCTGGTTATAACTTTCCCCCTGAACCTTAATCCATCCACAGATGTCTCACCTGAGGAGATTGAGACAACTCTGAGAAAGCAGGGTTTCTACAGACACTACACAAACAAAGGTGTTGAAGATATATCTTCTGCTGCTCTTGCCGGAAACATCTATATCGTTGCAGACAGGATGATTATATCAAAGGAGAACAAGAACAGGCTCAACAGTTCTATTGAGACCGCAATGCGATTTGGCAGGGGACTTACAAGCATATTCTTTCCTGAAAAAAACGGCATACAGGTTAATTTCAGCTCGCAGTTTCACTGTGCTGACTGTGATATCTCATACAGAAGACCAAACCCTAACATGTTCTCCTTCAACAACCCGCTTGGCGCCTGCCCTTCCTGCAATGGCTTTGGAAAGATAATTGATATAGACATCGATTCCGTAATACCTGATAAATCTCTCTCTATTAAAAACGATGCAATAAAGCCATGGTCAACCCCTGCATACAGAGAAGCATACCATGAGCTTATCGCATTCTGCAAAAAGGAGAAAATTCCTCTTAACAGTCCTTTTAAAGACCTTCCCGAAGAGACTCAGAACTTGATAATCAATGAATCTTCACATTTTTATGGAGTAAGAGGATTCT
>CAZMHH010000160.1:0-3030 GCA_964566035.1 uncultured Thermodesulfobacteriota bacterium
TTCTTTTTAGATTAATGGAAAGTTCTCCTGGTTTTTTTTGTGATTAATTATTGCAAAATTTTAAAATTGTGATATTTAAATCCAATATGCAGATATTTAAAATTCTTCTCAAACCAAAGGTTTGGGTTTATAATATCTGTCACACACAAAAGACAAACAGGTAAACTTTATAGGAGATTATAAAATGTCTGAATTAAATACGGGCAAAAAATCAGGTTTTAATCCTCTTCAGGTATATAAACAGTCCTCTGAGCATAATCCTCTTAAACTGTTTATTTCCCCAAGCCAGTATATCCAGGGGGCAGGGATTATTTCTCGGACAGGACTATTTATCAGTGTAATTACATCAAAAACAGCAGGTATTCTGATAACACCCGGCAGAGACAAAGCCATAGGAGACTCTGTCAGGGCAAGCCTGAAATCTGCAGGTCTTGATTCCGAAAGTCTCCTGTTCGGCGGAGAGTCAAGCATTCCAGAGGTGTATAGAATAGTAGATTTTTTTAAACAGTCAAAAAAGAACATCGGCTGTATTGTAGGGGTCGGAGGCGGTAAATGTCTTGATGCGGGACGGATGGTGTCTGAGAGGTTTTCGGTTCCCTTTATTTCCATCCCTACAACCGCGGCAACAGATGCCCCGACTGCTGCTCATTCTGTGATTTATGACACCAGCGGTGTTTTCCTTGATATTGAATTTCATAAAACAAATCCTTCCATGGTTATTGTTGATACTGATATTATTACACAAGCCCCGCTTCGTTATATGGTATCAGGAATGGGGGATGCGCTGTCAACCTATTATGAAGCAATATGCTGTGCCATGAATCCTGAGGCAAGACTTGTGCGCGGCGCAAGACCTTCTGTTGCAGCTCTTGCAATTGCTCAGAGATGCAGGGAGGTTCTTTTTGAAAACGGCATCGCAGCAGTAGAGACTCTTGAAAAGGGTGAAAGAAACGATGCTGTAGAAAAGGTAATAGAGGCAAATATCCTTTTAAGCGGTCTTGGTTTTGAAAGCGGCGGTCTTGCTGCATCTCATGCAGTTGCTCAAGGGTTGACCGCGGACAACAGGCTTCATGAAAAATTTCTTCATGGCGAGCTTGTTGCCATAGGAGTAATGACACAGTTGATCCTTGAAAAGAATATTTCAGAGGCTGAAAAGGTTGCAGAATTCCTTTCCGCAGTGGGGCTCCCGGCCTCTCTTATTCAGCTTGGTGTTAACCCTGAGACCGAAAAGGAGGTTATTGATAAAGTTGTGGAACGGGCGCTCGGGGTCTCTTTCCTTTACAATGAGCCGTTTGAGATAACCGCTAAATCTCTTAAAAATGCAATAATTGAGGCTTCAAAATTTGGGAGCAAAAAGACTGATCAGTTTACCCAGTCGCGTTTCAAAACCCTGCATCAGACGTAAAAAACAAATGAAAGAGCCGGTAATTAATAAAGTTTTTAAAATGGTTTTTACTGGAATCCTTCCGATTTACTTAAGGGGAGACATCAATTATCTCTAATCCTTTATGCATCTTACTGAAAAACCAAGCTGTTTTCCACCCCCGCCTCTGAATACTCCCGCAGTACCTGAATTGAGGGCAGGTCCCCATGCGTTGAGAGTGTTAATTTCCGAAGAACTCCACAAGCAGGTACTACCGCCAAGATAATCAAACCACCCGGCTGGCAACCGGATACCTGCAGGAAGACCTGAAAAACCGCTTTCATTTGTTGCTCCGGTATTAGGGCTTTTCCACAGACCTGTCGCCTCTTCAATAGTTCCTGTGGATTTCATTTTGCCGCCTGCAACATCATCACCTCCCAGAAAATCAAACATTAATTGCCAGTCATCATTACTTGGAACCCTCCATCCGGAAGGACAGAGTCCTGCCGCGTTATTAACCGCATGCCAGTTATACAATGCTCCATAAGTATCCTTATATTTTGCCTCATCGTTGTCGTACCAGGAGTATCCTCCACTGGTATTGGTTAACCATTTTGCATTATCAGTTCCAGGATATTCAATAGGTGAACCATCATGATATCTAGTGGTTTTTAAATTTTCCGCCATCCATACCTGCGATCCGATGGTAACAGTATTATAAACATTTCCATCAATATCAGTTACAGCATTGGGATCGCAACCACTCAAGAGTATAAATCCAAAACAGAGAGAAATTGATACCAATATTGTACTGTTCACAAATCCTCCTCGCTAATATTACTATATAAAAATCTGAATAACAGGTATTAAAGCCTCAAGCATTATCTTAAAAGACCACTTTGCAACAGGGCTACTTTCGCATATATCAATAATATATTGGCTTTTTTCATAATACATTCCAACCATCTTTATTCCTGTATCAGTTTCTGAAAGATGTTCATCTCTGAAATGTCGTAATAGATCAAGCCTCGGATCATCAGAACCCAGAAGATATGATGCAGCGCATGGACCTGGTTCTGGTTCTGGTTCTGGTTCTGGTTCTGGTTCTGGTTCTGGCTCGGGTTCAGGTTCTGGTTCAACGTCTCCTTTCCACCCTCTTTTGATAGGATATTTACCTGGTCCTGCAGTAAAAGACTGAAAGTCAGGACTGGGCACCAGTTCGGTATATTCAGCTAAATCCGTAGGCAACTGGGTTACTGTTACTTCATGGCCTATTTCAATATAGTAATATTGCATAAATATTAAGCCAAAATAGATCTGAAACTCTACATTGCCTGGATTTTTTATGCCATAGGCAATATGACTTCTTCCAGTATCACTGACCCAAATGTGGGTTATTTCCCATGTTACGATTGAATCGTCCTGCATTCTTACAGTCCATGTATCGACCCAATCGTCAACATATTCAGACTGGGCAAATGAAAGCCCCGAGAAAGAAAAAAATAATGCAATAGCGATTAAACCTTGAAATATATTTCTCATTTCTTTTCCTCCTTTTAACTTAAGCAACATAAATTTTAATTAATCAAGTTTCTCTTTATATATGCAACAAAGAGCTATAATTAAAAGTTGTGTATGAGGTATAGGTGGTGTATCCTCTCTGGATA
>CAZMHH010000161.1:0-3012 GCA_964566035.1 uncultured Thermodesulfobacteriota bacterium
TTATGAGTTTGAAGGGTTTCAAATGCCGAGAGCCCTTGAAGAAAGAGTAATTGAGTAATAAGAAAGGGGTTGCCGCAGGTACTGTTATGGATAAACATATTAATAAGATGGAAAAATTTGCTGATTTTATTATAGAGAAAAGAACCTATCTGTTGATTGGAATTCTGCTTATCACCCTGTTTTTTCTCTATCATGCAGTAGACCTGAGTGTGAGAACCGTATACAGCGATCTTCTGCCACAGAAACATCCATACACGGAAGTACATAATGAGGTCAGGAATGTGTTTGGCGGTTCCAACCAGGTTTTGATAATGGTTCAGGTAGTGCCTCCTGAAAGGGGAGGAAAGTACGAAGATATATTCAACTTTGAGACCCTTGAAAAGATAAAATATATAAATGATGAGCTGCGCAAATTCAATGCTGTTGACAGATACAAAATCTGGTCAATAGCAGAAAACAAGGTCCGTGATATGAGGCTTACAAGTGATGGTTATATTTCGCAGCCCATGATGTGGCCGGAGGTGCCTCAGACGGAAGAGGAGATTCAGGCTCTGAGACTACAGGTTTATGGCAACCCAATGGCATATCCCGGTCTTGTCTCCCTTGACAGTAAGAGCGCTCTTGTAATGGTGGATTTTTTTGAGGAGAAGATTGATTACGGAACAACCTTCAGAGAGCTTCAGGATTTAAGGAGAAGAACCGAGGATAAGAATCATGTTATCGCCATAGCAGGAGAGCCCATGCACCTGGGTTATATAGACAGTTATGTGGGTGATGTGGTAAAGATTCTGATATATACAATCATTGCGATGATGATAGTTTTCTATCTCTATTTTCGTTCTAAGAGAGGCATGCTCATGCCTGTAATAGCAGCTCTTGTGAGTGCAATATGGGGGCTTGGATTTTTGAGCATGCTTGATTTCAACCTTGACCCACTGGTTCTGGTACTTCCCTTTCTTATAGCAGCCATGGCGGCATCACATGCCACTCAGGTTGGCAAAAGATATGAAGAGGAAGCTTCCGGAACAGATGATAACAGGGTTGCCTGTAAAAGGGTTATTCAGAATCTTTTCAAACCAGGATTTGCAGGGATATTAACAGATGCTTCAGGCATAATCATTATAGCTGTTACCCCAATAGCAATACTTCAGAAGATAACCCTTTCATGTGCATTCTGGGCGTTTGCAACCGTTGCAATAGCCATGGTTTTAGTTCCGATTCTTCTTTCATATATGCCCATAAAGCCTCAGAGCAGCAAGAAAGGCCCGCTTGACAGGCTTCTTCTTTTTTCAGGAAGATGGATAAGCCGGAAGGGAAAATATATTGTTATGGCCATATCCATTATAGTTTTTGTATGGGGCTGTACATATTTAAACAAGGTGACTATCGGCAACCCTGTGCCCGGTTCTGAGATTTTGTGGCCATTTCACCGCTACAATGTAGACAGTTTTCGTATAACTTTTTCAATGCCACTTTTAAATCCGCTTTATGTGATACTTGATACAGGCCAGGATAAAGGTGTTGCAAAAGCCGAGACAACAAGAGAGGTTCTCCAGTTTGCCAAATACATGAAAGAGATGCCAGGCAGAAAGGTTGTAATGGTTCAGACCCTTCAGAACAGGATACCGGGCTTTCACAGCGGCATGAGGGAGCGGGATCCAAGATGGAGATTCCTACCGGTTGATGATCACCAGACAGAGTACCTTTATCGTGCTGTTTTACAGACAGGGGGGCCTGGAAGTTTTGACCGCTATGTTGACCTTGGAGACCGCAGAACAAATATTGTTATCTTCTGCAGGGATAAAGCCTCTCAGACAGTAGTAGATGTTATTGACCGGGTAAAGAGATATATTGAAGAAGAGGCAAATATTGAAGGAACCAGCATGCAGTACAGGCTTGCAGGTGGTGCTGTAGGGGTTCAGGCTGCTATAAACGAGACCCTAACGGAATATCAGCTCATAACCCTCGGGCTTGCCTATCTTGTTGTGTTTGTTTTCTGTATTGTGATCTTCAGGTCTCTTCTGGCAGCTGTTATTATCATTATACCTCTTTGTATTTCAAATGTTCTTGCCTTTACCTTTATGGTTGTGAACAGCCCTCCCCTTCCTCTCACAACGGCAACCCTTCCGGTTGCATCGCTTGGGATAGGGCTGGGGGTGAACTACGGAATATATCTTATCAGCAGGATTATTGAAGAGTATAAAAAAACGGGAAAGACCTTGGAGGAGGCTGTAATAACTGCTATGGGAACAACGGGCAAGGCAATAATCTATATAGCCACGACACTTATCTGCGGAATTGTTTTCTGGTTTCTCTCTAAAATGATGTTTCAGGCGCTTATGGGCCTTCTTCTTGCCATTATTTTAACGTTGAATATGCTTGGAGCACTGCTTGTGATACCAAGCTTTGTACTTGCATTGAAGCCGTCGTTTATACTGAATAGAAAACAATAACATTTTTTTAATGGAGGGGTTTTTATGAAGAAATTGTTGGTTTTTTCAGGAGCAGCTTTAATGATCTTTCTATTCTCTTCCGCATCGGTTCAGAAGGTACAGGCTACTATTTTCCTGCTGGACGAAGACTTGATACTCAGTGGGCGGTATGCAGAAACAATGTATATAAGGCAGGATTACCCAAGGATTGAGAAGGGGTGGCATAAATCAAGGGTAAATTTCTTAAGGTCAAGTTTGTTGCTGGACGGGCTCTATAAGGCTGTTGAGAAGGATGACTTTTCGCTCTATTTTTTCGGCGGGTTGAGGTATTTTTATGAAAAAGCCCCGACCTTTGACAGTAAACTTAAAAAAGGAATCCCTCACAGGGAATACAGTGAATATACAAAGCCAAGGGGCGATGACATTATATCTGAGGTTTATATTAACCTTATAAAAGGACCCCTGGACGTGAGAATCGGAAAACAGATTGTCACCTGGGGGGAAATGGATATTAAAAGATCTGCTGATGTTATAAACCCGCTTGATCTGCGATACGGTTCTCCCGGAACAGAAGACTGGG
>CAZMHH010000162.1:0-2988 GCA_964566035.1 uncultured Thermodesulfobacteriota bacterium
AAGGGGATCTC
The DNA here is from genome assembly GCA_964566035.1 of uncultured Thermodesulfobacteriota bacterium. Taxonomy (GTDB): domain Bacteria; phylum Desulfobacterota; class WTBG01; order CAIYCZ01; family CAIRTM01; genus CAZMHH01. The sequence continues at coordinate 12 of CAZMHH010000162.1, forward strand.
TTTAACTTTATTTGCTCTTCGTATACATTCTATCAGCGACCGTTTATTGTAGACATGCAGACCCGGAAAGAAAGGGAAATAACGGTCGCTGTCCCTATTTTCTTCAAGATTGTCAATCAGTCCTGAGCGTGTGAAATTACTGGAACCGGTGATAACACGACCGGTATCCCTGTCACCCTCTTTAAAAGTCATGATATAGAGTTTGGCATGAATGTTTTTTGATGGATATGCCCTGATTTCCAGTTTTCCGTTTCTGATCCATTCTATAAATTTATGAACACCCTGCTCAACATTTCTGCTGTCTTCTGAATCTTCCATCTCCTGCTGCACAGAAGTTGAAAATTCCTGCCGGGTTTCGGCATGAGAAAAAATGATTTCTTGCTGTTCAGGCTTATTTGCCTGCTCAAGCAGTTCAAAAGTCTGTCTGCTTGTGCTGATGCCAATCAGAATTCTGATCTTTTCTGTTGTCTCCAATGAAGGGTAAATGGCATGGAAACCGCTGGAATAGAAATAACCCACCAGGCAGTCAAAAAAGTCGGTGCTTGCAATAAGAACCCTGAATCGTTCTTTAAGATTGCGGTTCTCTTCGTTGGTGATGAATGAAAGGTCTGTGTTCATAAATATATTTATTACTGAAGAAGTAAATTTATCTCATAGGTTAAAACAAAATATGGGGTTTGGTCGGGAAAACAATTAGTAAAAACATATAGGAGTATCATACATCAGTAATCAGAAAAAATCCGGAACCCGGTTTGAAAAAAAGTGCCTTCTCTGTGAACTAACTAAAAATAAAAGCCAAAACCCACTTGATGTTTCCCTGTAAACTCTTTCTGTTTCCTTAAACCATTACATTTTCTTATAAAAATGTCAATTCTTAATTGAACTCAACTCTATGGAAGGAATTTTGTCTTATAAGAGAAAAACGGCAGGTTGCTTATTGTTAGAAGAGTAAAGGTGCAAAGATTCAAGGGGAAAAAGCAGGGGTCAGATATCAGGTGTCAGCTATCAGCTAAAGCATAAGAGCAGTTTCAAGCTCCTTACGGGGTGCTTTAGAACGAGACTGTTTCAGTCCTAAATCACCTGCGGATTGCTGATATCTTTTCAGTAGCTTCCAAAACTGCATGGTTTTAATCTTTAAAAAGCTTTTCAGCATATTCTCTCTGTATTTCCTTGTCAAGATAACTGTCAAAAAGCTGCTTTACCTGTTTAAGTGTAAACCTTATGTGTAAATGTACCATGTTTTTAAGCCCCCTTATTTTATGTTAAAAGGGCTTATTATACCAGATTCTCAACTGTGCACTTTTAAAAAACAAATAACAGTATGCCTCATTTTAATTGACTGATTCCGATAACTTTGCTATTATAACCTGACCTGAGTGTAACAGTTCTTCTATAAAGAAGCGGGTTTTTTTAACATTAAAAGGTTAAACAACGCAAGAAGGTTTTTATGAATAAAAATTTTACACAGATTCAGACCGAGAAGGGTTTGTGGAATCAAGAAGGAGCAACCATGACCAAAAGCAGTTTAGTGATCACTTTTTTGTTATTACTGGCAATGTCGTCCTGCGACGGAGGATCGTCTTCAGATAATGACCTGCAGGAACGGGTCAGTAAAGCTGTTACTCAGTTCCGGACCCAATGCTCGGGGCTTGAACAAACCACTGTCCCGGGGGCCGCAGCCGCTATTGTGGACGCAACCCTCCCGCCCATACTTGTCTTAAGCGGCACCGCTAACCTGGATACAGGCCGGGATATACTCGAAGATGATCTCTTTCATGCCGGAAGCATTACCAAGACTTTTACTGCCGCGTGGATCATGCAGCTTGATCAGGAAGGACTGCTGTCCATCGATGATGTGGTAGCTGATTACTTAACTTTTCCCCGGGGGGATGAAATCACCTTACGCCAGCTTCTTGCGCACACCAGCGGTATTACTGCATTTACTTCCATGAAGGAATTCGCTGTATGGTATGAAGAGAATCCATATCCCACCCCTTTTGAGGTGCTTGAATTTATGAGACAGCATCCATACCATTCCTTTGACCCAGGGGATGAATATGAATACAGCAACAGCAACTACTATCTTCTGGGACTGATAGGAGAACTGATCACTGGTAAGCCCTGGCATGTAGAAATACGCAACCGATTCCTTGATCCTTACCAATTAAGCTCCACTTATATATATGGGCTTGAACAGGGACCTGCTTCCCAGGTGCAGGGTTATGTCGCCTGTCCTGAGCCTTATTGTGAGCCGGCTGGTTTAATGACCACGGGTGACGATTCAGGATACCGTCTTGGATGGGCGGCAGGAGGCATCGTTTCCACCCCCGGAGACCTGGCCAGATGGATTGAGCTCCTTGTTGCCGGTCCAGTGCTTGATGAAATCAGACGCCTCGAAATGCAAACCATAACCCCGCAATCAGCAGAGGCAATGAAAGAAACGGGTGAGTATTTCAAGTTCAATAAGGGAGTTGGCCTTTGCCTGTTCCAGTTTTATACGTCCGAAGCCGGTTTCGGCTGGGGGCATGAGGGACAGATCGGCGGCTTCGGCAATTTAGCTGCCTATTTTCCGGACGTAGAAACCGGCCTGGCACTTTCAGCCAATGAGGTAAGTTCAGATGTGAACACAGGTCTGCAGCTTCTTGTTGATGCCCTGGAACAGAAATGATAGTTATGCTTGAGGAAGAACGTAACGACTTTGGGGTCTTTATATTGACAGTTGAAAAACACATTGCCGCATAATTGGGGATAGCCACTAATTAAATGACGTTTAAAATGACCCTCCCCTTCAGCTTGCTAATAAATCAGTACCTGTCCCAAATATATCCGATGTAGGTAAAAAAGTAGCCTGCCCCCTTTTACTCATAGCTTTTTGTGTGTGATCTTTTCGGTGCTGATAGCAATATTATCTAATAGTCTCTGCTAACTTCATTTCAGACTTGATTAAAATATTAGCAATAGATGAAATATCTGTATT
>CAZMHH010000163.1:0-2936 GCA_964566035.1 uncultured Thermodesulfobacteriota bacterium
GCCATCACACTGCAAAATCTGCTCAAAATGCTTTTCCGTTCACGCACTAATTAGAGATATAACTGATAGAAAAAAGGTAGAGGATGCCCTCCGAGAAAGCGAAGAAAAACTCTCAGGAATAATAAATTCAATTACAGATTCAGTTATAATGGTTGATGATAGGTTTGAAATTATTTGGGGAAATGGGGTTGCAAATGCCATTTTTGGCACTCACATAGTAGGTTCTTTTTGTTATCGTATTTTTTGTAATGCAGACAGTCCATGTGGTTCATGCATAGTTGAAAAATGTCTTAAAGAAGGAAAAAGTTGTGATCATGAAAAAAGATTTTTTGTTAAGGATAGGTCAGAAAGGGATTTCTGGTGCACTGTAAATATAGCTTCAAGGCATGATGACGGAACGCCCAAAAATGTCATACTGGTCTTGCGTGATATTACGGAGCGCAACAGACTATTTAAGGAGGTAATGCAAGCAAACCACCTTGCTTCTATTGGGGAGCTTGCAGCCGGAGTAGCTCACGAAATCAACAATCCTATCAACAGCATTATAAATTATGCCCAATTACTGATTAATAAATGTAGTATTGATGAACTTTATGACAATATTAGCAAGTCTATACTTAAAGAAGGAGATCGAATTGCCTCAATAGTGAAAAGCTTGCTATCTTTTGCACGTGAGAATAAAGTGGAAAAATGCATTGTCGATATAAGAGAAATATTGCTTGACAGTATTGCTTTAATAAAATCACAATTAAAAAAAGAGAATATAAATCTGGAAGTTAAATTACCATCATACTGTTTACATTTATTTGCAAATCCACAACAGTTGCAGCAGGTTTTCTTAAATATTATTAACAACTCACGCTATGCATTGAACCAAAAACATCCTTTATCAAGCGGAAAGAGAATTTTTAAAATCAGTGTTACAAAAGTTGTTGTGAATAAACAGCCCTATGTGAGGTCTGTTTTTTATGATAATGGAATAGGAATTTCAGATAGTATTAAGGATAAAATATTCAATCCTTTCTTTACCACCAAACCAATGGGGAAAGGAACAGGGCTTGGATTGAGTATAATTCACGGCATTATCCAGCAACATCAGGGTAAAATCAACTTTAACAGTGTAGAAGGAAAATATACTTCATGTACTGTTGATATTCCGATGCAAAGGAGAGCAGAATGACGGCAAAGATCCTTGTGGTAGATGATGAAGAAGGCATTCGTTTTACATTTAAAAACTTTCTTGCAGAAGAGGGCTACCATGTTTCAACCGCCAAGGGTTATAATGAAGCACTGCAGGTAATGAAAAAGATATCCCCGGATTTGATATATGTTGATATTGTACTCAAAGATGGTAACGGCATAGAACTGCTGAGGGAAGTCAGACAGCGAAAATTAGGTTCTCTTGTGATTATAATTACAGGTGTACCCGATATTGAAAATTCTACAGAGAGTCTTCGCCTCGGAGCCTTTGATTATTTAATAAAACCTATCCGTCAGAAAAGCCTGATACATGTGACGCGTCTTGCCCTGAAGCATAAGCAGGTAAGTGATGAGCGAGAAGAATACCGCTCAAACCTTGAAGCTGTTTTTCAGAGTGTTAAGGATGGAATTGTAACTTTAGATAGTGAAGCCCATGTGGTTGCCCTTAATTTTTCTGCTGTTAAAATATGTGGATTCTCTGAAAGGGAGATATTATCCCAAGATTTTATCTCTCTGAAGAAATTGTGTAGTGGTAAATGCGTCTCGATTCTCCAAGAAACCATGAAAAACAAGGAATTAGTAGAAAGAAGAAAACTTGAATGTCTGCACAGGTATCATCCTCAACAGACTGTTACAGTAACCGCATCTCCTTTGTTGACAAAAGACAGTCGGTATTCAGGAACTGTTATGGTAATCAGGGATGAAACGCGTCTGACCAATCTTGAACGCAATTTGATAAAACAAGAAAGGCTTTTTAACATTGTTGGGATAGACAAAAACATGCAGAAAATTTATTCACTTATTGAAGTGCTGAAAGATGTGCCGACAACTGTTTTAATTTATGGTGAAAGTGGAACAGGCAAGGAGCTTGTAGCTGATGCACTGCATTATGCTGGAAATCGAAAAGACAATACCCTTGTAAAGGTTAACTGTTCTGCTCTCACAGAAAGTCTTCTTGAAAGTGAACTTTTTGGGCATGTAAAGGGTGCTTTTACTAATGCAGTCAAAGACAAAATCGGAAGACTTCAAAAGGCTGATGGAGGTACCATATTCTTTGATGAAATAGGAGATATCTCACACCGAATTCAATTAAGGCTTTTGCGGTTTCTTCAAGAGATGGAATTTGAGAAGGTTGGTGATGTTACTCCAATTAAAGTTGATGTTCGTGTTGTGGCAGCAACCAATCAGGATTTACAAAAAAAGGTTGCTTCTGGTGACTTCCGAGAAGATCTTTACTACAGGCTTCGAGTACTCGAAATTAAACTACCAGCTCTTCGCGAGAGAATCCAGGACATTCCACTTCTTACCAAACACTTTATCAAACATCTTAATAAAAAATTGAATAAAACAATAAAAACAGTATCTATTGATGTTCAGAAACTCTTTATGACATATAATTGGCCAGGAAATATAAGAGAACTGAAAAATATCCTTGAACACGCTTTTATTTTATGTCCCGAAGATATTATTGCAATCGAGCATCTTCCGGAATATCTTATGGAGTCAAACAATAAAAGTTGCGTTTTACTCAATGCTCCAGATAGTATCACTGATGCACTGAACAGAGCAGGGTATAATAAATCAAAGGCAGCAAAACTGTTGGGTATAAGCCGTAAAACCCTATACAGAAAAATAAATAAATATGAGATAATTAACTAAACCGAAAAAATTCTTGTAACAAGTCAAATGCTTTATGTGTCGTTGACACATTTTTGTAACCCCCCTCACTTATAAGT
>CAZMHH010000164.1:0-2906 GCA_964566035.1 uncultured Thermodesulfobacteriota bacterium
ACGTATAATTCGTTAATATATCTCCCAGCGAATTGCAATTGCAACACAGTCTCTTCAGGGTGAGCTAAAGTTACACGCAATGCGGGTGGTTGTCGAATTTGGGCAATTTACTACGCTTTCATGTAATTTCAATATTTTAAGTTTATTAATAAATTGATGGACCGGTAAAAAGTCAATTTTTTCTTAAAATGCTAAAAGAGACTGCGGAGGGTAATAGTTGTAACGTACTGTAATTGCTTTCTAATCACCCTCACCCCAACCCGGTTTTAGCTGTTAAGCTGTTGGCTATTGAGCTATTAAGCAAAATCTTTTTCCCTCTTATCAGCAAACAGCTTATTAGCTTATCAGCTCTTTTCAGGGAGAGGGAGCTTTTTAGACTTTTTACCGGTTTGTCAATAAATTGATAAACGCTTACTGTAATGCCAACAGTATGGTTGGGTTTTTTAATTACAGCAATACAAATGTATTGTACGTGGATGCTTTGTCAACCCATGTTCCTGAATTTGCATATATAAATTTTTGATCTTTTTTTCTTTAACATGTTCTCCAATATGATTTTGTGTATGGCCAAAAATTACAACTCTCTTATCCGTGTCTTTTTATAGTATTAGGATAAGGATAAGGCTGATTTAAAGAGGAAAGACCAGATGGTCTTCTCCTGTTTTAGTTGAATTGCTTATCGATAAAAGTTTTTGCGTTTTATGGTAATATAACAGGGTCCGTTGTAAGGGTTATTCTGTATATATCTTCCTGTGATAGGTTCTCTTCCCATGGTCTGATATATTTCCAGGTAAGCATGGCTTTACCGCTTTGTGTAATTGTGAAAGTAAAACGTTGATGCCCCGGCTGTCCGGACAGGTTTGGATTAGAGCCGGTAATATATTCTGATGTTACCTCTCCAATAATATTGCTTCCTTCAATTTCAGGACCTTCCCACGAAAAACCAGTAGTTGCGTTTGAAACAAGCGTAACATCAATCCTGTTCCCTGTTTCCACTTGAAGTGATGTGTTATTGTCAGCCTCGTTAAGTGATATGTCCGGGTTGTCACAGGTGGATATAAAAAAAGCAGAACTGATGAATGCAATAAGGTAAAAAAACGGTTTTACTTTCATAAAAAAACTCCTTTTAAAAACCAATGGTGTGATTAAAACTTTTTTCATGGGTTTCCTCTTGGTTTAAATCTGAAAAAGTTATCACATTTTTTCTAATTCATTATGACAGCTTCTGCTTCATTTGAGGTGACAGTTCGGGACTTTTATTTTTGATAATCATTGTATCCCATAGCAGCGGTATGTCAATTATTTTTATTCATAAGCAAGAAAAAGAAACCTGTATTTGGTTAACTTATTCAAAGTTGATGGTTCCGTAAAAAGTCCAAAAACAACCATATTGTCATTTCGAACCTTGCGACAGCAGGGTGAGAAATCTCGTTGTTTCAGTTTGTTACGAGATCTTTCACTTCGTTCGAGGTGACAGATGTGGACTTTTTACCAACCCATCAAAGTTGGTTAATTGATAAACAGATATTTAAACCCAGTTCCCAAAACCTCTTAATGTAGAGATAAAAAAGGAGACATGGTTTTTAAGATTTTGCTGATTCGATATCCAATGGTCTTTCATCCCTTTGCTGGTTTCTGACAACAGAGACCGGAGGGCTGTTATTTTGATTATGACTATAAAATGTTATGGATCACCCTTTCAGTTCTACCATACTTTTCATATCATCAAAGAGTGCCGCCTCAACCACAAGTTCTTTTTTCGTTACAGGATGCTCAACGGTTATGGAAGCGGCATGTAGCATTGTTCTGGGGTATTTGGAAAGGCTGTTTTTGTCTCCATAGAGCTTGTCTCCCAGTATCGGGTGTCCGATGTTTGAAAGCTGAAGTCTTATCTGATGTGTTCTGCCGGTTCCGGGGATTGCCTCTAATATTGTAAAACCGTTTTCAAGGCGGATTCTTTTAAAGAGAGTTATCGCCTCTTTTCCGTTTGTGCTGTCTGCGCAGTAGTATCGCCCGTCCTTTCTGCCGATGTGGTTTATGATAGTCTTCTCCTGGAAATCAAGATTGCCTTCTGCAAAGGCCATGTATTTTTTCAGGACAGAGTTGTTTTTGAACTGAAAGTGGATGTTTCTGTTTACTGCTTTGCTTTTTGAAAAAAGCATGACACCTGATGTCCCGATATCAAGCCTCTGGTGTATTGCAAGATATGAAGCAGGGTTTTTCTTCTTTAAATATCTGAAAAGGGCAGCATATATGTTGTTGTAATTGTCACATATTATGCCCTGACTGGGAATGCCAGGCTCTTTTCTGTAGCAGATCAGCCAATCATCCTCATATATGATATTTAAGGGGTCTATTTCATATTGCTTTTTATCAAAATCTCTTCCCTCATAGACTTGCAGCATGTCTCCTTCTGAAACGGTTTTTGACAATATTGTTGTTCTATTGCCGTTGAGCCACACCCCTCCAAGAGTTATAAGTTTTCTTGCTTTTGTCCTGCTTATTTCAGGTATAAGAAGCCCTATAGCCTGGTCAAGGCGAAGACCGTTGCTTTTTGCTTCAACTGTAATATCATATTTTGTCATAAAAAAGCTTTTGCTTTGTTGTGCTGTTGTGCAAATCCTAAAAATCCTACTAATTTCGGAGAAATCGCTTTTTTCAATAATAATTGCGATTATTTCGAAGGTTTTTTATCTCTGTTATGTTTATTAATATTAGCATACTAAAGCAAAAAAGTTAAAAACATTAAAATGCAAATACCGCTACCGGTAAAAAGTCGATTTTTGCTTAAATTGCCAAAAGGGTTTGCGGGAACGATATTTGTAACATATTGTAATTGCTTTTATATCACCCTCACCCCAACCCTCTCCCGTCGGAGACTGTGTTGCAATTGCAATTCGCTGGGA
>CAZMHH010000165.1:0-2879 GCA_964566035.1 uncultured Thermodesulfobacteriota bacterium
TTCCCCGGCCTTACAGCTTATAGACTGCGCATAAGCCAGGGTGAACAACAGGTGACTGATGAGGTGATATGATCAATTCATCAGGGTTTTGCTCAAAAGCGGTTTGCCGCATTTTTTTTACAGCAGGTTCTCTTTTTTTGTAACCTTTTGTTCTGTTTTAGTATCTTAGTAGGTAACGGCCGTTAAACACTAAAATTTTAAACAACTTATTTAAAGGAGATTTACCTCTATGAAAAAAAGAATTATCCTAAAAAACATTCTGGTTTCATTAATCATTTTTTCGTTTTGTATGCCGGTAATTGCTCAGGCATTTCAAGGTCAACCCCCTCCAAATGCACTTCCTAAGCAGCGACAGATCTTCAGACTTTTAAAAGACCTTAATCTTACCGCAGAACAGGAAGCCAGTATGCAGGAATTGCAGGAGAGTTTGAAAGCTATGGTAACCCCCCTGTTTGAAGAATTAAAGGAGATGGATATATATAAGACACTGCTTGCATCTGATATTGACGAAAGCCGTTTCCATGAACAGGTTGCCGTATCCATCGAGCTGGAATCACAGATTACACAGATTGTTTCGGAAATAAATCTTGAAGCCTCAAAAATACTGACTGCAGAACAGCGGGCGCTTCTTCTTGAAAAGATAGAACAGCGTAAAGCACAAATTGAAAACATCAAAGAGTGGCGTGACAAACTACGTTCCAAAAGAAGGGAATAGCTGTTTTTCCTGATTTTTTAAGGGTTCCATCGGGGGCTAAGAAAAACATGCCTGTTTTTTTAGCCCCCCTTTTTTTTAAAGGATAAAACCGGATAAACATATCTATGCTTTTAGATCTGTTTCTGCTATATCTTAAACATTATATGTATTTAATAAAGCATCAATTAATATTTGGATATGTCTCCATGATGGTGACAGCAGCCCCTTGCTGACAGATGATACACAAGCTTTTATGCTTTTGCTTAACAGATATTATCCGCTTGTCCAGTTTATCCGGGTTAGGATTTATATGCAGGATGATCACATTATTCTTATCAGGAAAACCCTTGAGGGCAATGGATCTGCCTTTAACACCCTTGTAAAAATGACCTCCCCCCGGGTATTTTCCATTATTTATAAATTTTTTTATGATAGAATCAGGGTTGAAGATATAGCTCAGGAGGTATATCTGAGTGCCTATACAAAACTGCATACCTACGGACAGGAAAAACCTTTTGAAAACTGGCTTTCATCAATAACCGTCAGGCACTGTTATAAGGCTCTGCAGGAGACAAAGAGCAACAGACAGATTTCAGAAAGCGATTTAAATTATGATACAGCATCTGTTATGGATAACCTTCTTTTTGAAAATATCTGGCAGAACCCGATGGAGCAGGATGTAAAATTATGTCTTCAGGATATTGTCTCGAAAATACTGGACACACTGTCCCCCAGAGAAAAAACCGTTCTGATTCTCACAGAAGTTGAAGGAATGAGCCTTAAGGAAGCAGCAGATATGATGGGCATTTCACAAATTTATGCAAAAGTGACCCATTTCAGGGCGCGAAAAAATGCACTGAAAGCATTCAAATCCATAACAGGAGACAGGGAGTTATGTATATGAATAATCACTGTAAAATGATCAGACAACAGGTGGATCAGGATATGAAAAAACCTTCACAAAGAGATAAAGCAATTGAATCTGTTAAACACCATATTTCAGCCTGTTCATCCTGCCGTAATTATATCTATGAGAAAAAGCTCTCTCTTCTTCTCCATTTACACCACTGCCGAACTTCGCCTGAGCCATCAGCATGTTTTTTTGAAAAACTTTCCCGCAAAGTTGCGGAAACAGAAAAAAAAGAGCCGGTTTTTGCAGATATTTTGACTTGGTTGGGGATAAGACTTGCCCCCGCAATGGCTGGACTTCTGCTGATGTTATCCGGTTCCAGCGCATATTTTTATCACAAATTCACCGAAACAGAACATTCTTATGATATTGTGGATGTTGTTTTATTTTCAGATACGCAGACTTTTTCCGATATAATTATAGATACCAAAGGGGAGGAGTTTTAGTTATGGATCAAAAGGGGCTTCATGTCAAAGCAGCCGTTGTAATCATTCTGGTGTTTATCATAGGGTTTATGGGCGGTATTGGCGCAACCGTCACGTTTATTGCCGTTAAAAACGAGCGCCTGCCTTTTATCCACAATGCCCGCCCGGTATTCGGTCCGCCGCACATTGTTTTGGAAAGAATCACTCAAGAACTTGATTTATCAGAAGAACAGAAGGATGCTGTTTTTAAAATACTGAAACAGACACGCATGGATCTGATGCAGATTCGCAGAATGACAGAACCCAGGGTAAGGAAAATAATTGATAAAACCAAACGTGATGTGATGTCTGTTTTAGATGATAAGCAAAAAGAGAAGTTTGAAATATTGTCCAAAGACCTTGAAAACCGTGCCGTAAAAAGGAGAAACCGATTCAACGAACATGAACCGCCGCCTCCCCCTCCCCCGGAGAACATTCCGCCGTTGTAACTTCAGTGGAGCGCTGTGCTAAAAGACTATTATAAAACCTATAATGGGACACGGATAAAAATCTGATTAAGGTCAGCAACGGGCTACATCCCATGGGGTCGGGCCATGCTAACACATTGAATTTACTCAACTTGACTGCCATTTAAAGGTGTTTTCAGGCTCTATATTGCCGTTTTCGGCCCCGAAATCAGCATTATAAGGTGCCTGAGGCTCCCGGAGTTGATATGAATCACCTGCGGGAACACAATTTCTTCCGACTGCTGACACTCCCATAATGGATTTCACCTGGTCTATAAAACTCCTGCTCCCCACTGCAATGCTTTTTGTCCAGCACTCCTCGCACCTTTTAATCCCATCTGTCA
>CAZMHH010000166.1:0-2868 GCA_964566035.1 uncultured Thermodesulfobacteriota bacterium
TTCAGGCTGAAATGGGTCTTCTCCTTGCTTTTGTCATGTTCTTTGCAATGCTTGGCGCTCTGTTTTTCCTGCCTGCTGCAATATGTTTCTTTAAACCAAAATTCATGCTCAAACACACACATCTCACAGAGGCTGATATTGCTGCAAGAAAAGCAGGTTTTGGAGTTGAAACTGAAAAAACAATGACTCTTTCGGATGCTGTAAGCATGGGTAACAGCAGAGTTGTAAAAGATAAGATAAGCTCTGGAGCAGATGTTAATGCTTTGGCAGAAGATGAAACTCCTCTTCTTATAAAAACGGTTCAGGTAACTGATGTTGAGCAACGAAGAGAAATAATTAAACTTTTTCTAAATGCAGGCGCTGACACAGATGCCTGCGACAGAAATAAAAACTCAGCCATTCATATTGCAGCAAGTTACGGATTTACCGACACCGTAAAACAACTTCTCAACGCAGGCGCAAAGATAAACGATAAAAAAGAATTTATTGAGACGCCTTTTGCAGCAGCTATCGAGCATGGCAATGCTGGGGTAATTGAGGAGTTTATTAATAACGGATATCCGGTAACCATGGAGGCAATAAAATATGCTGCTGAAAAAGCAGGGCACGGACATAAGAGCATAAGTGAACTTATTTTAAAACTATTTATCCAGAAAAAGGTTGATTTTACACAAAAAGATGAGAGCGGCATAACCGCGCTGCAATATTTGAAATCAACAGGCAGGTTTTCAGGCATTGTTCAGCTTCTGGAAAAAATGGGCTGAAAAGAAACAGTGTTTAAATAATGTAATCTTTAACTAAATATTTCTTATTGACTTAAAAGAGTAAAATAATATAATTTATTTGACCTGTTTGACTGGCATGTTTTGAGATATAAACTTATTGATTCAATTAAAACAGTCAAATCCTACATCCTTTTAACATTTCATCCAATAGGGCAGAGATGAAATTTTATATAGATAAGTTTTAGTCTCTTTTTAAGGTATAAAGATTGTTAATTAAAACTTATTAGAGGAGGGGAATATGCATTCACCCAGAGTTATTTTAAAATTTATACTAGTTTCACTGCTTTTTCTTTTCTGGTGCAGCAGTCTGCACGCTTATGACTACTCTTTGTTCAACAGACCTTTACTTTTTTACGGCTACATCAAACAGGAGGCTGGCATAGGAGTCAGGAAAGGATCTGACTACTACGGCAAAAACATGACAAACTACTCCACCTTCCAGATCGAGTGGCAATATCAGATAGTACCCGGAAAGTTTCACATCCACAGCATCAACCGTCTTTTCGGTGACATGGCATACACCATTCATGACGATAAAAGCTGGTTTAAAAATGCTAACAGAACCCCTTCCCGCCAGTCAGTTGCAAGACGCAACATGCAGTGGGAATGGAACAGGTATGACAGAGGCTGGGAAATTGTAAGAGAATTATACGCTGATATCTTCACTGAAAAATTTCATTTCAGATTAGGAAGACAGCAGGTTGTATGGGGAGAAAGCGATGGACTCAGGCTCATGGACTGTATAAATCCTCAGGACCTGAGAAGGGAATTTAACTTACGAGACTCTGACGAGGGTTACAGAGACTCCCGAATTCCTCTCTGGCTTCTTGTAGGAACCTATTATCCTAATATTGAACCCTTTGGAATCAGAGATTTAAGATTTGAGTTTGTCATAAATCCGGGCAAACCTAAAACCAACAGACTTGAAGCATATCGCTCTGAGGGAGGTGTATGGGCTGCTAAAGAGCCGAATCTTCCATGGGGGGTGCGTGTGGGGCTAAATGATGAGAGACCTAAAACACGCCTTAAAAACATGGAATTTGCCATGAGAATCCTTGGAGAGTATAAGGGATGGATGTTTACAATAAATGCATTTTACGGACGCCAGCATGATTTTTATTTACGACCGACAGCTCCCGACATTTTAGTGCCTGCATGGGATAGAAGGTTTCTCCAGCTCAACTTTGATAAGGTTTATGGATGGAGAAGGCTTGTAGGATTTACACTAAACAAAGAAGTATCTGCAATATCAATTCCAAGCACTGCGGCTCCTGTTCTCAGAGTCGAGGCGCTTTATGAATTCAAAAAACCATTTCAGTATGAAGGTGCACATGCAGGGGATATGGCATGGACAGGCTTAAATGCTGACTACAGCAGTTACAAAAAACTTAAAGACCAGCTAAGAATGATGGTCGGTTTTGACTGGAATGTATATATTAGATTTTTAAACCCAAGAGAATCATTCTTTTTCAGCTCTCAGTTCTTTCTTTTTTACATAACCGGCGGAAAAGGCGGAGAACTTGTAAATGCACCATTTTATTTTACTAAAAAAGTCAACAATGATATGCTCCCGCCTCTCCCACCTTCAAGGGACAGGTCATACATCAAACCCTGGAGGATACACAGAACACAGAAATATTTCAGTTTCCTTGTCACAACCAACTATGACAACAAAAGGATAATCCCCCAGGTTCTATATCTTTATGATTTTGAAGAACATGCTTCAGGGCTCAAAGCTAAACTAAACCTTGCCTACGGTTCACACTGGAGACCCGAGGTTGGCTATATGGCATGGTGGGGTAATGACAATACGGGCAAATCATTCGGGCTTTTTGAGAAAAACCAGCAAATTTATGTAAAACTTAAGTACCAGTTTTAGAAAGGAGACTTATTTTAATGTCTCATCACACTTTCATCATTTTAAAAATTAAAAACAAGGCAAAAAAATGAAGCTGCTTATTAAACCCGGTTTTTATCTTTTCCTGTTTAGTTTTTTTCTGATTTCAGCACATGACAATAACTGTTTCGCAAAAGAAGAGCATATTCGTCCTGAAAAAAAAGTTCAGGGCGCTACTGTAATCAG
>CAZMHH010000167.1:0-2657 GCA_964566035.1 uncultured Thermodesulfobacteriota bacterium
TGCTTAATCCCACTGAAAGTGACCACTAAATCCCATTCAAAGTGACCGGCAAATCCCATTCATGGTGACCGGTAAATCCCACCCAAAGTGACCAGCAAATCCCATTCAAGGTGACCGATTTTTTCATCCTTTTGAGATTCAATTTTATTTATAGACAAAACAGGCTATTCTCTCTCCATTTAACCCTAAGTTTCACAGTGAAAGGAGAAAGAGATGGCACAAAAGAGGATGAAAATGGATAAGATCAAAGAGATTTTACGGATGCATTTTGATTGCAGTCTGAGCAATCAGCAGATAGCTGATGCTGTTCACAGGTCAAAAGGTGCAATATTTAACTGTCTTAAGCGGTTTAAAGAATCAGGTCTTAGCTGGCCCCTGTCTGATGATATCAGTCAGAGCGATCTTGAAGATAAGATGTATCCTGAAACAGGTGTAGGTAAAAAAGGGGTGTTGATGCCTGATTTCGACAAGACTCATCATGAGCACAGTCGTCCGCATGTCACCCTTGATCTGTTGTGGCAGGAATACCATCAGAGTTGTCCTGAAGGGTTAAGCCGGAGCAGTTTTTATCGTCATTATGCAAGTTACTGTAAAACGCTTCCTGTTGAGATGAAGCAAATCTACAAGGGGGGTGAAAAGGTATTTGTGGATTACAGCGGTAAAAAGCTGCGATACTGGTGCCGGGATGAGAAGAAATGGATAGAGGTTGAGTTTTTTGTTGGCAGTTGGGGCGCCAGTTCGTATTGTTACTGTGAAACCACTGCGTTTCAGGATGAACAGAGTTTTGCTTTATCGCATGTCCGAGCATTTGAGTATTTTGGCTGTGCCCCCAAAGTCCTGGTTCCCGATAACCTGAAAAGCGGTGTAATCCGGGCATCTTTTTACGAGCCTGAGATTAACAGGTTATACGGGCTGTTTGCTCAACACTACGGGGCAGTGATTCTGCCTGCACGGGTGAGAAACCCCAAAGATAAGGCAGTTGTGGAAAGTAATATCCTTCATCTGCAACGCTTTATCTTCGGCAGGCTCCGCAACAGTGTATTTTTCAGTCCGGCAAATTTAAATGAAGCCATCTGGACACTTCTGGATGAGTTTAACCGGCGTCCAATGCAGATATACAAAAAATCACGCCTGGAGCGTTTTGAAGAACTGGACAAACCCTATGCTTTACCGCTGCCGACCACCCGGTTTGTTCTGACCCAGGTTAAAACCGAGGTGGGGGTAGCTCCCAACTATCATATCGAGTTTGATAAGCACTTCTACAGTGTGCCCTATGAGTTTGTGCGCAAACAGGTAGATGTCTATCAAACCGGTTCTGTTCTTGAAATATACCATAAAGGACAGCATGTCTGCCGTCATCCCAAAAAGCCGCCCAACTTCCACTACACAACCAGTAAGGCGCATATGCCTCCAAAACACAGGTTTGCAAAGGGCTGGTCTGCTGACTGGTTTATTGCCCAGGCAAGCAAAATCGGGCAGGCTACTGCGGAGCTGGTCTCAAAGATAATTGACAGCAAGCCTCATCCCGAACAAGGGTTCCGTGCCGCAATGGGTATTCTTAATCTCAAAAAACAGTATTCTGTGGAACGGATAGAAAAGGCTGCTCAAAGAGGGCTGCATTTTGGAAATCTGAGCTATAAGGGTATAAAAAATATTCTGGCACAGGAACTTGACAAAATCGGGTTTCATCAAGATCCGCAACGTAAGCCCGTTCTGCATGACAACATACGGGGGCAGGACTATTACAACCAAGAACAACTCAACACAAAGGAGAACCTCAATGATGCACCTGGAACAAATCCTGAAACAGCTTCGCAGCATGAGGCTGGCCACCATGGCCGTCATGCTGGAACAACGCCTGAAAAACGGTGATCACCGTGATCTGAGCCATGAAGAGTTTATCTCTGTGCTGGTAGAAGATGAATATATGGCCAGAAAAAACAGAAAACTTGCCCGGATGATCGGCCGGGCAAACTTCAAACCCGAACAGGCGTGTATAGAAAACATACACTATGACCCGCAGAGGGGATTTGAAAAAAAGGACATCCTGCAGTTTACCTCGAACTCCTGGATTGACAACACACAGAACCTTATCCTCACCGGTCCCACCGGTACCGGCAAAACCTATATTGCCGAAGCCATCGGGCTGCATGTATGCAAAATGGGGCTACCGGTCAAAAAAATACGCTATAAAAGGCTATTTGAGGAAATCCAGTCTGCCCGGGGAACCGGCATGTATCTCAACTACATTCAAAAACTGCAAAAAGTAAAGGTTCTGATCCTTGATGATTTTGCCATGCAGTCTATCAATCAGAGCCAACTCAGTGATCTGCTCGACATTATAGAAGACAGGGATCAACTCGGACCAGTCATCATCACAACACAGTATCCCCCAAATAAATGGCATGAACTCTTTGATGATCCCACTTCGGCGGATGCTATATGTGACAGACTGATCACTACCGCAATAAAAATCAACCTGAAAGGAAAATCACTAAGAGGAAATGAGAAAAAAATGAAGGAAAAAACTTGTGCAAAGTGACCGCTTTCTGTATGATGTATAACAATATCTCAAATTGAAAAAATCGGGGCGGGCTAAACCGGTAATACCGGTCACCATGAATGGGATTTGCCGGTCACTTTCGTGAGATTAGGCA
>CAZMHH010000168.1:0-2627 GCA_964566035.1 uncultured Thermodesulfobacteriota bacterium
AACTACATGCCGTCGACTGGAAAAAAACAGGGTTTCCGTTCGGACACTAATTAAATGACTTTTAAAAGGATTTCCCTTCAGCTTGCTAATAAAAAAGTACCTGTACCCAATTTATCCCGGTTGCCCTGCCTGGTGTGACAGGTCGATAAATAATCGCTCAGATTATGTGGAAGAAGGTGCAGAGCTTCAAAAAAAGATTAAGTGTAAAAACGAACGACTGAAAAGGCTTTAGGCTATTTTCCTGCCATGCCTCCTGAGATAAGTGTTCTGAAAGCATGTTCAGGTGTCATGTCAAGAGGAATAACATCGCTTTCAGGCACCATTATATAGAACCCTGAAGTAGGGTTGGGGGTGGTTGGAACAAAAACGTTGATTACCTTCATGGCTGTTTTTTCCTGAATTTCGCCGGTTGCAACCCCTGTAACAAAAGCAAGGCAGTATAAACCCTTTCTGGGATATTCTATTAAAACAACCCTTCTGAAATTTTTGTCCTGAGCAGAAAATACGGCTTCCGCAATCTGTTTAATGGGATTGTAAAGGGCATTTATAAGAGGGATCTTGCCAATGACATTTTCCGCTATAGGAAGAAACTTTTTGCCGAGATAATTTCTGGCAATAATTCCTGCAAGAAATATCGTAAAAAATGTAAGTATTATACCCATACCGGGAAAATAAAAAGGGAAAAGCTCTATAGGATAGAGCCTGTCCAAAAAACTGATAATAGCATAGAGTATATAGAGGGTAAGAGAAATGGGTATCAGTACAAGAAGGCCGCTTATAAGATATTTTTTTAACTGTTTTTTCATTAGAGGTCTTTCAGCTCCAGGACCCTGTTGTCAATAAGTCTTGCTTTTCCAAAATATACGGCAACCGCTATAACAGCCCTGTCTTTGATTACATCAATATCTTCAATAGTTTCTGGATTGCATATCTGTATATAGTCTATTTTTGCCTCTGTTTCAGCCTCTATTATTTTTTGCACCTCTTTTATGATGGCTGTGCAATCGACAGTGCCTGCTTCAACCAGCTGTTCTGCTTTGAGAAGGCTTCTGTAAAGACAAAGAGCAGCCTTTCTCTGCTCCCTGTTTAAATATTTGTTGCGCGAACTCATTGCAAGCCCGTCTTCTTCTCTTACAATAGGAGCAGGTACAATTTCAATATCAAAGTTTAAATCCTTTGTCATTCTCTTTATCACTGCAAGCTGCTGAAAATCCTTCTCGCCGAAAACAGCTAAATGCGGTTTTGTGCAGTTGAAGAGTTTTGCGACAACAGTTGCAACCCCCCTGAAATGGGTTGGTCTTGAAACTCCGCAGAGGTTTTTTGAGACCCTGTCAACTGTTAAAGAAGTCTGAAACCCATCAGGGTATATCTGGTTAACCTCAGGAGTAAATACACATTCACCCCCTGCTTCCTGAATCTTTTGTACATCCTTTCCAAAGTCTCTGGGGTAGTCATTAAAATCCTCGGAAGGCCCAAACTGCATTGGGTTTACAAAGATGCTTACAATGACATTGTCTGCATGTTGTTTTGCAAGTTTTATAAGGCTGATATGTCCTTCATGCAGAAAACCCATAGTGGGCACAAGTCCTATTGTTTTACCACTGTTTCTCAGGTTTTCTGAAAAAACCTGCATCTGTTTTACTGATCTAATTATCTTCATAAATCATTATTGCTGTTAGTGGAAACTGTGTTCACTGCCCGGAAACTTTGAATCCTCAACATCTTTAAGATAATCCTGAACAGCTTTTTTAATCAAAGGCTCAAGCTGAACATACTGTTTAACAAACTTTGGTCTGAATTTGCCAGAAAGACCGAGGATGTCATTTATAACCAGAACCTGTCCGTCACAATGAACACCTGCTCCGATGCCGATGGTCGGGATATTCAGTTTATTTGTAATATCATTTGCAAGTTTATCAGGAATGCCTTCAAGCACTACAGAAAAAGCCCCTGCTCTCTGGACAGCAAGAGCGTCAATCATGAGTTTCTCCCGCTGTATTTCATCCTTTCCCTGTACCCTGTATCCGCCCATTCTGTGAACTGACTGTGGAGTCAAACCGATATGGCCCATAACAGGGATATCCATATCAGTAATTGCTTTTATGGTTTCTTCAACCACAAGTCCGCCTTCAAGTTTAACGGCTTCAGCACCTGATCTTTTGATCAGTTTTCCTGCATTGTCTTTTGCATCTTCTGTTGAAACCTGATATGACATGAAAGGCATGTCAACCACAACAAGTGCTTTTTTCCGTGCTCTGACAACAGCCTCAGCATGGCGAAGCATGTCATCTACTGTAACCGGCAGGGTATTTTCAAACCCCAGAACGACATTGCCAAGCGAGTCGCCTACAAGAATTATATCAACCCCGGCCTCATCCATTATCCGTGCGGTATGAAAATCATAGGCTGTGAGCATCCTGATTTTTCTGCCCTCTTCCTTCATCCTTAAAATATCCAGAATTGTATTCTTCTTCACACAAATCCTTTCATGTTTAAAGGGTAAATGTCTGCATTTGCAAATAAGTTAATTGGTTCAAAAAAAGACAAACCGGTAAAAAGTCGATTTTTCTTGAATTGCCAAAAGGGGTTGCGGGAACGATATTTGTAACATATTGTAATTGCTTTTA
>CAZMHH010000169.1:0-2625 GCA_964566035.1 uncultured Thermodesulfobacteriota bacterium
AGTTAATTGTGATGGATCCTTAAAAAGTCAGAATACACAACACTATTGTCAGTTCTAATGAAGAGATAAATCTTGGTTTCCAGTATCTTTCGGGACATATCAATTCGTTTAAGGTGACAGTTCAAGCCTTTTTAGTGGATCGTCAATTTTGATATTTATCATAAATGGAGGTTCAATGATGGAAAATGCTAATAAGAAAACAAAAGTACAGATCAAAAAAGAAATTATTGAGTTTCTGAACAGTACTTGCGGAGTTCCGGATGAAAAGGATGGTAAATACAAATGTGGAACTATCCACAGAAACTGTCTTGTCCTTGCTACATCACATCAAGATGCCCCAAGAGCGACCCCCCTCGAATTTTTCAATGAAGGACTGACATTATATATTTTTGGCGAAGGTGGAGGTAAAATTGCCAATATAAAACGAAATCCGAGGGTATCTGCGGCAATCTATCAGCAACCCATGAAACATAATGTGGTTCAGAAAAGTCTTCAGATTTTTGGGGAAGCGTCAATCATAAATATGCACACCAATCCAAAAACATTCAAGGCAAAAGCAAAAAAATGGAACATGTACAAGGTTGCAGAAAAACTGGGAAGTCCGTTACTTAAAAATGTTAATAATGAAAAAGATAAAAGTAAACTAATAGAAAAGATTCTTTCTTCTCTTAATCTGATTAAGATAGAACCCGATCACATAATTGTCAGGGAATATCATCCCGATTTTACAATGCCAAAGTTTGTTTGGAATAAATAATTTATTTCATAAGTTAAGCTTTTTGAATGATGACAAATCGGTAAAAAGTCATTTTTTCATCTATTTAATGAAATGATTATTGGGATGTTATTTTATAAGTTTTTATAATTGCTTTTATAACACACTAATAACTGTTAAGCTCTTGGCTATTGCGCTGGTAAGCAAAACCTGATTAGCAACGTAGCTGGTAGTTTGTAGCAAAATCCAAAAAGCAGTTCTTACATGTTCGGCTTCCTCTCCTGCTTTTTTGTCTTTGTTTATCAGCTTAATCCCTATAGGCGCGGGACTTATCAGCTTGTTTCAGGGAGAGGGGGTTTTGTGGACTTTTTACGGATTCATCGATGATGATTTATAGATAATCCATAAAATCAAAATACAGGCGGCAGCGCAAATAGCTGCCGCCTGTATAGTTTTATCAGTGAGCCTTGCTTGAGAGGTATCTGAGATTGAAGAGATTTTCGCTCAAGTCAGGAAGATTAAGGGTAATGTTGTGGGTTGCGATTGTAATATGTTTGTTGATTATGTCAGCGATGTAGGGATTCCAGTAGTCCAGCTCTCCGTTTGTCGGGTTCCAGCGCCAAGCCCAGTCCCAGTATTTCCAGACCCGACCTTTCTGGTCATGCCATATCTGCTGCTGCATGGCAAATGTCTCTTTGTCGACATACCATATCCTCTGACCATATATATATCTTGGATCTGTATGGGTGATCTTTACAATCCATACCGGTCGTCTTTCCCACCAGTATCTCTGACACCACCCGCCGTATTTCTCAAAATACTGAATAGGCTTTGGATTGAATGACGGGCACAGAACCACATCCTCACCTATTATCTCAGCGGTAACAGGGTTTATGGATGTTTTTGTCCAGAACCCTTTCCAGTCTTCCCATGTTATGTCAGAGCCGACAAGGGGGTCCTGGGTGTTGCTTCCCGCAAGCCTTCTGATTCTGCGCATTGAAGGAACATAGGTTATGAAATCGTCTTCCCTTGTCGGGTCTGCATACCGGGTTCTGACAGCTGCAAACCCTTTAAGGTCATAAGGATACAGGGCTACAATTGAGCCTTTCTCATAAATATCCTCAAAGTCCGGTACTACCGGAATTGGCGGTACCTTTATCCTGCCTACGTAGTTCTTCCAGTGAAGCTCAATTGTTTCTGTTCTTTCCTGTTTGCCTGAACTGCCAAAAAGTCCAAACTGAAGAGGAACAGAGCTCAAACTGTCTCCCATTATTGTAAGTCTGTCATAGCTGTGAACAACCTCCATACCGGTTTTGGGAAAAGGAAAAGGAATTCCTGCAACCCAGCCCTGAAGGTTACCCTTTTCATCGACTTTGCATGTCTCCATGTTATTGTATTTCTTTGTTGCCGCCAGATATCCAAGGTCGTTCCATGCATGGTGAGTAGGCACTATGACCATTTCAATCGGGGTTACATTGTAGTCTGCAAAAGCACCTGTTCCGGTCATCCGGTCAACCTCCCACTCAAAACCGTGTGGAAAAAGAGATCTGAGCTCAGCCTCATACTCCTTGACGTTTTCAGGTGTTATTACAAGCCCGGGTTTTATGCTTGGAGCCTTTGTATCCTTTGCAACCAGATCAACGGCATTGTAGCCCAGGAAATCTTCCCATTGTTTACCGGCTTTAATTGATTCGGGGCTGCTGTATGTTTCAGCCCATTCAATAAAATCAGGATTACCTGTGCTTTTTGCCCAGTCGACCCACTGCTGTGCCCAGTGCGGAAGTCCTTCATCTGCTGATGCCTGCAAAGGAATAAACAATATTAATACCCCTGCCATTAAAATCTTTAAAAATGTTTTTACCATAAAGCCTCCTTTTATGTTGTTTGTTAATTACTTTTAAAAATATTTG
>CAZMHH010000170.1:0-2531 GCA_964566035.1 uncultured Thermodesulfobacteriota bacterium
AAAGCTGATAAAGCCAACAAAAACAGAAAGGCTGATAAAATAGACGATATGCTTAATGCCGCCCTGTTCTGTTTTAATGAGAAAGGATATTATAAGACTACCATAGATGACATTGCCTCAAAAACAGGGGTTACCAAAGGTGCTGTTTACTGGTACTATAGGTCAAAAAAAGAATTATTTATAGAGGTGTTTAAGCTGAAAGTAAAGAAGTATTTTTATGATCTATTATCCAATTTTGAGGATAATTTTGCTCCTGACGAAAAAATAATCCAGTTATTGGACAAGTCATCAGGTAATCTGAATGAAAATTTACCCCGTTATAAATTTGCTCTCGAATTTATTACCGTTGGGACAAGAGACCCGGATATCAGAAAAGAAGTAACAATTTTTTACCACGAAAGAATTGAAATCTATAAAAAAATCTTTTTAGAAGGAATTGAAGCAGGAAAATTTAAAAATATTGATTCTGAAGCTATTTCCTGGAATTTAAATTTTTTATCCATTGGAATGTTTTTAGTATATTTTACATCTGATCTTTTTTTTGATCCTGTTTCACAACATCATATAAATCTTAAGATATTTTTTGACGGTATAAGATGATTTTAAACAGATATATTTTAATAATTTTTTACAGGAGTTGAATACTATGGAGAAACTTGAGTTTGCTCAGGATGCAGAAGCTGCTCTTGAGGTTTTTTTATCGTTCTGGCCTGAGATAAGTAAAGAAGATTACAGGAACAATCTCTACAGAAAAGTTCAATATCTAAATTACCAAAACAGCCTGAAAAATCATATATCAAAGGATACAATGATTCAGGCAATAGAAGAACTTTTTCCCTCTTTTGAAACATTCATTCTACACCTCAAAGATCCCTCTGCAATTCAGACAACCATTTCAAAACAGCAGAAAGTCGATCTTCAAAACCCGATTGTAAAGATAGAGCGCTGGGAAGTTCCTGAATCAGAATGTAAAAAACCGGGCAAAGATATTTTTGCTTTTCTTGCTGGACCACGAATTGGCGGAAATACAGATCTGATTATGAATGCTGTGCTTGAAGGTGCTGCAGAAAAAGGAAGTAAGGTTGAAAAGGTCCATTTTTCAAAAATTAATATCACTCCGTGCAGCGGCTGTCTATACTGTCAGCGGCAGGAAAGAGAACATCTGTGTTCAATCAGGGATGATATGGATTATATATACAAGAGGTTTCAGGAGTGTGATGCATTTGTATTGGGTTTCCCTATATATTCTGCAAGACAGAGCTCTCATGCCTGTGTTTTTATGGACAGACTGAAGGCACTGAGCAATCCCTGGGAGAGAAAGAAGGTGGAGATGAGAAAATTATGTATTGTGGCTACATGGGGCTGGCCCTCGCCATATTTGTATAAAGATGTTGTTTATAACACAGCCTTTATTTTTAAGCATTTTGGTTTTCAGACTACAGAGGTTGTGAGCGGGTGCGGTTTTTGGGATGCGTATTATAAAGCTGATCCTGACATATTGAGTAAATCTGGTATTGAGAATGCAAAAAAAGCAGGAGCCGTAATGGCTTTGTGAAAATTAAATCAGAAAATTTATTGAAAAAAGGAGATTGAGATGTTTTTAAAAACAAGTTTTGGTTCGATATCTGTTATTGTATCCCTGTCTGTGTTTCTATTTGCCCCGGTGTCCCAAGGTCAGGAAGAGATTCCTCAGCCCACAGAAGCAAAACCTATTGAATCCTTATCAGACATTGATGATACACATCCTCCGATTGAAGCGGGTTTTTCCTGCAACGACTGTCATGCAATTATACTTGATGGAGAGACAACGGCAACGGATGTATGGGTTGCCGGCGATTACCTGAAATGGGGTGAAGGCGAAGGCATCATGCCAAAAGATAAGCTCTGGGAAAGGATAGAGGCGATATTTAAAAACAATAATTATAAACGTACCATGGTTCTTGGTACCGCAATCAATAACAGACCCTGTACTACAACCGCTGATTATGCCCTTGATCCTAAAAATAAGGTTCTCTATGGTTTTCATGAAAAAGGGACTGCAAAGTTAACACATATTAAGAACAATCCCTATGTCAGTTTAAATTGGCACAGGGAGTTTGATGACAATTTTGCAAATGTGCTTTGTATTCAGATTTTCGGAAAAGCTGCTTTATATGAAGGTGATACTAAAGAATTTGAAGAAGGACTTGGAGTGTTTCCATATCAATATGCTGCAGATGCCCGTAAAATAAGCATTGAACAATGGAAAGAGATTGTAAAAAAAGAGATGGATATGACAAAAATTACCATTGAAAAGGTTACCCTTGTCGAGGGAGCTTTAGCCCCGCTTAACTTCAGGACAACACAGCAGTGGACAAGATAAGTGAGTTTAACAGTATTAAACTTTTTTGGAAGAGGAGGTGTTATTATGAAAAGGCACATTTGAAAAATTTTTCAGTACTATAGTTGAGAATGTAACAAAACATAAAAAACAGATAGGGAGGTTTAATAGATGTTAAGACAAATTCAAGTAAAGTTTTTATTATTATCAA
>CAZMHH010000171.1:0-2496 GCA_964566035.1 uncultured Thermodesulfobacteriota bacterium
CAACTACATGCCGTCGACTGGAAAAAAACAGGGTTTCCGTTCGGACACTAATTAGAACGACAATCAGGGGAGGAAGATGGATAAATTAAATTTAATGAAGCAGGTTGAGATGTTTCAAGGTCTCTCTGATAATGATTTAAAGAGTCTTTCTGCAATAGTTGCTTTAAAAAATTGTACAAGGGATGAAACGGTGTTTGAAGAAGGAGAGGATGCCAGAGGTTTCTATTTTGTTGTTTCAGGCAGGGTAAAGATCTTTAAGCTTTCTCCCGGCGGCAAGGAACAGATACTGCATATATTTGGAAGGGGGGAGCCTTTTGGTGAAGTAGCCCTGTTTTCAGGCAGGAAATTCCCTGCATCTGCCCAGACACTTGAAAAGAGCAGGATAGGTTATTTGCAACTGGATGCGTTTAAAAAACTTGTAAGCATACATCCTGCTATTGCTCTTAATATGATAGGTGTCTTGTCAAAACGACTCCGAACATTTACTGAACTTATTGAGCAGCTTTCTCTGAGAGAAGTTCCTGAAAGACTTGCTTCATATCTTTTATATCTGCACTCTCTTGGCAGAGGAAGCTCTGAGATAAAACTCGATGTTACCAAACAGCAGCTCGCAAGTTTTGTTGGAACAATACCTGAAACAGTGTCGAGAGTCATAAAAAAAATGAACAGCAGCAGACTTATTGTATCATCATCCAGCGTAATTAAAATTACCGACATGGATGGATTAAAAAAGCTTGCAGAAGGAAAGCTGAAGCTGTAATAAATGGGAAAACATTGATGATACAAAATCATCTATGTAAAGAATCCATTCCCACTCCTTCAATTATCGTATTGCAGTCAGGACAGCTGTTATTTCTTATCTGATTCGCTGTAACTGTGAATCCGCTTCTTTCAATCAAAGTTTTGCCGCATTTATAGCAGTATGTTGACTCTCCCTTACATCCTGGGATGTTGCCTGTGTAGACATATTTAAGTCCTGCTCTTATACCGGTTTCTCTTGCCTTTAAGAGCAGTTCAGCGGATGCCCTCTTTTTATCCGTCATTTTATAGGTAGGGTAGAATGCTGATACGTGCCATGGGATTTCAACCGATATACCTGCTATGAAAGAGGCTATATTCTCAAGTTCTTTATCTGAATCATTTAATCCTGGAATAAGAAGCGTAGTTATTTCTATCCATATACCGTGCTTAATATAATTTACAACTGAATCAAGAACCGGTTGAAGTTTAGCACCGCAGATTTTTGTATAGAAATCATCGCTGAATGATTTCAAATCAATATTTGCAGCGTCAAGAAAAGGGGCAATCATTTCAAGTGGTTTTTCATTGATATAGCCGTTTGTAATAAAGTTGTTTTTTAAACCGTTCTGTTTTGCTGTTTTTGCTGTTTCAAGAGCATATTCGAAATAAATTGTCGGTTCGGTATATGTGTATGATATACTCAGACAGCCCTTGCTTTGAGCATTCTTAACAACATCTTCCGGCGAGATGTCTCTGCCGAGGATTATGTGCTGTTCTCTTGGCATCTGTGATATTTCAGAATTCTGGCAGTGAAGACACTTGAAGTTGCATCCGGCGGTTGCAATTGAGTAGGCATAGGAGCCGGGATGAAAATGAAAAAGCGGTTTCTTCTCAATAGGGTCTGCATGTTCTGCTATTGCTTTTCCGTAAACAAGTGTGTAGAGTTTACCATTTCTGTTTTCACGGACACCGCAGATGCCACGTTTATTATCATTAATGGCGCAGTAATGCGGACACAGTTCACACTGAACTGATCCGTCTCCGGTTGGTCTGTAAAAAAGAGCTTCTTTCATTATTCTGTCCCCTTGGTCGTATTTGTCTTTAAACTTCTATAATTGCTTTTACCCTTGCTTCTATTTCTGTTAAATCCCTTTCATCAGGCCGACCTGTAATATACCCGAATCTGCCTGAGGTGTTATGAACCTTAAACTCCTCGGTCTTGAAATCACCAATAAAATACCACTCATCAAGAATTGTAAAACCGAGATGATCAAAAAGCTGTCCGCAGAATTTTACAGCAGGAACTGCTTCATTAATGCCTGTATGCACACCGCCATAGGTACAGTAGATTACCGCTTTTTTGCCTGATAGTTTCGGGGAGCAGGGGATAATCTTTCCAGCCTGAGAATATTTCTGCCTCGAGCCTCTTAAAAAATCAAGCATCGGTTTTCCAGGCAGCCACTGATACACCCCTGAACCGACAAAAATAAAATCGTATTCAAGGATATCAATATCCAGCTCTTTGTCCGCCTGAACCGTGTTTACATCATACCCTGTGTGTTTCAATGTCTTCTCAATTTTTACAGCAATTTTTTCAGTATTACCGGTCTGACTGTAGTAAAGATTTAATACCTTCATAAATAAATCCTCCTGTTAATTTGATTACCAGTCCCTGCATGTTCTTGCTACGAACTACGCTGCTAATCCCACTTCAAGCGTGATTAATTATGTTTTAAGCAAAAAAACACTCGAAAA
>CAZMHH010000172.1:0-2450 GCA_964566035.1 uncultured Thermodesulfobacteriota bacterium
CAATACTGTCCGGTATAGAAATTGCTTTTCTTTAATGTATTAATGGAGTTTTTAGTCGCTTATCCACTGATTTGCCCATCATATAGATTGTTTGACAATTTTTTTTTGTTTTTATATTTTTTCCTGGACTCACCTTTGTTTTTTTGTTACACTTTCCATTATGAAGCCAATAATGGTCACAATTCAGGGTCAGAAATGGTCTCCGGATATCAATTTAATCAGGAAGTTGATTGCTGATAATCCTACATGGGGTCGCAGTAAGCTTTCAAAAGAGCTTTGTCATATTTGGAACTGGTATGGTCCAAACAGACAATTAAAAGACATGGCATGCCGCACGATGCTTTTAAAGCTTGAGCAGCGGGGCAGTATTACATTACCGCCCCGCAAAACTCCTCCAGTCAACCATTTTCGCAACCGCAGAGTTATCAATATAGCCCATACCACAGAACCTGTTAACTGCAGTCTGGCAGAGTTGCTTCCACTTAAAATTAATACAGTTGTCTATGGCACCAAAGATCAGCTTTTGTTTCGATGTTTTGTCTCTAAGTATCATTATCTAGGTTTGCAGAATACAGTTGGTGAAAACATGCAGTACCTTGTACGTGATTGTCACGGTAGACCCCTTGCCTGTCTGCTTTTTGGTTCTGCAGCCTGGAAAGTTGCCCCGCGTGATAATTTTATCGACTGGGATGTTCAAACCCGCCAAACAAGGCTGTGTTTCATAACAAACAATACACGGTTTTTGATTCTGCCCTGGGTTAATGTGCCTCATTTGGCAAGTCATATTCTTGCAAAAGTTGCAAGAACAATTTGTTTGGACTGGAAGAAGAAATACGGGCATAGTGTATATATGCTTGAAACTTTCGTGGATCGTTCCAGATACAGGGGTACCTGTTACAGAGCGGCAAATTGGATATTTGTGGGAACAACGAAAGGTAGGAGCCGAAATGACCGTGAAAACAGGATACGTGTGCCTGTTAAGGATATTTACCTGTATCCGCTTGCAAAAAAGTTTCACAACCTGCTGTTGCAAAGCTCTCAAAACCTGATACCACAAGAAAGACTATTAAAAGAATGAAAAAGCTGCCCCACCGTATCCAGCCTGGCAAGAACATATCCAAACACTCACTGCAAGGGTTTAAATACTTTAAAGAGATACTGCCTTTGCTTAAAAAGCATGTTGTTACGAGCTACCATCCAAGACGTATTCTGCAAGCAGAACAGTATATTTCTTTAATTCTTTTTTACTTTTTCAACCCCAGACTCTCCAGTCTGAGGGGTATCAGCCAGGCAACAAAGTTGAAAAACCTCCAAAAAAAACTTGATATAAGAGCTACCAGTCTTTCAAGCCTTTCTGAGGCTTCTGAGGTATTTGACGCACAAATGCTTGAACCGATTATAAAAGAACTTGTCTGTCGTGCCCTGCCAATGCAAACCGATCCGCTCCTAAAAGATGTCCTTCAGGATATAAAGGCTGTTGACGGCTCGTTAATGGAAGCATTGCCCAAAATGCAATGGGCACAGTGGCTTGATGATCAACACCGTGCAGCCAAGCTGCATCTGGTTTTTGACATTGTGAAAGGTATTGCAACAGATGCTGTTGTCACCCATGGCAATGCAAATGAGAAAGAGATATTTAAAACCAAATTCCTCAAATCAGATACACTTTATCTGCTTGATTCAGGGTATGCGATGTATGCATTGTTTAATGATATTGTGTTATCGGGCAGTTGCTTTGTTGCCCGTCTAAGAGATAATGCTGTATTTGAAATTATAGCCGAAAAACCCCTGCTTGAAAAAGACCGTAAAGCCGGCGTCATTGGAGATATGATTGTAAATCTGGGGTGTAAACACAAAAAGGATGACTACCCTCGACCAATCAGACTGGTAGAGATATTTCATAAAGGCGATGAATCTGTCCGACGCAAATCACGGGTTTCAAGCAAAAAAACCTTCCGCACAACAGATACTGACTACAAATTTATTGTTGCAACTGATCGGATGGACATGACTGCAGAAACAATTGCTGCGCTTTATATCTATCGTTGGCAAATTGAATTGTTCTTCCGTCTGTTTAAACACACGCTGGGATGTACACACCTGCTGTCACTATCTCAAAATGGTATCACTATACAGGTCTATTGTGCTCTTATTACCAACCTGTTTATTTCTATCTGGATTGGCGGTAAACCTACAAAAAGAACTATAGAAATGTTTTGCTTCTACTTTATGGGACTTGCAAACAGTAAGGAGTTAGAAGAACATATTAAAAAACAAAAACACAAAAAAAACACCGGGATTTTAGAATAAGCTTTTACGTCCTGAAATCTATAAGGATTGGTGCGCCCGCTTCCAGCCATTACAACCTCTAAACATATAAAATATCTCTAACACAAAACTATTCAACAACAATTTACTTGTGCTCATGTATTAATGCATAAACTATACCG
>CAZMHH010000173.1:0-2443 GCA_964566035.1 uncultured Thermodesulfobacteriota bacterium
GACGGTATGGAGAGGATCGCCGCCTAACCATACACAACATTTGACAATAGCTCTCTTTATTCAGAGCAACGGAAATAAGGAACTTGCAAATCTCTTCCTGACGAGGCTTCGGCGCATGCGCAAAATCATCTATTAAACTTTCTGCTGGAGTAACTGGAGTCGCCTCTTCCACCAACTCCTTAACGTCCGTCACTTTCAGCAAATGAATCGGGTCTTTTGACAGAATCACTTCAATGCATGTTTTGAAGATATATATGCAGTCCTCAACTCCAGCTTCATATTCATCATCTTCGTGCTCGAGATCCCTCCTGATTTCATAGCAGCGACTTACCCGACGCCATTCGGGACGAGTCAGAAGCCCCATTCTGTAAGCAAGATCAATAGTGTTCGAAGTGGAATAGTTCTCGATGTCCTCAGGTTTATCGACAGGTAGAAGCTTATACTGCTTCGCCGCTTCTCGAGCAATATCAATGCCAGCGACTACTATCTTTTCCTTTAGGTCGTGTATGGCGGCATTGAGAAGCCTTTGGCACGCACTACTTGGGTCAACGGTTATGAGCCGCTGCACCCTTATAATGAGGCTCTTCGCCTTCCATGTAGGCCTGACCTGATCGAGCAGTGCAGGAACTTCCGATGCTTCCACCAGTGCAGCGTTCGGTGAAACGACTAAAGATTTACCATTACCAACCATATACTATTGCCATTTAACAATTAATATACGAACTTTGTATTTAATAAATAATTCTATTTAGATGTATAATTGATATCGTATTAGATAAAAATTTATCATAGCAGTAAAGTTTACATTTTCAGCGACTATAACACAATATGTTGAGTTTGTCAAGTTTTTTTATACAATATATGGCAATAATATCCCAGTCTAATCCGTTAAAAAATTACCTTTAACAGAATAAAACTTTACTTCTATAAATGAAAGAGCGGTATATTTCTTTTTGTTCTGATTCAGTGAATCCAAGTGTATTATTTTTTCATTTAAGGTTTTTGGAGCCTAATAAATTTTTTTCTATTTTACATTAACCTCAATCACCTGTGAGGTATCTACGCCAACTATATCAATTACTTTGACCATGATTTTATATTTGCCCGATTTTTTATAGGAATGAGATGCGGTAGTCAGTTCAATTTTTGACTCTTTTTTTGTGCGGAATGACTGCCAGATATTCTCAAAAATATAATTGCCAGTCCAGACTTCTTTTACCTTTCCGTTTTCTTCGATTTGAATAACCTCTTTTTTATCTTCGTAATCAAAATCCACAGACCAGTAATCAATCCAGTCAACCCAGTTTTTTGTAAGCAGTTCACGGCGCAAGATACCGTTTTTATCTTTTGTCAGTTTGGTAATCTGCCCGTTCTCAATAATTACCTTTGAACTGCCTTTTTTAAGCGACTGTTCAAGTTCTTCGAGATCGTCCTGAGTGTAGTAAGTTGTAAAATTAGTCAGTTCAATTTTGACCTTTTTATCTTTGATATGCGGCTTGACCTGCACAAAAGCAACGTCATAGAACCTGACCTGTCTTTTGTCAACCGCCCTTTTATCGAAAACTTCTTTGGGAATATAGCGTAAGCGGACATCAACTCCCTGTTGGCGCAGTTCGTCCTTGATATAGGGAACCAGTCCCATCTCAAATTCAAAACCCAAAATATCCACCTGTGTAATAAGGTTTTGACGGCATTCCTCAAACACATCCTCAACCAGTGTTTTGGTAACAGGAACACTCAGAGGACCCACATGCACAAAACGTCCTGCTTTTTTACCATGCAGATATTTGTGTCCGTCAACCCGCTGTGCTGAATAGCCTTCTAATATGAGATCAATATATTTATCCTGTTTGGCTTCTAACAGTTGTTCCTGCTGTTTCTGTGAGATATTTGCAGGAACGCCAAAAAAGAACTGCCGTTCATATTTACCAAGATTCAGAACTTCAAACGCACGATAGGGTTTCCCCTCTTTCTTCAGTTCCCTCTGCACCTGGATCATTCGTTTGCGGGTGGTGTGAATGGCGAACCTGCCCAGATCGCAGGCAATCCATTTTCTGCCCAGTTTTTCCGCTACTGCTGCCGTAGTGCCGCTACCGCAGAAGAAATCCGCCACCAGATCGCCTTCATTACTGCTAGCTTTGAAAATTCTTTCAAGAAGTTTTGATGGTTTTTGTGTTGGAAATGGCAAATGTTCAGCACTTAAAGTAAATACTGCTGAAAGATCCCAAACATCATCAACTTGACTTATTCTGTAGTCACCATATTCATCTTTACCTTGTTTTCTTCCCTCAAATGAAGATTTAAACCCTGGGCCATATATACAGAAATAATATTCTTTTACTTCTTGTGGTTCAAAATGATATTTTTCTGATTTTGAATAAAACATAATGAGCTATTGTCAAATGTTGTGTATGGTTAGGCGGCGATCCTCTCCATACCGTCA
>CAZMHH010000174.1:0-2112 GCA_964566035.1 uncultured Thermodesulfobacteriota bacterium
AAAATATGCGCGATTTTTCTATTTCAAGCCGACGGGAAAGCTTTTCAACATAGAGCTCTCTTTCAAGGTCATCTGAAATCATTCTTATAAATTCAAGTGCACTGTCAAGAGCTTCTATCCTGCCTCTCGGCGAAACAAGGCTTTTTTTCTGAATTTCTTTCTCAATTACAAAATCAAGCAGTATCCCTGCATCCTTTGTTCTGTTGCGCAAAGCCTCAGCTCCGTTTTCCATTACAAAACTGTCAGGGTCATTGCCCTGTGGAAGGAGAACATATTTTGGCGAACAGGAAGACTTCAAAAAAGGCTCAAGACACCTGACCATAGCTCTTTCTCCTGAGTCATCACCGTCAAAGACCATTACAATATTTGAGGTGTAACGCTTAAGGATGTTTATCTGCGTCTCTGTTAAAGCCGTTCCAAGAGGAGCTATAGCATTTTTTATTCCAGCCTGGTGAAGTGTTATAACATCAAAATACCCTTCAACAACTATTGCTTCGTCCTGCTTCTGTATTACCCGTGCGGCAATATCAAGACCGTAAAGGTTATGTCTTTTACTGTATAAAAAAGATTCAGGTGAGTTTAAATACTTTGGTTCTCCTGTATCAATTACCCTTCCTCCAAACCCCACAACCTGTCCGGAATTATTGCGAATCGGGAAAACAATTCTGTTTCTGAACCTGTCATAGTATCCTCCCTGTTTTTTTTCAACAAGAAGTCCTGTTTTACCTGCATTATCAAGGCTCAGTTTTTTCCGGACAAAATGACCTTCCAGTCCATTCCATTCATCAGGGGCAAACCCTATGCAGAATTCTTTTATCGTATCAGGTGTTATTGCTCTTTTTTCCAGATACCGCCTTGCCTTTTCAGCTCTGCTGTCATTTAAAAGAACTCCATTATAAAAATCAGCCGCAGTATTATTAACCTCAAAACATTGTTCTCTAAGGCTCAACTCCCTTTTCTGTTTAGGTGTTAAAGGCTTTTCGGGTATAGAAATACCGTACTTTTTAGCAAGAAACCGGATTGACTCCTGAAAGGTCAGGTTTTCATTTTTCATCAGGAAAGCAAATATATCTCCGCTTTCCCCGCAACCGAAACAATGATACATCTTTTTGTTTTCACTGACAAAAAATGAGGGGGTTTTCTCTTCATGAAAAGGACACAGTCCTTTGTAGTTAGCACCGACTTTTTTCAGAGCAACATGCTGAGAAACTATTTCAACAATACTGCTGACCTGTCTTATCTGGTCAATTATTTCATCTGGCACAAAATGTGTCAGTTTTTTGTCCATAAACAATTGAATTCTTCAAAGAGGGTTTAAGTCAACAACACCCGCATAGCGGGAGGATTTGGGCTGACTCTGAAAGAGCGCAGGTCAAAACATACTCTCTGTTTTAGTTGCACTTTTCAGGAAATCCATAGAACGCGGCTATGTTTTTCCTGAAAACAATAAAACAAAATTGCAGGAAGTAAGCATTTTTAGCTTCCTGCAATTTATTACAGGTCTTAAATCAAATATTTGTTTGCAGTCTGCCACAGTGTCAAATATAAAATTAGAAATAACGTCTTGTAAACCTTGTTTTCATTGCTCTTTTTCTTGCAGCCAAAGCTTTCTTTTTACGTCTTACGCTTGGCTTCTCAAAAAACTGTCTTTTTCTCACTTCAGACAGAATTCCCGCCTTTTCACACTGTTTTTTAAACCTTCGTATAACATTTTCAAATGATTCTTCTCCAGAAACTCTTACTCCGGGCACCTATACATCACCCCTTTCCTTTTTTATTAAGAAATCAGTTTTACAGTTTTATATAATATCTAATAGTATTTATTTTTTGTTAATAAAAACAACAATCTACGAAGGTAAACCTGTGAAAAGTTTAATTGTATTATTTTAATGATTTTTTCCTGTTTGTCAAGGGCAACCAGGATTTTTTATAAAATTTTCAAATTTTTGATATGTTTAGAAAAATGAACCACTTAGCTCTTTGGGCTCTCTTGCTTTTCCCTTGCATCCTGTATTTTGGAACTTGAAACTGCTCTTATGTTTTTACTACGAGCTACGCTGCTAATTAGTGTCCGAACGGAAACCCTGTTTTTTTCCAGTCGACGGCATGTAG
>CAZMHH010000175.1:0-1954 GCA_964566035.1 uncultured Thermodesulfobacteriota bacterium
ACAGCTGCTTTATGCTTTTGCTGATACCTGATACCTGACAGCCGACAGCTGCTTTCTGCTTTTGCTGAAACCTGATACCTGACAGCCGACAGCTGCTTTATGTTGATCTTAATGTTCAAAAATACTATAATGTTCATTAATTGGTGAACATTATGCAGGAGTGAACATTGTGGGTAAACTTTTAAAAGGCAAGAATATTTTTACAGATAAAGCCACCCTGGTTGTAAGGAAGATGTTGTCAAACCCTTACAGGAAGTGGGTTATTCGTGATTTTACCGGCAGCAGCGGTGTAAGTCTCGGAATGGCACAGGGTGTTATTGCAGCCATGGCAGAGAAAGGCTATATTGAACGGGCAAAACGGGGGCCTGACAGCTATGCGTTTCTTTCAAATATCGATGAACTCATCGGCGACTGGCTTGCGGAATACCGTTTTGAACTCAATGAAACAGATATCTACTATTCCCCGGATAAAAATATTTTATCTAAACTTAAAACCTGTCTGAACGATAAACAGTATGCACTGACCCTTCATTCAGGCGCTAATCTGATTACTTCATTTGTCGTAACAGACAATGTCTATTTATATTTTCAATCGCCCGACCGCGAAAAAGATATACTTGAGATGAGGCAGCAGCTCAACTTAAAAGAGCTGGTATCAGGGGGTAATATTTATATTATCCGCCCTTATTACAAGAACAGTGTATTTTACGGGATGGAAAAAATTAAGGGTTATAAAGTTGTCTCAAACCTCCAGCTTTATTTGGATTTATACGGATTTAACCCCCGCGGACGAGAGCATGCCGAATATCTGAAAAACAGAATTAAAGAAAAAACAGGAAGCCTGTATGGATTTTGATCACCTAAAATCCGCTTTTTTCAATGTGCTTGAAGATTTGACAGATTACCTGCCCGACCTTACGCTTGTCGGCGGGTGGATACCCTATATTTACTCAAACTATCTATGGAAAAAACGTATTCAAAATCCGGTTACGACCGTTGACATAGATTTCGGTGTTGACCATAAAATAGGCAGAAATTATTCCAGGACTATTTTTGATGTCCTGTCTTCTTTAGGCTATAAAGAACATCACCCCAAAATAGACAGAATGTTTCCAGTTGTCCTGTATAAAGATAATATCCCGGTTGAGTTTATCACTTATCCTCATGCCGACATTAAAGCGGTTGAGCAAATGGTAGGTGAGCAGGTACAGATTGATAGGGTAAAGGATTTTGATTTTTTGATAAAAAATCGTATTTCAATTATCATCCGTATCAAAAAAAAGAGCTGCCTTCTGAACTGTCCCAAGCCATCGGCTTTTTTATATCATAAAGGGGAGACCTTTATCTATAGGGAGAATAAAGAGAAACAGGCAAAAGATTTATATTATATGTATTTTATTCTGCGGTTTACACCGGATTTGAAGATGATTCTGGAAGAGGTAGCCCGATACAACAGGGACAGGAAAAGATCAATGATAAGCATTTCGAGCAATCTGGACAAGTTTTTTGAAAGAGTTTCGAGCAAGGGTTGTCTTTTAGTAGAGCAGCAAAATGGACCGGATGAATATCTCGATGACGTGCGACAGGATATATATAACAGGTTTAAACAGTTAAGGGATGTGTTACAGGAAACTGATGTGCCTGGCTTGACTATCACGAAAAAAGTCAAGTAAATCCAATCGGGCATTCACGCAACAGTCTCAGTGTTTGCTTTAAGCCTTTATTTTAGAAGTTACAAGCTTCAAGTTGCAAGATTCAAGCAAAAGCCAAGAACAGCTATCAGTTATCAGGGGTCAGGTATCAGGAAAACCTTCGGCTTGGCAGTTGGTGCACCGAAAAGCTTAACAGACCCGTAGGTTGGGTTGAGCGGGAGCGAAACCCAACATCCTACTGCCTTTGCTGACAGCCGACAGCTGCTTTATGCTTTTGCTGACAGCTGATACCTGACAGCCGA
>CAZMHH010000176.1:0-1938 GCA_964566035.1 uncultured Thermodesulfobacteriota bacterium
AAAATATTTTTCAAGTATTCTTCAGCAGGTTTTTTGATTAAACTGAAAAAATCATTGTCAACATAAGCAATACCTTTTGATATATTTGATTCAACCCTGGTTTTGTCAACTGTAAAAGCTGGAAAATCTCTGCGCTTCTGAAGTGCTTCTCTCTGGGCAAATATTGATTCGAAAATTACAAAGAGCTGATTATAGATATCTTTCTCCGCTTTGATTTCACTGATTCTGTCAAGTTTTTCCTTTAAGGTGGTGTCCATCAAGATCTCCTGTTTTTTTTGTTGATTTAAATGCAAATTTATCTATTGTTTTTTACATCCATTCTTTGATATTTTAGTATAACAAAAACCTTTTAATCATACAAAACAAGAATAAATAACTTTTCCGTGAAGAACGATAAAAAACCAAATACCCCTGACAGAAAGCGCTGCATGAAAATAATCGACTCCTCCTGCATGCTCCCCAATATTAAATCCCACAGTATTATGGTTTGCAGGGTCTCACTTGCCATTACAGATACTCTGGCAAAAAGCGGTGTTTATCTTGATCATGGAAAGATTCAGGCTTCAGCCCTTCTGCACGACATAACAAAAACAAGAAGTCTTGAAACAGGTGAAAACCATGCTGTTACAGGCGCAGAGTTTTTGAAGGAACTTGGTTATAATGATGTTGCAGAAATTGTGAGACAGCACATTTACCCTGACAACGGAGTTGATGCAATATCAGAGGCTGAAGTGGTAAGCTATGCAGACAAGAGAGTACTTCACGACAGGTTCGTAACGCTAAATGAGCGTTTTGATTATCTTCTGCAAAGGTACGGCATTGATAATACAGCAATCGAAAGAATCATGAATTTAAAGAAAATGACCCGGAATATTGAGATAAAAATTTTTAAAGCAATAAATTCTGAAACAATAGAAATTTAGCCTTTCAGGCATACTGTTTTTAGAGGGTTTTCCTATTGATTATAGCCTTCTTACAATTTCAAACAAATCTGCTTACACTTTTATAAGCTAAACAAGGGAAATAGATATGATGCACAAAAAAGAAATTGATTCAAAGACAAACCTTTGTGCTGTAATAGGCAATCCTGTTGAACATTCACTGTCTCCTGCAATTCATAATGCCTCATTCGCTGCGATCGGACTGAACTGGATATACACCGCATTCTGTGTCAAAGATATTGCCGATGCCATGAGAGGCATTAAAGCACTTGGGATAAAAGGAGCAAGCATTACAATACCCCACAAGGTGGAGGCAAAAAAGTATCTCGACTGGATTGACCCTACCGCTGAAAAAATAGGAGGCATCAATACGGTTGTAAACACAGATGGACTGCTTAAAGGATATAACACCGATGGAAGCGGAGCTTTGAAAGCCCTTATTGATTCAGGATGTGAGACATCAGGTAAAAACATCCTTGTTATAGGCTCTGGCGGTGCTGCACGGGCAATTGCATTCACAATTGCTCTTCAAAAAACGCCTGAACGTCTTTCTATTGCAGGAATTATTGAAAATGAGGTTCTGCAACTCTGCAGGGATATTGAGGACAAAACAGGTTTTAAACCGGAATCTGTTATCATGGAAAAAGGTTTGACAGAACGCAGAATTGATAATACGGACATAATAATCCACTGCAGTCCTGTTGGAATGTATCCTGATACCCTACAAGCTGTTATCAGTTCTGAAATGTTTGGCAAACACCACACTGTCTTTGATATTGTTTATAATCCACTCAAAACACTACTTCTTAAAAACGCTGAAAGGGCAGGCGCTAAAACAATTTCAGGAATAGAAATGTTTGTAAACCAGGCTGCCTTTCAGTTTGAGCTCTGGACAGAAAGAAAGGCACCGTTTGAAACGATGAAGAAAGTATTAAAAAAATATTTTAAATAGTGCGTGAACGGAAAAGCATTTTGAGCAGATTTTGCAGTGTGATGG
>CAZMHH010000177.1:0-1844 GCA_964566035.1 uncultured Thermodesulfobacteriota bacterium
GAAAAGAGCTGATAAGCTAATAAGCTGATGGCTGATAAGAGGAAAAACAAAAAAGAGTTTGCTCAATAGCCAACAGCTAAAAACAGGGTTGGGGTAAGGGTGATTAAAAAGCAATTACAGTACGTTACAACTATCACCCCCGCAGCCTCTTTTAGCATTTTAAGAAAAAATTGACTTCTTGCGGGCACATCAAAAAAACATCAAAGTTTCAGTATAAGAGCATGTCCCATGCCCCCTCCGATACAGAGAGTGGCAACGCCTATTTTGGCGTTAATTCTCTTCATTTGATAGAGCATACTTACAAATATTCTTGCTCCGCTGGCACCAATAGGATGTCCAAGAGAAATTGCACCGCCATTGTGATTTACCTTCGCAGGATCTATTCCAAGTTCTTTAATACAGCATATTGCCTGTGAGGCAAAAGCTTCATTTAATTCCCAATAGTCTACATCCTGAATTTTAAGGTTTGCTTTTTCCAGAGCTTTTTTTACTGCGGGAATAGGCCCCATACCCATAAAAGCCGGATCAACCCCGCCTGATGCATAAGCCAAAACAGTAGCAAGAGATGTTACGCCAAGCTCCTTTGCCCTGTCTTCAGACATTACAACTGCTGCTGCTGCACCGTCATTTATGCCTGATGCATTTCCCGCAGTAACTGTTCCATCTTTCTTAAAAGCAGGTCTTAACCTGGATAGTTTTTCAAATGTTGTTCCAAGTGTTGGAAATTCATCGGTATCAAAAACAAGCGGATCCCCTTTTCGCTGTGGCACCTTTACTGGAATTATCTCTTCCTTGAACAGTCCATCTTTAATTGCCTTCTCTGCTCTGTTTTCACTCAGTTCTGAAAATCTGTCCTGTTCCTCTCTTGATATCTGGTATTTTTCAGCAATGTTTTCGGCTGTCATACCCATATGATAGTTGTTGAACTTTTCCCATAATCCATCATTTATCATACAGTCAATCAAAGCAGCATTCCCCATTCTGGTTCCCCAGCGGGCGCCCGGCACAGCATAGGGAGTCCAGCTCATATTTTCCTGCCCTCCTGCTACAACAATATCGTTATCTTCAGCCTTAATGCTCTGGGCAGCAAGAGCTATTGCCTTAAGACCTGAAGCACAGACCTTATTTATTGTAACAGCTGGAACTTCCTTTGGTATTCCTGCTCCCATTGCAGCCTGTCTTGCAGGGTTCTGCCCCTGAGCTGTTGTTAAAACATTTCCAAAAACAACCTCATCAATATCCTCAGACTTAACCCCTGCCCTTGAAACAGCCTCTTTGATAGCAATTGAGCCGAGCTCGTAAGCAGGAATATCTCTTAGGGTTCCTCCAAACTTACCGACAGGTGTTCGAACAGCGCTCACTATTACAGCTTTTTTCATTTCTGATTCCTCCTTCAATGTTTGATTTAAAGTTATTTAACCTCATATATATATAAGGTTGTCTACTCCTTTTAATTACTGCTCCTGATGCAGAGTACCAAATACATATTGAAAAACCGTTATAACCGTTATAAAGTCTAAAAAGCTCCCTCTCCCTGAAAAGAGCTGATAAGCTAATAAGCTGATGGCTGATAAGAGGAAAAACAAAAAAGAGTTTGCTTAATAGCTCAATAGCCAATCCCGCGAAGCGCGGGACTTAACAACTAAAAACAGGGTTGGGGTGAGGGTGATATAAAAACAATTACAGTAGCTTACAAGTATCTATCTCACCGCCTCTTTTAGCAATTAAAGAAAAAATTGACTTTTTACCGGTTCATCAATATTGATGGACCGGTAAAAAGTCCACAAAACTCCCTCTCCCTTGACGGGAGAGGGTTGGGGTGAGGGTGATTAGAAAGCAATTAC
>CAZMHH010000178.1:0-1762 GCA_964566035.1 uncultured Thermodesulfobacteriota bacterium
GTGACTGTGTCGCAATTGATTTTTGTGCAATATATTTATTTACAATAATGATGTTTTATGTTAAAATATACGACATTCTAATCATAAACGTTTTAACATATAAATTTCATAAAGGTAATGACTATGGCATATAAAAACGGCAACAGGGATCAGATGACACTTCTACCTCAGTGTATAGAGGAATATGTGTCAAAGGATGATCCTGTTAGAGCTTATGATGCATTTGTTGACTCTCTTGATTTTGATTCTTTGGGTATAGACATTTATTCTCACAGAGTTGGCAATTCTTCATACAATCCCAAGTCTATGGTAAAGCTCCTTGTTTATGGTTACTCTTACGGTGTAAAGAGTTCTCGCAAACTTGAGCGGGAATGTTATCACAACTTGTCATTTATCTGGATTATGGGTGGTTTGAAGCCTGACCATAAAACCATAGCAGAGTTTCGCAGGAATAACAAGGAGTCTCTTAAGAAGATATTGAAGCGTTGTGCCCGTGTTTGTATAAAGCTTGATTTGATTGAGGGCAATGTTTTATTTGTAGATGGTACCAAGGTAAGAGCAAACGCATCAAGAAGTAACAGCCATGATAAGGATTATTATGAGAAAAAACTTGTTGAGGTTGATGAATATATAGAAACCCTGCTCAATAACAGTGAAGCCATTGATGCTCAGGAAGAAAACAATCCTTCTTATATAAAGATGAATAAGAAGTTCGAGAAAGCAGATAGATTAAAAAGCAAGATACAGCAGGTTATTGATATATTCGAGACAAGCGATAAGGATAAGATAAACATAACAGATCCAGACTGCACGATTATGAAGAGCATACAGGGTAGTCATGCAAGCTACAATGTTCAGAGTGTTGTAGATGATAAGAACTCTTTGATAGTTAGTATGGATACAGTTGGTGATGCCACAGATGTAAATCAGTTTTCAGCCCAGATAGACAAGGCAAATGCTGTTTTAGATAGTCCTTGTAAGGTAGCCTCTGGAGATGCCGGGTATGCCGATACTGAAGAGCTTGAGAAAATTGAAGCTCAAGGTATAGAGGTAATTGTTCCTTCCCAGAGGCAGGCACTGCATGAACAGGAAAAACCTTTTAGCAAGATACACTTTGTGTATGATAAGCAGAAGAACTGTTACATCTGTCCTGAGGGTAAAGAGCTCCGGTGTGAGGGAGTTGATAAAAAGTCTGGCAAAATCAAGTACAGGGTAAAGGACAAGAAGACATGTTATGAGTGTTCACATTTTGGTCAGTGCACCACAGCAAAGCGTGGCAGGAGTATAGCAAGGCTTAAGAATGAAGAAGCAAAACGCCGATTTGAAGCAAAATATGAAGAAGCTGAATCACAAGCAATATATAAACGACGCAAAAGCAGAGTAGAACATCCCTTTGGACATATCAAGCGCAACCTCAAAACAGATTCCTTTTTGCTGCGAGGCAAAGAGGGTGTACTTGCAGAGCTATCCTTACTGGCATCCTGTTTTAATATCAGACGTATGATCACAATTTTTGGAGGAGTTGTAAAATTCATAGAGAAGATAAAAGGGTTGCGCCTGAAATTAGCTACAGAGTAGAGGAATACAGATATACCTCCTGTAAAACAAACTGAACTATTACATTTTGTACTGTTTTTACTATAATAACCCATAAATCCCGAAACAAAATGTAGACTCAAATCAATTTTTATGAATTTATTTGTCAAAGAACGTATAATTCGTTAATATATCTCCCAGCGAATTGCAATTGCAACACAGTCTC
>CAZMHH010000179.1:0-446 GCA_964566035.1 uncultured Thermodesulfobacteriota bacterium
ACAAGCCCTTTTGACAGAAGAAAAAAGGTTTGAGGCTTTGACAGGGAAGCTTGCGTTGACAAAGGTTCAAACACCTATTGCAGGTGTTGTAATGACCTATGATACCAAACATCTTGAGGGCAAAGCAGTTACAAAAGGAGAAGTTGTGTTGAAAATCGGAGGGACAGA
The DNA here is from genome assembly GCA_964566035.1 of uncultured Thermodesulfobacteriota bacterium. GTDB lineage: Bacteria > Desulfobacterota > WTBG01 > CAIYCZ01 > CAIRTM01 > CAZMHH01. The sequence continues at coordinate 169 of CAZMHH010000179.1, forward strand.
TGAATATTTAATTGAATGCAGGATTTCCGAAAAAGATTTTCCTTTGGTAAAAGCAGGTCAAGACGCCCGCGTCATAATAAAGCCATTCCCTAAGGGTGAGTATAAATTGTTTTCTGCAAAAGTGGCGACAACAGGAATTGACAGCCATGCAAGCGTCCCGTCAGGTAATATCGGAATAGAGGCAAAGATAAATACACTGATAAACGGTCCTCAGACATTAAAGGAGAATTATTATCCGGTAACACTTAAACTTGAAAAACCCTATCATATGGTTTTAT
>CAZMHH010000179.1:456-1304 GCA_964566035.1 uncultured Thermodesulfobacteriota bacterium
TATTCGGAAACCGGTATGAAGTTAAACCGGGCTTTTCCGCACAAGCTCAAATTATAGTTGAAGATGAGCGTATTGCAACGTTGATATATAAAAGGGTGCTTCGGATTAAGGGCAAGTTAATTCGTGATAATATTCATTTGTGAAATTAAAAATTATATATGTTTGTTTTATTTTTGGAATGTGGCCGATATGTGCATCACCTGTGGAGTTGACTTTGTATGATGCTGTGGTATTGGCATTGAAAAATAATTCTGAAGTTCGGGTCAACAATCTGGAGCTTGAGATAAAAGAATCTGAAGTTAAAAGAAAAATAGCAGAATATATCCCTGCATTCAACCTGGATTCTTCATTCTCTTATGCTGAGGATGACATGGATACATCGGGTATGTATACAAAAAATCAAAATTACTATGCTGCCATCTCCCAGAAACTTCCTTTAGGAGGTGAGCTTTCATTATCCGTTATAAATGGAATATCAGATTACTCTGCATTTCAAGCAGAGGCTATCAATTACAGAATCGGTTCAGGCTTTTTGATTGAACCCTATACCGATACCCTATCTATAGATGCGAAAGATAATTATTATTCACAAATAAATCTGTTTTATAAGCAGTCGTTGCTGAAAGATGGTATAATGGGCCCTGCGTTTGCCCCGATTAAAGAAAGCCGTTTTATTCGTAATATGCAAAAAGATCTGGTAAATCAATCCCGGATAAATCTTATCAGGCTAGTTGAAACGTCCTTTTATCAGACAGCCTTAAGACAGAAAGAAATAGAAGTATACAGCCGTATTTTTGAAATAAACAAACAGCTTATTGATGATTTGATATTAAAACAGCAGCTTGGTA
>CAZMHH010000179.1:1314-1617 GCA_964566035.1 uncultured Thermodesulfobacteriota bacterium
CTGAAATTGATATTATGTCAGCCCGTATTGAAGTAAATGAAGCAACTGAAAATGTATTATCATCGCAGATTGCTTTTGAAGCTGCTGCGCAAAAGTTGAAAACTTTACTGAATATTGAGGGGCAAATAAAAATAAACACACAGTTTCAGCCGGAAAGTGGTTTTAAAAATTTAAACGATACGGTTTTATTAGCATTAAACAATAATAGAGAGATTGCCCGGCTTAAAACAAAGATTAAAATGGAAGAGTTGCAGGTTTCAGTTGCTAAGAACAGATACCTCCCGCAAGTTGATTTTTATCTTA
>CAZMHH010000180.1:0-1598 GCA_964566035.1 uncultured Thermodesulfobacteriota bacterium
ATGTTTCGGGGCAAATTGAAGGAGCTTCATCGGATGCAGGGGAGTTATCTTCAAATCAAGAGTCGGCTCACCAAGGCTTATCAGTTAAACGCGATTTGCAGTCATACAGGAAGCCGGCTAAAACATTTGCAGGTATCAGGTTGCGGTCCAACAGGTTGGGTATATTGGTGATTGATGACAACTCAGAGGTTCTGAATCTTTGCCGCAGGTATTTCGAGGAGCCTTTGTTTACTGTTTGGACGGCCTTGGGTGCAGAGGAAGGGTGCAAGATTTTGAGAGAGAACAAAGACAATATCGACGTTGTTTTGTTGGATCTCATTATTCCCGATGCTTCACCGGAAGAAGCTTATAATGCACTTCATGAAGTGAAGCCTCAGCTTACAACGATAGTCATCAGTGGTCATCATGGAGATAAGCGGGTGGATCGGCTTTTAGATATGGGTGCCCAACAATTTCTGAAAAAACCCTTCAGCCGAAAAGATCTTAGAGGAGCGGTGCGCCATTTGCTTGAAGAGTAAAAGGTCACAGGACAAGGGGACAGGCCTCCTCGATTATCCTATTCGGCAATAAATTTGTTCTCTTCTTCATAATTGATTGTTCTAGTAGTGTTGTTCGTTATTGGGGGAAGACTTTGAAATTGGACCGATTCCGACAGAAAATGTAAAATTCTCCACATGGCGCAAGAAAAAAAAGTCAACGCACAAAAAGAAAAGGAAGCTCTCGACTCAACAGCTTATCGACGAGTGTTAGTGGTAGATGATGATGAAGGAGTACGCCGGATGCTCTCGGTTATGTTGAAACGTGAAGGCTATTTGGTTACTTCTGTTTCCGGCGGCAAAGAGGCGCTCAAGGCATTGGATAGTTCTGGATACGATGTAGTTCTGTCTGATGTCAGGATGCCCGACATGGATGGTCTTGAGCTTTTGGATGAGGTCATTGAAAACTACTCCGATGCTACTGTAATTCTTATGTCTGCATATGGAAATGTGGATAGCGCTCTGGAGGCAATAAAAAAGGGTGCATATGATTATATTTCAAAGCCTTTCAAAAAAGATGAAGTGACTCTCGTACTGAAAAAAGCAGAGGAACGTGAGCGCCTAAGGACCGAAAACAAGCGCTTGAGAAAGGCGCTGGGGAGAGAGGTGGGGTTTGGTGATTTTGTCGGCCGCTCTGAAAAAATGCAGGAGATTTTTCTTACGATTAGAAAGATTACTGATTATAAAACTACAGTTTTGGTTACAGGAGAGTCCGGAACAGGAAAAGAGCTTGTTGCCAGGTGGGTGCACAAGCTGAGTCCTCGCGCCAATGCCATGTTCGTTCCGGTAAACTGTGGAGCTATACCGGCGCAGTTGTTGGAATCAGAACTTTTCGGTCACAAAAAAGGCGCTTTTACAGATGCTGCGAATGATAAAGTGGGTCTCTTTGCAGAGGCTGATGGGGGCACTCTCTTTTTGGACGAGGTCGGTGAGTTGCCATTGGGTTTGCAGGTAAAGCTGCTGCGAGTTTTGCAAGAAGGAAACATCAGACGTCTCGGAGACACAAAAATAGAACGGGTGGATGTCAGGATAGTGGCGGCAACAGCAAAAAGCCTCACGGAT
>CAZMHH010000181.1:0-1584 GCA_964566035.1 uncultured Thermodesulfobacteriota bacterium
CATCATTATTGTAAATAAATATATTGCACAAAAATCAATTGCGACACAGTCACAGTGGGAGGGGATTAAGGGGAGGGGGACTGGGTTTTGCTGACAGCTGATACCTGCTCTTTTGCTACGAGCTACACAGCTAATCACTTTTCCCCAGCAGCACCCCTGCAATATTTTCCAGCCGAACCACCTTATCAACTGCTCCTTTTTTTATAGCCTCATGGGGCATACCAAATACAACTGATGTCTCTTTATCCTGAGCCACAGTGAAAGCACCTGCATTTTTCATCTCAAGCATCCCCTGAGCTCCGTCATCACCCATTCCTGTCATAATAACACCAATGGCATTTTTTCCGGCATATCTTGCAGCAGACCTGAAAAGTACATCAACAGACGGCCTGTGTCTGCTCACCAGAGGTCCGTCCTTTATTTCGACAAAATATCTTGCACCGCTTCTTTTAAAAAGAATATGTCTGTTACCCGGAGCAAGCAGAGCCCTTCCCCTGATAACCGTATCATTTGTTTCAGCTTCTTTGACAGATATTCTGCAGAGACTGTCAAGCCTCATGGCAAATGACTTAGTAAAATTCTCAGGCATGTGCTGAACAATAACAATACCGGGGCAGTTCTGCGGCATTGCCTCTAATATTACCCTCAGAGCCTCTGTTCCCCCGGTTGATGCCCCTACAAGAATAACCTTCTCTGTTGTCTCAGCCATGGCATCAAGTCGTGGCTTCTTCAACATTACATCAGCGGTATATTTTGGAGGGGGTGCCTTTGGCTTTTCAATTTTCTTTACCCTTGTTTTAGAAGCAGCCTTTACCGCATCGCAGATCCTTATTCTCGACTCTTCCAGAAAATGTTTTGTACCGAGCTTTGGCTTTGTTATTATTTCAGCAGCCCCTGCTTCAAGAGCCTTAAGAGCGGTTTCTGAACCTTCTGCAGTAAGACTTGAACATATTACAACAGGTATAGGATGTTGTGACATTATTTTTTCGAGGAATGTCACCCCGTCCATACGTGGCATTTCAACATCAAGGGTTATAACATCAGGCTCTATCTGAGCAATTTTGTCAACAGCAATAAAAGGGTCCGCTGCAGTTCCAACAACCTCAATTTCCGGATCGGATGCCAAAAGTTCACTCAAAGTCTGCCTCACCACAGCGGAATCATCAACAATAAGTACTTTAATTTTTTCGTTCATAAATAGTTACCTGATATATGTAAATAAGAATTTATAATGCTTCAAGCTACAAGTCGCATAGCAGATATCAGCAGTCAGGTGTCAGCTTTAAGCAAAAGCGGTTTTCCAAATTTCAGGTGTAAACCTTTACCGGTTTTGCTGACAGCCGATACCTGATATCTGCTTCTAACCCCCCTCACCCTGACCCTCTCCCACAGCGGGGAGAGGGGACGAGGTAGGATGTCTCAGTACCGGCAACATCGTTCTCTGTGTTATCTGGCAGTGTCAAATAAATCGTTTTACAAACTGATGCTTCCGCTCATATCCTCATATTTCAGCCATCCCTGACTCCGCCGCCTTTCCCCTCCCCCGGGTGACTGTGTCGCAATTGATTTTTGTGCAATATATTT
>CAZMHH010000182.1:0-1579 GCA_964566035.1 uncultured Thermodesulfobacteriota bacterium
GCCAAAGGCATGGTTAAATTTGGCGTAGCCAACAGCGAAGCGTATTTATCAGGGCGAGCTACCAACTACGAGCTACGCTGCTAATCGTTCTATTATTTACGCATAAAAAATAAAATAGACATTCCATGTATAGTGAAGCAGGGTCGCTGCAATAAGCCCTACCCTTTTCTTTAATGACACCTGAACCCCCCAAAAAGCAAAATGAGCCAGACAGACTATAAATCGCACAATAAGAATTTCTGAAAGGGGGATGTCACCCCAAAATCTTATCGTATAAACAACCAGTTCATAGAGTCCAAAAAAAGCAGTGCAAGCAATCCCGTGCCATATCCCAAGCTTTATATAGAGGCTTCTTACATACTCCTCAAACGGAGCAGCAATGAATAGCGCATATATTAAATGAACGGTTGCAAACATTTTGTTCTGCTCTATACCTTGATACAGATTTATCGTTAAAAACCGGATTTATATTAAATTGTTGAAAGAGTTTGCAGGTATCATTTTAACCTGCATTAACCGGTCTGCTATCAATAGAGCATCCATTCCAGTCTGTCGCTGCCATTACCAATTGGTTCAAAAACAAGAAAGAAGTTACCGGTTTTTTCGTCATATCCATAATTTACATTATATGCCATATATAACTGTTTCTCTGTTAAGCCTGCAAAAACTTTCCATTCGACAAATATATTCTCAGATGCAAAATGTCTGTATGCATCTGAATCTGTATTTGATAAATCCGTCATGGTGCGGAAAAAATCCCTTCCGTTACAACATAATGATATTCTTTTATGAAGCCCTGAATCCATCTCTATCTTTATGTCAGGAAATGTAATTATTATTGTTTTTCCTGCTTCAACCTCAGAATCAAGCTTTTTATAGAAAAACAACTCATCTTCGTAAGACAGGATTACTATAATTTTTTTGTTTTTAAAGATATTATTCTGCTGAAGAGATATTTTCGGATCAATTATCATACGGGTTTCATCCTCCTCCTAAATCATATTGTAGAAAAAGAGATTTAGTTCGTGGCAAAGACACAGATGCAAGTTTCAAGATACCCCCCTCTTCTGTTTTTGCTGACAGCTGATACCTGACAGCTGCTCTTACGACCACGAAAGTTTTTACTCAACAGCTTTATTGCTTTTCCCATAGCCCATAGCCCATAGCCTACCACCTATAGCCATTTCAAAGATTTTACTGATACCTGAAAGCTGACTGCTGAAACCTGCTTTTTCTTGCTTATCAGCTCAACAGCTTTATTGCTTTTCTTATAGCCTACCGTCTATAGCCTTTTCAAAGATTTTACTGATACCTGAAAGCTGACTCCTGAAACCTGCTTTTCCTCGCTCAACACCTCTTTTCGAGACTGTGTCGTAATCGAATTTTATGTCATTTTGAGCGATAGCGAGAAATCTCTTTGCAAGCAAAATCAAGCACTTGAGATTTCTCACCCTGCGGTCGCAGGGTGAGAAATGACAGATTTGGCTATTACGACACAGTCTGTTCAGGGAGAGGGAGTTTTTTATGAGCTATAATTAAAAGTTGTGTATGAGGTATAGGTGGTGTATCCTCTCTGGAT